>CAYXHZ010000001.1:0-48959 GCA_964465065.1 uncultured Clostridia bacterium
CACGGAATTGACTTACTTTTGCCGCTGTGTTACAAACCCCGTGTCCCAAGGGACTTGAAGCTACACGAAAACTGATTGCGAGGTGCATGAAATGTCCAAGCGCGGTATCTGGAATTCCAAGATCGGTTTCATCCTGGCGGCCGCCGGCTCGGCCATCGGCCTGGGCAACCTGTGGCGTTTCCCCTACACCGCCGGCAACAACGGCGGCGGCGCTTTTTTGATCTGCTACCTGCTGTCGGTGCTCATCATCGCCCTGCCGGTCCTGATCGCCGAAATCACTCTGGGCCGTTTCGCCCAGAAAAACCCGGTCGGAGCCTACCAGGCCATCCGCAACAGCCCGTTGTGGAAAGGCGTCGGCTTTCTGGGCGTGGCCAGCGGCTTCATGATCCTGTCTTTTTACTCCGTCGTCGCCGGTTGGACCGTCGGCTACTTCGCCAAATCGGTGGCCGGCCATTTCCGGGGCATCACTCCGGAGGAATCCAGTCGCCAGTTCGCCTCGTTCGCCGCCAACCCGGGCCTGCAGCTGCTGTTGATTACCTTATTCATTGCACTGACCATCTTCGTTGTAGCTAAGGGCATTTCCGGGGGCATCGAAAAGTATTCCAAGATTCTCATGCCCATGCTGTTCGGCATCCTGGTCGTCATGCTGCTGCGCTCGCTGACCCTGGACGGCGCCGGACAGGGAATCGAGTTCTACCTGACCCCGGATTTCAGCAAAATCTCCTTCAAAACCATCGTCGCCGCCATGGGTCAGGCCTTCTTCAGCCTCAGCCTGGGCATGGGCACCATGATCACCTACGGCTCCTATCTGAGCAAACAGGAGCGTATCCCCGCCGCCGCTGCCTGGGTGGCCACCCTGGACACCATGGTGGCCGTCATGGCCGGTTTCATCGTCTTCCCGGCCATGTTTTCGCAGGGGCTCAACCCGGCCGACCAGGGTACCGGCGTCATGTTCAACACCCTGCCGGTGCTCTTCGACAAGATGCCCCTGGGCATGATCTTCGGTCCGCTGTTCTTCGTTCTGCTGGCCATCGCCGCCCTGACCTCGACCATCTCCATCCTGGAAGTGCCGGTGGCCTACTTCATCGACCAGAAAGGCTGGAGCCGGAAAAAGGCGGCCTGGCTCGTCGGCATCGTCTCGCTGCTGTTCGGCGTTCCATCGGCCCTGTCGCAGGGCGCTGTCCCGGCCCTGGGCAAGCTGCCGCTGGTGCACATGGATTTTCTCGGCCTGTGGGACCTGGTCTGGGGCAACCTGACCCTGAGCGTCGGCGCCCTGATGGTGGCCGTATTCGTCGGCTACGTCTGGAAGAGCCGCAACGCCGTCGCCGAGATCAACGCCAGCGCACCCTTCCGACTGGCGCCGCTGTGGCAGTTCGTCATCCGCTACGTCAGCCCGGTGCTGATCCTGCTGATTCTGCTCAGCTTGTTTTTGTGATCAGTTTTCACGGAAGCGACCTCTTTTCACCCCTGGTGACGTTTTTTTCACCAATCGGCCCCGGTGGACCGGAGCGGCGGTTGACTATGCGGGGTCAACTGGTCTAGCATGATTTTCGGCCCGCAAAGACCGCTTTTACGGCAAGGGCTGCGAGGTTGTCATGCTTAAACTGTTCCGAACCGTCATCGCATCTTTCATTCTGTCCAGTTTCGCGGTCTGCGCCGCCACCGATCCGGTCATCGAGCGCATCATCGACATCGGCCGCCGCGACAACCGCACCGAAGCCCTGCTCGATGAACTGACCAACCGCATCGGCGGTCGTCCCATCGGTTCGGACGCCTACGACAACGCTGTCGAGTGGGCCAGCCGTTTGTTCCACGACTGGGGCATGAAGGTCGTCCTCGAGGAAGCCGGAGAACTGGCTGTCGGCTTCAACCGCGGTCCCTGGTTCGGCAAGATGACCTCGCCGAGTTCCATGCCGCTGCACTTCGCCACCCCCTCCTATTCGGCCGGTACCCGCGGCAGGATCGCCGCCCCGGCGGTCAACGAGCCCAAGGACGACGAACAGTTCGCCCGCATGAAAAAACGGATCCAGGGCGCCTGGGTGCTGCTGATACCGGATGCGGAAGCGGACAAGAAGCCGCAGCCTGGCCAGAAGGAGCCCAGTTTCCAGGAACGCGAGAAACAGAGAGCCGAAACGCAGAAAAAATGGCAGGCCCGCCTGAACAAGTATCGGGACGCCGGGGCCCTGGGGGTGATCAGTTCAGCCAAGCTGCCCATCACGGCCATGTATAATAAAGATGTCCACGAATGGAAATCCTGGGTCGATCTGCCGACCCTGTGCGACATCAAGCTGGACGAGCACCAGTTCGCCGAAATCAGCCGCATGATCGAGGAACGGCAGCGGGTGGAACTGGAATTCGACATCCGCAACCACTTCCGCCCCGGTCCGGTGAAGTACCATAACGTCCTGGGCGTCATCCCCGGCACCGAGTACCCCGACGAGTACGTCATCCTCGGCGGCCACCTGGACGCCTACGACGTGGCCTCGGGAGCCGTCGACGACGGCAACGGCGTCACCACGTCGATGGAAGCGGCCCGTCTGATCATGGCCGCCGGCGGCAAACCCAAGCGCACCATCGTCATCGGCCTGTGGGCCGGAGAGGAATTCGGCATTCTCGGATCCCAGCACTGGGTCAAGGCGCACGCCAAAGAGCTGGCCAAGGTATCGGCCCTGTTCAACCGCGACGGCGGCCCGACTGTGCCCACCGGTCTGCGGGTCAGCGAGGCGATGTGGAAAGACATGGAAAAGGTCTGCGCTCCGGTCAAGTCCATCAATCCCGAATTCCCATTCGAAATGACCAAGCATGAAGCCAAACGCAGGCCCGACGGCCCGATGGGCTCGGACCATTCACCATTCGCCATGGCCGGCGTGCCGGCGATGGGCTTTTCCAGCGGCGATCCCAAGGGTTACGACTTCCGCTACGGCGAGATCTGGCACACCGAAAACGATTACTTCCAGAAGAGCATCCCCGAATACCAGGCCCACACCTCGATCGTCAACGCCGTGGTCGTCTACGGCATCGCCCAGCTCGACCACCTGCTGTCACGGGACGGGTATTACCTGGACAAGTGACCGGTGAGGGACGGTGCTTTACTTCTTTACATTAACCCAAGGTATTCACACCAGCGTTCGTGCCCTGCGGTATATCTCACCCAAGCTGTTGATACTGAGATCGGAAAAAAGATCCAGCTCGGCCAGTTCTCGATATCTCAACCCGGCACGGTCTTTCAGATGCACCAGTAACTGCGCACGCAACCGCTTCCCGGTATAACGACCTGTGTCCAGGTCAGATAGCTTGGTGCTATGCTTCCGCTCAAATTCCTGTATCACCTTGGCAACGGGTTCGAATTCATAGTCCTCCGTCCGTTTGCGTTGCAGGCTGGGTCGCTCGCTGCGGCGTTCTGAACGTTCAAGCGCTACAGGTATAAATTCTTCGCCGCCGATAAGCCGTCCCATCGGGGTCCTGACTGTGGGTAATTCTTCCAGATCTGCCTGCGCAAGCACGAAACGTTTCAATGCATCGGCATCGCCGAACAGTTCCTCGATGAACCCCTTGTCCAGCCACAAAGAAGATTCGCCGGAAAAATAATGACCGGCGCTCGACCAGGGATAATCGTCGTACACCTTGCACAGCTGCGCCTTTACAGGATTGTTCAGCACATAAGCCAGACACAGCATCAGATAGGCTTCATCCTGAATCAGCATCGATTGGTAACGGTCCTGAAAAACATAACCCCGACCGCCATGACAATGACGAAAATGGCTGCCGTATCGCCCGTTGAGTTGTTTGAAGAAGTCGGCCATTCGTCCGCTGCCGTCCTGGACGATCAGGTGGTAATGGTTGTCCATGATGCAATACGCCAGGACGCTCACCCGAGTGAGTTCCTGCGCCGTTGCGATCAGTTCCGCGAAGGTTTGCTTGTCGCACTCTTCCCGAAATATCGGTTGCCCGTCATACCCTCTGTTCATGGCGTGAACGATTGCGCCTTCATAGGTCAGTCTGGCACGTCTCATACTGCGACTCTACTACATCAATGTAAAGAAGTAAAGCACCGTCCCGCGCGGGGGCAGGGGGACACTAATCGCTGTCCTGAAAGGTCAGCGCTTCCTTGAGCTCGAAGAAATCGCTGCCCTTGGGCACCGTGCGCAGGCGGGTCAGCATGGTGTCCGGATCGATCAGTTCCGAAAACGGTACGCCGATTACGTCGAAGTGATCGGAGACGGACACCAGGGTGTTGAACTTGCCCTGCTTGAACAGCTTGACGACACCGAAGCCCAGCATGCTGCCCAGAACGACGTCGAAGCTGATGGGCGGAACGTTGCGGGTCTCGTAGCCGATCTGTTTGTAGGTGATCTTCTTCTTGCGCCCGGTCTTGGCCTCGTAGATCTGACTGACCCGGTCGCCGATGACCCGGCCCACGAAAGCGGTACCGAAAATCAGGTTGCCGTGCTTGTCGGTCTCGGTCGGTTTGTAGCGGTCGGGCAGCCGGTCGGCCAGGCCCTCGGCCACGGCGATCACCCCGTAATACTTGTTGTAGCGTTCCCGGAGCAGAATCTTCTCGACAATCGTCTCGGACAGGGCCTCGATATCCAGCTCGTCGCCTTCGACATCCTCGCTGGACAGCATCATCACGGCCTCGCCGGCCACTCCTGCAGCGTAGGTGATCCAGCCGGCCTTGCGGCCCATGAGCTCGGCGATGAAGTAGGAGCTGGTGCTCTCGGCATCGGCGTTGATGTTGAGCAGCACCTCCTTGGCCGTCTGCACCGCGCTCCAGTAGCCGAAGGTCCAGGGGATGCCGAAATAATCGTTGTCGATAGTCTTGGGAATGTGCAGCACCGGCAAGCCCAATATGGAGAGAAAATTGGCGGTTTTGAGGGTGTCGTCGCCGCCGATGGTCACCAGGAAGCCGATGCCCAGAAAATCCAGGGCGTTGAGGATACTGTGCAGTTTGGCGCTTTTCTTGGGGTCGTCCAGGTCCTGCCGGGAATGGATATCCTTTCCGGGATTGGCCCGTGAGGTCTTGAGGTATACACCGCGCCGGTTGCGGATACCGGAAATATTGTTGTCCAGATGTTCGAAATGGAGGCCTTCGACCAGCGAATACCGGTCGCCCGGATCGAATTTCTCCAGATATTCGAAACCGTTGAAGAAACCGACCACCGGAATCCGTTCGTTCAGAAAATTGAGGGAAACCGACGAAATGACCGCATTGGCCGCCGGAGCCGGCCCGCCGGAGAAAACGACGGCGATTTTCTTGTGCCCTTTATATCCCTTCATGATGTCCTCCATACCATTTTCGGCTAGACAAGCGGTCAAATAGCGCCGACGCGTCCCGGACCGCGGCTCATTCAGCGGCAGCCGAGTCCGTCTCTGCCGCTTGATTCTTTTCGGCCAGTTCATCGATGTGATGATACTCGTTCTGATCGGCCAGCAGCAGAGGGTACAGCGTCAGGCAGACCCAGGCGTCGGTGGCAGCATACTGCATCTGCTTTTCGGACAGCTGCGGCCGGGCCCAGTTGGTCGTACGCGCCGCCTTGACCAGCTTCTTGCCCAGATAGCGTGCGGTCAGGGAACGGGCCCCGGTTTGAATGATTCCCTTTTGCGCGGCAATCTTGCTCAGATCCACGAAGCCTTGCGGCTCGAAATCGACCAGTTGCCTGAGCTTGTGGAAATCGCCGCTCAGCCCCACCCCGATCTTGCGGATATTGGGATTGGCCATGATTTCCACCAGCGAAGGCGGAATCCAGGGTTCCAGCAGGTGAAACAGGTAGACCCGGTCAGGCATGGCGACCTGGATCAGGGATATGGGGAAAGTCACTCCCCGCTGGAAGGATGGGCGGCTTTCGGTGTCAAAGCCCAGCTCGTTGATCCCCTGCAGCAGGATGGCTTCCGCCGCATACTCCATCTCCTGCTGATCCTGCAGCAGAATCACCGGGCAGGTGCATTGCAATGCGTCCAGCTCGTTGATGAAATCGCTGCTGATACGGTTGACCAAGGCGGATTCAGGTTCAATCTCTGTCATTTTCTATCTCAACATAGTTCAATTATGATAATATGGCAAACATTGGCGCGTTTCAACCGCCTCCTGCCGGATCGGGGTCGATGCCGATCGGGTGCTGGGAGAGAAACTCGTCGGTGAAGATGCCTCGCAAGACCTCCCCCTGCAGATTTTTGGGCAGGCGGAATCCGGCGTAATAGAGCAAGGTGGGGTAAATGTCCAGTATGGGCACATCGCTGAGCGGGTAGTCGCGCTTGAGGGCCTTGTTCTCGTACAGGTAGATCACCGCCTTGGAATGAAGCGGTTTGTACATGGATATCCCCCGCTGGCCGCCGAGCAGAAAGTAGAGGATGCTGCGCCACTGCGGCATCTGCTCGAGTTCATAGCCGCCGAAGATGACCAGCATCTCGTCGTCGCGGGTAGTGCTGATCAGGTTGCCGATGATGGAATCGTAATAATGGTAATAAGATTCCAGAATCGGGGCGTAACTGCTGGTGGTGGGCATCTGCGGCACGCTGTCGGACAGCTGGGGCTTGAAGTAAGGGAAAAAGCTGCGGCTGATATGCGCCAGACCCGGCATGCGGATGACTGCGTAGCTCAGTTCGGAGCTGCCTAAATCGGGCAGCAGCGAACGCAGGTATTCGTCGTAAAAGAAGGTGCGTTTGAGCAGTTTGAAATTAGGGGTCTTGCGGGTCAGGGCGTACGAAAAATTCTGCAGAAACAGGTTGTTCTGCCGGATGGCCAGCGCCGAATACACCGGGTAATCCTGAGGGTAGAGCAGCTGAAAGGTGGGCAGACCCTGGCGCTCGAAGTTCTCCTGCAAACGGTCGACGACCACCGGTCTGGGGGTCACGTAAAAAGCGGTCAGTTCGAAATAAGCCGTATACCGGAAAAATATGAAGCGCGGAAACAGGGTGAACTCCCGCTCGATGTCGCGGATCTTGAAGCACGAATCGTCCTGCTGGGGGATACGGGAGGGGTGAAGACCGCTCAGCAGGGCGCTGGTCAGCAGCAGGTCGGTATTGGGTTTGAAGGTCGTCACCTGTCCGTGCACACCGTTGTTGATGAGCAGTTGGAAGTTGCGCAGCGTATCGGTGCGATTGAGCAGGCTGAGTACGACCCGGTGCGATAGACCGTCCATGAGCACCATGCGGATCTTGCGTACCTTCTCCGGCAGCGGCGCGGCCGGCAGCGGTTCGCCGACCTGACTCTCCCGGCTGGAGATGACGGACTGGGTGCGCACGTAGCTGATCAGGATGTTGACGAAGAAAACCAGAATGAGCAGCAGCTGCAGCCACAGTTTCAGCGTCTTGCGGTAGAAACTGACGCACAGGATGACGAGCACGATGACCATGTCGGCGACGATCACTTCGATCAGACGGTTGTGGATGGCGCCGGAGATGATCTCCTTGAAATATTCGTAATTGGCGTAATGGATCAGCGAGGAAACCAAGGCGCCCGCCGCCAGAAAATAGATCAGCGACGACGGCGCGAAGAAGCCGATGGGGATTTTCTTCACCGAAAAGAACTGGATGATGCCGAAAACGAACAGGAACAGGATGACGATCAAGGGCGCGTAATAAAGCAGCAGATTGGTGAACAGCAGCAGAAACTCCGATCCGTTCAGCCTGAGCTGCGGGTTGAGCAGCAGAATCAGAATGGATACGGCGAAAGTGATGTAAACGCTGGCCAAGAAGATATTGATGATAAGTTTGGCAAATCTTCTCAAGAGTTGTCCGTCGTCTGATGCCCTCCGCTCAACTCTGTGATAATGAGCATCAGCGTGGTTTGGCCGATTTTGAACTCCATCTGCGGCTCGATTTCGGTGATGGACACCTTTTTATCGTCGATGAAGGTACCGTTCGTGCTTCCCATATCCCGGATGAAAAATTTGTCGTTGCGGATCTCCAGGGCCAGGTGCTTGCGGCTGACCTCCTTGTCGGGGATGATCAGGTCGACCTTGCCGCGGCCGATCAGGACGTACGGTTTCTGGATATGGTAGATATAGCCGGCTCTGGCCCCCTTGATGACGGCGATCGACAGCTTCTGGTCGGCCGGCAGGCGCAGATTCTCGTTGGTCCAGAGCGAATCGTTGACACTCTGTCGCGATATCTTGGCCGTGTCTTTCTTGCTGGACGAATCGTCGGCCGGTTCCTCGATGTTGAAGACATTCATACACTTGGAACATTTCAGTTTGGTCCGGCCTTTTATGCGATCATCGGGCACACTGTAGCGGGCGTTGCAATTCGGGCATTCGATAATCATGAAATTATTATACCATCGTCAAAAAACTTTTCAATCAATTTAACGAATTCGCACTATTCTTGCGCCGATTGACGGCGGGAGCGCTCGTTTTGGAAAGCGTCTCAATAAGACTTGGCGAACAGGACCTCGTGTTTGGCCGGCCGACCGCAAACCGCACATGCAGCGTGGGCGTCGGCGCCCGGATCGTCGACGATGACCCGGATCGTGGCCGAGCAGGCTTCCTTGACTTGCGCCTCACAGGCCTTTTCGCCGCACCAGCCACCCCGGACAAAGCCGCGCTGCCCTTCCAGAATCGAACCGAGCTCGGCGAAGTTGTCCGCCGCATGCGTGTTGTCGCGGCGATTCTGCAGCGCCCTGTCGAACAAAGCCTTCTGGATGATATCCAGCTGTTCCAGCACAAGCTGGCCGACGGCGGCCACCGGAGCGAATGTCTTGCTGCGGTCCAGACGGCTGACCAGGACGACCTGGCCCTTCTCGATATCCTTGGGACCGATCTCTATGCGCAGAGGCACTCCGCGCATCTCCCACTCGGAAAATTTCCAGCCCGGCGTGAAACCGTCCCGGTCGTCGAGCTGGCAACGGACACCGCTGCGGCGCAGAGTTTCCTGCAATTCGAGCGCCTTGGGCAGAACGGTCTGCCGCCAGTCGCCCTTGCTGATGGGCACGATTACCGCCTGCAGCGGGGCGACACGCGGAGGCAGGATCAGACCGGAATCGTCGCCGTGGGTCATGATCAAGGCGCCGATCAGGCGGGTGGTGGCGCCCCATGAAGTCTGCCAGGCGTATTCCAGCTGTTGGGCACGGTTCTCGAAACGGATGTTGAAGGCCTTGGCGAAATTCTGACCCAGGAAGTGCGAGGTACCGCCCTGCAAGGCCTTGCCGTCGGGCATCATCATCTCGATGGTGTAGGTGCTGACCGCGCCGGCGAACTTTTCGCTGTCGCTCTTGCGACCGGTGACGACCGGAATGGCCAGATATTCCTCGGCCAGTTTACGGTAGATGTCCAGCATGCGCAGGGTCTCCTCGACAGCCTCCTCGGCGCTGGCATGTACGGTATGGCCTTCCTGCCAGAGAAATTCGGTGGTGCGCAGAAACAGTCGGGTCACTTTCTCCCAGCGCATGACATTGGCCCACTGGTTGTACAGCAGGGGCAGGTCGCGCCAGGACTGGACCCACTTGGCGTACATCGAGCAGATGATGGCTTCCGAGGTGGGTCGGATGGCCAGACGTTCTTCGAGCGGCTCGCTGCCTCCCTGGGTCACCCAGGCCACTTCCGGAGCGAAACCTTCGACATGTTCGGCCTCTTTCTTGAGAAAGGATTCGGGGATGAGCAACGGGAAATAGGCATTGCGGTGGCCGGTTTCCTTGAACATGCGGTCGAGCTGGTCACGGATGAGCTCCCATATCTCGTAGCCGTAGGGACGGATGACCATGATGCCTTTCATCGGCGAGTAGTCGGCCAGTTCCGCCTTGCGGATGACGTCGACGTACCACTTGGAAAAATCTTCCGACCGCTTGGTGATCTGTTTTACAAAATCTTCTTGAGCGCTCATGACCGTCTCCTTGTTCACATCAGGGAAAGTGGGATAGTGGGAAAGACCTGACTGACAAATCGCCATATTTATACCAATTCAGGCCTCCGCTGTCAATCTGGCCCTTGCCATCCCGCTCGCTTTCGCTTACAATGGCCAAGCAGGCACACAGTTCCGCCCGCGCTGGTGACGAAGCGAAATCCCCGCCGTCCCCTTGAAAAATGACAGCGAAATGTGTAAAATAGAAAAACTTTCCGATTATCAACCGTAGAGGAGTAAGATAAATGGCAGAAGAAAAGCAAGATCAGCAACCCATAGAGGCCCCGGAAGCCCCCAAGGCCGAACCGGCCGCCACCGTCGCTCAGGAAGCCGCCGCTCCGGTCAAGGCCGAGAAGAGCGAGAAGAAAAAAGCCGCCGCCAAGACGCCCGCCAAGCCCGCCAAGAAAGCGGCCGCCCCCAAACGGGAGAAGGCCAAGCGGGAAAGCTTCGGCGATCTGCTCCTGTACCCCGGCGTGCGCACCGACCTTCCCGAGCTGAGCGCCGGCGACGTGGTCAAAGTCGCCTACCGCGTCATCGAAGGCGGCAAGGAAAGAACCCAGTTGTTCGAAGGCACCGTCATCGCCCTCAAAAACCACGGTATCGCCAAGACCGTCACCGTGCGCAAGAATTCCTTCGGCGTCGCCGTCGAACGGATCCTGCCCCTCAACTCCAAACTCGTTCAATCCATCGAAATCGTCAAACACCAGCAGGTGCGGCGCGCCAAGCTCTATTACCTGAGGAAACTCAGCGGCAAGGCGGCCCGGCTCAAAGAAGTCCGCTAGATGACGGATTACGCAATCGAAGAGTCCTTACGGCACTCTTCGGTTGCCTGTCCGGTATGCGGCGTCGACGAAGTGGGGCGCGGAGCCCTGTTCGGTCCCGTCGTCGCCGCCGCGGTGGTTCTCGACCCCGACGATCTTCCCTGGGGGCTGACCGACTCCAAGCTCTTGTCCTATAAAAAAAGAAAAACCTGGTCGCAATGGCTTTACGGCCATGCCCTGGCCACCGGACTGGCCTGGGTCTGGAACGACGTCATCGACGAAATCAACATCCTACAGGCGACACGCCGGGCCATGAAAGAGGCCGTCGACCGGATACAAATCGACATCGGCCATGTTCTGATCGACGGTCCCATCCGCCTCGACCTGCCGCTGCCGCAGTCCGGCATTGTCCAGGGCGACCGCAAAAGCCTGTCCATCGCCGCCGCATCGGTCATCGCCAAAGTGCTTCGGGACGAGCTGATGGAGGAGATGGATCGGTTCTTCCCAGGCTACAATCTGCAAAAAAATCGCGGCTATCCTACCCAAAAACACCGGAGTATGTTATCATCTTCCGGAGTGTCGATATATCACAGAATGAGTTTTAGGAAAGGTTAGCGATGGATAAGCGAACAGAGCTCTTGAAGCAGGCGATCAAATACTTCAAAGCGGGAAAGATCGATGCCACCATTGCCAAATACAAGGAAATTCTCGAACTGAAGCCCGACGATCTCAAGGTCCGGCAGATCGTCGGCGACCTCGAACTCAAGGAGAACAACACCGTCGAGGCCATCCGCCAATTCGAATGGATCGCCGATTATTACCTCAAGGACGGTTTCTTCACCAAATCGATCGCCATGTACAAGCGCATCAGCCGGATCGATCCCAACTACCAGGATGCCTTTTTCAAACTGGCCGAACTGTACACCAAACAGGGGCTGATCATCGAGGCCAAGCAGATCTACCTGGACATGGCCGAAGAGTTCAAACGGCAGATGAACCAGAAACGCGCCCTGGACATGTACAAGAAGATCCTGGAATTCGATCGCAACAACATCAAGATGCGCCTCCTCCTGGCCGACAGTTACCTCAAGGAAGGGCTCGAAGACGCGGCAACCGAAGAGTACCTGATCGCGTCCGACATCCTGATCAGCCGCAAGGAGTTCGACAAGGTCGAAGAACTGGTCGAAAAGCTCAAGACCAAACTGACCAGCACCCGCCTTACCGAAAAGCTGGTCACCGCCTTCAGCCATCAGGGTAAAAACAACGAGGCCATCCAGATGCTGATCGATCAGGGCGAAGTCCTGTACCAGCATACCAACCTGCTCAAGATGCTCGGGGAACTGCTCTTCGAGCAGAACCGCATCGACGAGGCCGAAGCCGTCTTCAAAAAAGTCGCCGCCATAGATCCCAGCGAAGCCGAGGTCATCCTCAAACTGGGCAGGGTTTACCTGCAGCGCGAGGAGTACGCCAAGACTTTCGAACTGTTCGAGCCGGTCGTCCAGGCCCATATCGACAGCAAGCGTTACGACGAAGCCTCTTCGTTTCTTCGTTTCATCATCGCCTCCAACAACAGCTTTCTGCCGGCCCTCTACAAACTGGCCCAGATTTTCGAGCTGAGCGGCAAAACCAACAACCTGATCGCCCTGTACGAGTCGATGCTGCCGATATTCGAGAAAAACGGCGCCAAGGACAAGCTGATCGACATCCTCGAACGCCTGATCCAGCTCTCCGACAAGCCGTTCAGCTACGAGGAACACCTGGCCCGCATCAAGGGAGACGACGCCCGGGAAGAGGCCAAAGAGGAAGCCATCGAACGCGTCCAGGAATCGATCAGTTTCACCCTGCGTTCCGTGGACGATGCCCTCAAGGAAAGCGACTTCGCCAAGGCCGAGCAATTGCTGATCAAGGCCAAGCGCAGCCACCCGGACAGTCTGGAAGTATTGCGTAAATTCTACGATTTCTACCAGCAGATCGGCCAGATCGAGAAGGCCATCGCCATCGGCAAGGACCTGCTCGAGCAGCTGCGCAACCAGGGTCATATCGACGAATACAACCACCTCCTGGACACCCTGTCCAACATCCATCCCGACGATGACCAGCTGGTCGAGATGAGCGGCAACGAGTCCACCAACATCGATATCGATTTCGATCAGGAAGAGCTGGAAGAGCAGTTGCAGGGTATGGCCGATTCCCAGGTTCTGCCCCTGGAACCGGCGGAACCCGAGATTCTGGTACTCTCCGAGGAAAGCACCATCGACGAACCCGATCCCCTGGAGAGTTCCAAAACCCTGTCCTCCGTTTTTTCCGAGCTCGATTTCTACATCAACGACGGCTACTTCGGCGATGCGGAAAAGCTGATCAACGAACTGAAGAAAAAATATCCGGAGAACGATCAGCTGGTCACCCGCATCGAGCGTTTCAAGAAAGAGACCCAGAAAGGCAAACCGCAGACCATGCCCGACCTGCCGGTCGAACCCGTCGAAAGCCCCGAACCCATGCCCATAGAACTGGAGCCGGAACCGGAACCGATTCCGGTCCAGCCAGCGCCGGGCCGACAGGTTTCCGGCATCCGGGAACTGGATCTGGACATCGAAACTGAAGCCCCGCCGGAAGAAATCGACCTGCAAGGCAACATATCCGGCAGCTTCGACATCGACAGTCTGCTGCCGGAAAAGAGTTCGCCGAACCTGATTGACGATCTGAATCTGGAAGTGGAGTTCGACAGCCATATCAACGCCATGCCCGAACCCCACCCGGTCGTCAGCAACGAGCCGCAGTCTGCGGCCGCCCACCGTAAAAAATCCTCCGCCGACATCCAGTCCGCCCTGTTCGAAATCGAGCAGACGGTCATGAAAAAGACCGCGACCGGTTCTTTTTTACGGCCGGAAACGATCGAGGAAACGGCACCCCGTCAGTCCGAACAGCGTCAGACTCCGGACGAAGATGTGTTCGAACTCAGCAGCGAAGCCATGGAAAGCGGCGAGTTTTCCCTGGATGCGCTGGTCGAGGAACCGCCGTCCGCTGCGGACAAACTGCCCGTCGAGGCCCAGAGCCCCGTCAACGAACGCTTCATCGACACCCTGCCGGAAGATGATTCCTTGCTGATCGGCCACCTGCTCAAAGACGAGGACGAGCCGATTGTCCAGGAGTCGCCGTTCCAGGAGATCAGCCATACCGACATCCCCTTCGATCACGACGAAGAATTTCTCGGCGACGAACTGCTGATCTTCGACAGCCAGGGTGAATTCCTGACCACCGAGGACCATATCGCCGACGAGCTGCAGGCCTTGACGGTCTGGATGCGCGAATTGGAAAAACAACGCACCTCGACCATCGAAAAGAACATGATGGAGATCTTCGAGGAATTTAAAAAGGGCGTCGACGAAAAAATCGGCACCGAGGATTACGACACCCGCTACAACCTCGGCATCGCCTACAAAGAGATGGGTTTGATCGAGGAATCCATCCATGAATTCCTGATCGCCTCCAAACACCCGCTGAAATTTTTCGACTCTGCCGGCCTGCTCGGCATGTGCTTCCGGGAGAAAGGCATGAACGAAGAGGCGATCGCCTGGTTCGAGAGGGCTTTGGAGACCGGCGACCGGCAACGCGAGGAGTATCTGGCCATCAAGTATGAGCTGGTCCAGACCCTCAAGCTGAAAGAAGACTATGAGCGTGCCCTTACATATATCGATGAAATCCGGGGGGAAGATCAGGATTATCGGGACATCGCGCAGCTATCGAAGGAAATCAGGACTTTGTTCAAAGGATAGCGGGATTTGTTCATCCTGGAGCGCGAGGAGCAGCTCGACGAGCTGCTCCGCTGCTGGGCCTGGCGCTACAAGCGCCGCCGCCTGAGTAAAGTCCCGCTGCCGCATTCCCCCGGGCTGTCTGCCCTGCTGCACCGCCTGTGCCGGTGCGGTGGTCCGTCCATACAGGAAATCTGGTGTCTCAGCCGGGAAACCGACCCGGGCTTTATCTGGCTGGAAGAACCGGCTCCCCAGGTGGATTTCCAGGTTTCGGACCGTCTGGACAGGCAGACCGAAACGGCTGATGTCCCGGCGTTCTGGGACTGGAGCCGGCCATGTCGGCTCGCCGACGGACAGTGGATTTATCCGCTGCTTTTGAACAAGCCGGAGTCTCCGGCGGTCACCGCCAGGGCCACAGGAGCCACAGACCGCTTGCCACCCAAAACACTGTACCAGATCAGCGACCGCTCCGGGTTGTGGAAATTCGGCGATCCGCTGCTGGCCCGTTTTCAGACCCCGTTGTCCCTGTGCATCCGATCCGACCATCCGGCCGCCGGTCTGTTCGTACGGAAACTGGTGGCCAAGTCGTTCGATTGGCAGCGTACCCTGCTCATCGACCTGGAGGACAATCCGCTCGCTCTGGCCGGCGACGATCCGGAGCGCTTCAAATCCGACCGGCGTCCGTCACCCCGGCTGGTCCACGACCTGGTGCACGGATTCTGCCGGAAATTGCCGGGGCTTGCCGGTGACCAGCCGGTGGTCATCCTGTGCGATTCGATATCCGGATCATTCGAAACCGAACTCATCACGCAGCTGCTGCACGAGTTGATCGCTCACAAACCATTGTTCTTCTGCCTGCGGGCCAGCGACCGGTTCGCCTTTACCTGGACAGTGTCGGAAGAAATCCAAGCCAGCCGGGCAGTTCGCGACGATGAGGAGAAACGGTCTGACGGCCCGCCGGCCATACTCAAGCAGATCGCCCGCCTCCTGGCTATCGTTCCCGATCGGCTGTCGCTGGACCAGGTCCGGCTCTGGTTCGGCGCTAAGGAACGGCAGCAGCTCGACCAGTGCCTGGGGCACGGTCTGCTCCAGGAAAAGAGCGGACAGATCGTCATCCCGGAAAGATTGACTCAGAGCAGGTCCGAACCGGTTCCGGCCGACGAACAGCCGGTGTTGAAACAGGCTTTCACCTTGTACAAGGCTCCTTTGACGCACCTGAAGATGCTGCTTTTACAAGCCGACGCCTGCGCCCTGCGCCAGTTGTGCGTATCCCCGCCCTTCCTGGAACAACTGCACGAGCAGCCCCGTCAGCTGATCGCCCTCCTGGACCAGACCTGTCCGAGCTGGCAGGACCATACCGATATCGTCCAGCTGATGGCCGAGCTGACGGCCCGACTGTTCCTACTACCCCAATGCCGCTACTGGCTGGAAAAGATCGCGCCGGACCATAGCCGTGAACGGGAAAACGACACCCTGTGGACCGCCGTGCAACAGGCGCTGCAATTCGATGCCGCCGACCTGATCGCCTGGGCCGTCAATCCGGCCCGGGCCGGCTCCGGCAGCCGGGTCGACGCGCTCAAACAAGCCGGTTGCCTCAGCCTGGCCGTCATCGCCGAAACCGAAGACCTGGTCGGTCCCAATTGCGGCCAGGCGCAAGAAATCTTGATCGGTCGGATGAACGAACTGCTCTTTAGCAGCCGCCGCCTGGAAAACGCCGATCTCCGCATCTGGGTCAGCCTGGCCTGGGCTCACTGGCAGCTGCGGCACGGCTCGCCGCAACAGGCCCTTTTCCTCTTGCAGGACTGCCAGCAGCTGAGCGCGGCCCCCCTTCCGCCGCTGAACTGCAGCCTCAAGCTGTGCGAAACCCTGCTCGGCCATTGGCAACGTCCCGATCAGGCCTGGAACGCCAGGCTTCCGGGCGCGCTCCGGCCTCCGGACGAACCATGCTGGGATTACCTGCAGCTGCTGCTGCAGCACCGTTTCACCCAGGCCGACATGCACCTCGGCGAATTCGACCACCATCTCGACGGGACCGGTGGCGATCATGTCCACGTGGCCGGACTCTGCCCGCAAAACATGGCGCTGATCCGAAAAAAACTGCAGGCCAGCCATCAGAACGGCCCGGAAATCGACGCCGTGCTGCCGCCCTGGCTGGAATTCATCGTGACCGCCCTGCGTCCGTTCAGCACCGATCCGGCGGATCCCAGGCCGGCAAGCCGCCAGCTGCCCGCCTGCCTGCTCGGTTCAGAGCGCAACTATTTTTATTACGAATACCATTACCTGCGTTTCCACGAGACGCGGCCGCCGATCCTGAGCGGAGCCGAGCGCGACCTCTTCCTGGACACCTGCGCCTATTTCAGCCGGCGCGGCCGACAGCTCTCCCCGGTCATGCAGGCCATCCGCAGCCGGCTTGCCCAAGCCGTTCTGGCCGAGAGCCGATCGTCCGGCGCCATCTCGGCTTCGGCACTCTCAGCCCCAGCCAAACCTGCCGATCTCCTGAAAACCGCACTGGGCATGATCCTGAGCCGCTTCCTGCCGGAGATCTGTTACATCCGCCTGTTGCGAGAAAGGCAGACAGCGCTGACCGTCGGCGCACCGCTCAGCCACGAAGCCCTGGCCGGGTACCTCCTGGACAACGCCGGCCAGGATGCAGAGGAACGAGTTCCCGTACCGGTCCTGAAGACGACCTGCCCCCGGGAGCTGAGCCCTTGTCTCCTCAATTTGGAGACCGTACTGCGCCTGCGCGTCGCTGCGACGGACGGCCGGGTCACCCTGCTGGTGCTGCTGGCCTACCGCTCCGGTGCTGCGCCCGAACTGCCGCTCTATGAAAACCTGCAGCTTTGCCTGTCACCGCTGCTCGACCTGCTGCAGGGCCAAGCCGGCGAATCGGCGGGCAGCCTTTCCCAACCGCTGGATGCCATCATCGGAGAAAGTTCTGCGGTCATGGAGCTCAAAAAACAGATCCGCAGGGTCAGCCGGGTCGATTTCACCGTGACCATCCACGGCGAGAGCGGCACCGGCAAAGAACTGATCGCCCGAGCCATCCACCTGCTGAGCCGTCGCCATGCCCAGCCCTTCATCGCCTTCAACTGCGCCGCGCTTCCAGAGACTCTTTTGGAGGCGGAGCTGTTCGGCTATCAGAAAGGGGCGTTCACCGATGCCCGGGAGACCCGGACCGGCCTGATCGAATCCGCCCAGAACGGCTGCCTCTTTCTTGACGAAATCGGCGAAATGCCGCTGCTGCTGCAGGCCAAACTCCTGCGCTTCCTGCAGGATCATTCGCTGCGCCGCCTCGGCGACAACCAGCAGCGTCGGGTCGACTGCCGCATCGTCTGCGCCACTCACCGCGACCTGCTCGACATGGTCAAGGCCAAGACCTTCCGCGAAGACCTGTACTACCGCATTCACGAATTGACGGTGTACAGCCCGCCGCTGCGGGAACGCAGAGAAGACCTGCCCCTGCTGCTCGATCATTTCATCGCCAAGTACCAGTTCCAGGCACTCAGTCCGACGGAACGTCATTGGCTGGCCCTCAAGTGGATGAACCAGGACTGGCCGGGAAACATCCGCGAGCTGGAATCGCGCATCAAAGAACTGATCACCTATTACCCCCATCATCCCGATGTCGGCGCACCTTCTCCGGCGCGTCTGTCCAGCGGCGGCACCCTGCACAGCTGCCGCAGCCAGTTTGAACGTCTCTGCATCCTGGACGCTCTGGAAAGGAACGGCTGGAACCGCGTCCGCAGCGCCTCTGCTCTGGGCATCAGCCGCATCTCCCTCTTCAAACTGATGCGCAAGCACAAAATCGGCGGGACTTTTTGATTTTACCCGACTTCTGTGCTATCTTGCTGACCATGAACCCGATCGTCAAAGAACATGTCGCCCTGATCATGGCCGGCGGGCAAGGCACCCGTTTTTGGCCCATGAGTTCCGAAAAAAGACCCAAACAGTTCCTGGCCATCACCAGCGACAAACCACTGATTCTGGAAACATTCGAGCGCCTGCGCAGAATCGTGAGTCCGGAACACATTTTCATCGTCGCCGACGGCCGTTACGCCGACCAGATCAGCCAGGCGCTGCCCGATTTTCCTTTGGCCAACCTCATCGCCGAGCCCCAGCCCCGCAACACCGCCCCCTGCCTGATCTACGCCAACATCTTTCTCAGCCGGCGTTACGAGAACGCCAACCTCGTCGTCGTACCGGCCGACCACCACATCCCCGACTCCGACAGTTTCGCCCGGCAGATGAAAGACGCCCTGGACTACGCCGATCAACGCTGCGTCATCACCGCCGGCATCAAACCGCTGTACGCCCACACCGGCTACGGCTACATCGAAGCCGACGAAAGCCTGGGGGATTCGCACGGTCTGACCCGCTTCCAGCCGGTGCGCACTTTCCACGAAAAGCCGGATCACCAGCGGGCTTTGACCTATATCAACAGCGGCAGGCACTACTGGAACGGCGGCATGTTCATCTACAACATTCACCACTTCCGCGATTTCATCCGCGAGTACGCCCCCGAATACTTTCAACACATGCGCACCATCGAGCAGTGCTGGGAAGACGCCCAGGAGGTCAAAACCGCTTTCGGACTGTTCAAGGCCGAGGCCATCGACCGGGTGCTGATGGAAAAGATGACCGAGGCACGCATGTTCAAGGCCGATTTCGCCTGGAACGATGTCGGCTCGTGGTCCAGCATCTACGAACTGGCCGACAAGGACGGTGACGGCAACTGCCGCCGCGGTGAAGGCTTGCTGGTCAACGCCCACAAATCGATGATCGTCAACGAGCTGCACATCCCGCTGGCCCTGGTCGGCGTCGACGGCTTGTCGGTCGTCGCCACCGCCGACGGCATCCTCGTCACCCGTACCGACCGGGCCCAGGAAGTCAAGGAAGTGCCCGGCCGCCTGGAGAAAGGAGTTGCCCGATGGCCGAAACCAAACCCAGAGTGATCGTGTTCAGCACGCCGACCTGCTCCTGGTGCCGGGCAGTCAAAGACTACCTGAAGCAGCACCAGGTTGAATTCAGGGTGGTCGACATCAGCCGCGACGAGAAAGCGGCGGCCGACATGGTGAGGCGTACCGGTCAGCAGGGTGTGCCGGTGACCCTGATCAACAACCGGCCGGTCATCGGCTTCGACAAAGCGCTTTTGAATCAGCTCCTGGGAATCAAAGGCAGCTGACAAAAGCCGTTGAGATTCAATCCGCCCCCGCTTTGCGCTCCGCTTTGGGCAGCAGCTTCACGTCATGGTCCAGGCCCTGGATTCGCCGGCTGATGTAGAAAGACTTGATGAAGGTCAGTTTCTGGCGCCCCGACTTGGCGTACAGTTCGACCAGGGCCCCTTCCCAGAACTTGCTGTTCTTCTCGAAGTCCTGAACGCTGCCGGATTCGTAGCCGTTTTCAGTCGACATGACCACCTCGTCGCTGTTCTGGCCGGGTTTGGCCGGCTTGTCGAAGAGGTAGGCGATGCTCTCGCCGATCGAACGTCCGGAGTTGAGAAAACGAAAAATGCCGATCATCTGTACGGCTTTCAGTTCTCGCTGACTCTGGTTGCCGACCCGAAAACGGATCTGCGGCACCAGCAGGATGCCTTTGTAATCGGGTCGATCGATGGTGCTCTTGACCACCCACTGGCTGTCGATGTTGTGAAAAGAGAACTGGGCACGGAAATCCTCGTCGCTGAGCACCGGCTGCGTGGACGCCAGCAGAATCCAGATCAGCACCGTCAGCGCCGCCAGCCCGACCACGCCCAGGGCGATGGTTCGCGACAGGGAACCGTGGTGAATGTAGGATTCCAGGTCCGGAACCGGCAGGCTCCGCTCATCGGTTTTTTGATCGTTCATCTGTCCTCCGCTGACATGCCCTCATTTTGCCAGACTGCGCCGTTCCTGGCAAGAGGCGTGAGCCGCCTTGAGCCTCAGGAAAAATGTATGCTATAATTCTGGCCATGCAAGTTGCCGTCATCGCCGATTCCCATGATAACCTGAACATGATCCACCGGGCTGTCCAATTCGCCAATCAGCGCCAATGCCAGGCCCTGCTGGTACTGGGCGATCTGGTTTCCCCGTTCGCCATGACGGCGCTCAAGGCGTTTCAGGGCCGAATTTACGGCGTGTACGGCAACAATGACGGCGACCGTCTGCGCCTGCAGCAGGCCGCCAATCTCATCGGCGCCGATTTCACCGCCGATCCTCGCTGTCTGGAGCTGGATGGCAAACGCATCCTGATGATGCACGAACCGTTCCTGCTCGAGGAGGCTGCCGCGAGCGGCCGCTACGATTATGTCCTGTACGGCCATCTGCACAAAATCGACCAGCGGCAGCTCGGTGCCTGCCGCATCGTCAACCCGGGCGAGCTGGGCGGCTGGTTGAGCCAGGCCAGCCTGGTGCTGCTGGATCTCGACCGCGGGACAACGGAAGCGATCCATCTGGACAGAGGCCAGTAAAAACCCATGAACCTGACCGTTTTCACTTACGCCCTGCTGCTGCTGCTGAGCCTGCTGCTGCATGCCCTGGAGGTCGGCCTGGCCGGCTTCTCCAAGGTTTCCCTGGCCGGCTTCATCGAAGATCTGCACTCCGGTTTCCTCAACCGCTTCGATTTCATCAAAAGGCACAGCACCTTCCTCAACACCCTGCGCGGCACCAATTTCATCCTCAAAAGCGCCCTGCTCCTCTGGGCCTACCATCTCCTGCCCTTTTCACCGCTGCAGAAAGGCATCCTGATCATCGGACTGTTCTTTCTGGTCTACCACCTGTTGACCTATCTGCTGGTCATCGCCCGGCGCATCGTTCTCCTCCGGGTGCTTCTCTACCTCTATCCCCTGCCCTGGTACCTGTTTCTGCCGTTCAACAGCGTCGTTCACGCGATGCAGAAACTGACCGGCCAGCCGGTGAAAGCCGAAAACGACGACCCCAGCGACAAGGAGCGGGAGGTATTCATCGACGAGGGCGCCAAGGCCGGCGTCATCGAACACGAAGACCGGGAAATGGTGGCCAGCGTCCTGGAATTCGGAGATACCCTGGTCAAAGAGATCATGACCCCGCGGGTCGACATGTTCTACCTGGACATCAAAACCCCCCAGAGCGAGGTCGCCGCCTTCATCCGTGAAAAGAAAAAATCCCGCTTCCCGGTGGTCAACGGCCGTATCGACAACATCGAAGGCATCGTTCTGACCAAGGACATCTTCGATATCATCGACGCCCCCGATTTCCTGCTGGCCAGGGTGTTGCGTCCGCCATTCTTCGTGCCCGAAACCATGCGTATCCAGGACCTGCTCAAGGAAATGCAGCGCTCACGGCAGAAATTCGCCGTCGTGGTCGACGAATTCGGCGGCGTTTCCGGACTGGTGACCATGGAAGACATCATGGAGGAGATCGTCGGCGACATCCAGGACGAGTACGACAACGAGGAGGACCTGATCGTCAAATCGGAACAGGGCTTCATCGTCCGTGGCGACGCCGATGTCTACGAACTCAGCGAGACCCTGGGCATCGCCCTCAACGACGACGAGGACTACCAGACCGTCACCGGACTGATCAGTTACAAACTCGGTCGAATCGCCGTCCCGGGGGACCAGGTTTCCGTTCCGCCCTACCGGGCCGAAGTGCTTTCCGTCGATAAAACCCGCATCCACAAGGTGATGTTCAGACATGACAAACAGTGAAAAAAGCCCGGGCTTCCTCTCGGGGACCGTCGCCCTCATCGGTCGAACCAATGCCGGAAAATCGACCTTCCTCAACACCGCTCTGGAAGCCAAGGTGTCCATCGTCTCCGACAAGGCCCAGACCACCCGCCGGCAGATTCTGGGTATCAAAACCAGCGAACGGGGCCAGATCGTCTTCTTCGACTGCCCCGGTATTCACCGGCCCCAGCACAAGCTCAACGAACGGATGATGAAGGATGTCCATGCCAGTCTGGGTGACACCAACCTCGTGTTGTACTTCGTCGACATCGGCCTGCACCGCGACGACCCCTTCATCCGCTCCATGCTGCAGGCCCTTGACAAACCGGTCTTTCTGGTCATCAACAAGATCGACAAGTTCTCCAAGAGCAAGATCCTGGAATTCATCCAGTTCCACAAAGACAAGTACCCCTGGGCCGAAATCGTTCCCATATCGGCCTTGAGCGGCGACAACGTGGATACCCTCATCGACCTGATCTTCAAATACCTGCCCGAGGGCCCGGCCTTCTACCCGCCGGAAGAGCTGACCGTTCAGAGCGAACGCTTCTACGCCGCCGAGATCGTACGCGAAAAGCTGCTCAACGAGACCGAAGACGAACTGCCCTTCACCAGCAGCGTCAAGACCGAATCGATCGAAAAAAAGGAAAATGTGGTCGTGATCCGCGCCGAAATCTACGTCGAGTCCAAATCCCAGAAAAAAATCGTCATCGGCAGTCAGGGCAATCGCATCAAGAAAATCGGCGAAACCGCCCGTCACGAACTCGAAGAATATTTCTCGCAGAAG
This sequence comes from uncultured Clostridia bacterium, assembly GCA_964465065.1. Classification (GTDB taxonomy): domain Bacteria; phylum Acidobacteriota; class Aminicenantia; order UBA2199; family UBA2199; genus CAYMND01. Next base: position 22,810 of record CAYXHZ010000001.1, read on the forward strand.
GTCTACCTCGAACTGTTCGTCAAGGTCATGCCCAATTGGCGCAACTCGCCGCAGGTCATCGGCGATACCCTGCAGGACTGACCGAAGCGCCGTTCAGCAGGCCGCATCCGGTCGGAAATCATGGTGCCGGGCCAGTCCGCCTTTGGCCGTTTCCCGGTACGATGCCGACATGTCCAGGCCCGTCTGTTTCATGGTGATGATGGCCGTATCCAGACTGATGCGGTGCCGGCCATCCGACAGGGTGGCGTAGACGGCGGCATCCAGGGCCCGGGTAGCGGCCACGGCGTTGCGTTCGATGCACGGGATCTGCACCAGACCGTTAACCGGATCGCAGGTCAGACCGAGATGGTGCTCCAGACCCATTTCGGCGGCGTACTCGATCTGTTCCATCGACGCCCCCATCAACTGCGCGGCGGCGGCGGCCCCCATGGCGCAGGCCGTACCGATCTCGCCCTGACAGCCGACTTCGGCGCCGGAGATGGAAGCCTGCTGCTTGACCAGAGTGCCGATCAATCCGGCGCTGGCCAGGGCGCGCACCAGCTGCCTGGAATTGAGCCGATGTTCCTCTCTCAGGCTGCGTAAAACCGCGGGCAGCACCCCACAGGAACCGCAGGTCGGGGCGGTGACCACCAGGCCGCCGGCGGCGTTTTCCTCGGCCACGGCCAGGGCGTAGGCGAAGGTTCGACCGATACGGTTGAGCGTGCTGTGCATGAATCCGGCCTTGGAATGGTAATCCATGGCCCGGCGCCTGACTTCCAGTCCGCCCGGCAGACGGCCCTCTTGGTTCAGACCGCGCTCGACGGCATCGTTCATCTGCTCCAGGATCTCACCCAGAAACAGGGGAAAACCGATGCCTTCAAAATGGAATACGTATTCCCAAAGTTCACGCTGCTGTTCCCGGCACCAATTCATCACCTCGGCCATACTGCGGTGCGGATAGACCGAAGGCTCTTCGGCGCTGTCGGCCTCCTCCTCGCCGACCACCGTCCCGCCGCCGACGCTGTAGGCTGTCCAGCGGTCGAGCACCCTGCCCTTTTCGTCCAGAGCCTCGAAACGCATGGCATTGGGATGGCGTGGCAGAATGGTTTCCGGCAGCCAGGAGAAGCGGCAGAACTTGGGCTGCAGGGTCTTGATGATGGCCTGATCGGTCAGATGGCCGCGCCCGGTGGCCGCCAGGCTGCCGAGCAACTCGACATGGAACGAGACTGCCTGCGCATGGCGATCGGCAAACCGCCTGGCCGCGTTCGCCGGCCCCATGGTGTGGCTCGACGACGGACCGAACCCGGGCTTGAACAGTGTGGTGATGCTTTTCATGAGCGTCATTATACACCACAACTGGACTCAATCGGCCTCGACCATCTCCAACGGAATCAGGAAACGTACCAGACAGCCCTTTCCGGGAAGATTCTCGATCTGCAGTTCACCGCCCATGGTCCGGGCGATGGCCCGTGCTGCCGGCAGTCCGAAACCGGCCCCATCGGCCATGGCGAACAGCGGTTCAAAGGCCTGCTGCTGTTGACTGGCTGACAGGCCGGGCCCCTGGTCCGAGACCTCCACGCAGGCGTAACCGGTCAGCGGCGACGGACCGTCACTGGCCTTCATCTGTACCCGAATCGTCCCGCCCTGACTCATGGCTTCGCGGGCGTTGAGGAGAACGGCCAGCAAAGCCTGGCGCCACAGGTTGGCCTTGCCCCTGACGGGCAGGTGGCAGTCCGGACCTTGCATATCGACAGTCAGGGCACTGGGGAACAATGTTTCGATCAACGGCAGCAGGGCGCGGCTTTCGGCGGCCAGATCCAAACGCCGCAAGGGTTCGTCGACACGACGGGTCAGGCTGTGAAAACGCTCCACCGTCAGACGGGCCTTGTCGGCCGCTTTTTCCACGCAGCGCAGTTCATTGATGAACGGCGATGTGACGGGACATTCCTCGAGAGCCATTTCCAGATACCCGTACAGAACCCCCAGACCGTTGTTGAGATCATGAATGAAACCGGAAGCCAGTCTGCCGATGATCTCGTAGCGGTTGATCGCGATCAACTGCCCAGTCAGGTCGGCTTCGGGCTTGGACGGCTCGTTGTCAGCTTTTACCATTTCCGTTCACTCGCTTCACTTCAATAGTACATTGTTTCGCTTTTTTTGACCAGCCATGTGGCGGCCTTTCTCATCCCGCCGGAATCTCCCGTCAGCCGCCTCGTCTTTCCTTGACAGCCAGCCGTCAATCAACGATAATGGAGCCTTACACGTCATCTGTTTCCGTTGTACCCATCAGACTACCTTACTGTCGAGCGGAGACGATGGCCGACTGCACCAGGGAGTACAAGCATGGCCGATGAAAAAAAAGACTGGAAAGAAACGCTGAATCTGCCGCAGACTTCATTTCCGATGAAGGCCTCTTTGAGCGCCAAAGAACCGGAAATTCTCAAGAAATGGCAGGAGAACGATATTTACAACCAGATTCTAGCCGCCCGCAGCGATTGCCCCCGCTACATTCTGCACGACGGTCCGCCCTACGCCAACGGCAACATCCACCTGGGTCACGCGCTCAACAAGATCCTCAAGGACTTCATCGTCAAGACCAAATCGATGGAAGGACATTACGCCCCCTACGTTCCCGGCTGGGATTGTCACGGCCTGCCCATCGAGCACAAAGTCGACCAGGAGATCAAAGATCGCCGCCAGTCGATGACCATCAGCGATGTGCGCCAGCTCTGCCGCCAGTACGCGGAACGCTACGTCGACATCCAGCGCGAGGAATTCAAGCGTCTGGGTGTCTTCGGCGAATGGGAGGCTCCCTACACCACCCTCAACACCCGTTACGAAAGCGACATTGTCCGCCTCTTCAACAGCTTCGTCAAAAACGGCAACGTCTACCGCAGGAAGAGACCGGTTTACTGGTGCCTCAGCTGCCAGACCGCCCTGGCCGAAGCCGAAGTCGAATACCACGATCACAGTTCGCCGTCGATCACTGTCCGCTTCGCCCTGCCCGATCCGCCGGACTTCCTCAGACAGGCGGCCGCCGGAAAAGTCATCGACGTCCTGATCTGGACCACCACTCCCTGGACCATCCCGGCCAACCTGGCCATCGCGGTTCACCCCGAATTCGATTACGCCCTGTTCGATATGGACGGCGAGCTGTACATCGCCGCCAGCCGCCTGATCCCCGTCCTCTGCGAAACGGTCGGTAAAAGCTACCGCATCCTGTGCGAGTTCAAAGGGGAAGCCCTCAAAGGACTCAAGGCCCGTCATCCGCTCTACGACCGCGACTCTCTGCTGATCAACACCGACTATGTCACCCTGGACGCCGGCACCGGCTGCGTGCACACCGCCCCCGGCCACGGCGAGGACGATTACCGGGCCGGCAGCCAACACGGTCTGGACATCTATTCCCCCGTCCGCGGCGACGGCTGTTTCGACGAGACCGCCGCCCCCTACACCGGACTGAACGTCTTCAAGGCCAATCCCAAGGTGGTCGAGGACCTCAGGGAAAAAGGCCGGTTGTTTCACCAACAGGACATCCAGCATTCCTATCCGCATTGCTGGCGCTGCAAAAAGCCGGTCATCTTCCGGGCCACCGAACAGTGGTTCATCGCCATGGACCAGGCCGGGCTGCGGCAAAAGGCCCTGCAGGCCATCAACGAGATCGGCTGGCTGCCAGAATGGGGGCAGGAAAGGATCACCAACATGATCGCCAACCGTCCGGACTGGTGCATCTCGCGCCAGCGCGACTGGGGCGTGCCCATCCCGGTCTTCTTCTGCAGCCACTGCCAGCAGCCGCTGCTGGATCCCGCCTCGATCGAGCGTACGGCCCGGATTTTCGAGGAACAGGGCTCGGACAGCTGGTACACGCTGGACATCCGGGAATTTCTCGATCCCGGAGTCCGCTGCCCCAGCTGTGGAAAGACGGAATTCCGCAAAGGCGAAGACATCATCGACGTCTGGTTCGAATCGGGCTCCTCCTGGTCGATTCTCAACCACCGTCACGGTCACCAGTATCCCGCCGACATGTACATCGAAGGCGGAGACCAGTACCGCGGCTGGTTCCACTCCTCACTGCTGGTCGGCATCAACGCCAGCGGCCGGGCCCCCTACCGCCAGGTCATCACCCATGGCTGGGCACTGGACGACAAGGGCCGGACCATGCACAAATCGCTGGGCAACGTCATCAAGCCCCAGTCCATCATCGACCAGATGGGTGCGGAAATCCTGCGCATGTGGATCGCCCTGGTCAACTACCGCGAAGATATCCGCCTGGGCAAGGAAATCCTGTCCCGGGTCACTGAAAATTACCGCAAGATCCGTAACACCTGGCGTTTCATGCTGGCCGTTCTTCCCGATTTCGATCCCGACGCCCAGCCGCTGCAGATCGCCCGGACCGACGAGGTCGACCGCTACATCCTGACCCGTTTCAACGAGGTCAAGGAACGGGTGCTGGCCCATTACAAAAAATTCGAATACCACCAGGTCACCCATACCATCAGCAATTTCTTCACCGTCGACCTCAGCGCCTTCTACCTGAACGTCAAAAAGGACCAGCTCTACTGCGACGCCGTCGACGACCCGCAACGGCGCTGCGCCCAGGCGGTGGTCTTCAAACTGCTCAACGAATCCCTGCGCCTGATGGCGCCGATCCTGTCCTTCACCAGCGACGAGGCCTGGGAACACCTGCCCAAGTTCGCCGGCAAGAGCGCCTCGGTTCATTGCGAGCTCTTCCCCGAAAGCGAACCGGCCTTCAGCTCCCTGGTCGACACCGAAAAATGGTCACAGATCATGGCCCTGCGTGACCGCATTCTCAAGGAAATCGAATCGGCCCGCAATGACCGCTTGATCGGCGACTCGCTGGAAGCCCGGGTCAGGCTGCGTCTCGATCCGGCCTGGCATGATCTGGCCCAAAAGGAGCTGCAGCTTTTCAAACTGATTCTGGTGGTCTCCGATATCGATTTGCAAGCCGCTCCACAAGAGGAAATCCGCATCGAGCGCATGATCGGAAGCAAATGCCCGCGTTGCTGGAACCGCTTCCCGGCCCAGGCGGGTCAGGGCGACGATACGCTGTGCCCGCGTTGCCAAACCGTGGTGAACGCCATGAACGGCCGGAGCTGAGACCCATGCAGCGCAGCAAACTGCCCTTTCTGACCATTTCGCTGATCGTTGTCGTCCTGGATCAACTCAGCAAACGCTGGATCCTCAGCAACATCGAGCTGTATTCGTCCATCGACGTCGTCAAAGGCTTCTTCCGCCTGTTCCACATCCGCAACACCGGTGCCGTCTGGGGCCTGCTCGACCAGAACAACCCCAAAATAACCCTGGTGCTGACCCTTTTTTCCATCCTGGCCTTTTTCGTCATGCTCTGGCTGTTTCACAAGACGGACCGCGTCTGCCGCCTGGACCTCATCGCCCTGGCGCTGATCATGGGTGGAGCCGTCGGCAACATCATCGACCGCATCCGCTTCGGCTTTGTCGTCGATTTCATCGAGCTCTACCACCGATCCTACCACTTCCCGACCTTCAATATCGCCGATAGCTCGCTGACCATCGGCGTCAGTTTATTGATTTTCAGCATCCTGTTCCGGCGTTGCCCAGAAGGCAAGAGCCCGTTCCGAGGTTGAACATGCACCCGGTACTCTGCAAAATCGGTGGATTCTCCGTTCCCAGCTACGGGTTCATGATCCTGCTGGGCGTGATCTGCGCCTACTTCATCGGCCGCCGCCTGTGCCGGCTGCAGAACCTGCCGCTGCCGGTCATGACCGACCTGGCCATCTACACCCTGCTCATCGCCCTTATCGGCGCCCGCCTGCTGCTGATCGTCACCGAACTCGACCTGTTCATCCGTCACCCCCGCCACCTGCTGACCATGCTGACGACAGCCGGTAATTTCTTCGGCGGACTGATCGCCGGCGCCATATTCCTGCTCTTCTATGTACGCCGCAAACAGCTGCCCCTGCTGACCGTTCTGGACACCGCGGCTCCGGCCGTGGCCATCGGCCACGCCTTCGGCCGTCTGGGCTGCCTGATGGCCGGTTGCTGCTGGGGCCGAGCCGCCGCATCCTGTTCGCTGGCCATCACCTTTCACAACCATCAGGCCAACACCGGCGTGCCGCTGGGCGTCCCCCTCTACCCGACCCAGGCCGGCGAAGCCGTTTTCAACTTGCTGTTGGCCGTATTTCTGCTGCTGTTCTTCAAAAAGCGTCGCTTTTCCGGTCAGCTTTTCTCCCTGTACCTGATCGCCTACGGCAGTTACCGCTTCCTGAGCGAGTACTTCCGCGGCGACACTGGGCGCGGTTACCTCTTCGGCGACATGAGCCGACCCTTTCTCAGCCTGTCCATTCCTCAAGTCATGGCCCTGGCCGCCGTTACGGCCGGGATCCTTTTGTACCGACATGCCAGAACGAAATCCGCTTGAGACAACGGTGCGTACCGTTTCCTTCCAGTCCAGCGAAAATGGACAACGGATTGATAAATTCCTCTGCGATCAGCTCAACCGTCTCAGCCGCACTGAAATCGAGGTGTTTTTCAGCGAAAAGCGGGTCAGGCTCAACGACAAGCCCTGCAAGAAAAGCGAAAAACTCAAAATCGGGGACCGCATCAGCCTCGAACTGCCGGACAAAGTCGAGGCTGCCGTACCTGCGCCCGATCCGGATTTGTTGGCCGCAATCCATATTTTATACGAAGACGAGTGGTTGCTGGCCGTCGACAAACCCAGCGGCATTTCCGTTCATCCGGGCAACGGCGAACGGGAATTCACCATCGCCGATTTTTTCCGTGAACGCCACCCGCAACTGGCGGACCTCTTCGCCGATGCCGACCGACCGGGAATCGTCCACCGCCTGGACAAGGACACCTCGGGCATTCTACTGCTGGCCAAGAGCCCGGAGGCGGTTCAGGCCCTGCAGGACGAATTCCGTGACCGGCAGGTCCACAAGACCTACCTGGCCTGGGTGGACGGAGTGGTCAAGACCCCGTTCCGCCGCATATCGACTCCGCTGATCCGACACCCGCGTCTGCGCTACCGCTACACCACGGCCAAAGCCGACACCCCCGGCGCCAGGGAGGCGCTGACCGAAATGCGTCTGCTGGCCGTCCGCCATGGCAAGAGCTTTCTGCGTATCCGTCTCTTCACCGGAAGAACCCACCAGATTCGGGTACACATGAGTTCCATCGGCCACCCGGTCTGCGGCGACCGTCTGTACGGCAGCAACACTCCGATTGCGAATTTGTGCACAAACGGAATCCTTCTGCACGCCCATCGTCTGTCATTCCGTCACCCCTTCCTGGATCAGCGCATCGATCTGTACTCGATCATTCCGCCCCGGATGCGCGCCTTCTGGAGCAGCCTGGAAACGGATTGCCAGAACCCCGGCAATGGGCTATAATGGCGGCATGTCAACCGGATCTGAACGCATGAATCAGCTTCAGTTTTCTTGTGGCCTGCTACTGCGATCCCTGTTGTTGCTCAGTTTGGGATTGGGGATCGTATCCTGTTCCAAAAAAAACGAGCCGCCGCCAGCGCCCCTGGCCGAAACGCAGCCGGTTCAAACTGTCGACAAGCCCGTGCTGACCATCGATTCCAACTCGCTCAGCACCGGGGATCTGGACCGCTTCATCGCCTTCAAGTATTCGAGTTTGAGCAGCCAGACAGACACTTCGCCGCAGCTGAAATCACGAATATTCGATGCCTTCGTCGAACACGCCCTGCTGCTCAAGGCAGCCAAAGAATCCGGCGTCAGCGTCAGCCCGACCGAAACCGCCGCCTACCTGACCGACCTGCGCATTGCCACCGATTCGGTCGACGAGTCCGTCCTGGGCGAAGAAACTCTGATCCAGAAATTCTTGCTCTCCCAGGTCTACCGCCAGATCGATGTCGACATCAAGGAATGTCAACAGTATTACAACCAGAACCGCCAGCAGTTCAAGCAGAACAAGCAGATCATGCTGCACCAGATCCTGCTCAAGGACCAGAAACGAGCCTTTGAAATCAAGGACATCCTCGACGGCGCACCTTCCCGATTCGAGGAGTTCGCCCTGGCCGAATCCCAAGCGGTTGACGCAAAAAACAACGGAGTGATGGGTTTTTTTGAAAAAGGTCAATTACCTGAGGAAATCGAGAAATACGTCTTCGCCCTCAAAAAAAACGAAGTCAGTCAGGTGGTGCAATCGCCCTACGGTTACCATATCTTCCGTGTCAGCCAGATCCGCGAAGGCCGCGATCTGTACTTCGATTCCGTCAAGGATGAAATCAAGAACCGCCTGCTGTCGGACAAACTGCATCAGGCCTACGACACATTCTTGGCCGGCCTGAAAAAAAATTATCAAATAATCGCCCACTATGAAAACCTTCCCTTCAAATATGAGTCTAACCAAAATGGAGGCAATCATGACACTGTTCAATAAAAGCGCCCGGCTGACTCTGCCGATCGCCTTGCTCGCCCTCAGTTTTTCGGTCCTGGCCCAGACCGAAACCATCGAACGGATTTACGCCGTGGTCAACGATCAGCTCATCACCTATTCGGAATTGAAAAACACCGAATTGCAGATGACCCAGGCCCTGACGGAACGCTTCAAGGGCGAAGAATTGAAAGCTGAACTCGACAAGATGAAAAAAGACCTGCTCGACACCCTGATCAAGCAGAAACTGATCCTGTCCAAGGCCAAAGGGAAAAACTATGATGTCGGTTACCAGGTCGATTCCATTATTAAAGGTATCAAGCAGGAGAACAACTTGGCCAGCGACGACGATCTGCGCAAGGCGCTGGCCGGTCAGGGTATCGATTACGAAACCTGGCGCGAGCAGCTCATCTCCCACCAGATCCAGAGCCAACTGGTCTACGACGAAATCGGCTCCAAGATTAAAATCGACAACTCCCAGATCATGGGCTATTTTCGGGATAACCAGAAGACTTTCACCGTGCCGCTGACCCTGACTCTGGACGCGATATACCTGCCCTCGACTCTGGCTGCCGATGCGCTGACGGCCCAGAAGAAAGAAATCGATCTGGCCCTGGAAAACAAACAGCCGTTCAAAGAAATAGCCGACAAGTATTCCCAGCTGACAACCGAGGAAAACAAGGCCCGTCTGGGCACCTTCAAGAGCGGCGAATTGGATCCAAAACTGGAGGAACAGGCCAAGCTGTTGACCGCAGTCGGCGCCGTCACCCCCTGGGTGGAAACCGAGAACGGTAGTTACCGCCTCAGCCTGGTGGAACGGGTCGACGAACACCTTCGGGAATACAAAGATGTCCGGGCCGATATCGAAAATTTCCTGCGTGAACAGATCCAGGCAGAAAAACTGGATAAGTACATCGAGGAACTGAGACGATCCAGCTACATCAAGATCATCGAATAAAAATCTGGATTTGTCGCCCTACAGGTGCACGAACAGTCCGGCGCTGAGGCTGAAGCGCTTGCGTTCGGAAAAATTGAGGAAGCGGCAATCGACGCGCAGGGACATGACTTCCATCAGAAAGAGGTGACAGCCGAAACCGAAGAAGGCAAAGCTGTTGTAGCGGCTGAATTTCAGGCTGACGGTGTCGAATTCGCTGCCCACTCCCAATACGCCGTAAGGCGATAATTTCCCCAATTTCGGCCGGAACATGATACCGGCCATCAGCGCGTTCAACACCTCGTCGGCGTTGTAATGCATCCATTCGATTTCCAGTTTCAGCGTGGGAACGATCAGTCCCATCTGCCCGTTCAACCCCCAGAAAGATTGCGACGGTTTGCTGGTTTTCCCGGCGATGACACCGAGGTTGACCGCATCGAGATTAACGGCGATCATGAACACGGCCATGAACGCCAGGAAACGGATTGCCCGCTTACGGTTTTTTCTTGTTGTCTTCATGACGGAGTCTGCTCCAGACGATGCGGCTGAAATGATCGATCAGCACCGGTTTGAAATTCTGCCGGACCATCAATTGGAAACGCTGCTGGTACAGGGGCAGGATGATCCCATCCTCGACCAGTCTTTCCATGATCCCCGATATGGCCGGTACGATGAGCTCGTCACGATCGAAGCCGGATACTTCCTCGAGCTGTTTGATCAGTCCCAGAGTGGTTTCGTCGAAACGGTTGAAACTGAATTCCCGGATCAGGGCCGACAATTTCTCGGTCAGAGGGGTTTCGGTCCGGAACAGTTTTTTGACGATCAGAACCGGAACCGGATTTTTTTCGATGTATCCGGACAAATCGTTGTCCGACAGAATCCGGATTTCGACCGGAATGGAGAGTTTGCGAAAGCGTTCGTTGAGAGCGGGCTCCATGACGCTGATCGAGGAAGCCAGGTACAAGGTTTGTCGGGAGTTGCGCAGTATCGGCATGATCCGGTAGTCCGGCATTGCCTTTATGGCCAGAGTCAACGGACTTTCCTGGGCCGAAGTCAACGATTCCAGATGGTGGTATCCGTTCAGCCCGGGCAGGTTGCGGCACAGGGAATAGAAGGCCAGCCGCTTGTTGTTTCCGGTGTTGCCGGCAGCGGGAAAGGTGATGTAGGTGTTTTCGTACAAACCGGACGGATAGGCGTTGTAGGAGGGCGAGGCAAAGGTCGGTTCAGCCAGGAAGACATCCAGGTTGTCCACGTCCTGAAAGAAAACGACGGCCCGTTCAATCGGTTGTCGGCCGCCGGAGTAGTAGGGGTTGGCCACCAATTCCATGAACCTTCCCTTTTCCCAACTCTTGGGCAGGTACGGTCCGGAAAAAGCGGTTTCTTCATCGCCGGTCAGAACCAGTTCCGGCGCGGCCAGTTCGGTGATGATAGAAGCATCGGCGGCCGTCAGCTGTATATTCAGACTGTAATCGCCCTTGACGACAATGCTTTTAACCTTGCCGGCCAGTCGTTTGGAGCGGTAAAGCACCCGGCTGAAGAATGCAGTCAGGGAATTCTTGACGTGACGACTCAGTACCGGTTTGCCGTTGGAAAAAGCCAGCCCCTCGTGCAGTTCGAGGCTCAAGGTCATACTGGCCTCATCGTACTGAAAGCGCCTGAATATATGGCTCTCGATCTCTCTGCCCGGCACCAGGTAGAAGAAATTCTCGTACAGCAGCGAATAGAACAACAGGTTGGAGTGACTGGAAGCGCTCAGGCGCAGGGTATCCGGTTCATTGAGCCGCAGACGGATTTCTCCGCCATAGCGGGTCTTGACCGCTCCGCACAGGAGTCCGATCGACAGGAAAAATACCGCCGCAACCGTGCTATTTTTCCGCATCGGCAAACCTCCAAAAGTCAAGCCAACTGGTTCGGCGACCGTACGCATCGTCCAAGAACCGCAGGACCCAGGCTCCCGGTTTGCCCTCCAGGAGGCCCTCGCTCATGCTGTGTATTCTGCCCTCCAGCGTCTGCGAACCGATCGGCAGCAATCCGCCATCGCTGATCCCGTAGATCTGGAGCGTATCGTTGCGCTCGTCGCTGCCGCTGGTCAGGAGCCATCTGCCGGCGACACAGACCGCATTGGCTCCCGAGGCCGGCATCCGTTCCGGACTCAGCAAAGGATTCCACTGCGCGTCGGCCATGTTCAAACGGTTGTTTTCATCGACCCAGAACAGGGCGTTCAGTTGCTGCGGCCGGTTGAGAACCGTCATGTCGTAAAAAGAATCCATCCGTTTCTGGGCTGTTTTCGGACTGGCGGACTCGCTGGTCCAAGCGGACAGGTTGAGCAGCTGCAACGAGCCGTCGTAGCGGTTGGCACCGGGAACGAAGCGGCAGCCGACCAGGTACGGCTCACCGCCCAGTTGCGCCGTCCAGAGCGGAACAAACGGCAGGCTGGCAACCGGTACCGCTTCCTGAGGCGTTATCCGCATGACCAGGCTCTGGGTCGAAAAATTGCTTCCCACGGTCAGGTAGCGGTTGGGACCGACCTTGATAAAACTCATACGGCCTTCGTTCTGGATGCTCGGGGTTTTTGGAAAAGGCCATTTCAGCGGGATTTTTCTGCCCTGTCCCTGATTGGGCATCATGGCCTGCCAGACGATCAGCTGATCCGGCGTCAGGGCGTAGAGATCCTTGGTGGTGGAAGAATCCAGGTCCTGGATCAGGCAGAAGACGGTGTTGTCGATACGGTAGCTTTCCTGCCTCTGCAGCAGCAAGGCCGCCGTCGGACTGGCGGAAGCGAGCTGGCTGACCGCCCACATTTCGTCGACGGATATCGTTTCGCTCTGGTAAACCAGTCCCAGCAGTTTGGAGGATTCCAGCAAGCGGACCGCCGCGGAAAAGGCCAGACCTTTCGGGGTATCGTACATGACCAGGAAAAGACCGTAACGGATCCGATTCAGGTCGCTGAGGTTGAAGCGGCCCTTGCCGGCTGAAAAATCGACCAGCAGGTCCCGGTAATTCACCTTACCCGACTGTTCGAGCTTCATGGCCAAAATCTGATAGAATGTCTGCACCTGGACATCGGACAAAAAACTGTAATTGCAGAATTCCACCACGGCCACGATCGGCTTGGGAGCCTTGCACAGCGCTAAAATCTCATCGGCGGACCGGCTGGCCAGCCTGTCCAAGGAGGATTGAGAAAAGAGCGGGCTTAATATGGCAAGTATAGAGACGGCCAAACCTTTTTTCAACATCGCTCTTCCCTTGAAAGCCACACTACCTGCTTCCGGAAACCTTGATGTGCAGCTTCAGGTGCAAAGTGATTTCCGTCTGCCCCGGAGGAATCGTCAACACCACCGGAACCGTGACCGGGTTGCCGCTGTCCGAATCCGCCCTGACCGCGAAGGCATGATCGGTATCGCTCGGATTCCTGGATGTACCGGTCACCGCCTGTGCGCCAGCATCTTCGATCATGTCGGTCTGCGACAACGAAAACGCCTCGTCCGGCTCGGGTGCCGGCTCGCGGAGATCGATATATTCCTCAGCTTCGGCCACCTCGTGATCGTCGCTTTTCATGGCGTCTTCCAGCGACACCTCGGGCACATCGAATATCGGATCGTCGCTGGTTTCCACGACCAGGTTCTCGTCGCCCAGGTTGAAGATGTCGTTGCCGCTGGGCGTGTCGGGGACGATCCGTTCCTCTTTGACGGCAGGTTTCGCTTCGAAGGGGGATTCCTTGGCCGTATCGCCGCGTCGGATACCCGAATCGGAAGCGGAAGCCGATTTTTTGGCAGTCGGGCCGGTCGCGACCGGTTTGACATTGGCCATCTGTTCGCGCGAAAACATGACGGTCTTATCCTTCTGAAAGATCGACAGCCGGTTTTTAAGGTAGATGATGACCAGCTTCATGATGCTGGTCAGCCCTTCCAGTATATTTTCACCCGAAGTGGCCGTGGTCGGGAAAAACGGCCGTGATGTAGTGTTGAGATCGTCGTTGAGCTGATCCAGGCTCATGACATCGTGCAGGTCGCGCTTGTTGTAATGCAGGATGATGGGAATCTCGGCGAAGGAAATGTTGTTCAGGCCCAGATTGGTCTTGAGATTGTGGAAGCTGTCGATGTTCTGATCGCGCATCACCTTCTGCGAATCGGCCACGAACACGACACCGTCGGCGCCCTGCAGCACCAGTTTGCGGGTGGTGTCGTAGGCTACCTGGCCGGGGACGGTGTAGAGCTGCATCTTGATGGTGTAATCGCCCAAGGTGCCGACTTCGACAGGCAGAAAGTCGAAGAACAAGGTGCGATCGCCGTCGGTGTCCAAGGTGATCAGCTTGCCCTTCTTCTGGAATTCCTTGCTGGAATAGATGTATTTGAGACAGGTCGTTTTGCCGCTCAGGGCAGGACCGTAGTAGACGATCTTGATGGTGATTTCTTTGTTGTTGTAGTTTACGAATGCCATGGTTTAAAAGGGATCGTCCTCGTCAAAGGCGTAATCGTCGATCTGGTCGATCTGCACTTCCGGAGGCGCCTGCGGGAAGGTCAGGTCCTCGTGATTGCCGCCGTCGCCGCGCGAACGGTGCGCTGCGGCATCGTAGCCGGAATTGCCGCGCGCCGCCAGCTGGGCTTCGCTCTCCTTGAGGACGACCACGCTGTCGGCGTGAATTTCCGTCGTCCGTTGATCCTTGCCGTCACGGTCCTGCCACTTGCGGGTGCGCAGACGTCCCTCGATCAGAACCATGCAACCCTTTTTCACCGAACGTTCCACCTTCTGGGCGGCGAAGCTCCAGGCCACGATATTGTGCCATTCGGTGCTTTCCTGGAACTGGCCGTTCTTGTCCTTGTACACTTCGGTGGTCGCCAGCCCGAATTTGGCCACATCCTTGGCCAGGTTCGGGATATGGGTTATTTCCGGATCCCGACCGACGTTGCCAATCAGTATCACTTTGTTAAGACTGCGTTTGTTGGCCAATTATTCCCCCTCACCCCTTGACTTCGTTGAGCTTCTGCTGCGCCAGGGAGGCTTCCTCGGACAGCGGAAACTTCGATATCAATTCTTTGAGTACGTTGATGCCCTCGCTCTGCCGCCCCATCTCGATCAGCGAAAAGCCTTTTTTCAAGGTGGCGTCGGCGATCTTGTCCCCGTCGGCGAAACGGGTGATCAGCTGCGAGAAGGTCTCCAGCGCCTGTTCGAACTTGCGCTGAGCGAAGTAACACTCGCCGATCCAGTACAGGGCGTTGTCGGCCAGCGGACTGCCGGGATACTTGTCGATGAATTGCCGAAATCCCGATACGGCCAGCTCGTAATCCTGCTTGATATAATCCGAATAGGCGGTGTAATAGATGGATTCGATCGACTCCGGCGCCGGTTTCTCACCGGTTCCGGGGGCGGGCGGCTCGCCGCCTTCAGCGGGTTCGCCGGCCGGCGGCGGCGTTGCGGCGGCCGCTCCACCCGGAGCGACCGGCAACGACGACAGAAGCTGATTCTGCAGTGAGCCGATGCTGTTCTTGATTTCCGTCAACTCCTCGCGCACGAACTGCATGGCCAAAACCAGGTTTTCCCGCTTCTCGTTGGAATCGGCCTGATTGTTGACCATGGCCACGATGCGGTTCTCCAAGGCTTCCACCCGTTTACCGAAACTGACCCATTCCGAGGACAGTATGGTCACCTTCTCTTCCAACCGGCCCATCACATCGGCCAGTTTCTGGATCTCGTCCAGGATCAGCTGGGTGTCTTTCTTGGCCGAAGCCAGAGGCAGGGTGAGTGCCGGCAGCAGCAGGCAAAGCGCCACGAGTTTTACGGATCTCATCTTGACATGCACCTTTCAGCTCACCGGTATCGCAGGATGATTATTTCGCGGTGACGCGGAATTCGGCACGACGGTTCTGATAATGATCCTCTTCGCTGTTGCCGGTGCTGAGCAGCCGGGTCTTGCCGAAAGACACCACCGCCATCCGTCCGGCGGGAACGCCCAGCGAAACCAGGTAGGCCTGCGCGGCCTTGGCTCTCTTTTCGCCCAGGGCCATGTTGTATTCCTCGGTACCGCGTTCGTCGCAGTGGCCTTCGATGGCGATCTGGATCTTGCCGTTGCGCAGCAACCAGTCGGCGTTGGCCTGCAACAGGGGCTTCATTTCGTCCTTGATGGCGTACTTGTCGAAATCGAAGTTAATCAGTTTGAGATAGCCTTTGCCGTTGATCTCGTCCAGGGTGGCTTTCTCGATGATCTCCTCTTCGGTCAGAACCGGCTGTTCGACCTGGGTCACCGGCTCTTCCACTTTCTGAACCACCGGCTGCTGGGTCACAGGCTCGGTGACGACCTGTTTTTTCTTACATCCTTCACTGACCAGAAAAACCATCATGATCACAGTGACAACAATCAGTACTCGTTTCATGTATCCTCCTGATTAACTCGAACAAAACTAAAGGTTGTTATAATATACCCATATTCTTTTGTCAAATGATTTCCGGCCAATAATGCAGACGATTACTTCTTCTGCCATTCCGGCATCTTGTTGTGTCCCTTGCCGGTCAGACAGCGGACGTTGGCGCCGTCGTAATCGACCGAATACAGCTGGTAATTGCCGCTGCGGTTGGAAGCGAACACCAGGTGGCGGCCGTCGGGCGACCAGCTGGGATTTTCGTTGCGTCCGGCGTTCTCGGTGATCTTGATGACGCTGTTGCCGCTCAGGTTGTACACGTAGATATCGAAGCGGTTGTCGATGCGCGAAACGTAGGCGATGCGTTCGCCGTCCGGCGACCAGGTCGGTGAATCGTGGTAGTTGCCTTCGAAGGTCAGGCGACGGACATTGGTGCCGTCGACATCCATGATGTAGATCTGCGGAGTGCCCATGCGTTCCGAGGTGAAGACGATCTGCTTGCCGCTGGGACTGAAACTGGGCGAGGTATCGATGATGCGGTTGAAGGTCAGCTGCCGTTCCCGGCCGCTCTGCATCTCGCGGATGAACAACTGGGCCACGCCGCCGACTTTGGTCGAGGTATAGGCCAGCAGGTCCCCTTTCTGCGACCAGTCGGCACCCCAGTTGCTGCCGCCCGAGGATATGAGTTCGGTCTTGCCGGTGAATATGTTGAAGGCGTACAGATCCGGTGTCCCCTTGCGGTAGGATGTGTAGACGATCCGTTCGTTGTCTCCGCTCCAGACGGGCAGGAGATCGATGTAATCGTTGACGGTGATGCGCCGTTCCCGCTGACCGTCGTAATCCATCATGTAGATTTCCTTGTTGCCGTCGCGTTCGGACACGTAGACGATTTTCGACGTGAAGTAGGGGGTTTCCCCGAAATGCTTCATCATCTCGTCGGCGGCCTTATGGGCGATCAGGCGCACATGGTCGATTTTGCCGCCGAAATTGCGTCCGAAAATGAATCGCTCGGCCTGGGTGTCGTAGACTTTGAAGGCGAACACCAGCCGGTCGGGTCCGGGAAAACTGACCTCGCCGACGACCAGGATGTTGGCCTGCAGCGACGCCCAGTCCTTGAAACGGATCTGGTTGGGATCGATGGCCGCGACGTAAGCGTACTGTTCCTTGGGGATGAGCTTGAAGACCCGCGAATAGCCGAGATCCTGCCAGATGGTGTCCGCCAGTTCGCTGACCACCGGGTTCAATTCGGGGGCGACGCCCCTGGCCAGAAAAGCCGGCAGGGCCACCGGTATCATGGGGATGCCTTCGCTGATACGGATACGTACGGCCTCCTGGGCCCGGGAAGCGGGCACGAACAGACTCAGCATCATCACCCACAGACCAAAACGTTTGCTCATCTTTTTCTCCCTTCGAATTCGAAAATCACATCGATGTAGCGGTTGGGGTTGCCGGCCGGAAACGGTGGAAACGGCGCCGCCCGCCGTACCGCCCTCAGACCGGAATTGTCGAGCGCTTCATCGCCGCTGCTCTGGTAGACCCGGACATCGGCGACCTGGCCGCTGCGGTCGATGCGGCAGGCGATGTAGGCGATACGGCCGGCATCGGCCTTGACGAAGGCCGTATTGAACCAGGAGTTCTTGATCTTGTTCTGCAGGGCGGCGTAATAGTAGTTGTAGCCGCCCGGAGCCCCGGTGCCAAAGCCCAGGCCCAGGCCCGTGCCGTCGCCGACGCCGTCGCCCGTACCCGTGCCCTGGCCGTTGCCGCTGCCTTCCCCGGCGACACCGATGCGCAGAAACGAATCCTGAGCGGAGTCGGAGCTCTTCTTGTCCTGGACGGCCGTCGGCTCCGGAGTTTTCTCCCGGCGGGTGACCACCGTCACCATCTTTTCCTTTTCCTTGGGCGGTTTGCTGCCGGCTGCGGTCTTTTTCCTGCCGTCGGGAAAGCGCAGCTGCGACTCGGCCGGCTCTTCGCCTTTAGCCACGGTCAGGTCGCGGACCTTGGCGGTCTGCACCGGAGCGCTCCGCTCGCCGCCGGGCTGAGCCTTCGCCCCCGGCCCCCTACCGCCGCCGGCCGGCCGACCGTCGCCGCCGCCGGGCATGGACACCAGGTCCACGTAGTAAGTCATGGCCCCTTTCATGCGGTCGGCGGGTTTGAGGTAGACCAGCGAGAACAGGCCGACATGGGCCAAAAGGGAGACAATCACCGTCCAGCGGAATCTCATCGCTTGTCTTTGGGTTGGACGATCATGCCGACCGTTTCGATGCCCGCCTTCTTGATCACATCCATGACCGATATCACGTAGCCGTAGGGTACGTCCTGGTCGGCGCGGAGAAAAACGATCTTCTTCTCTTCGACGGCCATGCGGTTGCGCAGGGTCTCTTCCAGCAGCATCAGGTGGATCGGTTTATCGTCGATATGAATGTAACGGTCCTTGCTGACGGTCAGAATCACTCCGCCCTGACTCGGATTGCTGCGAGTCTCGGCCGAAGGCAGGTTGACGGTGATACCGGCCTGCATCATCGGTGCGGTGACCATGAAGATGATCAGCATGACCAGCATGACATCGACCAGAGGGGTCACGTTGATCTGCGACAGGTTGCTGGCCAGATGTCCGCGTCGGGTTCTCATGGCGTCAGGTTCTCGGAGACGGTCAGGAATTCGCCCACGAAATCATCCATTTCGGAGATCAGCACCTTGAGTTTGTTGAGCAGGAGGTTGTAGAAGATGACCGCCGGAATGGCGGCGAACAGGCCCAGGGCGGTGTTGATCAATGCCTCGGCGATGCCGGGGGCCACCGTGGCCAGGTTGGCATTCTGCTGCAGACCGATCTCCTGGAAGGCCAGCATGATGCCCCAGACCGTACCGAACAGGCCGATGAACGGAGTGGCCGAGGCCGTGGTCGCCAGAAAACCGTTCAGACGCTCCAGCTTGGTGATTTCCTGGTTGGAAGCCTGCATCAGGGCGCGTTCCAGAGTGGCAAGGTTGAGCGCTTTGCCCTGCTTGACGGTCGGCATCTGCTGCGACAGGCTGCGGTAGCCGCTCTTGAATATTTCGGCAGGCGGATTGAGGGGCAGCATCGTGCAGTATTTGCTGATATCGGCGAAATTCTTGGTCTTGCGGAAATAATCGACGAAACGGCGGCCATGCTTTTTGGCCCGGGCGTACTCGAGCATCTTGAAGATGATCACCGCCCAGGAAACGATCGAGAAGACGATCAGCATTCCCAGCACGAATTTTCCGACAACGGAAACGTCGCGGAGCAGGGTGATGACATCCCCGTTGGCCACGGCGCTGGCGGCGGTGTTGAGAGGGGCAGAAGAACTGTGCAAAAAAAGCTGTTCCATAGAGCTTATTTACCATAACCCCGGCTGCTTTGCAAGGGCAGTACAGCCCGGAGAAAGGGCCGGCCGTCCCATTGTACGCCCCGGCTGCATTGACAACAAAACCGCCAGCCTGCATAATGCGTCTTGAATTATATCCACAAATGAGGTTGCCATGAAAAGAATCATCATCCGGACCCTGCTGATCGCGCTGCTCCTGGGCGTCTGGCTCAGCAACAGCGGCTGCTCGCTGGACGGCGAAAGCATCGTCATCGTCAACAACGTCGGCACGGCTTCCATCGTCATATACTTCATCGATATCACCACCAAGCTCGATGCCGGTGAATCGGAAACTTACGTCGTCACTCTGCCGGGAAAAGACTCGCAGCAGCAGATCCTGTCCTGGTATCCGATCATCCACCCCAACAAGCATTATTACGAGACCGTCACCCTGGAGGACGGCAAGGGCAGGACCATCAATCTGTCCTACGATCCGCAGAATCCGCCGGCGAGAGACTGACGGCAGGCCGAGACCTGAGAACTCGATCGCTTAGGGATCGTTTTCCCGGGTGACGAAAAACACATCCGAAATCTGCTGGTAATTCCGGTCTTTGTCGAGATGGGCCAAAGCGTTGGCCGCCGCGTTCTGTTCGGCCTGCCGCTTGTTGCGACCGGTTCCCCGGGCCAGCTCGTGATCGCCCAGCGAAACGGCGACGGTGAAGGTGATCAGCGGCGTTTTGCCTTCCTGGGCCACGATGCGGTAACTGGGCAGCAAGGGATGCTGGCTCTGGATCAGTTCCTGCAGTTCCGATTTGTAATCGTTGATTCGGGTCTCGCAATCCTTCAGATTGGCCAGGAAGGGTTCGAAGAGCGGCAAGAAGGTCTGACTGACGACGCGGAAATTGCTGTCCAGATAGACCGAACCGACGATGGCCTCGAACAGCGAGGCGATGATCTTGGGGTTCTGGCGGCCGTCGTTTTTCTCCTCGCCCTTGCCCAGGACCAGGTACTGGTTGAGTCCAAGTCTGCCGGCCAGTTCGTACAGGAAGGAGCTGGAAACCAGATGGGCCTTCAGCTTGGACAGATCGCCCTCGTTCCAGGAAGGGAAACGGCGGTACAGGGTCTCGGTGACCACCAGGTTGATCACCGAATCGCCCAGAAATTCCAACTTCTCGTTGTCGGGCAGGTCGTTGCGGCTGCCCTCGTTGAACGATTTGTGGATCAGGGCGTTCTGCAGCAGAGTACGGTTGTGAAAGCTGTAATTGAGGATCTTTTCGATGTCGGTCATGATGTAACGCTGGTTTTGTCGAGGTATTTGAACAGGACGAAGGTCAGATCGTCGCACTTGTTTTCCGCGCCGGCGAACTGGTTGCTGTACTCCAGGATCTTGTCGCGGATCTGCTGGCAATCCAGCTCGGCGTACTGGCAGATCAGTTTCGCAAGCTTGTCGACGCCGAGCATTTCCTCCTGCTCGTTGAGAATCTCGGACAGCCCGTCCGAGAAGAAGAACAGGATGTCGCCTTCGGCCAGGTCCAGGCTGAGTTCCTCGATCTTGTCGCGGCAGAAATTGCTCAGGCCGATGGCCATGCCGGCCGGATTGAGAATCGAGCATCGCCTGGCGGCCGCCTGGTAGAAGATGGCCGGGGTATGGCCGGCCCGGGCCATGGTCAGCCGGTGCGTTTTGCTGTCGACCAGGGCCAGGTTGACGGTGATGAAGGTCACCCGCTCGAACGACTCGCACAGGCTGTTGTGGCATTGCAGCAGGATATCTGCCGGGGAATCGAGCAGGCGCTGCAGATAGTTCATCAGTCCCTTGAGTTCGGCCATGTAGAAGGCTGCCGAAGCCCCCTTACCCGAAACGTCGGCCACCAGAAAGATCAGCTGGCCGTTTTCCTTGTGGAAATAGTCGAAATAATCGCCGGCGATCTCGTCGGCCGGAATATTGGTGGCCGACAGCGCGAAGCTGTCGCAGCGGTAGTTCTCCTTGGGCAGCAGTTTCAACTGGATGGTGCGGGCGATGCGCAGTTCCTCCTCGAGGCGCTGCTTTTCCTTCTCTTCGCTGATAAGCTGGCTCATGCCCCGGGCCATCTCGTTGAAGGAATCGGCCAGGTATTGCAGCTGGTCGCCGGATTTGGTGCGGATGCGGTAGGTGAAATCGCCGTTGCGGATGCGCTGGGTGCCGCGGGTGATCAGGTTGATCGAACGGGTGATGATGCGCACGCTGCGGAAACCGATAACGAAGGAGATGACGATGAAGGTGCCGAACAGGACGATCAGGAAATATATGGCGTCCATGGTGCGGCGGCTGTCGGACAGCGGTCCGCCGGTTTGCAGCTTCTTGAGGATCTTGTTGTAGTCGATGAGCAGGTAGAAGGTCCCCTCCAGCGGCCGCTGCGGATGGAGGTTGTCGGAGTCGAGGCGGTAGTAGCTGTAGTTGTAGGTCCAGGGGAAGGCGAAGACCTGATCGTCGCCGATCTCGATGGAATCGGTGCTGAAGTTGACCTGGGGCTGCGGCGTCTTCTCGGAGGGGTGTTGGTAGCGGATGCGGAAATCGCTGATGCTGGATATTTCGTCGAAGAACGTTTGCTGCACCTCGAAGGCCAGAAAGACCCGGTAAGCGCCCTGGGTCTTGGTCACGCCCTGGTAAAGACGATTGCCGATGGAAAAGAAGCCCTTCAGATCGTGGGCCGGCAGGTCTTTGACCGCCAACTGGGCCGGGTAGGTCAGAAAGGGCTCGAAGACGCCCTCGCTGTCCTGACGGCTGAAGACCACGTTGATGTATTCGGGGTTGAGCTTGAAGTACAGGGAAATCTTCTGCTGCATCTGCAGCGCGTTCTGCAGGCGCAGATAGCTGTCGGCCTCGATTTCCAGCTCGTTGACCTGGTTGTGCAGGATGTTGTCGATGATGGTGTTGCCGTACTGGGCGACGATGATGTTGGTGATATAGAAATAGAGGATGGTCAGAAAGAAGAGCGGAGTCACCACGAAGAAGAGTCCGGAGAAGATCAGCCGGTTGCGGACCTTCCAGAACAGCTTCTTCTTGGCCAGAAAAAGCAGCCGGAAGACGGCGACGATGATGCCGCTCCATAAAAACAGCGGCAAAACGCCCGACCAACCGAACAGGTAGGCCGCCAGGGTCAGCAGGGCCAGCACGGCGATGGTCAGATCGATGGGTTTGAAGCGTCGCAGCATTGTCAGCAATTATATAATCGATAGGGAACGATTACAACCGGTCAGTTTTTCCGTTTCGACCCGCTGGCTCCCCGGTCCCCTGCAATCGTCCCGGCCGCCAAAACCGGAGCGGCCGCTAAAGCCGCTCCGGCCGATGGCGGGCATCATACTCCGTAGACTGAATCCCCTTGGCCTGATTCAAGTAAGCGCTTTTCCAGTTCTTTGCCGGCAGTTTGTCCTCCAGCTTGGACAGAACCCCATCCGCCGCCCTGTTCCGGCGACAGCCCTCCCACATGTTACCTTTTTACACGGGCAATATCCAGCCGTTCAGTTTAAGCTCAAGACAACCGTTTGTTCACGTTTGGAACAGGAATTGCATTAAGTCGCATAGTTGTACATGGAGATTTCGAAAATGAGACAAAAAATTTTTTCGGAAAGGGGTTTTACTCTGATCGAGTTGTTAATCGTTTTAGCTTTCGGGGCAATCATGATCATGATTCCAGTCAAGATGCTCAATCAGGGCGACCAAAGGACCATGTTGAGAAAGCATGTCCGTGAAGTGGTGGCGGAACTATACCGTATCCGCTACAACGCCGCCGCCATGAATCGCCCCTATCGGTTTACCATGACAGAAATAGCTGGAGACGCTAATCATTATAGAATTGAAAACGAATTTCAGGATGATGCCGGAGTATGGGTACATGACCGGAAAGTGCCAGCCATTACCGTTTCCCGTAAATGCCTGGCTTCCATCGATCTGGAAGAGAACGGTACAACAACGCCGGCCATTCCCCTGGCACTCGCCTTTAACCCTCAGGGTCTGCAGATGGATGACGCCGGCGCTACGATCGTCAACCGCAGAAATCTCATATTTACCAACGATAAAGTCGTTGCCAGTGATGAAATAACCATCTCCATATCCCCCTTCGGAGGTATCCGTGTTAGCGATAATTTCAACAATTAAAACAAGAAAGGTCCACGGTTTCTCATTGATTGAAGCCATGGTGGCCACCGCATTCATCGCGGTCTTTTCTATGGCTGTCATCGTGGCCCAGGCCGGGCATTGGAATCTCGTTTTAGCCAGCCAGGACAAAACGATGGCCACGCACCTGGCCGAGGAAATGATTGAACTGACCATGGCCATGCGTTTCGAAGAGTTGGTGCAAGCCAATTTTCCGGAAGAAGATTATGGGGACATTCCCAATTTTTCAGACTTCAGACGGGAAGTCGTGATCACCCCCACCGCTGCCGATCTTTGTAACATTGCCGTCATCGTTTCCTGGCGAAAGGCGGATAGGGCCGATCAACCGGTGATCATGGTCACAACTGTCACCCAACGGCCGGAGAGTGCAACATGAACAGAAACTCGAAACCACACGGCTTCACTTTGATTGAAATGTTGATTGCCCTTGGGGTCACCTCCGTCGTCATGGCCGGCACCTACTTGCTGATACTAACCAATCAGAGACAACAGATCCGCGAGGACCACCTGCGCAACCTGGTCAGCGACGTACGCAACCTGCAGGCTTTCCTCAGTACCGATTTTAGAAGTGCCGGCGCCATTCTGAGCATGTTTCACACCCAGAATTTTCTGGCTGCCGAAGCCCCGTTCAACGGTATACAACCGCTCAACAACACAGATTATCCGGACGGAGTGATCCTGGCCGCCGCAGATCCGCTCACGGTAACCAGTCTGACTTCCAGTTTTGCCCCGGGCGGAGGCATTATAGAGGTCGATCGGACTGCCGACAGTACCGGCCAACCGGTTTGGAACGTGGGCGACAACGGTCTGGTGATGGCCGGGAATGGCTACTATGTCTTTTCGATCACCAACATAGCCGGAAATACGTTATCGATTCGTGGCGAACCGGTCTATTACTCCGGACAACTGGCCAGCACCCATTACAATGACTTTCTCGACGATCAACTGGGAACCAACGGCAACGCGATAAATTACGATATCGGCGCTCCGGTGGTTCGACTCGAATACTTCCGGATCTATCTGGTTCGCACTGAAGCCGACAACAGCCGCACGCTCACGCTGACCACCGACACGACCGGCACGGCCGACATCGAAGGCAATGAAACCAATACGATGAACGTGCCTCTGCTCGAAAACATCGTCGATTTTCAGCTGGACTACGTCACCCAGAGCATCAACCCCACCTTCTGGGCCAGTATCCGGGGCGCAGTCAATGAACCCGCCCCCTGTGCGGACGCTTCCGGTGCCAAATGCGTGCAATTCCGCCAGGCATTCACCCTGCGCCAGCTCAGCAATGTGCGGATTTTCCTGATGGCCCGATCCGCTTACGACATGACCCGCAGACCGGGTGGCGCGACGGATACCATCGACATTC
The DNA here is from genome assembly GCA_964465065.1 of uncultured Clostridia bacterium. GTDB lineage: Bacteria > Acidobacteriota > Aminicenantia > UBA2199 > UBA2199 > CAYMND01. The sequence goes on from CAYXHZ010000001.1 coordinate 47,327, forward strand.
CGGCCATGGGAGACAGCCCGGCCAAACCGGACACGCCCAGGGGCTCATACCATTACCAATACCTTGAATATGACGTTGCCTTGCGAAACTACCGAATCGTATATTGACAGGAGGCGAGCGAACGATGCAAAAACAATATAAAATTCGAAGCTTGATTGCCAGTGAACGGGGCAGTGCCCTGATCCTGGTTTTTATTGGCGCCATCATCCTGTCGATCACCGGCATTTCGATGTTGCGTCAGAGCCAGACGGACTACTCCATATCCGCCCATCACTATTTCGACAAAACGGCCCTGTTCGCCGCCGACGCCGGTATCAACGACGGCATTCGTCAGCTGCGCAGCACTCCCTATCCGCCCAGTATCATCATTCAAGAAACGGTTCCGGTGATCAATGATGGGAAAACCATTCATTTCCGTTCCCTTTTCAGTGGAACCATGCAGGAAACCGAGGCGGGCGCAATGAACGTCAAGGGTATGCAGGATCTGGTCCCGCCCATACCGGCCGGCCAATCCGTGAGTGCCGGTTTGGTTCCGGCAGGCTGGAACCTGACCGTCTCGTCCCGGATCTATATGACCGCGAATGAAATGAACAGCAACATCAATCAGAAAGCGCGCAAAGAAGTCCAGACCATGTTGGTCACGATAGCCCAGATGGGCCATTGAGAAAGGAGGAACACCATGCATGCTTCAACGAATAATCGCATCCGGGACACCATCATCGGCCTGGCACTCTTGGTGGTAATGGCCTTGCCCTTGTCGGCCTGGAAGGATGAAGAACTGTTTTACACCAGTGTCGCCCCCAACATCGTCGTCCTCATGGACACCTCGGGATCCATGCGCAACGTCATCTTCCACCCGGACTATGCACCCGGAGCCGCCAACTACGGCAGTTTCAGTCCGAAAATCGCCGCCGAAATGGAAGGTTGGCAGGAACAGTACCTGAGACAGAACCGCTGGGTGGCCCGCTGGTGCACCGGCTCAGCCGCCACACTCTACTCCACCACGGCCAATCATTCAAGCGTCAAGATCAACAGTAAAAGCTACCGGGTAACGTCCAGCACTTTATCCTCGACGACGACTTCCGGCGGTTACCTCTGGTACCAGGTCCAGTCGGATCGCTACGCCCGTTTTCCCGCCGGTGCCGAGGTGATCATCGCCAGTTACAACGGGACCAGCGGCAACAGTACCTCTGCAACGTATTATCAGGATGCACTGGCGACCGTCGCCGAGCTGAAGCAGATTGGTGCCAACTGGTACGTCAGATTTTCGGGCATCGTTGGTGGCCCGATCTCGACAAATACAAGCAGCTCCAACCTCTGCATGCAGTACATTTACAATAATACACCGGCCATCGATCGGAAGATCATTAATCTCTACGGTGGCAACGATCCCATTTCTCTCGCATCAGGCACCACTTCGGAAACCGTCTACACCCAAACCGGAAACGGTGTGTCGCAAAACGACTACCTGGCCTGGCTGTTCAACACGGCCAGCGACGAGCAGCGCGCTCAGGTCACATGGTTCGCCGATCATGGCACCTTCGACACCAGCGACAGCAACGACTATCGCGAGGATCGGACCACCCGCATGCGCGTGGCCCGGGCAGCGCTCAAAGACATCATCGGCCAGTTC
>CAYXHZ010000001.1:49059-54157 GCA_964465065.1 uncultured Clostridia bacterium
ACGGAGGTGACGGCAGCCGTATCGGCACTTATTCCAGCCTGAACGGTCGCGTCAAGGACATGACCGTCGAAACCAACCGTGATAATCTGAAGACCATCATCACCAACCAAAATCCCGAAACATCGACCCCTCTGGGAGAAGCTTTGTATGAAGTGTGGCGTTATTACCGCGGTGACTATCGCAATACCCCGCAATACTCCGAAGACACCTGGGAACTGGGCATGTACTGCCGCAGCAGCTTCTGTATCCTGCTCACCGACGGTATGCCCAACAGCGAGAGTACGCGTTACTACACCTCCGGCGACAGCGGCATCCCGCTTGCTCACGACGACGCCACCTATAAAACCGACGTTTTCGATAACAGCGTCATCAACGTGGCCTACCACCTGGCTACCAACGACGCCCGGCCAGCCATGCAGGACCCGCAGAGCGTCTACACCTACACCATCGGCTTCACCACATCGGGGACCGCCAACACCGTTCTCACCCAGACCGCTGTCAACGGTAAGGGCCAGTTCTTCGCCGCCAACAACTACGACGAACTGCTGGCGGTCTTCGACACGATCATCGGCGCCATCGCCGAACAGACCACTAATTTCGCCGCCTTCACCGCCCCCAAGCTCACGGCCATCGGCGACAATTACCAGGGCTACGTGGCCAGTTTCATCCCCCGCAAGGCCAGCGCCATGTGGGAAGGCGACGTGAGGTGTTACGGCCTCGACGCCAACGGCGACTTTCTGCTCAACCCAAACGGCACGCTCAAAAGCCCGTTGTGGGAGGCCAGCGACAAACTGAGCGCCGGCGATCCCGGCAGTCGCGACATCTTCACCTTCTTCTCGGGAAGCATGCAGGATTTCAAATCCGCCAACACGGACATCACCAATACCATGCTGGGTCTAGGGGTCGGAGCGGCCGAAGACGCCAAGCGGCACAGGATCATCACCATCGTACGCGGCGAGGAAGATGCCAGCGCCGGAATCACCTATCCCTACATCCGTGCCGGAACGGAGGGCGCGCTGAAGACCGGACCTTCCCGTCTGGGCGACGTCTTCCACTTTCAGCCGCTTGTCGTCGGCGAACCCGTGAAATGGCGTATCGCGTTCGACAACTCCTTCAAGGCCTTCTACGAGGCCAACAAGAACCGTAAAAAGGCGGTCTACGTCGGCGCCAACGACGGCATGCTGCACTGTTTCAACGTTGTCGACGGAAGCGAAATCTGGGCCTTCCTGCCCCCGGTCAACCTGAAAAAGATCAAGGCCCTCGGACTTGAAGAGCAGCATGAATACTATGTGGACGGTCAGGCCGCCGCCCAGGAAATGAAAATCAACAACAACACCGATGCCAGCGCCTGGCGGACCATCCTGGTCTTCGGCCTCGGCCGGGGCGGCCCCGGATATTACGCGCTCGATGTCTCCAACCCCGAAACCAAGCAGTTCCGCTGGGAAATTTCAGTGCCCGTCAACGGCGCCAACGCTGGCAAGACGGTACTGACTCAAGCCGATGGCACTCAGACCGTCATCAGCGACTTCCCCTGGCTGGGCCATACCATGGGCACACCGGTCTTTGGCAACATCGCCAACGGCGACAGCAGCATTCCCATCGTCGCCCTGACCGGAGGCTACGAGGAGGACTACCTCGACGGAGCCGCTTCCAAGGTCGGCAAAGCGGCCTTCATCCTCAACGCCTGGACCGGTGAAGTCATCCGCTGGTTTAGTTACGGAGCCGACGCCAACAGCGCCACCCACCAGACCAGCAGCGATCTGAAGTTTTCTCTGGCCGCTTCGCCCCTGCTCGTCACCTTTAAAACGACTACCTACGCCAAGCCGCAGATTTCCGAGTACCTGTACCTGGCTGACATCGGCGGAAACATCTGGAAGGTGGATATCCGCAGCGCCAACAAGAGCGACTGGCTGCTCGAAAAAATCTTCAATACACAGGGCAGTCTGGTCAAATCGGGTCTGTCGAGCCGTCCATTTTTCATCGCTCCGACCATCGGGTACGACGATAATTACCACATCTGGGTCATGGCTGGAACCGGAAACCGAGCCAGTCCCAACGACCAGCAATGCCAGGGCTATTTCTTCAACTTCATCGATGACGACAACCACCCCAGCGGCGGCTACACCGCCAGCGATCTGCAGTACATGCCCGACCTGTTCACGGACACGTCCATCTACGATTACGATGGCGATGGCTGGTCCGACGCCGAAGAAACCGCCGCCGGAAAGGATACAAAAGACAAAGACGATCACCCAGACACGGATCCGTCAACGGTAACCCACAAGAACATTACCGATCCACAGGGTTTTTACTTCAACATGACTTTGGGTGCCGGCTCCGGCTTTACCGGTGAAAAACTGTTCGAACCCGTTCCGATTTACTTCTCCCATATGGTCGTTTTCAATACCTACACACCGGCCACCGTCGCCGGATCGGATGAAACCTGCGAGCCGATGGGCAGCATGCGTCTCTACCGCTACCGCCTCACCGGTCTGGCCGGGGGCAGTGCCAAAATCGATGCCCTGGAAGGAACAAACGCCCGCATACTGGGAAGCGGCATCTATCAGACTTCGACTCACAGCGCGTACAAAATCTATACCGGCGATCCCAAACCGGGTGGCGAATTGATCGGCCAATCCCAGGAGCTCTCTTTGCCGGATATTTTCGGACCATCGTTCTGGCTGGAGAAAAAGTAATGACGATCAGACACTATCGAGTCTTTATTTTGCAGACTCTGATACTCGTCTCGCTCGTATTCTGTCTGGTCAGTTGCGGTAAGGCGGACAATCGGATTGCCAAAGATCGGGCTGACGTTCAGCAAACGATTGATGAAGCGACGCCCGCCGTGAACCATGAAACCGAGCCTTCCCAGGGGGAAGGCTCGGATGCCGGAGTCGCAGATTTTTCTGAATACGAAGCGGTTTTACATGCCGTACCTGCCTATACCCCTCTCGAAGTCAAGCTGAGCATGATTCCCGATCCCAATGAATGGGCCGTCCATTATGACTGGATTGTCAACGATGAGCACATCCAGGGTATCGACTCCTCCGTTCTTCCAGGCAACTTCACCAGCCCGAAGGCCTGGATACGTTGCCATGTCCATATACAGCCAGCTGATTCCGAAAAAATTTTCACGACCCTGCGCAGCAACAACATCAGTATTTCAGCCCTACCGCCTCGTCTCCTACCGCTATCCATCCCGCAGGAGGTGAACCTGCCTGGTCCTTTGACGCTACAAATTCGAGCCATCGATCCCAACGAACCGGAAGAAACGCAAAACAGAACCCTGAGCTATTTTCTGGTGGAACCTGAAACCGAAAACATTCTGGTCAACAAGGAAACTGGCGAAATCCGCTGGATGATCGACGAGGAAACGATCGGCCGATTAGCTCCGAAACTGACCATCCGGGTTCGCGTCGAATCGAGCTGGGGCACCTCGACGACTTCCTCCTTCGACATCCCTCTCAGCAAAGAAGGGCAGTCGGAACCGGAGCAACCGCAAACTGAACAACCGGAAACCGAGCAGCCGGAACCGGAACAAACGGAACCGGATCTCGGATAAACCAGTCAGGCGCCACGGCTTCTGCCGTGGCGCCACTTTTTTCTCCCCCGCTTTTCGGCAAAGGAAAACTGTCGTAAAATCGGATCATGCGAAAAGAAACCATCCGCATCATTTCAATCGGTCTGTTCCTGCTCCTGACCGCAAGCCTTTGCGCCGGCCTGTACGCCCAGGACGAGCCCCGGCTGCTCAAGCTGCCCCTGCGCTGCCCGCCGGAATCGCCGCCCTCCAACCTGGTCGCCGACGACCTGAACCTGCAGGTCAACGGCACGGCGACCGAAATCAAATCCCTGCTCAGCCGGGAGCGCTCGCTGCCCGAGCAACGCGGCCGCAACCGGATCGTGCTGGCCTTCTGCAGCGGTCATCCCGGACCCGAACTGCGTCCCTTCCTGGACAGCTTCTACCGCCGGATCCTGGCCGGCGGCGACGAGCTGCTGCTGTGCAGCCCCCTGACCGTCATCCCGGTCGCAACGGCTGAGGCCGGCCGCAGCGATTTCCCCAATGAAGCCTTCGCGCAGCTCAGCGAAGACCTGCAGACCTTCAACTCCATGCTGCAGGCTCTGGAGCAGAAAATCCGCGATATCGCAGTCAAATTTCCCAAAAACAGCGAATCCGCAACCTGGTTGCGCCACTTCGCCGTCTACGAACGCGAGTTCTGCCGCATCGAGCAGCACCTGATGAGCGCCATCCTGAGCCGCCTGGCCGACAGTTTCAACCGCTGGGGCACGACCGAACCGGCCCCCTGGCTGATCTGCCTGGACGAGGGCCGGCCGCTGAGCGACCGCGTCGCCTGGCCTTTTGCGGACCGCAGCAAACTGGCGAGCGCGGCCGCGGCCCGGGTTCAGGAGCTGGCCGGTCGGCTCGAATCCAGCCAGGATCCGGTCTGGGGCGAACTGGCCGACGAACTGCTGCTGCGCCGGGTTTCCCTGATCGCCTTCTCGATCGCTGCCGGCGCGTCGGCCGCTTCTTCCTCCTACCTCGATGCAATCTGCCGTCGCAGCGGCGTCGCCAGCCGTCCGTTCACCGACGCCGCCTCGGCCCTGACCCGGATCGAAAGCTACCGCGACCGGCTCTACGAAATCGTCTACCCCTTCGACGGTCAGGTCGGCGACAAACACTACCGGTTGATTGCCGCGACCGGCATCCCGGCCCCCGTCCACCCGCTGCGGCTCAAGGCGCAGGTATTCCAGAACCTGGCTCCGGGCACTGCCGACGAATTGACCATCGGCCGGCTCGAAGTCCAGGCCGGCGACATCGTCCTGCGTATCGAGGGCATCCATCCCGGTGAGTCGGGTGCGAAGGTACACGTGCGCGTCCGCATCGCCGACGAAAACGGACAACCGCGGCTGGACCAGCAGAAGGAGGTGCAGACCCGGCAGAGCGCCATGGATATCCGTCTGCCCTTTCCGGCGGACTTGCGGGGGTATTACAGCCTCAGCGTCGAGGCGCTGGAATCGGGCAGCGGACAGAGCGCCCGCAAGACGGTGTACGGGAAAATCAGTGACAAGTGACTGGTGACAAGTAACTAGTCTCCAGCAA
>CAYXHZ010000001.1:54257-90143 GCA_964465065.1 uncultured Clostridia bacterium
GTCTCTAGTCACTAGTAACTGGTCACTAAACCAGATGCATCACCCAGCTGGCCACGATCACCCCGCCGACCATGAACAGGAACAGCTTGATGCCGTAGCGGACGATCAGGCGCCGGTCCTGGTAACGCACCATAGCGATGACCGGGGCGACGATCAGGGCGTAGATCAGCAGTGTATAGAAGTGGCTTCTGAAGATGTTCATGATTTCTTCCCCCGGGCCAGGTCGAAGGCGTTCAGGGCGATCAGGTAGTTGAGCAGGCCGGCCGTCACCAGATAGGTGGTGCCGTAATGAAAAGTGGCGGCGTCGATCGAACCCTGACCGTAGCCCAGCAGGCGGACGATCAAAAAGAAGGATCCCGTGCCCAGATCGCCCAGAAAACCCAGCAGCAGCAGGGGATGGAACTGGCCGTACTCGTACAGTTTACCCTGCATCAGCACCCCGAAAACCGTCAGCAGGGCGATGGCCGAAAAGAAGACGAGCGCCCGGGCGTAGCGCTTCTGCAGCAGATGGCCCAGCCCGGGAATGAACCAGGCGCAGGCGAAAAGAAGGTGTTCGCGTTTCATGCCTGGATTATAGCACAGTTCGACGGCGGAAGCGCCGCCCGTTCTCAGTTCACCTGCCAGACATGGACCACGGCCTGGTCGTCGGCATTGTAGCTGGGCAGACTCTTCTCGATGACGTACAGGCGTTTGCCGGTCGGATCGTAGGCCACCCCGCCCAGTTCGCTGCAGGAATGCCCGTCGGCGTCGCGGTTGTAGAATTCGCTCGGACGCCAGATGTGGTAGGGAACCGTCGTCCAGAAATCGCGCCGTCCGGCTGCAGCCTCGGCCAGTTCCTCGACATCGTAGAAGATGACCTGGCGCTCGTAGGGATCGCAATGGTAGCCCTTGTACAGGCTGCAATCGCCGTCGCGCGGTTCGCCGTAATGGTTGACGCCCAATCCCTTGCGGCCGAACAGGAGGATGGCCGCGCGCTGGTCGGTTTCGACAAACGCCCCGCCTTCCCATTTGTCGCACATGGTGAAGCCGGGGTAATCGCAGACAGACTTGTCGCTGACATTGGGGGAGGCGCAGTCGAAATTGTAGCGGTAGTAGAGCAGGATCAGGGCATCCAGATCGCCGCTGGGTTGATCCGTCTCCCAGGGTCTGCAGGCGAACAGAGTCGGTCCCATCGAGCCGAATTCGGTGCCGCGGCACTTGCCGGTGACCAGGTCGCGGCCGCCCAGGTAGCGGTCGGCGTACCAGCGCGGCAGCCGGAACAGGTAATCGCCGACTTTGTTGCCGTGAAAGGGCAGGCTGCGCGGGCCGACATGAAACAGCCCGCAGGGATTGGAACCGTCGCTTTCGGACATGAACAATGCGGCATAGCTCTCGTCGCCGACGCAGTACCAGCAATCCACAGAACCGTACAGCTTGGCGCTGCCCTGACTGCCCCGGGCCGGAATGTACTCGATGCCGCTGGGCGAGGCAAACTCGGCGTGTTCTCCCAGCTGCTCGTCGACCAGTTCGCCGTCGAAATCGCGCAGGCCGTGCAAGAGCGAAGCCAGCGGCAGCCGTTCCCAGTCGCTGTCGATCTGAGCCTGCGGAATCGATATCTCGGCGAACTCCGAACGTTTTGTGCTCTGTCCGGTGATCAGCAGCGAGCCGCGACCACCGTCGCCGGGAGCGTAAAAGCAGCTGCCCAGCGCCCCCCAGGCGAAAAGACCGGGCAGACGGAAGGCGCCACGGTAGGCAAAGTCCTGCTCGCTGAGCCGCCCCTGCAGGTCGACGGGAGGATCGGGATCGACCGGATCGACCGGATCGTCGGCATCGGAATCGCCTGACTGACACCCACAGAGCAGAATCAGCAGCAGCGCGGTCCATGTTTTCTTCATACCCCTTGTAATATATCCATTTTTGGCGCTTGACTATATTCAACTGGCCGATGTCGTCGATCCACCTGTTCCTTGTGAATTTTTTTCTTGACAAATCCACATTTTTGGCATAATTTACTAATGTTGCTAACAAGGTAGCAACATCGCGGTAACCATCATGAACGATTTTGAAAAGCTGAAAACCCTGGGCTTCTCGCAGTACGAGATCACCTGTTACCTGGTGCTGGCCGCCAACCACCCCATCAACGGTTCCCAGCTCAGCAAGCTGTCGGGCATCGCCCGCTCCCGGGTCTACGACGTGCTGCGCAACCTGATCCGCAAGGGCTATGTTCTCGAGGTGGCCGAAGGCAAGTACGTCCCGCTGCCCGCCCACGAGCTTTTCAAACGCCTGCAGCTGGAATTCGACAGCGGTCTGGAACACCTCAAGCAACTTCTCCAGGGCAGCTCGTTCGACGCCAGTACCGAATTCATCTGGACCATCAGCGGTTTCGACCATGTCATGGCCAAGGCCCGGGAGATGATCGCTTCCGCCCGTCAGGAAATCTACGCCCGCCTTTTTCCCGAGATCGGCCGGCTGCTGGCCGACGAACTGCGTATCGCCCAGGAGGAACGCGGCGTCCGCATCCATTACATTTCCATGGGACCCAGCCCGGTGGATTTCGAGATCCAGGTCACCCACCCGGGCGGCGACAACCTCGAACACCGGATCGGCGGTCGCTCCTTCGACTTGATCAGCGACCGCAACGAAGCGCTGGTGGGCATCTTTGAAAACGGCCAGGAGAACAGTTCGCCGATCACCTGGAGCCGCAACCGGCTGTTCGTCATCGCCAACCGCGACAGCCTCAAACACGATTTTTACCATTATTTCCTGGACAAGATCCACGAGAAGGGCGAAGAACTGAACGAAACCGAACAAAAGATATACGCCTTGATCAAGGCAGAGGACTGAGCCTTGACGGCCGATCAGGAGGATCATATGAGTATAGAGAAAAAAGCGTATTCACTCACCCCGGACCAAACCATCATCGACAACGAGGAACGTTGCGGAGCCCACCATTACGAGCGACTCGGCGTCGTCGTGCGCCGTGCCGAAGGCTGTTGGCTCAGCGACGCCGCCGGCAACCGTTACCTCGACTGCCTGGCCGCCTATTCGGCCGCCAACCTGGGCCATCACCATCCCAAGGTGGTGCAGGCCATGGTCGACGCCCTGCAGGGCTGTCACGGTTCGGTAATCTCCAACGTCGTCTACACCGATCCTCTGGGCCTCTTCCTGAACAAAATGGCCAATTTCGCCCCGCAGCTGGCCCCGCGCATGGGCAAACACGGCAACAAGGTGCTGCCCAAGAACGGCGGCGTCGAATCGGTGGAAACGGCCATCAAGGCCGCCCGCTACTACGGCTGGAAGAAAAAAGGCATCCCCGACGGTCAGCAGGAACTGATCGTTTTCGATCACAACTTTCACGGCCGCATGACCACGGTCATCTCCTTTTCCAGCAGCCAGAAATACAAGGAAGGCTTCGGCCCGCTGACACCCGGCTTCGTCTCGGTGCCCTACGGCGACATCGAAGCGGTCAGAAAGGCCGTCACCCCGAGAACCTGCGGTATCCTTGTGGAACCGATGCAGGGCGAAGGCGGCATGAACGTCCCGCCGGAAGGCTTTCTCAAAGGCCTGCGCCAGCTGTCCGACGACAAAGACCTGTTCCTGATCTTCGACGAGATCCAGGTCGGTCTGGGACGCACGGGCAAACGCTTCGCCTTCGAGCACGAAGGCGTCGTCCCCGACGGCCTGATCCTGGGCAAGGCCATTTCCGGCGGCCTGGTGCCCCTGTCGGTGTTCATGACCAACGCCTCGGTGATGGACCTGATCTTCCATCCCGGTTCGGACGGTTCAACCTACGGCGGTTACCCGCTGGCCTGCGTGGCGGCCATCGCCGCCCTGACCACCTTCGAAGAAGAGAACATGGTCGAAAAATCGGCCCGCCAGGGGGCCAAGCTGAAGGCCCGTCTGCAGGAGATCGCCGCCCGGTCCACAGTGGTCAAGGAAGTCCGGGGCAAGGGTCTGTTCATCGGCATCGAAGTCAAGGACGGCAACGCCATGGAATACTGCCACAAACTGCTCAAGCTGGGTGTGCTGGCCAACGACAGTCACGGCCACACCATCCGCATCTCGCCGCCCCTGATCATCAACGACAGTGAAATCGACTTCATGTGCGAAAGGATCGAAAAAGTACTGATTTGAGAAACTAGAGCTTAAAGATAGAGCTGAAGGGACTTAAGAGACATATAAAGGATGTAAGGGAGGGCTTGCAGGTTACGGCGAGCTCACGGGGCGGCGGACGCGAGTCCGTCCGCCGCCGTCCCCTCTCAATCTCCCCCGCGCCCGCTTGCCCGAACCGTTTTCAGATCCTCACTTGCCGTACTGTTCCAAAACGGCCAGCGATTTCGCCAGATCTCTTTCCATTTGCAACAGCTTTTCGGCGCTTTCGTAATACAGCGACAGTTCCAGGACATACTCGACCAGTGAGATCTCCCCCTTCTCGAAGGCTTTGGCGAGCAATGGGCTGTTGTCGAGTTCTCTGAGCAGGCTGCGGTAATCCTGAACGGACTTCTGCATGGAAACCACCTGCCCATGCAGATTTTTCAGCTGATTGTAGAACTGCAGCCGGCCGTCTTCTTCCAGACAGCGCGCCGCATCCAGGCTGGCCCTGGCGTAACGGAGCGTCTGCCTTCGGGAAAAAAGCGGTAGCGACAGGCCGACGCTCAGCCCGCTGAACCGTTCCCCGGCGACCGACTCGCTCATGAAGCCGACGGACAGTCTGGGCAGGTTCAAGGTCCTGTCCAGTTTCAGCTGGGTCTGCAAACGTTCGACCTCTCCGCGCAGCCATTGCAGCTGCGGACTGTTCTTTTCGGCCCGGGCATACCAGAGTTGGAAGTCCTCGACAACGATGCCCGTACTGAACGCCGTATCCGCCAGATCGACGCTGCGGCCGCCGTTCAGGCGGGCCAATTCACCCGACAGCGCATTGATTTCGATCTCGCAGGCCTCGAGCTCTTTGCAAACGGCGAGCCGGTTCAGTTTCACCTTGTTGAGTTCCAGAATGTTGGCTTCACCGCTGGAGAATTTGCTTTCGAAGGCCGCCGCCACATTTTGGGCATGGTCCAGACGTTTACGCAATTCCAAGCGCCGGGCGTTGTGGTAGACGAGATCCAAACAGATCGTACGTGCCTCCAGCAGCAGTTCCCGGCGCTGCTTCTGCCATTCCCGGTCCAGCTGCCGGCCGTTTTCTGTGGCCAGTCGCCCCCGGTAGAAATAGGCCGACGGGAAATCCAGCATCTGCCGGATGCCGAAGTCGGTACGCCGACCCAATGCGGATGGACTGCCGCGCAGAAAACCCAGCTCGATTTCGGGATCCTCCGGATAGGTGCCGATGCGCGTCCCGATCTTGGCGGCCTCGGTCTGCCGGTACAGGGCCCTGAGCGTGGTGTTGTTCTGTTCGATCTGGTCGACAATCCGGTCGACCTGATCCTGGGCCGGAGAACCGATGGCGGCCAGGATGACGATCAAGATGAAAGACAAGATTTTTTCGTTCATTTTTCCCCCGTTTCGCATGCGCTGCGCTTGCGGAATATGCTGTACACGACCGGTACGAAATAGGCATTGAGCAGAGTCGAAGTCAATAAGCCGCCTAAAATCACTTTGGCCATGGGACTCTGGATTTCGTTACCGGACAGATTGCCCTTCAAGGCCAGTGGTATCAGGGCCAGCGCCGAAGTGAGGGCCGTCATCAGGATGGGACTCAAGCGCTCCAGCGAGCCCCGGGTCACGGTCTCGACAAGCGAGCAGCCTTGCTCCTGCATGGACTGGTAATTGGAGACCAGCAGGATGCCGTTGCGGGTGGCGATGCCGAACAGGGTGATGAAACCGATGATGGCCGGAATACTCAGCGTGGCCGAGGCGAAATAAATGGAAAAGACCCCGCCGATCAGGGCCAATGGCAGGTTGAGCAGGATGATGGCCGCCAGTCTGGCGTCTTGGAATTCGATGAACAGGAGCAGAAAAATGACGACGATGGACAGGATCGAAGTCAGCAGGAGAGTCAGCGAAGCCCGGGCCTCGCTCTCGAACTGGCCGCCGTATTCGATACGGTAGCCTTTGGGCAAAACGACCCGTTGCGAGATGCGCTGCCGGATGTCGCCGACGACACTGCGCAAATCCCGCTCCGAAACATTTGCGGACACGACGATCTTGCGTTGGACATTCTCGCGGCTGATGGCGCTGGGTCCGGCGACGGACACCACATCGGCCACCTGCTCCAGGGGCACCATGCGCCCATCCCCGGTGTCGATCGGAGCCGAACGGATACCGTCGATGGTCTCGGTGTAATCCGGATTCAGGCGCAGCACCAGATCGAAGCGCATCTGGCCCTCGTAGATATCGGACAGCCTTTCGCCGGAGAAAGCGTGATCGACGAACTCGTTGAAGCGTGCGACGGTGATGCCGTAGGCCGCCAGCATGCCCCGGTTGGCCCGAATCTGGATCTGCGGGATTTCCACCTGCTGCTCGACCGTCACATCGACCAGACCGCCGACATCGACCAGGGCGTTTTTAACCTGGTTGCCGAACCGGAAGAGCTGGTGCAGGTCGCCGCCGAAAATCTTGATGGCGATGTTGGCCCGTGTACCGGAAAGCATGTGGTCGATGCGATGCCCCAGTGGCTGGCCAACCGTCGAAGCGATGCCCGGAATGGCTGCCAAACGGGCCCGGATATCCGCCAGAAACGCTTCTCGGCTGCGTTCCTTGAGGGTGAAGTTGACATCGATCTCGGCGCTGTTGACCGTCTGTGAATGCTCGTCCAGTTCCCCGCGACCGGTGCGCCGCGCCGTGCTGACGATCTCGGCGACCGACAACAGTTCTTTTTCGACCAGATTGCCCAGACGGTTGCTTTCTTCCAGGGATGTCCCCGGACTGCAGATAACCGACAGGGTCAGCGAACCCTCGTTGAATTCGGGAAGGAAACTGCGCCCCATGGTGGAAAAGACGATCAGAGAACCGGCGCACAATCCCAGGGCGACGGCGATCACCGCTTTCTTGTGTTCCAGGGTCCAGACCAGCGACTTTCCGTAAGCGGACAGGAGTTTGCGGGTGAGCCAGCGCTCTTTCGCATTTTTTCTCAGGAAGGCTTCGTCGCTCAGAAACAACCTGCACAGCAGCGGCGTCAGGGTCATGGCCACGATGAGCGAAATGAACAGGGAGACCACGAAGGAAATGCCCAGGGGTTTGAGCATGCGGCCTTCCATACCGGTCAGGAAAAACAAGGGCAGGAAAGCGACGATGATGATCAGGGTGGCGTTGAGGACGGAGGCGCGGATCTCCTTGGAGGCCTCGAAAACGACGGACAGGGCCGGCTCCCGCTCCGATGCGGGCTTCTGCAAATTCTGCCGCAGACGCCGGTACACGTTTTCCACATCGATGATGGCGTCGTCCACCAGAGAACCGATGGCGATGGCCATACCGCCCAGGCTCATGGTGTTGATGCTGAGTCCCAGCCAGTCGAGAACGATGATCGAACCCAGCAGGGATATCGGCATGGCGACCAGAGAAATGAGCGGCGTACGCACTCCCCCCAGAAACAGGAACAGGATGAAGACCACAAAGACCGAACCTTCCAGCAGCGCCTGTTTGACATTGCCGATCGAAGTCTCGATGAAATCGGCCTGACGGAATATCTTGGTGTCCAACCGGACATCGTCGGGCAAGGTCCGGCCCAGTTCGGCGAGATTGGCCTCTATCCGCCTGGTCAGGCCCAGGGTGTTGGTGTTGGGCTGTTTGGAAACGGAAATGATGATGGCCGGACGGCCATTTTCCGAAGCGTAGCCCATCTTGGGCGCCCCGGCTATTCCGACCTGGGCGACATCCGCCACGCAGACCGGTTTCCCTTGGCGGAATTTGATCAAGGCTTCCCCCAGGGATTCGATGGCGGAGGTTCTGGCCATGCCTCTCACGACATACTCGTTGCCGTACTGCCGGACCACCCCTCCGGCGGAATTATGACTCATACTCGCGCAGACTTCGGCCAACTCAGCCAGCGACACGCCGAAAGCGAACATTTTCTGCGGATCGGCCAGGACCTGATACTGTTTGAAATCGCCGCCGATGATGGTCACCTGGGAAACACCGCCGGTAGCCAGCAGCAGCGGTTTGACCTGCCATTCGGCCATGGTGCGCAGATCCATCAGGCTAGTCTTTTCCGCCTGCAGACCGATGAAAAACATCTCGCCCATAACGCTCGACTGCGGCGCCATGGTCGGCAGACCCACCCCCAGCGGCATCTGCATAGCTACCGTGTTGAGCTTCTCGCTGACGATCTGCCGGGCCTTGAAGATATCGGTCCCCCAGTCGAACTCCACCCAGACAAAGGAAAATCCCTGGGCCGAGGTCGAACGCACCCGGCGCACATCGGTGGCACCGTTGACGGCCGTCTCGATTGGAAAAGTCACCAGGCGTTCCACCTCTTCGGCCGCCATGCCGTGAGCGTCGGTCATGACCACCACCGTCGGGGCCGTCAGGTCCGGAAAGACATCGACATCCATGTTCAGGGCGATATATGCCCCCAGGACGACGATCACAAGAGTGGCCAGGATTACCAGCAAGGGATTGTTGAGAGAAAATTTGATGATACGGTTGAGCATGGTGTTCCACCATATCAGTGCACGTGCCCGGAATGGGCGTCGAGGGTATTGGACGCCTGGGCCAGTTTCACCCATACCGCGCCTTTGCTGACCACGCGTTCAGTCGGAGCCAGCCCGGACAGGACCTCCGTGAACAGACCGTCGCCGACACCCAGGGTGATTTCCCGCTTCTCGAACTGTTCCGGATTGATCTGAACGAAGATATAGAAGTTGCCCTGTTCCTCCAGAATTGCCGAATCGGCGACGCTCAAGGTCCCATGACGACCGGCTGTACTGAGGTAGATCTCGACAAACCCGCCCGGAAGGAGGCCGGCGGTATTGTCGACCTGAACGCTGACGGGGATGCGGTAATTGCCGGTGTCAGCGCTCTGACCGTAGGAGAGAATCTTGCCGTTCAGCTGTTGCAGGGTATAGGTCTTGTTGTCGTGCAGGGTACGGAACTTGGCCGAGACGACAGAAGCCAGAAGCGGAGCGTACTTTGGGCGCACATCGGCCCGCAGCAGCAGGGTACGGTTCTGGGAAACGGTAAGGATCGCTTGGCCGGCCTCGACGTACTGGCCATTCTGGACCAGGACCTGGCGGATGAATCCGCTCAACGGGCTGGTCGCGATCTGGCTGTCGGCCACGACACCCTGGTTCAGGTTGTCGAACACGGCCTTGGCGTTGTCGTACTCGTTTCTGGCCTTGAGCAGATCTTTGTCGGAAACGATTCGCTCCTTGGCCAGGTCCCGGCTCCGTTCGTACTCGGATCGGGCCCGATGATAATTGTTTCTGGCTTCGGCGAAACGCACCGCCATGTTGTTGTCGGTCAGGCCTCCGCCCGATATGGAAAAGAGTCGCTGGCCGGCGCTCACGTTCTTCCCTTCCAGAACCTGCCCTTCGCTGAAACGGACCAGGCCGCTCGATCTGGCGGTGACGATGGCCTCGTCCCCCTGGGCGGGTTGAATCTGCGCCGTCGTCTTGATCACCTGGCCCAGGCTCCCCGACTGCGGCAGGGACGTGGCAAAATCGACCTTCCAGGATTTTTCCTTGGTGAAGGTCACCAGTTGGGCGTTTTCGGGCTGAGGTTCATGGTCGGCATGGGCCTCCTCCTCAGTTTTGTAGACCCGAACGTCGTCGATCCGTATGCGGTCGCCGTCGGCCGTCTGCAGAAGCAGGACTCCTTGACCGGCGTATTTCGGGATCAGCTTGAAGCGATACACCCCCGGCCGCACGGGCTGGGCTGCCAGTGCATCGACGGTTTGACCGGCCACGGTCAGGCTGAGTGCAATCCGGCCTTCCGGCAACGGCTTGAAATCGGCGAGTCTGGTGAAATGGGCCAGTATGGAGCATTCCCGTCCCTGGACAAATGGATCGGCTTCCGCAAAGTATTCGTAGCGTTCCGTGTATTGGGTCAAGACGATCTTGATTTCTTCCTCGTGACCGTCGTGACCTTCTTCTGGCGCCGCCGGCTTACGGCATTGCGTGAACAGCAGCAGCGACAGGACCAGATACAAGCAGTAATGGTTCATATTGAACAATTTTTTCATATTCTCCTCGTGATCAAAAAAAGGGGTCGGATATCGGCAGTGGAGAATAGCGGCGGCTCAGCAGCGCCGGCTGGACAGGAGGGATAGAAGCGGAGTCCGGGACGGCGGTGACGGCCCGAAACATTCGATCGGTCGGAAGCTTTGCCGCCGGTTCAAGACCGAAACCGCCAGGACGGGCGTCGACATGGTCGGACCGGTCTGAACCGACAATCCGGACGGACTCAGGGGGCGTTCCGGCGCGATCGTCGTGTCCCGGCATGAGGGCTGCGAAGCGATCAGCCCGGAGCCCCTGCTAGCGGAAAAGCTCCAAACGGATGGATGTACCGACTCCTCAAGGCAATGGCAACGCCCCATCAGATCGGCACATTCGATGCGCAAGCCGGCGGCATCCCGGCAGATCACCTGCCCGTGGACGATGTGCGGCAACTGGCACAGGCAAAGGGCCAATTGCATCAGGGCGAGCAGGCGTAAACGGAATCCGGTCCGGACCATTTCATCATTATCTCCGTTTTTGGCCCGCTGTCAACCGGCAGCGGTTCGAACGGTCTGTTATATCGAGTGCCAGTAAAAAAATATGGACTAGGACATCATTTGGCGTAGGTACGGCTTCATAATGGGTCCAGGAGGCAGACAACCATGATCATCAGCAAGCAAACTAACTCCCAGACCGATGTCAGTCTGGAGTCGAGCGACGTGCACATCAGCGGGCCGCTGCTGCGGCTGGCCCACATGATGCGTTTGCAAAAAGGCCCGGAGGCGCTGCTGGACATCGACAGTCCGGCCTTTGTCCGCCAGGAGCTCGCTCTCGGGCTGCCGGCGATGGCTGCGCCCAGTCAGAAGCTGAACGTGCCGGCGCCCATCAGCCGCCTGCTGAATATCGTTCTGGGTCAGGACGGCATTCTCTTCCCGATCCAGGAAAGCAGAAGCTGAACGGCGCCTATTCGATCTCTTCGGCTTCCCGCAGTCGATTCCAGACGAAGCGCTGGTTGTAGGGGACCATGGGAATCTCGTACTTGCGATTGTGCCCGGGTTCCAGCCAGTTGACGACCAGCGAACCGTCGCCGCCGCCCCAGGGTTCGCTGAGCTGGGCGACCGCTTCGTACAGGGTGGAGGAACCGGGAGTCTCCGGCAGGGCCTCGCTGAGGCTCATGACGACGGCGATGCCTCGCGACCGGGCCGCACGGCGCAGCTGCGCCAGCAACTGGGGCAGACTCAGGCTTTCTTTTTCTCGGCCGTCGGCATGCAACAACCAGTCGCCGCCGTCGATGAAGGCCGCCGCCAAGGGCAGACTCTGGGCGAAGGTGTCCAGACTGGCGGCGATTTCGTTCATATCACCCAGACGGTCGACGACGTGAAGACGATGTCCCTGCTGCAGCAGGAAGGCCAGCCCGCTCAGATGGGCCTCCACGGCGCTCCGTTTTTTGAGGCTTTCCGGATCTTCGCTCAACAGCATCTTGCGCCAATGCTCCAGATGCTCGTCGAGTGTCTTCTTGCCGGGCAGAAGCTGCTGGGCGCCGAGCAGCAACATGCGCAACAGTATTTCCGGCTTCATCCGTTCAAAGCTGTAAAACAGCAAGTGCTGCTGAGGGTACAGCTCGGCCAGGCGCCACATCAGGTTCATCATCAGACAGCTCTTGCCGCTGCCCCGGGCGCCGCGCACCAGAACCAGCGAAGCGCCGGGCAGGGACCAGTCCGGAGCCGGGCATAGCGGCAAGCGGGCGCTCCGGGCTTCCAGCAGCTGCCCGAAACCTTCCAGTTCGAACGGAGCGGCATCCTGGAGAAAGTTGCGGTTCAGTCGCACCTGCTGGCTGCGCATACTGGTCGTTCCGGAAACGACGGATTCCTGTTCGGCCTCGTTGAGGGTCTCGTCCGGCGGGCCGAAATCGAGCACGGCCCGGGTCATGCCGTCATCGTCGCTGCTCACGATCCTGGTACGGTCGTTGTCCATATCCACCTCATGCTACAGGTATGGTATCATGCAGTCAAAACGTCCACAAGAGGCAGAAAATGGCCAAACGACTGGCCTATGAACGGTATTTGTGGTTTCACCATCAGCTGCAGCAGAAACGCTACCCCAGTCTGCGCAAACTTCAGGAGCAGTTCGAACTGTCCCAGCGTCAGGCCAGCCGGGAAATCGCCTTCATGCGCGACTTTTTCCGGGCTCCGATCGAATACGACCCGGAGCGGCACGGGTATTGTTATACCGACCAGGGTTTCCAACTCCCCGACCTGTGGCTGACCCAGACCGACCTGATCGCCCTGGCCATCGGCAACCGCCTGAAAAACGCCATCCCCCAGGGCCCCCTGCGGGAACGGCTCGACGAACTGATTCACCATCTGGTCGAGCCTTTACCCATCGCCATCGAGGAATTGCAGCGCCGCATCTCGACCAAGAGCGTCCGCCAGGCACCGGTCCAGGCCGATTCCTTCCAGACCATCGTCTCGGCCCTCGCCCGGCAGCAGTGTTGCCGCATCCGGTACCAGACCCCCTACAGTCAGGAAATCAGCGAACGCGATATCGCTCCGCTGCACCTGTTGCTCTACCAGGAAAGCTGGCACCTGATCGCCCACTGCTTCCAGCGTCAGGCCTTGCGCACCTTCGTACTGTCGCGCATCCTGGAGGCCCGGCTAACAGATCAGGCCGTTCCGGACGAATTGAGCGCCCTCGACCTTACAGAATTCATCGACAGCCACTACGGCATTTTCCTGCACGGCCAGCCCCATGAGGTTTGCATCCGCTTCTTTCCGCCGTTGGCCGAGTTGGCGCGCCGGCAGGTCTGGCATCCGCAGCAACGGCAGCGGGAAGAACCGGACGGTTCCATCCGTCTCTCCTTTCCGGCCGGAGATTTTCGGGAACTGGCCGGTGACATTCTGCGCTACGGTCCTCACGCCGAAGTCATTTCTCCCCCGGCCTTGCGGAACCTGATCCGCGAGCAGATTGCGCTGGCGCTGAGGCATTATCAGCAGGAGTGACCGGAAAAGAACCACGACCGGCAATCCCCGGTATGGCGCCCGATTCGTCACAGTCGTTGAAAGCGGCGAAATCCCGGAGGCTTGCCGTGAAGGCATCGCAGAACGCCTCGTTCTGCTCAAATCCGTCTTCGAAATGAAGCGCATTGACGATCAGGCGGCGCCCGGGACGGTCTGCCTTGAGGTCTATGCGCCCGACCAGATCGCAGCCGTACAGGATGGGCAGGGCGAAATACCCGAAACGCCGCTTGGCCGCCGGAACATAGCATTCGACGGTGTAATCGAAGGCGAACAGCCGGCGCAGGCGGTCGCGGTTGATGACCAGGTTGTCGAACGGAGACAGGATGACGACCGATCCGGTACCCACCTGGGGAGCGTTCAGCCTGTCCAGGGCCAGACGGTCGACGAAGACCGGCTCGTTTCCCTGACTCGACCTCAGCCGGCAGCGCATCGCCGCGCCCTCCTCGACCAGTTCCTCCAGCGAAGACCGCAGCTCTTTTCTGTCGCCGCCGAACAAAAACCGGGCCGCATCGTCCGCCGTGACCAGACCGTGAGCCTTCAATGCCCTCCTGACCAGGAAACGGTTCAGTTCCCGCCGGGTCGGACGACGGGTATCGACCCAGTCCGGCAGTACCCGCTCCGGCAGATCGTAAACCTTTTGAAAGCCGCAGCGATGGCTGACCATCAGCTCCCCGCGCCAGAACAGCACCTCCAGGGCCGCTTTGGCCGGCTTCCATTCCCACCAGCCGCCTGGCCGGGCCGGCCGGCTTTCGAAATCGCGGGCGCTCTTGGGCCCCTCGGCACGGATGGCCGCCAGCACCGGTTGCAGGTGATCGCGGCTCAGAGCCAGGCGCTCGGCGAACCAGCGCTGGGCCGTATCGACGAAGCGGCTCATCAGCGGCAAATAGAAACGGTAATCGGCCATGGGCAGGTAGGATGCCGCATGACCCCAGTATTCGAAGATGAGCCGATCGTGCTGCTGCAATTCGTCGAGCAGCGCCTCCCGGTAGGCGCGTTCGCGATTCCACAGGCAGTGATGATGGGCACGTTTGAGCACTGAAATGGTGTCGATCTGGATGTAGGCGGCCCGCTCGATCAACGCCACAATGGCGCTTTTCAACCGCACCGGGTCCGTACGTGTGCCAAAACCCTGGCTGATCACGGCCAGGCGGCGGGCCTGGACGGTATCCAAATCGATCATGGCCGGACCGCTGCTCGCCGGGATCGACTGTCGGCCACTGTTCACCTCAGCGAACGGTCGTCAGCCAGAAGAACCGGTTCATCGGCCAGGTTCCAGTACAGACAGAAACTGTTGGCTCCGTGTCCTGGCAGACGGATCATCTTGCTGCGGCCGGACAGCTGCAGGCTGCAGGCGGCCCGGCCCTCGTGATAATGAAAGCATTCGAAACAGTTGGTCAGGAAAGCGGGATTGTCCTGCAGCTTATCGGCCAGCCATTGCCGCCGCTCCTTTTCAAAGAACGGCAGTCTTTCGGCCACAGCCTTGTTGAACAGCTCGATTTTTCGACGGTGAAAAAAATAAACGGTGACGATGGCCAGGATCAGCGGGACGGTCATGAAGACGAAAAAACCGCCGAACAGCGCCGTTCCCGACGCGGCATCGGCCACCAGAAACCCTGCCCAGACCTTTATGGCCACCGACGACCACAGCCACTTGTCACCGAAAATTTCCTGAAATACGTACAAAGGATCACTCACATGATCTTGCGGCACTCCATGTAGAAACGCTTGTCGTCGGCCTCGCCCATGGAAAAGGTCTTGCGCGGCAGAACCCCGTCGACGATGACCGTCTTGAACAGATCGCCCTTGTCCATCGGCGGCAGGTAAAAGCCGATGTTGCCGAATTTATTACCCAAATTGCTCACCACGTCCGCGCCGTGAATGTAATCGATTTCCACGCCGGCGTTGTCTTTGAGGAAAGAATCCAGAAAGGCCTGCAGGGTGCCCACTTCCAGGTTGGCCTTGACGCCGCTGACGGACATGACCGCGAACTTGCCGCCGTGTACGATACCGATGTGATGGCTGACACCGCAACAGCAGCAGCACGGTGCGGCCTGCCTCAGCTCGGCCAGGCGCCGGTTCATGGCCGCTTCATCGGCAGCGGGTTCGAAGTAGACCTCGGAACCCTGCGCGGAATAGAAACGGTCCATGGCCTGGACCATCCTGTCGTAATCGGCATGGAAAACCAGCCGATGAATGGGTTCGAAGGTGATCCCTTCGTCATGGACATTGGACAGCTCGACCAGAGCGAAGCGGGCGGGGTGAGTCTTGAACTCTTCCGGCCCCAAACTTTTCTTGACGTTTTCCCAGATCGATTTGGCCGTGGCCAGCGAGTGGTTGCCGTCACCGACCGCGAAGAGCAGCAGCGCCTTGTCGCCGATGCCGTACTTGCGCTGGAAAGTCTGCGGATCGGCCAGTCGCCTCAGGGCGTTCAGAATCTGGTCCATGATCTTGCGGTCGACGATCTTGTAGCCTTTGACATGACCTCCGCCCTGCATCAGTTCCACATCGTAGACCTTGGTCAGCTGGGCGGTCTTTTCGGCGATGGGCTCGATCACCGTCCGTTCCGGATCGTCGATGAGCACCAGGATATGCGGCGATTCCAACGCCGCCCCGGAGCGGATCTTGACCCGCGGCGGCAGTCGTTCGACGACCGTGCCTTCCGTCGCCCGGATCATGGTCTGAGAACCCTTGTTGTAATCGTAGCATTCCAGATCGAGAGCCAGCATCAGGCCCTTGCGGGATTTGATGTGCCGGGTGCTGCGGTCCAGGTATATGAAACAGGGGCCCTGCGATGACAGAACGCCGGACTCCAGGTACTCGTTCATCTTGCTGCGGATGGAGGCGATGCGTTCTTCCTCGTCGCCCTTGCCCAGGTACACTTCGGGGAAAATCAGGTTCAAGGTGGACGGGGCGTCGCCGACCAGTTCGGCCGCCTTCTGCCAATACTCCGGCTGCGCCGTGAATTGGTCGCAGGCCACCACCGACCATTTCGTCATATCGACGCCTTTCTGGGGGAGCCAGATCTCGGGGACCTGGATCCCGAATGATGCGAATTCTTCGTTCATTTCAATCACTCCTTGTCAGGATGAAATCATCCGTATTTGATCTGAAATCTCAAAGGTCGTTATCATAGGAAGACCGGCCCGAAATGTCAAGCCCGGCACCGGTCTCGGCATCAATTCAGAATGGCGGACAGGTAGGCGACCACCGAGGACGAGTCCCCGCTGGCGGCCCCCGAGTTGGTGTAGCAGACCACCTGACCGCGGCTGCCGCCCAGCTGGCGTACCGTCTCGATGACCAGGGCGGTCGAAAAGACCCCGCACATGCTGATCTGTTCTCTGCCGACCGTCTCGATCAGACCGTCGCTGTCCAGGGCGCAGATCCGGTCGATGGCCAGTTTGTCGATTCGGGCGGCCTCGTCGGCGCTGATGAAGTGGCTCATATCGGTCGAGGCCAACAGCAGGGTTTCGGGTTCCTGCCGGATCAGACCGGCCAGGCGGATGGCGGCGGCCCGCAACAAATCGACGAGGCCGCAGCCGACCATGATCGGCACGATGGCGACATCCGCCCGGAAATGGCGCAACAAGGGCAGCATGATCTCCAGGGAATGCTCCTGGCTGCCCAGCTGTTTATCGCAGACGAAAATTGCCGCATCGGTCAGCAGGCGCTTCCGCCACGCATCGTCCACGGCTACCGGACCCAAGGGTGTCGCCCAGGAATCATGCCCGTCGATAACCAGCCGTTCATGGTGGTAACGGTGGTTCAGACCGACGACCACCACCCGCCTGGGGATTTCGATCCGTTCCAGAGTACGCAGGGCGCAGGCTCCGGAGTAAATGTAGCCTGCATGGGGCAGGACGATCCCCTTCACGCTCTGCCTGGTTCCGGTTATCGGTCTGGATTCGCTGCGAATCCAGTCGAGCAGCCCCTGTTCATCGCCGGGATAAAACATCCCGGCCACCGCCGCCTTGCGTTCAGTGGTCATGCCGCCCTCCCTGAGTCGCTAACTGTTGTACACCGCCTGTCCTTGACGAACCACCACCTCTCCGGACTTGATCACCGTATGCACGGGATTGATGCCCAGATGGTACACCATATAGCTGTAATCGGGAATATCCAGCAGGAGCAGATCCATTTTCTTGCCGACAGCCAGCGAGCCGACCCGCTGGTGACGGTCGATGGCGAAAGCGCTGTTGATGGTCACGGCGTTGATCGCCTCTTCGATGGTCATGCCCAACTTGTAGACGCCGAGCTGCAGAACGAACATCTGCGAGGAGACCATCGAGCTTCCGGGATTGAAATCGCTGCCCAGGGCGACGATGGCGTTGCCGTCGATCAGCTTGCGGGCTGGTGCGTAGCGCTGCATCCTGAGAAAAAACGACACGCCGGGCAACAGGACGGCCGCCGTTTCGGATGCAGCCAGGGCATCGATCTCCGCGTCGGCGATGGCGATCAGGTGTTCGGCAGATTGCGCCCCCAGCCGGGCCGCCAGCTCGGCGGCGCCGTTGCTGACAAACTCGTCGGCGTGCACCTTCAGTTTGAAACCGGCCTTCTGGGCCTTCAGCAGATATTTTTCCGCTTCCGGGTACGAGAAGTAGCCCTCTTCGCAGAAGATATCGCAGAACTGGGCCAAACCGCGGCGCCGGACCTCCGGCATCACGTCCTCGGCCATCATGTCCAGAAAATCAGCGGTGCGGCCCCGGTACTCGTCGGGAACCTCGTGGGCGCCCATGAAAGTCGGCACCAGGTCCAGCGGATGAATGGCCGTCAGGGCTTCGATCACCTCCAGCTGCTTGATCTCGTTGTCCCGGTCCAGCCCATATCCGCTCTTGGCCTCCAGGGTCGTCGTTCCGGCGAGCAGGAAGTAATCGAGCCGCTTCTCGCACACCTTGGCCAGCGCCTGGCCGTCGATCTCCCGGGTCTTGCGGACCGTACCGCGGATACCGCCACCGCGGGCAGATATTTCCTGGTAGCTGACTCCCAGCAGTTTCTCGTGGAATTCGTCCTGGCGTGTGCCGGCGAACGGCAGGTGGGTGTGCGGATCGACCAGACCGGGCATGGCCACAAAATTCTGGCCGTCGATGACCACAGCGCCTTCGCTCAGCTGACACTGGCGGTTGAACTCCTCCTGGGAGCCGATGAAGACGATCGTTTCTCCGTCCGCCGCCAGCCAGACCTGCCGGGAAATCCGCAGCCCGCCGAGGCGTTTGCCCCGCACCAGCCAGTCATCGGCCGGGTTGACCAGCTCGCCGATGTTCTTGACCAGCAGCGTGACGGAAATCATGGCTTTTCCCAGATTTTCTTGCGCTGAAAGGATGGGGTGTCGATCAGCTCGTCCATGCTCCAGCCGGGCGAGGCGCCGCGCTCGACGTTGAACGGGGCGTTGTCGAGCGGATCCTCGACATTTTCCGGATTGATGAGCATATTGGGCGAATCGGTGATGTAGCCGTTGGCGGCGGTTTCCAATTGCACCGACTTGGGACTGCGTTTACCCAGAAACACCCCCGGATTGTCATCCGGCAGGAAGGCCGGTGTCGGTTCGCGGTGGAAGTGGGTCGGCGTCGGAGTGACGATATTCCGCAGCGGAGGCTGGGGAATATACTGCCGGTTGCCGCCCTTGGGGCTGAAACCGGTGGCGATGACGGTCACCCGCAGCAGGTCGCCCAGGCTTTCGTCCTCGACGATACCGAATTTGCTCTTGACGTTGCCGGCCACCTTGCCGGTGATGATATCGGAAATCTGTTTCAATTCCCGGGTACCGAGCGGAGATGCCGGCGAGGTGGTGATGTTGTACAGGACACCGGTCGCCCCGGTGATATCGACCTCATCCAGCAGCGGAGAAGTCAGGGCACGGCGGGCGGCCTCTTCGGCACGGTTGTCGCCCCGGGCTTCGCCGGTGCCCATCAGGGTCATGCCTTTTTCGGCCATAGTGGCCTTGACATCGGCGAAATCGACGTTCTGGATACCGGCGGTATTGATGATGTCCGAGATGCCGCGCACCGCCTTGAGCAGGATTTCATCGACCTTTTTGTAGGCGTCGCGGATCGGCAGGTCATCCTCTTCGATCTCGAACAGTTTCTGGTTGGGAATGACGATGATGGCGTCGACCACGTCCACCAGGGCCTTGATGCCCTCTTCGGCCGACTTCAAGCGCTCGCTGCCTTCGAATTCGAAGGGTTTGGTCACCACCGCCACCGTCAGGATGCCCATGGTCGACGCGTGGTTGGCGATGACCTGCGAGGCGCCGGTCCCGGTGCCGCCGCCCATACCGGCGGTGATGAACACCATGTTGGCCCCTTCGAGCATCTCGATGATCGAATCCGTGTTTTCCTGGGCGGCCTGCATGCCGATGGCGGCGTTGGATCCGGTTCCCAGTCCCTTGGTCAACTTTTCACCGATCTGCAGGGTGATGGCCGGCTTGTTGATGTTGGCCAGATCCTGGATATCGGTGTTGACGGCGATGAAATCCACTCCCGTCAAGCCTTCCTTGATCATGCGGTTGATCGCGTTGCCGCCGCCCCCGCCGACGCCGATCACCTTCAGGATCGCCCCCATCGGTTCCCTTTTTTTCAAAGCGATTTTGATGTCACTCACCATGCCGCCCTCCTTAGCTCTCCAGCCCCATGAATTCTTTGACGCGATGAAGCCAGCCTTTGGGTATATTTCGGATCATTCCTTTACTCCTCATTTCTTCCAGTCCGTACTTGATCAGGCCTACCGAAGTGGCGAAATCGGGTTCGTTGACCTTGTCGATCAGGCCGCCGACGCCGATCGGACGTCCGATCCGCACCGGCACCGCGAAAATTTCATCGGCGATATCCACCAGACCGTTCAGGGAAGCCGAGCCGCCGACGATGACGACACCGGCGTTGATGCGGTTTTCCAGTCCCTCGGCTACAATCTGCCGCTTGACCATCTCCAGAATCTCCTCCGCCCGCGGCCGCAGGATATCGGACAGCAGGGAGACCGGAATGACCCGTTTCTTCTTGCCGCCGACGCTGGGGATCTCCACGTTCTGATTGGCCATGGACGGATCGGTGCCGCAACCGTACTGGCGTTTGATGCGTTCGGCTCTTTCCACAGGCGTGCGGGTGCCGATGGCCAGATCGTTGGTGAAATGGTGCCCGCCGGCGCCGATGGTGGCCGCATAGACCAGGGCACCCTTCTCGTAGACCGCGAAATCGGTCGTTCCGCCGCCGATGTCGATGATCAGCACGCCCAGTTCCTTCTCGTCGGGAGTCAGCACCGCCTCGGCGGAGGCGATATGGGACAGGGCCACCTTGAGCACGTCGATTCGGGCCTTCTTGAAGCAGATGAGCAGGTTTTTGGTGGCCGCCTTGGAGGCCGTCACGATCAGGATGTAGACGTCCAGGTTGGAACCCACCATGCCGATGGGGTTCTTGATATCTTCCTGCGCATCCAGGATGAACTCCTGCGGCAGGATGTGCAGGATGTCCTTGTCGGCCGGCAGCATGATGCTGCTGCCGTGGGTGACCGCCCGGTCGACGTCTTCCTGGGTGATTTCCCGGTTGCGGCCGGTGATGTTGATGCTGCCCTTGGCGTTGATCGACTGGATATGACTGCCGGATATGTTGACGAAGGCCGATTCGACCTCGACTCCGGCCGTCAGTTCCGCTTCTTTGACCGATCGCTGGATGTCGTCGACCGTCGCGTTCATGTCGACGATCACCCCCTTGCGGATACCGGTCGTCTCGGTGACCCCGTAGCCGATGACCTCCAGGGATTCATGGCCTTCCTCGTTCTTGATCTGGCCGATGATGGTGCACACCTTCTTGGTGCCCACATCGATGCCCACCAGGTAGTTGCTCTTCATGAGACCGTAACCTCCTCGGGTTCATGTTCGACATAGATCCGGTCCGAGAATCGCAAATCGACCACTCTGATCTGGTATGGTGCCAATACATCCATGGATCTGATCTTGATGTACTGCTTGATCTTGTTCACGAAGTCACTGTCTCCCGGATAGAAAATCTCGTCATACTCTTTCAGCTTGATCACCAGGCCGTACGGCTTGCGGTAGGACAGGTATTCGATGCTTTGCCGCAAAGGGGCCAGTTCGTGAATCAAGGTCCCGATCTTGGCCATGTCTTTCTCGGCCAGATCCTTGCAGGTCATCAGTTCGTCCTGCAATACCTGGGCCTGAAAAAGCCGTATGCCCTGATCATCATAATACCAGATCCCGGCGTCTTTTTGAAACTGTAAAACCGCTTTCCGCAGCGAAAATCGGATCTCGACCACGTCGGGCAGGCGACGGAATATCGCCACATCCTTGACCTGGGGGATGCGGCTGAGGTCCCGCTGCAACTGATCCACTTGCAGGCTGAGTATATTGCCGCGGAAATCGTTCAGAATTCGGTTCAGTTCGCCCGTCTGATTGCTGGGGGGGTTGACCAGGGTGAAGCTTTTCACTTCCAAACGCTCCCAGGTCAACAGGAAACGGCCGAGCCGGAAAGCCGAGTAACCGGTCAGGCTGACCATCATCAGGATGAACAGCACGTGGATACCGCGGATCCGTATGGTGCGGATGCGTTTGGAACGCCCCAGACTGATGCTGTTCATGCGCCGGAACAGCTCGGCTTCGCCGTGTATGGATGCGGTGGAGATCTCTCTCATCTCTTCTCGGCCTCCATGCCCTTGGCAAACGAATGGGCCAGGGCGCTCAAGTCGCCAGCCGACAGGAACACGAGCCCGTCGCCGGCGACAACCATGCGCTTCACCTTTTCGTTCAATTCGGCCAGCGAGTTCACGGTCAGCACATCCTTGCCGGTATTCTTTTTGATCAGCGCCGCCAACGCCGGGCTGTCGATTCCGGCGATCTCCGTCTGCCCGGCCCGGTATACCGGTGCCAGCAGGACCGTGTCTGCATCCTCGAAACAGCGGGAAAATTCGTCCATCAGCCTTTGCAGGCGGGTGTAGCGATGAGGCTGGAATACAGCCAGGACTCTCTTGAAATCGCCTTTTTTCATCATGCTCAAGGTGGCGCGGATTTCCGTCGGATGATGGGCGTAATCGTCGACAACCGTCAGCTCGTGGCTGCGATAGAGCACTTGAAAGCGACGCTGCGGCAGGTAGAACTTGGCCAGCCCCTGACGGATGGTGGCGAAATCCAGGCCGATTTCACGGGCGGCGGTGATGGCCGCCAGTGCGTTGGCCACGTTGTGCCGGCCGCCGACGTTCAGGTTGACCCTGCCCATGTCGAAACCCCTCTCGATGAGGTTGAACGAACAGCCGAGCATCTGGACATCGATATCCCGGGCCATAAATTGCGCGGACCCGCCTGCCATCGAGAAGGTCCGTACCTGTTTGTTGATCAGCGGCAGCAGTTCGGCCAGGACTGGATCGGCAAGGTTGATGGCCACCGCCCCATAGAACGGCACCTTGTTGGCAAAGCGCAGAAAGGCATCACGCAGATTATCGAAGCAACCGTAATGCTCCAGGTGATCGTTTTCCACATTGGTGATGACCGCCACCGTCGGGTACAAGGACAGAAAGCTGCCGTCGGATTCGTCGGCCTCGGCCACCAGAAACTCGGACTGGCCGAGTTTGGCTCCGCTTTCCTCGGCCTTCAGGCGGCCGCCGACCACGTAGGTGGGATCCAGTCCGGCCTCGCCCAGAACAGTGGCCAGCATCGATGTGGTCGTGGTCTTGCCGTGCGTACCGGCCACCGCCAAAGCGTATTTCATCCGCATCAGTTCCGCCAGCATTTCCGCCCGGGGAATGACTGGCAGACCGTTGCGCCGGGCGGCCAGGACTTCGACGTTGTCCGGACTGACCGCGCTCGAATAGACCAGGGTTTCCGCCTCGTCGGCATTTCCGGCCGCATGTCCGATGAAGACGTTGATCCCCATGCGCCGCAAGCGGTTGATCGTCTCGCTTTCACCCAGATCCGAACCGCTGACGATGAAGCCCATATTGTGCAGCACTTCGGCGATTCCGGACATGCCGGCACCGCCGATGCCGACGAAATGGATACGTTTGATTTTACTGTGTTTAATCATTGAGAAGCACCGTTTTCCTTTGCCGGGACACGTTGAGAACGATTCCCACTAGAACCAGACTGGCCATCAGCGAACTGCCGCCGATCGAGATCAGCGGCAGGGCGATGCCCTTGGTCGGCAGAACGCTCAGATTGACGGAAATATTGATCAGGGCCTGGATCACCAGCATGGAGACCAAGCCCAGCACCAGCAGGTAGGCCTGGCGGTTGCCGGAGTATTTGGCGATCGACAGACCACGGATGAAGACGGCCATGAACAGCGACAGGATGATCAGGGCTCCGACCAGGCCCGTTTCCTCGCCGATGATGGCGTAGATGAAGTCGGTGTAGGCGTAGGGCAGAAAATACAGTTTCTGCGTGGAGTTGCCCAGACCCTGACCGAACAGTCCCCCGGAGCCGAGCGCGAAAATCGACTGGGTGGCCTGAAAACCGTAGGTTTTCACGTACTCCTCCGGGTGCAGGAAGGCCAGTATGCGGTTCATCCGTTCCGGGTTGCTCATCAGCATGAAAGCCGACACCGGAACGATGGCCAGCAGCCCGAAGAGGAAGTACCGCATCTTCAGTCCGGCGACGAACAGCATGATGGCGCTGACGGACAGAATCAGAAAGAAGCACCCGTAATCCGGCTCGCGCAGGATGAGCAGCAGGGCGACAAAGAACGGGATGAGCAGGAAACTCAGCCGCTTGAGATCGTTGACCTCGGTTTCCTTGCGGCCAAGCACCGAGGCCAGGTACATGACCAGCACGATCTTGGCGAATTCCGACGGTTGAAACGATTGCCCCAGCAGGCGGATCCAGCGGTAGCTGCCGTTGGTTTTACCGAAGAAGAAAACGGCGGTCAGCGCCGCGATGATCAACAGAATGGCGATCAGCACCAAGCGATGATTGAGATAGAACGGATATTTGAACAGGGTGATGATCAAGGCCAGAAAGGCTCCGATGGCCAGGCCCAGCATCTGTTTTTTCAAAAAATGGTAGGCGTCGCCGTACTGTTCCTTGGCCATGATCATGGTCGAGCTCCAGACCATGATCAGCCCGAACAGAACGAGCAGGACCGTGACCATGATCAACGGACGATCGACACCGAAGTTTCTAACCACCCAGATACTCCTCGACCACGGCTCGGAAGCGGTCGCCGCGATCCTCGAAATTCTTGAACATATCGTAACTGGCACAGGCTGGCGAGAGCAGCACCGTACCCTCGCCGCCGGCATCGGTAACGGCCTCGGCCCCGGCCCGGACCGCCTCGGCCAGATCCCGCACCCGCAGCAGCGAAACGCGGCAACCGACCAACTGGCGGGCGATTTCGTCGCCGGCCTGACCGATGAGCATGACCAGGGCGCAATTTTTTTCGATCAGGGGCTTGAGGCGCTTGAAATCGCCGCCCTTGTCCTTTCCACCCAGGATGAGGGCCACCGGAAAGGGAAAGCCGAGCAGCGATTTCTCGGTGGCATCGACATTGGTGGCCTTGGAATCGTTGATGAAGACTACACCCCGCTGCCGGCCGACGCATTCAACCCGGTGCGTAAGCCCCGTGAACGAGGCCAGACCTGCTTCGATATCCTTCTTGTCCAGCCCCAGCAGCATGACCGCCAGGATCGCGGCCATGGCGTTCTCGATGTTGTGAACGCCCGGCAGCTTCATCTCGGCCAGCGATATGCGCTCGCTCCGTTCCGCCAGGTTGACGGTGACGTGGCTGTTGCTGACGAAGGCCCCCTCCTTGAGTTTGCTCAACCTGGAAAACGCCGTAACCTTGGCGTTGTCGCCATCGGGGCGGTATAACAGGTCTTTCAGGCGCGGATCGTCGAAGTTGACGATCAAATGGTCCCCGCTGCGCTGGTTGCGGAAGCCGTCCAGTTTGGCCTGGTAGTAGCTCTCCTCGTCCGGGTAGCGGTCCAGGTGATCGGGGGTCAGATTGAGTATCAGTCCGATATCCGGACGGAAGCGGTGGATCTCCTCGAACTGGAAGCTGGACACCTCCAGCACCACCACCTCGATGTCCTTCATCCCGGCCAGTTCCGTCGTCAACGGAATGCCGATATTGCCGGCCAGCAGGGATTTCCGACCGGCGTTGACCAGCAGGTGCTGGATCAGACTGCTGGTCGTCGACTTGCCGTTGGTGCCGGTGACGGCCACGACCTTCACGCCGGACGGCAACAGCCTCCAGGCGTACTCCAATTCGGACATGATCTCCAGTCCGGCCTGGCGCAGAACGTCGAAGCGTTCCTCCCGGGCGTTGACGCCGGGACTGACGATCATGCGACGGGCATGCACAAAATCCTGCAGCGAATCGCAAGCTCCGACGAAGCGGACATCTTGCGACTGAAAACGATTCACCAGTTCCGGCGGTATGTTTTTTTCTTCGATCACCCAGATCGGGTAGGCCTCGGGAACAGCGACCAGGTGTTCGAGAACGGACAAGCCGGAACGGCCCAGACCAAAAACGATGGTGCCCTTTTGTTCAGTCTGTATTTTTACGGACATTTTCTACGTACTCCAGGATGACTTCACGGTCATCGAAATGCTCGGTGCGATCGGCGAATATCTGGTAATCCTCGTGCCCCTTGCCGGCCACGACCACCAGGTCGCCGGCCTGGGCCAGCTGGATCGCCCTGCCGATCGCCTGCCTGCGGTCGAGCA
This sequence comes from uncultured Clostridia bacterium, assembly GCA_964465065.1. Lineage (GTDB taxonomy): Bacteria > Acidobacteriota > Aminicenantia > UBA2199 > UBA2199 > CAYMND01. The sequence goes on from CAYXHZ010000001.1 coordinate 80,000, forward strand.
CGATTTCGTAGGCCGTGAAGGTGTCGGGAAAGCCGGCCTTGACCTGTTCGGCGATGCTGGTCGGATCCTCCCGGCGCGGATTGTCGTTGGTCAGGATCACCCGATCCGCCAGCGCCGCGGCCATGGCCGCCATGCGCGGACGTTTGCTGGCGTCGCGGTTGCCGCCGGCGCCGAAAACCAGGATGATCTTGCCCCGGCACAGTTCGCGCAGCGAACTGAGCATCGAGCGCAGGGCGTCGTCGGTGTGCGCGTAATCCACCATCACGGCCACGGGTTCAAGGCAGACCATTTCCAGGCGTCCCCGAACCGGACCGTAGCAACGGACGCGCTGCTCGATGCGCGGGCCATCCATACCACAGACCTGAGCCGAAGCCACTGCGGCCATGAGGTTGTAAACGTTGACCCGCCCGATCAAAGGGCTGAACAGTTGCAACACCCCTTTGGGAGTGGCCAGCTGTACATGGGTTCCGCCCAGACCGTAAACGGTTTTGAGGGGATGGATGTCGGCGTCATGGGAAAAGCCGAAAGTCAGGTAGCGGCAATCCAACTCGTCGATGATCTGGGAAGCCCGGCGGTCGTCGTAGTTGATGATGGCCCAGCCGTCACTGTCCACGAGGCGAAACAGGCTGAGCTTGGCGGAAAAGTAACTTTCCATGTCGCCATGAACGTCGAGATGGTCCCCGGAAAACGAGGTGAAGATCGCCTGGTCGAACGACACCCCGGCCAGACGCCGCTGCACCATGGCCATCGAGGACACCTCCATGACCAGGTGTCTGAGCGGAGACATGGCGCCGGCCTTGGCCAGGAACGCGTACAGATCGACGGCCTCGGGGGTCGTCAACGCCGATTTTTCGCTGTAGTCACCGGTCGACATGCCCAGGGTGCCCACCCGGGCCACCCGGCCGTTATCGGCAAGGATCTCGGCCAGCAGACCGGTGACGGTGGTCTTGCCGTTGGTACCGGTTACGCCGATGACCTGAATATCGTGGATGGGCACGCCCCAGAATTGACAGGCGATTCGGGCCATGGCCGACCGTTCGTCGCCGACGACCGCCCAGGCGATATCGCGGCGTTGCGGCCTTTCCACGCCGCTCAGCACAGCGACGGCTCCGTTGGCAATGGCCGCATCTATGTAGCTCAGACCGTTCTCCTTGGCCCCATGGATGGCCACAAAGAGATTTCCGGGCGACACCTTGCGGGAATCGTAGGCGATGCCGGTGATTTCGACATCCAGATTGCCGTTGGTTTCGATCAGAGTCGTATCGGCGAGCAGTTGCGACAAGAGGTTGCTTTTCATATCCGGATCTCCGTTCCGCCAGTCCGTTGCGGAAAGACCTTGAGGTAGACCATGACGCTCTCGGCGATCTCCCGGAACAGAGGCGCGGCCACGTCACCGCCGTAATAGACATCCTGAGGCTCGTCGATGACCACATAGATGGTCACACGGGGGTCTCCGGCCGGGAAAAATCCGCCGAAAGACGACATGTAGCTCCGGGTGTATTTCCCGTTGACGACCTTTTTGGCCGTACCGGTTTTCCCGGCCACGTCCAGACCGACGATCTCCGCTTTCCGGCCGGTGCCTTCGGTCACCACAGACTGTAGGATGGAGATCATGCGACTGCATGTCGAATCAGAGATGACCCTGGTACCCGGCTGAGACACGACCGCTACATCCCCGATCCGGGTCACCAGCCGCGGCGGCAGCAAACAGCCTCCGCTGGCCAGCACGTTGAAGGCCTGGGCCATCTGCACCGGCGTGACCAGAATCTCGTAGCCGAAAGCCAGAAAGGCCGTCGATACGTCCGACCAGCGGTTGAGCGGATGCAGCAGGCCCCGTTCCTCGGCCGGAAGCGGCAGGCCGGTTTTTCGGCCGAAACCGAAGGTTGAGATGGCCCGGTAAAACCGTTCCCGGCCCAGCAGCAAGGCGATTCTGGCCGCTCCGATATTGCTGGAATGGATCAGCACTTCTTCAAAAGTGAGACTGGTATAGGGTTTGTGATCGGTAATGATCTGGCCCCGGTAGCGGAATTCACCGTTGCCGCAGTCGAATACCTGCTGCGGGTAGCAGACGTTTTCCTCCAGGGCGGCGCTGGCCGTCACCAGCTTGAAGGTGGATCCCGGATCGTACAGCAAGGATACCGCCCGGTTCTTGACCCGGTCGCGGGATTCGTTGCCCAGCTGCGCCGGCAGATATCCCGGAGCGCTGGCCATGGCCAGGATGTCGCCGTTGCGACTGTCCATGACCAACACACTGCCGCCCTTGGCCGACAAGGCCTGCAGCGTCCGGTTCAAGGCCCGCTCCACGAAAAACTGCACGGCCGTGTCTATGGTCAGGTGCACGTCCTGACCGGGGACAGGCTGCTTGAGGTATTCGAAACGGAACACCTGCTTGTGCGCGTCCAGCAGAGCCTCGATCTGCCCGCCCTGACCGCTGATTTCCCGGTCCAGGGCGAACTCGATCCCCTCCAGACCCTGCTCGTCGATTCCGACGCCGCCCAGGATATGGGCGGCCGTTGCCGCCTGCGGATAAATCCGCTTGTGCTCCTTCCAGAAGCCCAGCACCTCGGTGGCCTTCTCCCGGGCCTGCAGACTGGACAGCGTCTGGTATTCCTCCGCCGTCAGCTTGCGCTTGACCCAGATGAAGCGGTCGCCGTTGCGGATCCTTTTCCAGATATCCCGGCGCTGGTCGGATTTGAGCGCCAGCGCTCGATACACTTTTTCGAAAATCCGTTCGGTCTGTTCCGGTTCGCGGTTGCTCAGGAAGGCCGAATACGCCTCGACCGATATGGCCAGAATCTGTCCGTTGCGGTCGTAAATAGTGCCCCGTTTGGGATTGGAGTCGAAAATGCGTTTGCTCTGGGAACGGACCTTGAGCATATTGTGGTTGTAATCGAAGATCTGCACCTTGACCAGCATTGAAGTGAGGAACAGCGCCCAGACCAGCAGCCCGTAGAAGACCACCAGCCCCCGATTGCGTTCCATGCGGTTCAATGCCATCTCGTTTACTCCGTCAGGACCTTGATGTATTGATCACCCTGGGGATACTGATAACTGAGCTGTTGGGTCACCACCGTCTCGACCCGTTGCAGGTTGAGCAGGGCTGCCCTCTTGGCCAGCAATTGATCGATCTCTTCCTTCAAACCGTCCCGTTCGCTGCTGAGCCGCTGCAGCTGATAACCGTAGTTGATGCTGGCCAGGTTGAGATTGAGGTAGACGGCCAGAAGCGAAAAAACGACCGCCACCGCCAGGAATATGCCGCCCAGCTTTCTGACCGTCGGTTTCATCGGACCCTCATGTCGCGCAGCTTGGCCGACCGGGAAGGAAAGTTCTCCTCCACCTCGCGGCTCGAAGGCAGGCGCGGACTGGGCTTGACCAGTTCGACGATCTTCTGGCGGGCCAGTTCGCGGCCGGCCTGCTTGACCAGGCGGTCCTCGACCGAATGGTAGGTCAGGATCAGGATGCGGCCGCCCTTCTCCACGAGGGTCGGCAAGCGGCTGATAAAATCGGCCAGACGGGCCAATTCGCCGTTGACTTCGATACGGATGGCCTGAAAGACCCGGGCCGCCGGATGCAGCGAGCCGGGACGCGGGTGCCATTTGCAGACCGTCTCGATCAGTCCCGACAATTCCACTGTCGTCTGGAAGGGGTTCCTGATGCGATGGTGCACGATGCTTTCGACGATGCGTTCGGCCTGGTCGACCTCCCCGTAACGGCGCAAAACATCGAGCAGCCGCTCGAAGGAATAGCCGTTGACCACGTCGGCCGCAGTCAGAGTCTGACGCCGATCCTTGCGCATGTCCAGGGGGCCGGCGTAACGGTGCGAGAAGCCGCGCTCGGCGCTGGCCAGCTGAACCATGGACAGGCCGGGGTCGATCAGCAGAGCCGAGACGGAGGCGGGCGCGATGGGATGCAAATCCGGCAGATCACAGAAATCGCCGTGCACGAAACTCACCCGGTCGGCAAAGGCGGCCAGCCGGGTCCGGGCTTGCTGCAGACTTTCCAGGTCCTGGTCGACGGCGACGACACGGATGTCGGGGCAGGCCTGCAGCACCCGTGCGCTGTGACCGCCCATACCGAGGGTGCAATCGACAAAGAGACGGCCTGACGTGGCCTGGACCGCCTCCAGCACCTCGCTATTCATGACCGGGTAATGATTCCTGTCCATTGAGCACCATAGCGACTTTCTGCAGTTTATCCTCGGAAAAGTCCCCGTTGAGGGCCTTGTCCCTGAACATTCCGTCGTTCCAGACCACCAAGTGATCGATCTTGCCGACCACCCGGATGGATTCGTCGAGCCTGGCCGACTCGCGCAGCTCAGGCGGCATCAGGATCCGACCGCGGTTGTCGATTTCCGCTTCGCAGCCCCAAAAACTGGTGCGGTTGATGAACTCCTCCACTTCCGGGGTGCGGACACGCATTTTTTCAATCGTCTCTTCGAGCCTTTCCCAGACTTTCAACGGGTAAACCATGATCCGGTCGCCGTTGAGCGAAGTCAGGTACAACTCCATGCCGAACTGGGTTTCGAAGATGGAATGGTAACGGGCCGGCACCTTGATGCGGCCTTTGTCGTCAATCTTCAGTAAATAACTGCCTCGAAATCGACTGCTCATCCCACTTCATCCCATTTCTTCCCACAAATGATATACTATCCCTTTTTCGATTGTCAAGAAAAAAATATAAAAAAACCCGATCGTCCAGAAGAATTCACAGACCGGACAGGAGAGCGGGAAAGCGGGGACGGCGCCCCAGTCCCCGGCCTGCCCTTTCCCCGCTCTTCCAGTCAGGTTCCCGGTACAGGAAAAAATCGATTGACACGCTAGATATAGTGAAATATAATGACCGACGCCCAACCCATAGGAGGAGACATGGCTCATTTCCCCGAAAACGCTCTGACCATTTTACAGGCCCGTTACTTCAAGAAAAACGCCGCCGGCGAGCTGATCGAAAAAAGTCCCGAGCAGTTGTTTGAACGGGTCGCCGCCCATATCGCCGCCGTCGAGAAGAGCGCCGAACAGCAGAAAAAATGGAAAAAGCTTTTCAAGGAAATGATGCTGGAGCAAAAATTCATGCCCAACTCCCCGACTCTGACCGGCGCCGGACGCGGTCTGTGCCTGTCGGCCTGTTTCGTCCTGCCGATCGAGGATTCCCTGGACCACATCTTCGAAACGGTCAAGAACGCCGCCCTGGTCCACAAGGAAGGCGGCGGGACGGGCTTCGACTTCTCCCGCATCCGACCCAACGGCAGCTTCGTCAACAAGACACAGGGCATCGCTTCCGGACCGCTTTCCTTTCTCAAGGTCATCGACGCCGGCACAGAGGCCGTCAAGCAGGGCGGTACCCGACGCGGCGCCAACATGGGCGTACTGCGGATCGATCACCCCGACATCGAAGAATTCATCACCATGAAACTCGATGGCAAAAGCGCCCAGAATTTCAATATCTCGGTGGCCGTCACCGACATCTTCATCGACGCTTTGCAGCAGAAAGGAAACTATGACCTGATCGATCCGCGCACCAAGCAGGTCACCGCCTCCCTGCCCGCCCAGACAGTCTTCGACAAGATCGTCGAATCGGCCTGGTGCAACGGCGATCCCGGCCTGATCTTCATCGACCGCATCAACGCCCTCAACCCGACCCGCGCCCAGGGTCCGATCCGGGCCACCAACCCCTGTGGCGAGCAACCGCTTCACGACTACGAATCCTGCAACCTGGGATCGATCAATCTGGCCCGCTTTTTCAAGGCCGAGGCCCCGGACCTTTTCGACTGGACCGACTTCGCCGATACCATCCACAAAGGAATCCGCTTCCTGGACAACGTCATCGACGCCAACATCTACCCCCTGCCCCAGATCGACGCCATGGCCAAAGGAAACCGCCGCGTCGGCCTGGGCGTCATGGGCCTTGCCGACCTGCTCATCCTGATGAAGCTGCGTTACGACACCGTCGCCGCCCGGGACGTGTCGGCCAAGATCATCCGCTTCATGAAAGAGGAGGCCGTAAAGGCCTCGGTCGAACTGGCCGGGGAACGGGGTTCCTTTCCCAATATCGCCCAATCGACCTACGCTGACCAAAAGATGCGCAACGCCACCGTTCTCAGCATCGCCCCCACCGGTACCATCTCGCGCATCTGCGGCTGCTCTTCGAGCATCGAACCCGTTTTCGCCTTCAGGACCGTGTCGAAGATTCTGGACCGGGAGATCATCGACCTGCACCCCCTCTATCAGCAATGGCAGGATAAGCACCCCGGCGAACCCCAGCCGGACTGGCTGGTCACCGCCGCCGAGATCAGCCCGCTCGACCACATCCTCATGCAGGAAGTATTCCAGAAAGAGGTCGACAGCGCCGTCTCCAAGACCATCAATTTCCCCAACCAAGCCAGTCGGGAGGAAATCGCCGCCGCCTACCTGATGGCCTTCCAGAAAGAAATCAAGGGCATCACCGTTTACCGGGACGGCTGCCGCTCGGTACAGGTGCTCAACGACATGAGCAAACTCACCCCGGTTCCCCAGAAACGCCCCGACGCCCTGCCCTCGACCACCCACAAGATCCAAACCGGCCTGGGCCGGCTCTACGTCACCATATCCGAGCTCAACAACCGACCTTTCGAAATATTCTGCTCGATCGGCAAGAGCGGCTATTCGACCATGGCCGACGCCGAGGCCATCGGCCGCCTGATTTCCATGGCCCTGCGCAGCGGTATCCCGCCCCGCGAGGTGATTCAGCAGCTCAAAGGGATCGGCGGTTCCGAGCAGGTCTTTCACAACGGCAACCTGATCCAGTCCATTCCCGATGCCGTGGCCCAGGTTCTGGAACGCCATATCGGCGAAACGGCGACCATCAGCAAAGACCTCAGCCAGCTGCGCTGCCCGCTCTGTTACGCTTCGCTGCCGGACGAGAAATGCCCGGTATGCCCCAACTGCGGCTGGACCCGCTGCGGTGGCGCCTGATCCGGTCTATTTGCCCAGAACCTCGCGGATCTTGCCGGACAGAGACTTCATGGTGAAGGGTTTCTGCAGAAAAAACACCCCATCGTCCAGAATGCCGTGATGAGCGATGATATCGGCGGTGTACCCGGACATGAACATCCGTTTGATATCCGGATAGAGCGCCAGCACAGCCTTGGCCAGTTCGCGGCCGTTCATTTCCGGCATGACCACATCGCTGATCAGCAGATGAATGTTTCCGTGATGTTCCCGGGCCAGACGGATCGCCTCGGCCGGTACCGACGCGGCCAGAACCCGGTACCCGAAAGATTCCAGCATGACGGTGATCATCTCCAGAATCGCCGCCTCGTCCTCGACGACCAATATGGTTTCCGTGCCCGATTTGACGCTCTCGTCTTCCAGGTCCTCACTCTGGCCCGTTTCCGGACCGCAGTACCGGGGCAGGTAGATCCGGAAAACGGTTCCCTGACCGGGGCTGCTGTCGACCATGATATGCCCCCTGTTCTGGGTGACGATGCCGTACACCATGGACAAACCCAGCCCCGTGCCCGCTCCCACTTCTTTGGTGGTGAAGAAAGGCTCGAACAGTCTGTCCAGCACCGCTTGATCCATCCCGCAGCCGGTATCGGCCACACTGAGCAGGATGTACTCGCCCGCCGGCACCCCCTTGTGCAGCCCCAAAAAGTCATCGTTACGCCCCACCATGGCCGTGGCGATGGTGATCTGCCCGCCGGCGGGACCGATGGCGTCGCGGGCGTTGACGCAGAGATTGGTCATGATCTGGTCCAGCTGGGAAGGATCCATGTTGACCCAGCACGAATTCTGTTCAGACCGCCAGTTCAGTTCGATGTGCTCGCCCAGCAGGCGTTTGAGCATGCTCAACATGCCGGCCACGACCCCATTGAGATCCAGGACCTTGGGCGCGATGGTCTGTTTGCGGGCATAGGCCAGCAGCTGCCGGGTCAGTGCGGACGAACGCTCGGCCGCCAGGCGCACCTCGTTGAGATTGGCGACGATCGCATGGTCGGCCTCGATCTTCTTCAATGCCAGTTCGATGTGGCCCAGAATCACCCCCAGCATGTTGTTGAAATCGTGGGCGACCCCGCCGGCCAGGCGCCCGACCGATTCCAGCTTTTGGGCCTGCTGCAGCTGCGCTTCCCGTTCCCGCAAGGCGTTCTCGGCCTTCTCCAGGCGTTTGGCCGTCTCCTGTTCCCGAAAAACCCTGTCCAGGGCCGGCGGCAGCAAATCCAGCAAGTCCATGCCCTTGACCAGGTAATCGGCGGCGCCGAGTTTCATCATCTCCACCGCCAAACGTTCGTCGCCCTGACCGGTCATGATGATGAACGGAACCACACTTCCCAACCGGTTCAGGCGGTTCACCAGATCGCTGCCGGACATGTCGGGAAGCTTCTGGTCCAGCACCAGAACCAGTTCCGGTTCGCTGCCGATCAATTCGATCGCCTGAGCGCCGTTGGCCGCGCTGACCGCTGAATAACCGATCTTGTTGAGGGTTTTCCGAATCAGATTGCGGAGCCCCTCGTCATCTTCAACCACCAAGACCCGTCGGCTGTCCATCCGTCATCATCCGGAAATGACCGGCACCTGCACCACGGCCAGAAACAAACCCAACTGGCGGATGGCGTTGACGAAATTTTCGTACTCGATCGGCTTGGTGATGTAATTGCTGCAACCGAGTTCGTGGCATTTCTCCACTTCTTTCGGATCATCGGTGGTCGTGATCATGATCACCGGCATCAGGCGCAACACGGGGTCGGCCTTGACCCGGGCCAACACCTCGACCCCGTCGAGCCTGGGCATGCGGATGTCCAGCAGCAACACGTAAGGCAGTCCGGCTTTCCGGCCGCGCCCGCTCCGGGTGTCCATCAGGAAATCGATCAGTTCCTGTCCATCCCAGAAATGGAGCAGCTTGTTGATGATTCCGGCCCTGGCCAGATTCTTGCGGATCAGGCCGGCATGGCCCTCATCGTCTTCGGCGATCAGGATGACGACTTCTTCGTTCATGATTCCTCCTGCGCGACGGATAGATTTTCGTCCTGGACAGGCGCCGGCAGACAAAACGTGAACCGGCTGCCCACACCGGGCGTCGAATCGACGGTCACCGACCCGCCCAGACGTTCCACAGCCTGGCGGACGATAGTCAGCCCCAGACCTTCTCCGGGATATTTCCCGGGCTCCAGACGGTAAAAAATATCGAAAATCCTTTCCTGGTGGGCCTGGGCGATACCGATACCGTTGTCCTGAACCGAATACAGCACCCACCGGCCATTGCGGACGGCGCTGATGTGAATCCGGCCGGGACGCTGCGGATCCAGGTATTTCATGGCGTTTCCGATCAGGTTGGTCAGGACCTGGCTGACCGCCAGCTTGTCGCCCAGACAGGGTGGAAGCGCTTCGACCGTCACCTGGATGCCGGCCTTGCGGATTTGGTATTCGCTTCCCTCCAGCACCGACGCCAGCAAGGAATTCATGTCCAGTTCTCCGATGTGCAGGCCCACCCGGCCGGAACGGGACAGACGGAGCAATCCGGACAGCAGGACGTCCATCTGCCCGGCGCTTCTACGGATATAGTTCAGCGAGACTTGGCTGTCAGCCAGGGCCTCGTCGACGGCCTGACGACGGGGTTCATCCGCCGGCAAACCGTCGAATAGCTTGTGCAGGCCCTCCAGAGTATAGCCCAGTTCCCGGCTGTAGCCGTCGATGTTGACCAACGGGGAACGCAGATCGTGCGATGCGATGTAGACCACCTGCTCCAGTTCCTTGTTTTTGAGCAGCAGCTGATCGTTGATCCGCTTGATCGTCTCTTCGGCCTGCTTCTGCCTGGTGAGGTCGACGGTGATGGTGGCGAACTGCCCGGGTCCCGGGGACACGCAGGAAATCAGAAAATGTTTCTTCATCGGCGGGTAATATTCTTCTATGAGACGCATCTGGCCGCTCAGCGCCACGCTGGAGAACTCCTGCAAATAGGGGGGCGGCATCGACCGGTACACCTCGGAGCCCAGGCGGCCGACGGCGTCTTCCTTCCTGACCCCCGTCACCTTGGAATAGGCATTGTTGCAATCGACAATCCGGTAGTCGACGACCCGGCCATCATCGGCCAAGACCAGTTCGTGGAGCGCCACCATCTCCGACATGGCATCGAACAGGGTGCTCAGCTTGCGTTCGCTGACCCGCAAGGCCTC
>CAYXHZ010000001.1:90243-138270 GCA_964465065.1 uncultured Clostridia bacterium
TCTTGCGGTCGGTCACATCCCGGGCGACGGCGTAGATCAGGTCGCCCTGGGGGTGGGAACGCCATTCGAGCCAGCGGTAAGCACCGTCTTGGCAGCGGAAGCGGTTCTCGAAGCACAGCACCTCGGTCTGCGCCGCGAGCTGTGCTGTGGCCGCCAGGGTTTTGGGGACGTCGTCGGGATGGACGAAATCGATGAACATCTGCCCCTCCAGCTCCTGGAGCGGAAAGCCGAGAGTCCGCTGCCATTCGGGATTGAGGCGCACAAACCGCCCGGAAGTGTCGGCGATGCAGAGCAGGTCGAGGCTGGAGGTGAAATAACGGTCGATCTCCTCCTTTTTGGTCCGCAGGGTCTCGATGATCTGATCTCGGCTGCGTTTCATGGTCGCCAGCATCAGCAGGGTGACGCCATAGGTGATGGACATGATGGTGAAATGCAGCAGGGGGAATGCGGCGCCGCTGTGGACGGGAGGAGCAAGGGCCACAGCGCCCAGCGAGACCAGTACGAACACGGTGAACAGCAGCATGGTTCGGAACATGGAGTGACGGATGGCCGTCCAGGCCAGCGGCACGATCAGCAGGTAAGGCAGTCCCAGAAAGAAATGATAGCTGAAATAAAAAACCGAAACGGAGAGCGTCAACGTGACCGCTGTCGTCAGCAGGTACTCGGCGTTGCGACGCTGCCGGATTATTTCCGGGAAAAACCAGTTGAGCAGCAGAGGTGCCAGGAGAACCACTCCGGCGGCGTGCGCCAGCCACCAGTGGGGCCACAGCGCAATAGCGTCGACCGCAGGCAGCCTGGTCAGCAGAACCTGGCCCCCGATACCCAGGCCGGCAGTCAGTCCGCTTTGCACCAGAACCGTCCAGAACAAAAAAATCAGCATGCCCTGGATTTCAGAGAACGGATTTTTTCGCCGGGTATAGAGTCGGGCCCCGGTCACGGCGGCCAGGGGTGCCAGACCGTTGCCGACTGCGGCAAGCAGCGCCGGCAGCCAGGCGGAGCCGAGACTGACCATGTCGGCCAGAAACGAGCCCATCATCAGGCCCGGGGTTACCCGCCAGCCGAACCGGTACAGCAGTGCCACCGCCAGTCCGGAGGATGGCCAGATCGTCACCAGCTGGGTCCCGGCCTTTTGGAAGATCTGCCAGGCCGCCGCCGTCAGCAACCAGTAGCCGATTGCGACCAGCAGGAATTGAATCGGCCCGGACAAACGGTTCTTGGTGCCCTCGTCAGCCATCGCGCCTCCAGGTTCATACGTTTGCGCCTGATTTCGTCATGTCGGCGGACAAACCGGTTCGGAAATCACAGGGCAGTCAACACCATAGTAATGTAATCCGGATCCTATTTCTCCAACCTTGTTGCAAGGGGAAAAAGCTGACAAAACGCGGCCTAATGCGATTCGAGTTCCGTCAATGGCTCATCTGGACGGCTTGCAAGACCTGGCGGGGCAGGGAACGGATCGGTCGGGGGCGGCGGATGCCGCACCACTTCCCGAAAACCGCCAGCACGGCGGTTATGTTGTCTAGCCCGCCACGGCGGTTGGCTTCCTCGATCAGAGAATCGACATAGCGCTGTCCGCAACCGTCACGGCGGCCGAGTTCAGCCATGTCCGTCTCGTTGAGATGCCGGTTCAAGCCGTCGCTGCACAGCAGCAGGGCGTCACCGCGCTTGAGGTTGAAATGCTGCAGGGGATCCAGTCGCAACAGATCGTTGCCGCCGATCGAACGGCTGAGCACATGCCGGTGCGGATGGGACAGCGCTTCCTCGTCGGAGAGCATACCGCCGCGGATCAGTTCGGCGACCACGGTATGGTCCTGACTGCGCTGTATCATCATTCCGTCATGAACCTGGTACAGGCGGCTGTCACCGACATGAACCAGACTGACCCGACCGTCGTCGGACAGCCAGGCGGCCGTGCAGGTAGTGGCCATCGGGGCGCCGCTGTATTGGAGCAAGGCGGTCTCGCGGATCTGCAGGTGCACCCGGTACAGAGCCATCTCCAGTAAACGGCTGGCCAGCTCGTTGTTGAAGGGCAGCGGACTGAAGGCCGACTCCAGTTCATCGATGACCATCTGGCTGGCCACCTCGCCGGCCACCCCGCCGCCCATGCCGTCGGCGACCGCCAGCAGAATGCCTGTTTTATGCGGTTTGACCAGGAAGGCGTCCTGATTGCAGGTACGTACCCGGCCCACATCGCTACGACCCCAGGCCCTGATCTTGTACATCATTTCTCCTCGGCAAAGGCCTCAACGCGAACGAGAGCGGCAAACGCGGCCGATCGAGGCGGGTCGGAAAGGGGCGGCGGCAAACCGAAAGCCGACCGCCCCCATCGTAGCCACTGCCCCCTTAAACGTTCAACGATGCCACAAATCCGGATCGGGTTATCCGGCTCACTCGTCGCTAGTGACACTCCATCATGCAAACAGATTTCCAGCCCCACCGCAACGTTGAAAAAAGGGAAGATAACTGATAGCAGATGATTTCTGCAAAACCAACCGCCGAACATCCTGTGAACGGAAGGAGATTTCGGTTCACACCGGGTCACAGTCCTGTGAACCGAGGTTCACAGGACCGGCAAAGGCGGGTATCGACATTTTTTTCGGGAAAGCAGTTGCAGAGTCCCTTTGTCTATACTATATTCCAGTGAAAAAACAGAGGTGAGATATGAACCGTGTCTTGGTGGTCACCGGTGGCGGCGATTGTCCCGGCCTGAATGCCGTCATCCGTGGCATCGTCAAACGTGCCGCCCGGGAGCACAACTGGGAAGTGCTGGGCAGCATCCAGTCCTACGACGGCATCCTCAACGAACCTACCGAAGTCAAGATACTCGACGAGAAAACCGTCGCCGGCATCCATGTACAGGGCGGAACCATCATCGGCACCACCAACAAAGGCGGTCCCTTCGCCTGGCCGGTCAAGAACATGGATGGCACCTGGGGCACAGCCGACCGTTCCCAGGAAATGATCCGCAAGCTGCAGTATCTGGGCATCGACGCCGTCATCAGCATCGGCGGCGACGGATCACAGCGCATATCCCAGGCCCTCTACGAAAAAGGCTGCAACATCATCGGCGTACCCAAGACCATCGACAACGACCTGTCGGCCACCGATTATACCTTCGGGTTCCAGACCGCCGTGCAGATCGCCACCGACGCCGTGGACAAACTGACCACCACCGCCGCCAGCCACAACCGGGTGCTGATTTTGGAGGTCATGGGCCGCAACGCCGGCTGGATCGCCCTGCACGCCGCCATCGCCGGAGGAGCCGACGTTTGCCTCATCCCCGAAATCCCCTACTCCATCGACAGCGTGATGAAAAAGGTCCGCAGCCGCTTCATTCGTGGCAAGGGCCACTGCATCATCGTCATCGCCGAAGGAGCCCGTTCCGTCGACGGGGCCCAAACCTGCCGTAAGACCGACGAAGTGGGCTACGAGCACATGCGTCTGGGCGGAGTCGCCTCCAAACTGCTCGCTGCATTGAAAAACGCCGGCTGTGAGGCCGACATGCGCGAAACCGTACTCGGCCATCTGCAGCGCGGCGGCATACCCATCGCCTACGACCGCATCCTGGCCACCCAATTCGGAGTCAAAGCCTTCGACATGGTCCTGGAAAGAAAGTTCGGCCACATGGTGGCCTACCGTCACCCCGATCTGGTGGCCGTTCCGTTTCCGGAGGCCATCAACCGCGAGAACCTGGTCCAACTCGATTCGGCCCTTGTGACCACCGCCCGGGGCATCGGCGTCAGCTTCGGGGACTGAGCGCCGCCTCATCCCCCGGCCGTAAAAAAACCGGGCGTTTTTTTGGAAATCGCTCACAGTCCGACTGGATTTTTCCGGGCCCGGGTTTATTATCGTTCAGTATGCTATAATTTTTTTCTACACCGTATCGAAACCGGAAGGAGGAAGCTGGATATGCCCTTTGTCAAAGACATTCTCTGCATCGGCGCCGGCTATGTCGGCGGACCGACCATGGCCGTGATCGCCAATAAATGTCCGCAGTACAAAATCACCATCGTCGATATCAATCCTCAGCGTATCGCCGCCTGGAACTCCGATCTGCTGCCCATCTACGAACCCGGCCTGCTGGAAATCGTGCAGAGTTGCCGGGGCAGGAATCTGTTTTTTTCGACCGACATCGCCACCGCCATCCGCGCCGCCGACATCATTTTCGTCTCGGTCAACACCCCGACCAAAACCTTCGGCGAAGGCGCAGGTATGGCCTCCGATCTGCAATACTGGGAAAAAACCGCCCACGAAATCGTCAAAAACTCCGACCGCGATAAAATCATCGTTGAAAAAAGCACTCTGCCGGTACGCACCGCCGAGGCCATGGAACGTATCCTCAAGGCCGGCGCCCAAGGTATCCATTTCGACGTTCTTTCCAATCCGGAATTTTTGGCCGAAGGCACCGCCGTCCAGGACCTGCTGCAACCGGATCGGGTGCTGATCGGCGGTCACCGCCACGAACGGGGTCAAAAGGCCACGGCCGAGCTGGTCGAGATCTACGCCAACTGGGTGGCACGCGAACGCATCATCACCACCAACCTGTGGTCCTCGGAGCTGTCCAAGTTGGTGGCCAACGCATTTCTGGCTCAACGCATCTCCTCGATCAACGCCGTTTCGGCCCTGTGCGAGCAGACCGACGCCGACGTCACCGAGATCGCCCGGGCCATCGGCAGCGACCAGCGCATCGGCTCCCGTTTCCTGCAGGCCAGCGTCGGCTTCGGCGGTTCCTGCTTCCGCAAGGACATACTCAATCTGGTCTATATCGCCAAATCCTACGGTCTGGACGAAGTGGCCGACTACTGGCAGCAGGTCATCCACCTCAACGATTACCAGAAAGCACGCTTCGTGCACCGTATGCTGACCGAGATGTTCAACACCATCGCCGCCAAGAGAATCGCCGTGTTCGGCTTCGCCTTCAAGGCCGACACCGGCGACACCCGCGACTCCCCGGCCATCACCGTGGTCGAGAAGCTGCTCGAGGAACGGGCCCAGGTCCGGGTGACCGACCCCAAAGCCCTGGACAACGCCCGCAACGATCTGGCCGTCAACCCACTGCTCAGCCTTCACGACGATCCGTACAGCGCAGCCGAAGGCTGCCACGCCATCGCCGTTCTGACCGAGTGGCCGCTGTACAAAGCACTCGATTACAACCGGATCTACGCTGCCATGAGCAAGCCGGCCTTCATCTTCGACGGCCGCAACATCCTGGATCACCGGGAGCTGCACCGGCTCGGCTTCAATGTCTACCCGCTGGGCAAGCCCGCCCTTACCCATCTGTGAAATAAGGAGAGACCATGTGCGGAATCGTCGCCTACATCGGTGAGAAACAGGCCGCGCCCATCCTGATCGAGGGCCTGAAACGGCTGGAATACCGCGGTTACGACTCGGCCGGCGTCGCCCTGCTGCACGAGGGCGAGATCCAGGTCATCAGGACCGTCGGCAAGGTGTCCAGCCTGGAACAGCGATTGCACGATCACCAGACCGCTTCCGGCTGCGGCATCGCCCACACCCGCTGGGCCACCCACGGCAAACCGACCGAAGTCAACGCCCATCCGCATACGGATTGCCAGGGGCGTATCAGTCTGATCCACAACGGTATCATCGAAAATTACAACGAGATCAAGACCCGACTGATCCAGCAGGGGCACCGTTTTCAGAGCGAGACCGACAGCGAGGTCGTCGCCCACCTGATCGAGGCTCTCTACCAGGGCGACTTCGAGGACGCCGTCCTGGCCACAGTCAGGCAGCTCAGCGGCACCTTCGGCCTGGCCATCCTGCACCGTGACCATCCGGACCGGATCATCCTGGTCAAGCGCGGCAGCCCCATCATCCTGGGTATCGGCGAAGACGGCATGTACGCCGCTTCCGACGCCCAAGCCCTGGCCCCTTACACCAGCAAGACCGTCACCCTGGGCGACGACGAGATGGCCGTCATCTCGTCCGAGCAGTACACCATCAAGACCTTCGACAACCGTATCAGCCAGAAACCGGTCGAAACCCTGGAAAAAGATCAGTATGACCTGGACAAGAAGGGCTTCGAGCACCACATGCTCAAGGAGATCTTCGAACAACCGGAAAGCCTGCGCAACGCCATGCGCGGCCGGCTGATCCGCGGCGAGGGGGTTTCCAAGCTGGGCGGTCTGGAACCGGTCCTGGCCCGTCTCAAGAAGATGCGCAAGCTGATCATCGTCTCCTGTGGCACCAGCTACTACGCCGGCATGCTCGGCCGCTACATCTTCGAGCAGCTGACCGACCTGGTCGTCGAGGTCGAACTGGCCTCTGAATTCCGTTACCGCCGCCTGCAGCTGGACGAGGGTATCGCCGTCCTGGCCATCTCCCAATCCGGCGAAACGGCCGACACTCTGGCCGCCCTGAAAGAAGCCAAGCGCAAAGGCGCACTGCTGCTGGGCATCGTCAACGCCGTCGGCACCTCGATCGCCAACATCACCGATGCCGGCGTCTACAACCATGCCGGCCCGGAGATCGGCGTGGCCTCGACCAAAATTTATACCTCCCAGGTCACGGTCATGGTGCTCATGGCCCTGCTGATCGGCCGCTACCAAGGCCTTTCCTTCGCCGACGGCAGCGAAATCACCGAACATCTGCTGTGCCTGCCCGAACAGGTCGAGGCGATTCTGAACCAGGCCGAATCCATCCGCGTCATCGCCGAGAAGTACTATCAATACACCAACTTCCTGTTCATCGGCCGTCTGTACAACTACCCCACCGCCCTGGAGGGCGCGCTCAAGCTCAAGGAGATCAGCTACCTGCACGCCGAAGGCTATGCCGCCGGCGAGATGAAACACGGACCGATTTCGCTGATCGAGCCGCGTTTCCCCACCGTGGCCATCGCCCCGCTGGACAAAACCTTCGAAAAAATGGTCGGCAACATCCAGGAGATCAGGGCCCGCAACGGCCGTATCCTGGCCGTCACCACCGCCGGCAACCGTCAACTCGACAACTTGTGCGAGGACATCATCACCATACCCAAGACCATCTCCATCCTGCAGCCCATCCTGGCCATCGTGCCGCTGCAACTCTTGGCCTACTACATCGCCCAGAAACTCGGCCGCGACATCGACAAACCCCGCAATCTGGCCAAATCGGTGACGGTGGAGTAGCACCATGCTGGCCATAATTCTGGCGGGCGGGGAAGGCAGACGCTTACGGCCCTACACCACCGTGTTGCCCAAACCGCTGGTTCCGATCGGTGAGCGGCCGATTCTGGCCGTGCTGCTCGAATACCTCAAGGCCAACGGAGTGACCCGGACTATTTTCTGCGTCAACCACATGGCCGAGTTGATCATGGCCTATTTCGGTGACGGCCGGCGCTTCGGCCTGCCGATCGAATACGCCATGGAGCCCAAGGCCCTGGGAACGGTTGGACCCATCAAACGCCTGGAGAATCTCCCCGATCATTTCCTGGTGCTCAACGGCGACATTCTGACCGACATGCCCCTGCCCCCGTTTTTCACCGCCCACCGCGATTCCGGTGCCCTGCTCAGCGTGGCCGTCACCAGCCGTCAGGTCAAGATCGATTTCGGCGTGCTGACGGTTTCGGGGCAGACGATCAGCGGATTCCGCGAGAAGCCTCAGCTGGAGTATCAGGTCAGCATGGGCATCTACGCCTTTTCCCGGGCCGTCCTGGATCATGTGCCCGGCGACGAATTCTACGGTTTCGACCAGTTGATGATCGAGCTCCTGGCCCAAAACCTGCCGGTCAGGGCCCATCCGCACAACGGCCAGTGGCTGGACATCGGCCGCCCCGACGACTGCGACCTGGCCAACGTGCTGTACAGCCAGACCCAGGCCGAGAACCTGCTCAAGCCCTATCACCCGTAAACAAGGAGAAATACATGGAAAACAGCCCCGTTCTGAACCGTTTTCTCAAATATGTCCGCTTCGACACCCAGTCGGATGAGAACAGCCCTTCCTTTCCCAGCACGGCCAAACAGCTGGAACTGGCCCGCTACCTGACAGAAGAGCTCAAGACCATCGGTCTGCACGATACGCACATGACCGAATCGGGCTACGTTCTGGCCACCCTGCCGGGCAACCGCCCCAAGACGCCGACCATGGCCCTGATCGCCCATATGGACACCTCGCCCGATGTCAGCGGCGCCGGGGTCGAGCCCCGCATTCACCGCAACTATCAGGGCCAGGACATCGCCCTGGACGCCCAGGGCAACTGGGTACTCTCCCCAAAAGACAACCCGGTCATGCTGGAAAAAATCGGCAAAACCTTGATCACTTCCAGCGGCGACACCCTGCTCGGAGCCGACAACAAAGCCGGAATCGCCGAGATTTTCAGCGCCGTCGAACTGCTGCTGGCCCATCCGGAAATCCCCCGGCCGACCATCCGGGTGGTGGTCACCCCCGACGAGGAAGTCGGGCGCGGCACCGAACACATCACCGTCGCCGACATCCAGGCCGATTTCGGCTACACCGTCGACGGCGAAACCCTGGGTGAAATCGAGGACGAGACCTTCAGCGCCGACACGGTGGAGGTCGACATCACCGGTGTCAACGTCCACCCCGGTTATGCCAAAAACAAGCTGGTCAACGCCATCAAAATCGCCGCCGAGCTGGTCGGCATGTTCCCTAAAAAGAGCATGTCTCCGGAAACCACCGCCAAACGGCAGGGCTATATCCACCCTCACGCTTTCAACGGCAGCAGCGAAAAGGCCACAGTCAAGATTCTGATCCGCGATTTCAACAGCGACGGGCTCAAGAAGAAAGAGGACTGGCTACGTTCCCGGGTCGACCAGCTGCAGAGCAAGTACCCCAAGGCCCGCCTGGCCTTCAAGGTCATCGAATCCTACCGCAACATGAAGGAAGTGCTCGACCGCAATCCCCTGGTGGTCAAGAAAGCGCTGCAGGCCGTACGCATGGCCGGTATCACTCCGAAACGGAATTCGATCCGCGGCGGAACCGACGGCTCACGGCTCAGCTTCATGGGCCTGCCCTGCCCCAACGTGTTCACCGGCGGGCACAATTTTCACGCCCGGAGCGAGTGGATCACCCTGGAGGATATGGAGAAGGCGGTGGAAGTGATTGTCAACCTGGCCCGTCTGTGGGCGAAATAATGTAACGCGGTAGGGGCGAAAGATCATTCGCCCCTACCGATTATCGGAACGATCGTTATGGGTTCGCGGGAGTTTCCATCAGGGCGCTGGCATCAGCGGCGAAAGCCTCGATCCGGTTCTCGGCGATCAATTTCCTGAGCACCTCGTTGATACGGCCCAGCAGTTCCTGATTGCCCTTGCGCACGGCGATGGCCGAATCGACGATCTCCATGCCGGGTATCTGCGCGCTGTTGGCGATCTCGATGATGGCCAGATCCGCATCCTTGTAGGCCATGGCCTGAGCCACCGGCGCTTCGACCATGATGGCGTCCAATTCGTTGTTCTTGAGGGCCTCGATCAGTTCATGAACGCTCGCTTTCTCGATGAACTGCGCGCCGCGGACCAGTTTCTTGACCATATCGGCCTGTATCGAACTCTGCTGCGTCCCCAGCCGTTTGTCGCGCAGATTGTCCAGGTTGGAAAAAGTTTCATGATCGGTCTTTCTGACGACCATATTCTGCAGCGCCTTGTAGTAGACTTCGGAGAAGTCCATCTTCTGCCGGCGTTCTTCGGTCGGAGACAGACCGGCGATGACCATGTCCACCTCGCCGTTTTCCAATACCGTGAACAGTTTGGAAAAGAAATAATCCCGGATCACCAGCTCGAGATTGAGCTCTTTGGCGATGGCTTCGGCGATCGTGATGTCCAGACCGACGATGCTGCTGCTGTCGTCCCGTTGCAGGCGGAATTCATAGGGCGGGTAATCGGGACTCGTGGCGACGATCAGTTTTCCGGGCTCGATCAGGCCGAGCGGGGCGGCGCTGGCCACCGGTTCGGCCGGCAGCGGTTCGGCCTTGTCGACCTTATTGCAGCCTCCAATAAACAAGGTCAGTATGATAACACTCAGGAGCGGGATCACGGTGCGGATGGCTTGACCTCTCATACTCATTCATCACCTCCAGTGCCTCGGTTTGTATCACTTATAATTGTGTGTCAGAGACGAATGGTTGTCAATTATTTGCGGCAAATAATATCCTGACTTGAAAAAAGGTTGAAAAAAAAGGCCAAACGCTGTCTGTCAAACCGACATGTTGTAGCCGGCGACCGGCTCCGTTCATGGCACGATCCGAGCCGTTGACGACAAAATACGGGCCGTGATCAGCGTACCCCGTACAGGCGGTGCAGTTGCATTCCCGCCCGCAGCTCGCCGATTCCGGATTGCCCGGCCAGCCGGAACAGTTCGAAAACCTGATCGTAGGCCGCCTGTCCCCGGTTGTAGACATCCGGTTGCAGAAAGATCGGGACCTGGGGATGTCGGCGACGGATGGCCGCGATATGCCCGATCCCCAGCCCGGAGCTCGCCACCAGTTTAATTTCATCGATCCGTCCGCTCAGGCCCGGGTGGATGGAATACTCGTCATCCGGTTTCGGGGATACCGCCCACCAGTCGATGTCCAGATCCTGGAACAGGGTGCCGTTGGTTTCGATGGCCATGTAAAAACCGGCCTTTCGAGCGCATTCGACCAGTTCCGCCAGATCCTGCAGCAGAGGTTCGCCGCCGGTAATGACCAGTTGCGATTCGGGCTGGAGCCGGCGCAGGCTCATGATACGCTCCAGCACGATCGGGAGCGGCAGCTCCTGTCCAGGTGTTTGCCAGCTGTCCGGGCTGTCGCAAAACGGGCAGCGCAGATTGCAGCCGCTCAGACGCAGAAAGATCGACGGCCGCCCGAAACGGAGCCCTTCGCCCTGAAAGGACCAGAAGATCTCGTTAATCTTCAGTGTAGCGGGCACCGGCGTTTTCCGATTCCCAGACGGTCACGGCGCTGACCGGGTAACGCCGGGCGATCTGCTGATAAAAATGACGGGACAGGTTCTCGGCCGACGGGGAAAAGTCGTAGATCTCATTGAGAACCTTGTGATCGGGCACCAGTTCGCGCAGGTATTCCTTGATTTCGCTGAAATCGATGGAAACACCTGATATTTGCAATTCTTCGGTCTTGAAGCGCACCTCCAGCTCGAAGGTGTGGCCGTGCATCTTCTCGCATTTTCCCTGGTAATGCTCCAGGAAATGGGCGCAGGCGAATTTCTGTTTGACGATCAGTTCCCAGGCCATGTTTCCTCCTTCAATCGGATCAGCAGCGGATCCTGCATACCCAGGGTCGCGAAGGCGCCGTTGCGGATCTCGCAGGCCGGACAGTGCAGGCAGGGCAGTTCCTGCCCACGGTAGCAACTGATGGTCCGGCTGTAATCCACACCCAGGCCAAGGCCCAGCTCGATGATTTCCCGCTTGTTGAGCTCCAGCAGCGGCGTCTGAACACGAAAGGATCGCCCCCGGCGCCGGACGCCCGTACCCTGCACGATGGCGGCTTCCATGGCCCGGGTGAACTCCAGGGTGGTATCGGGGTAATCGGGGCTGTCGATGCAGTTGAATCCGGTGACCAGGTTGTCCAGATGCCGGGACTCCGCCAGGGCAGCGGCCAGACTGAGCAGAACGCCGTTGCGGAACGGAACGTAGGTGAGGGGCACCCCGTCGCCGTCCTTGGCCGTGGCCAGACCTTCCGGCACCGCCTCTCCCCCTTTCAGCATGGCGGAGTGCAGCAGGTGATCGAGCGGCAGGGTCAGTCGGTGATGGGTCAGCCCATGCTTATGGCAATGCCAGGCGGCCATCTCCAGCTCAACGGAGTGCCGCTGACCGTAGTCGAGGGAAAAAGCCTCCACCGTGGTAAAGCGGGACATGGCCCAATAGAGGGCGGTCACCGAATCCAGACCGCCGGACAAGACAACCAGTGCACCTTCCTGTTTCATAGTCGGCATTTTACACGGTTTTTGGGGTGGAGGAAAGGGACGGGGTGAAGAGAAGTACAATAGGACTTATATGTCATATAAGTCCTATTCTCCCAAGTCCTATTTCTCCTCTTTTTCTATCTCAATCTTCACCTGCTTGATGCTGCCCTTGAACAGGGGCTGCTCATCCGAGATCTTCAGGGAGAGGCGCCACTGGACAGGGGTGTTGATCAACTTGAAGCGGCCGTCACGGTCACTGAAGCTCCGCTTGCTCCCCGCCTCCACGGCCACATCGACCAGGGCGGGTTCGGATTCATCCCGGATGCCGTTTTCGTTCTGATCCTCGTAGACCGTGCCGATGACCGGCTGCTGGGGAATCAGGGGCATGGCCGTCTCGACACTCTCCCGAGGCTCGATCCAGCGGCTGCAGCGCGGGTCGATCAGGTACTCTGCCGCCACGCTGTCGGGCATCACCTGCAGGTAACGGGGTTGATCCCCCATGGTAAAGGTGAAGCGACCGTCGGCATCGCTGTAGACCTTGCGGCCCAGGTCGTCGCGGATGCGCACACCCGAGATTCCCGGTTCACCGACATCCCGCTGACCGTTGCCGTTCTGGTCGGCAAAGACCACGCCGACGCGCTGCTGCTCGGGGATTATCTGCAGAAGACCCTGACGTTCCAGGTCTTCGCAGTGTTCGTCCCGGCTCCAGTCGAACCAGAGATCGTCACCGAGGTTGCTGCGGCTCAGATGAAATTCCCCTCCCAGAATGCCGAAGGGCGCCTGAGTGGGAATGCGGGCAAAGCCCAGATAGCTGAAGCGTCCATCTGGGGCCAGCCCGTCGTGACGCCAGCGGAAATCCCCGATGCGGGACAGTCCGGCATCTCCGGTGTGCCCCTGGTCGTCGAGGAAGCGGTCGAAGCGGCCCCGGATGAAATAGGTCCCACTGGTATCCGTCCCCGGCCGGCCATCGAGACAGAGGGTGTCCACGGTGACCCTGAACACAAAACGATCCCCCGGAAAGGCCGTGGTCCTGGTTGCGGGCTGCTCCACAAAATAGCGGTCCGAGGGCAGCTGCTGCACCTCACCGGCCAGGGGCAGGTGCCAGTTCTGCCTCAACATGTCACGCAGCAGCGTCTGCACCTGAGTCAATCTGGGCTGCAGGATGGGTTCCGACAGCAGACGGGATCCCAGAAACAGCGATCCCAACTGATAAAAAGGCCGATCAGAGGGACCATGCAGACTCGCCCCCTCGGCCAGGGGCAGGTTCTGGGTCAGGTTCCACCAGTCTTCCTGGTACCTGGTTTTTTGCCCCAGCAGCAGCGCCGAGGCATCTTTGTTCAACAGAAGGTCCACGGCCTTCCCTTTTGTCTCCTGTACCTTTTCCAGAGCCTTGGTGAACAAGGCGGTCCAGGGACGGTATTGGAAAAGGAAGAGCAGGTCATCACGGCCCAGAGGCGAGTCGGCTCCCTTCTCTATAAGAGTCGTCAGAATGGCTCTCAGATTTGGAAAGGCTTCGGAGAGCCGGGCCAGGTCGATGCCCCGGGCCGGGGATTTACCTTTGGACCTGGGTAGTCCTTCAGCGTCCATGACAAAGGTGTGCGGAACAAAACCGGCCTTTACCAGGTCACCGATCAGGGCTTCCTGAGCCTTCAGCAGCGTTTCCATCCGAGTCTTATCCCGGCCCTCGGTCTGAAGGTATGCCCGCTCAGCCAGGGCCAGAGCCGCCAGATCATCCAGGTGATAGAGAGCCTGGGAGTCCGGAGCCAGCAGCTGTTCACCACGGCCCATCCTGGCCATGTTCGGTTCAGGAACGAAGAGTCCCGAAGAAGACTGATATCCCGAGGCCGCGGTCAGGATGGTTTCCAGAAATCGATGGCCCAGAAAGCGCCAGTTGCGGCCGTTTTCCCGATCCAGAGGATCAGGTGAAAGGGTGAGCTGGTGACCGGTCCACATCAGCTGCGAGGCGTTTTGGGCCAGCCCCCCGCTGGATACCTGGGCCTCTGCCGGCAGGATATTCAGCCAGGGGCCGGTCAGATCCGCCAGCGGCAGGGGCTCATACTCCGGAGGCAGAATCAGGGCGTCCCGGACGTAGACCGGTGCCGGGCGAACCGGCTTAAGGCTGCTTTCATCCCGATGAGGCAGGGGCAGGGGGTGAGACTCATCCCCCATGACCCGAAGGCTGATGGTGTTTTCGGGACGAGCAAAGAGAATACCGCCGGAGACGTGACCATCGATGATGCCGGTCCACTCGTCACGCAGAGCGGGTTCCAGCCGATTGACCGCCAGCAGCAGCGCCCCCAGATCCTCCAGCACCACCCTCAGGGCTCCATCCGCCTCGGGGCTTCCCACCAGCTGATAGCGGGTATTGAAGAAACGGTTCTTGATCTCTTCCATTAGACGCCTGGTGGTCGCCGCATCATCCTTGGCGAAGAGGGCTGCCGCCAGAGCCAACTGCCGGGCTTCTTTGAAGGCCAGCCGATCCTGGTTGAACAGGTCGAGGAGCTTGAGCCGTTTTTCCATCAGCAGAGAATTCTCCCCTTTCTGCTCCAGGGCCAGACCAAAGAAGAGCTCGGCACCGAGCTGCTCCTTGTCGATTTTCGGCTGATCCAGATCCTTCAAGGCCAGCCGATATCGCGACAAAAGTCCTTCGGTCAGGGGGCTCCGTCTGGAGAGACCGTTGAGGGCCCAGTACAATTCGGCCCGATCGTGCAATGAGGCCTTGCCTTCCTGACGGATCTCCCGATTGGTCCGAAGTGTCCAGTTCATCGGCAGATCATCCCCGGCCATGGTCAGGAACAGAAGCCGGTGTTCAAACAGTTTTTCAAGGTCTTTGCGCAGGTCGGCATCCCCTTCGGCCCCGATAGCCTGATCCAGAGCCAGCAGTTCCCGGCCGATCTGACCGGGTGTACAGACCTGACTGGCAGTTGTCTGAGACCAGCGCAGATCTTCATTTCCCCGGGGAATGGGATCACTGGCGGCAAACGAGAGCCGCAGGGTCCCCTGCTCATCCAGAAGTCCCGACGCTGAACGCAGGTAATATTCCCGCATGGTGGTCAGGGCATATTCACGAAGACGCTGCTGGACCAGCCAGTTGTAACTGTCCGGCGTTGGGGGCTCGTGCTTCCACAGATCCAGGCTGCCGAAAACGGTGAGCATGGCCGGAGCGGTCTCGAAGCGGTAAGTCGGCTTGACCAGCGGCAGCGGCGGGATTCGCCAGGCCCCCAGGGGTTCCACCTTGAGATCGAGACAGCAGCCGGGATCGGGCTCGCCCACGACCACGGTGCAGCATTCGGCCAGATTGGAGGTCAGAACCAGCGTCTCACCGGGCCGTGAAGCCGAGACCCGGGCCTGGTTGCAGTATTGCCCGGGATCGATATCGGCAGCGGCCACCGCGGCAAAGACCAGGGTGCGTCTGGCTCCCTGAGGCAGGGTCCCCAGTTCCCAGACCAGTTCGGTGACGTTTGTCGGGTCGGTGATCGGCCGACCATCCAGCCGGCTGGAGCCCGCCACATAGGTAAACCCCAGAGGCAGGGTGTCCCGCAGCACAAGGCCCTCGAGGTCACTGCCGGCTTCGTTCACCACCTCCAGCTCGAAGCGGTACACCCCGCCGACAGCCTGTCCGCTGGGACAGGTCTTGCTAAGGCTCAGCAGGGGCTTGTCGCCCTCCTCGCAGCGGATGGTCACCTGGGCCTCGTTGTTTTGGCCGTTGCATTCGCACTGGCTGAATTCGGCGTCGGTCACCAGGCGAAAGGTCTGGGTCTGACCAGGCGCCGGGTCGGCAATGAAGAAGCTGAAATCGCTCTCCTTGCCGCTGTTTCCCGGAAGGGTCAGGCTGTGCAGCAGACGATCGGCATCGTTGTACAGGTAAAGAGTCACAGGACTGAGGGAACCACTCCCCTGATTCACCACTCGGCCGCTGAAGGAGATGGTGCCGTCGCCGGAACATAGTCCGGACACGCCCAGAAGCACCAGGTCCGGTTCCAGTCGGTTATGGGTGACGGAGAACAGATTGTCGCCGTTGTCGAACTCGCAGACCGTCGAGTCGGTATCCACCGAGGCTGTAAAGACCAGCATGATCGGTTCACACTCGATGGGCCAGCTGTCGAAATCCACCCAGACATCCCCGCCCCGGGCCAGACCGGACTGGGTGAGGGTTCGCTTGACGCCGGCATTGTCGCTGAGCAGCAGGTTGAAGGAACCGGCATCCCCGCAGCCATCGTTCTGCAGCCTCACTCGCACCCGGTAGGTGCCGTCGGCCTGACAGGTCGGCTGGATATCCATCACCTTGAGGTTGGGGAAGGTCAGGTCATACGTCACATTGAGCACATCGTTGGCCGATGAACATTGGCAGTATTCGTTCTGGGAGTCGATGAAAACAGAAATATCGGTAAAGCGGCAGGTGTCGAGTCCGAACCGTCTGTCCCAGTTCTGGGTCAGTTCTACCGATTCTCCCGCCGCCAGGGGCAGGGTGCCGCCCAGATCGGCCTGATAGAATCGCTCCGCTTCCCAGCCCCGGTCGTCGCTGAAGCGAATGGCGAAGTCCCGGGTCAGGGGGTTACCGCCGCTGTTGCGCAGGGTCAGGGTCAGGGTGGACGTCAGGGAGCCATCACCCCGGCACAGAACGGAAGGAACCAGTTCCACCGCTTCGATATCGATGCAGTCATGGGTCTTGTCGACACAGAGATCATTGTCGGTACCGTCCCATTCGCAGATGGAATCATCATAATCGGCTTCGATGCGGATGGAGAGATCGCAGTCCCCGGCCACGTTGCACAGATTCACCGGGAAGGTCTGGGTATCGATGGTGAAGGATTGAGTGCCCCCGGCCGAAGCCAGATTCACGGCGCCCAAAGTCTGGGTCCAGGTTGTCAGAACGCTGCCGCTGCAGCCCGTTCCGGCATAGAGGGTGAAGCGCATGGGCACATCACTGGTGAGGCTGGGCCCGCAGCCGTTGTTCTGCAGGGTCACGGTCCCGCCGACGGTGAACTGTCCGTCATCGGCGCAGCCGATGGCCAGGGTCTCCGCCTGGACTTCCAGGTCGGGAATGGACAGGGCCAGAGTCCCCGAGTCGCTGTTGTTGGTGCCGTCGCACTCGCAGATGAGGTTGTCGGGATCAATGGTGGCGGTGAAGCTGCAGGCGCAGCCGGTGATGCCGGAGGTGAAGCCGAAGAAGACGGTCTTGGTCTCACCGGCGTTCAGGTTCACCGTCTGATCGGTGAAGGTCAGGCCGCAGTCGGAATTGAGGCGGACCACCACATTGGCCGCGTCGCCGCAGCCGCGGTTCTGAACCGTTACCGTGGTGCCGGTGAGGTTGCCGTCGCCCAGACATTCGATTTCCGTGGCCACGGCGGTGACGGTGAGGTCGGGCAAGGGATTTGTATAAGTCTCGGTGCGGGTGTTGTTGCCGCCGCTGCATTCGCAGACCTCGTTGTCCACGTCCACGGTGGCGGTGAAGTCGCAGCTGCAGTCGGTACAGTCGGCCCAGGTGCCGCTGACGGCAAAATCCACCGTCGTCGTCTGGCCGTTGGTCAGGGTGGCCGAAACCGTCTGCTCGGTGAAGCTCAGGCAGCCGTCGCTGGCCAGACGGACATCAAAGCCCGTGGCCGAACCGAAGCCCCGGTTGCGCACGGTGACCCGCACAAAACCGGAGATGGTGTCGCCGCTGCAGGAGAGGTTGGAGAAATCGATGTCGCTGACATCGAGATCCGGCAAGGGGCTGTTGTAGGTCTCGACAAGGGTGTTGTTGGCGGAGCTGAACTCGCAGACATCGTTGTCCACGTCCACGGTGGCGGTGAAGTCGCAGGCCCCATCGGTGCAGTCGGCCCAGGCGCCGCTGACGGCAAAGGTCAGGGTGGTGGAAGAACCGGCGGCCAGGGTGGTCACCGTCTGATCACTGAAGGTCAGACAGCCGTCGCTGGCCAGGCTCACGGCAAAATTTGAAGCCGTGTCGCAGCCGACATTCTGCACCGTCACCTGTACGTTCCCGGAGATGGCATCTCCGCTGCAGGAGAGGTTGCTAAAATCGATATCGCTGATGGTCAGATCGGGAATGGTGGAATCGAGGGTCGAAGAACTGGCGGAATTGTTGCTGCCGCTGCATTCACAGATGGCCGCATCCGGATCGATGACCGCCGTATAGGTGCAGCTGCAGGTGGTGGCCGTGGGGGTGAAGTTGAAGGTCAGGGTGGAGTTGGCCCCGGCGGCCAAGGTGACTGTCTGGTCGGTAAAGGTCTGTCCACAATCGGAACTCAGACGCACCACGGCGCTGGTGGCGGTGGCGCAGCCGATGTTGCCCACATTCACCTGTACGGTGCCGGTGAGGCTGCCGTCGGCGGTGCAGGTAATGGACGGGGTCACCGAATTCACCTGCAGATCGGGCAAGGGATTGGCATAGGTCTCGGTGCGGGTGTTGTTGCTGCCGCTGCATTCGCAGACATCGTTGTCCACGTCCACGGTGGCGGTGAAGTCGCAGCTGCAGTCGGTACAGTCGGCCCAGGCGCCGCTGACGGCAAAATCCACCGTCGTCGTCTGGCCGTTGGTCAGGGTGGCCGAGACCGTCTGCTCGGTGAAGTTCAGGCAACCGTCGCTGACCAGGCCGACCGTGAAGCCCGTGGCCGAACCGAAACCGCGGTTGCGTACGGTGACGCGCACCAGTCCGCTGATATTGTCGCCAGAACAGGACAGATTGGTGAAATCGATATCGCTCACCTCCAGATCCGGCAGTGTGGAAGTGAAGGTCTCGCTGCGCTGGTTGTTGCCGCCGTCGTACTCGCAGACATCGCTGCCGCTGTCGACGGTGGCGGTGAAATCGCAGGCGGCGTCGCTGCAGTCCGCCCAGGCTCCCGTGACATTGAATACCAGGGTGGTCGAGGCGCCGCTGTCCAGAGAGCTCACCGTCAGGGGGGTGAAGCCGAGACAGCCGTCGCTGCTCAGGCTGACCTGGAAGTTCGCGGCGCTGTCGCAGCCGATGTTTTCGATCGTCACCCGCACGTTTCCGGACATGGTGTCGCCGCTGCAGGCGAGATTGGAAAAATCGATGTCGCTGACGGTGAGATCGGCGATTGCCGAGGTATGGGAACTGGAAGCCAGCGAATTGTTGCCGCCGTCGCTTTCGCAGACCAGGGCATCCGGATCGGCTGTTGCGGTAAAGATGCAGCTGCATTCGTCCCGGTCCGGGGTGAAGGAAAAGTACAGGGTGGTGCTGGCTCCGGCGGCCAGGCTGGTGACGGTCTGATCGCTGAAACTGTAGGCGCAGTCGGATTCCAGGCGTACGGGGATGTCGAGGGCCGTTCCGCAGCCGTTGTTGCTGACGGTAACCGCGACCGTTCCGGTCAAGCTGCCGTCACTGCTGCAGCTGACGGACGGACTCACCGCGCTGATGCGCAGGTCTGGAGCGCCGATGGTTTTGGCGTTCGAGCACAGGGTGTTGTTGCCGCCGTTGCACTCGCAGATGGCCAAGCCGGGATCGACCTCGATGCGCAGAGAAACCTGACAGGCGGTGGAATTGCTGACGATGTTCGTCGTGATATCGTGGTTCGTCAGGGTAAAAGTCTGGGTGGCACCGGCGCCGATACTGGCACCGCTGAAGGTCTCGGTCCATTGGTCCAGCTGGGAACCGCTGCAGGAAGCGGCCGAAAACAGGGTGAAACGCACAGCCACATTACCGGTCACATCGGCGTTGCAGCCGCTGTTCTGCAAAGTCACGTCGCCGGATACCCGGATCTGGCCGTCGGCCTGACAGGCGACCGAGAGACTCTCGCCGTAGACCGTCAGATCGGGGATGGAGACGATCTTTCCGGGGGAACAGTAGCTGTTGTTGCCGCCGTCGCTCTCGCAGAGGGTGTTGCTGTAGTCCAGTTCCAGGCCGACCGAAACCAGGCAGGCAGTCGAGTTGATGCACAGGTTGCGGTTCAGGGTGGAATTGATGGTAAAGGTCTGGGTCCCGCCCCCGGCGGCGATATTGACGGAATTGAAGGTCAGGGTAAAACTGCCGTTGCTTCCGGAGCAGGCGTCGTCGTCGTTGTAGATGCGCACCCGCACCGGGATGTTGCTGGTGAAGGCCGCACCGCAACCGTCGTTGGCCACCACCACATTGCCGCTCACCCGGACCTGGCCGTCGGCGTTGCAGGTGATGGTCAGGGTGTCGCTCACCACGCGCAGATCGGCAATCGTGAAGGTCTCGTCGCTGCACAGGCTGTTGTCGCTGCCGTCGCATTCGCAGATGTCGCCGTTGTAATCGGCCTCGCTGAGGATGGAGAACTGACAGCTCGTGGCGCTGCTCACGGCGTTGCCGCTGATGCTGCGGGCCGTCAGCGCGAAGGTCTGGCTGGCTCCGGCGGCGATGCTGACCCCGGTGAAGGTCTGAGTCCACTGATCGATCTGGCTGCCGGAGCAACCCGTTCCGGAATGCAGGGTGAAACGCATGGGCACATTGCTGGTCAGGGTGCCGGAGCAACCGGCGTTGCGCAGGATCACCGTGCCGGAAACCTGATAATTGCCGTCGGAACTGCAGGTGATGTTGAGGGCCTCGCTGGCCACTTCGATGTCCGGAATGGCCGGTGAATAGGCCGTGGGCCGGACATAGCCGTTGTTGCTTTCGTTGCATTCGCAGACTTCGCCCAGAGTGTCCACCGTGGCGGTAAAATTGTAGGAACAGGGTGAACAGCTAGGCGTCCAGGCGCCGATGTCGATGCTGACCGTGGTCGAAGCGCCGGCGGCCAGGGTGCCGCTGTAGGTTCCAGAGCCCGTCCAGCTGCCATCGCTGGCGCTGACGGTGAACCCCGTGCCATGAGTGGCGCCCGTGCCCTGATTGCGCACGGTGACCGAGATGGCGCCGCTGAACGAGCCGTCGCTCGAGCAGCTGATGGATGGAGTGATATCCGTAGCGATCAGGTCGGGCATCAGTACCGTGGTGGCCGCGGCGCTGGCCCAGGTGCCGTTCGAACAGTCGTAGCCGGTGGTGCTCGGGTTGTTGTCGGTGGCCTCGCCGGCGATACCGCAACCCCAGATGGCACGAACATTGTTCTGGCGCAGCGCGGTGGTGCAGTCCGCCTGATTCGGCGAACCCACCGGACTGAGGTTGCTCTGCAGAGTGAAAGTGGCCGAATTTCCGGCGGCCAGATCGTTGAACTCCCAGGCCCAGACATTGCCGCTGGTGTTGACGATGGCCGTCCCCGGCTTGTCCGGACTGGTGAACGATCCCGGCACGAAGCTCAGCCAGGCGCCGAGGGTATCTTCGACCCGCACCACCTGGGCGTTACCGGTGCCGGTGTTGCTGACGACGACGGTCCAGGTGACGGCGTTGCCACAGTCCACGCTGGCGGTAGCCGGGGTCTTGGTCACGCTCAGAACGGGATAGTTCGACGCCACTTCCTGGTTGGTGCTGGTGGAGTACTGGGTCAGGCCGCAGCAGTCGTAGTAGCGCAGGTCGAGGCCCACGTCCTGGGTGGTGTAGCAGTTGGACTGGACCGAAAACTTGAGCACGATGGTGTCGTTGCCGCCGCTGGCCTCCAGCACATCGACCAAATCGCTGGCCTTGCTGTTGATGTCGAAGAAGGTCAGCATGTTGCCGACGATGGCGGGATCGCCGACGGGCGCTGTCGCCCCGCTGTTGTCCGCCCCCTGATAGAGCGATGAACTGCCGGCGATGTAACTGAGACCGGCGGGCAGGGTGATGACCAGATCGAGGTCGCTGGCGTCGGTGGCACCGGTATTTTCGATGACCAGGGTCATCTCGGTGCTCTGGTTGCAGGAATCGATGCTGAGCGGGTTGAGGGCCACGGACAGGTAGCCCACCGTGGGCTGACGGGTCTCGGTCCGGACATCGCTGACGCTGACCGAGCCCAGGCAGAGGGTGTTGTCGGGCGCATCTACGCCCGGTTTGGTGGCCGAGGAACCGTCGGCGCTGCCGCAGCCCCACCAGGCCTGAACGGTATTGTCGAGGTCCGGACTGCAGGGCGAGCTGTCGGTATGGGCCGTCAGGGTCAGGGTGACGGTGGTATTGTGGGGCACGTTCCGCAGTTCCCAGGCGACGGCATTGACCCCGTTATAGGTACCGTCATCGGAGGTGTACGGCGGCTCTCCCGTCGAGGAAACGTAAGTGTAGGCCGCGTCCAGGCTGTCTTCGACCCAGAGTATGGGCAGGGTGTAGCCCGAATTGTTGGTCACGGCGATGGTCCAGGCGATGTCCTGGCCGCAGTCGATGGGCGTGTTGGAGCGGGTCTTGGTGATGGTCACGTTGGGGGCGTGGAAGCTGACGTTGAAATTGCTGTCGGCTACGGTGAAAACCTGACCGCAGGGATTCTCGTAGGCCGTGGAAATGGTGACGAGCCCGCCTTGGAATGGGCATTGGGCGGTGAAATCGAAATCCAGTTCCACCGTGTCGCCCGAGACCAGCGCGGCCAGGGCCGGGATCTCGGCCTTCGTCCACCGCAGGGGCGAGTTTATCGAATCCGGGTCGTAATCCATGTGGGGGCCGTTCCAGGCCCCGCCGTTGACCCGCCAGCGGGTGCTGCCCGAGACGTAGACCAGGCCGGTGGGCAGGGTTTCGGTCAATTCCACGTTGTAGCAGGTCGTCTGGCCGGCGTTGCGCACGATGATCGACCCCTCCGGAGCCGAACAGGCGTCCACCGGATTGGTGACCACGTTGGTGTGCACCAGCATGGGAGCCGGAATTTCCACCGTGGCGCTGTCTGCCACCGCCACCTGGCAATTCTGGCCGATGCAGCCCCAGGAGGTGCTGACATCGTTTGTCAGGTTGTTGCAGTCGACGATGTCGGCCACGAAGGTGATAGCCCGTCTCTCCCCCGCCGTCATGTCGCTGATGGCGATGGTGGCGCCGTTGATGACGGTACCGGCATGGTCGAGGTTGCCGGAGACGGTCACCCCGGTCATATCGTCGACGACGGCGCTGGAGTAATGCAGGCCAGCCCCCAGCAGGTCGTCCACCCAGACATTGTAGGCGGTACCGGTGCCTCGGTTGGTGACGTAAATGGTCCATTGCGCCGTGTTCGAGGTACCGTAGTAAACCTCCGGAGTTTTTTCGATGATCAGGTCGCCGGAAAGGAGCAGGGCCGGCGTTTCGCTGGCCGAGACGGTGCAGCTGCCATCGGAAACGGCGTCATCGTGGCAGAGATCGTCGAAGCTGGCAGTGGCGTCGAGATTGCCCAGTCCGGAGCAGCGCTTCTGCATGGTCAGCTGGATGACGGCCTGCTGACCCGAACCGGTGAATCCATCTTCGAAATTCCAGATATAATCGCCGTTGCCGTCGATGGTCGGCAGGCAGCTCAGCGGTATCACGTCGCCCAAGCAGGTGATGGCTGCCGGGTTGGTCGCATCGACGACATAATAGTTCAGGCCCGACAGTACCAGCCGCACGTCCTTGGGACTGACGGTGGAAGAAGTCTGCGTCAGGGTCAGGGTGATTTCCTGGGTCCGGCACTTGTCGATGATCTCCCCCAGCCCGCTCATGGTCAGCGACATGGCCGGCGGGACTATGGTCACCGGAGTGGTCTCGTGGATGATGCCGTCGCCGAGACACTGACCTCCGGTCGCTCCCATGGACAGGCTTGACCAGGAGTAGAAAGCAGTCTGGGCACAAGCGGCGGCAGTGGCCTCGTTGATGGTCAGATCATAGCTTATGACCAGGGTATGGCCGGCCACCGACATGGTCGAAGCCCCGGAAAAGTCGAGCACCAGGCTGCCTCCGGGGGTGGTATCGGTCACCAGGGCCGAACCGGTGATGTCGCTGCCGTCCAGGGTGATACTCAGGTTGCCGTTGTAGGTCTGGGCGTTTTCGGCGTGTTCGGTGAAGACCAGGTTGTTCAGGGTCACTATGGAATCACCGTTGAAGGTGTAGGTGTTGGTGTAGGTGATGTCGGTGCAGCGGACGCCAGGCGCAGGGGAAGCGGTCTTGGTGGAATCCACCCCTTCCTCGCACTCGATGGCGCTGGTCTCGCTGGCACTGGCGCTCAGAGCGCAACCGCAGCAGTCGGTGCCCCCGGCAGTCACGCTGTTGCTGAAGGTGGTGTTGCAGTAGGTTTCGCACTCGGTACGGGGCGGCGACTGCAAGATCAGTGTTTTGGAGAGCGAAGCCGGCGGAATGTAGGTCCAGATGACGGTGCCCCCCGTACCCCCGCTCCCGGGGGTATAGACTCCGCCGTCGGCATCGATTACGACGAATCCGTCGGGAATGGTGTCGACCACGTTGATGGCGCCGGTGCTGCCGCTGCCGCAGCTGAGCGGGCCGGAATAGGTCGAGCTGACAGTGTAACTCACCAGATCGCCGATCTGGATGACGGAGCCGGCGCCGCTCTTGTCGACGGTCAGGGCCACAGTTCCGGAGGGAGGCGTGATGGCGCTGAGTTCCACCGGCGGATAGAAGTCTTGGCCGCATCCGTCCTGGTAATGCTTCTGCCACAGAAGATCGCGATCGGGGAAATCGGCTCCGCACCAGGCGGTGTAATTCAGGCGGAAGGAAAGCGTATAGCGGTTGTCGGGGGCCGCTGACAGCGGCGGCAGCGGATCGCTCAGGTTGAACTGGCTGCCGTCCCAGCTGGCTCCGGCGGAAACGTTCGAGACGGTGAAACCGGTAAAATCTACGATGGAACGCAGATTGTAAGCTGCGCCGTCGCCGATGTTGACGATGTCGAAGGAGACATCCACGTAATCCTGGCAATAGGTGAAAGTGATGTCCGGGGGCGTGAAATCGATCAACGGCGTCTTGACGATCCGTTCCACCGAAGCCGTAGCCGTGCCGCCGTCATCGGCCGTGTTGAAACATTCGCTGACGGCATCGCAGCCCCAGCGCACGTCGGCGCTGTTGTCCAGGCCAGAACAGGCGATGACTGTGGCGGTGATGTCCATGGTCAGGATGTCGCCGGGGTCCATCGAGGCCAAAGCAGGGTAAGCGGCCGCATCCCAGGTCGTGTTCTGACCGACGTTGACGCCGTTCTGGGTGGACGAGACGTAAGCCAGTCCGGATCCCAGCACATCGCTGACCACGACATTCTCGATAGTCCCCAGTCCGGTGTTTTCCACCGTCAGGGTCCAGGTCACATCCTGGCCCACTTCGCGGGCCACCACATTCGGTGTCTTCTTGATGGTCACGGCGCCGGGCAGAACCTGGATCGACTTGGCAGCACTGTCCGAAGAGGGCGTGCCGCTGATCAGGTAATCGAAATCCACGTTCATCGAGGCCGATACGGCCGTGCAGTCCGTCTGCAGCTGGAAGGCGATGCTGAGGGTTTCGCCGTCCAGAAGAGACTGGGGCGATCCGCACAGGGTGTCGATGTCCCAGGTCAGGGTGGTGGTGCCGGTCGGATCGGCGCTGCAGAAGGCCGGATCGCTGTCGATCCACAGCGAGCTGCTGCCCGGGACGTAGCTGAAACCAGTCAGGAGGGAGATGTTGTTGGCCACCACCAGCTCGGTCAGGGGATTGCCGGAATTGTTCTGGATGGTGATGGTGTAGGTCTTGGTTTCGCATTTGTTGATGGTTCCGTCGCCGCTGATTTCACCATTCTGGGCGTTGAGCTCGCAGTTGAACAACCAGGGCAGGAGCGCAATCGACAGCAGCGTGATCAGGTGACCCGAGCGGACTTGTTTCATTTCTTTTCTCCCTGGATGGTGATGCGGATTCCGCTGAATTTCAAAGCGATGTCGATCGTCTGGGTGCCGGAGCGCAAATCCACGGTCTGTTGATGTCGGCAACCACCGGCAATGATTTCCAGACCATGGGGACCGGGAACCAGCCGGGTCAGCACGAAGCGCCCGTTCCGGCCGCGGGTGATCATCCGCCCGTCCAGGCTGGCCTCGAATTCTTCCAGCAGCGGATCGACACCTTCGTCGAAAGCGCCGTTGCGGTTCTTGTCGAAAAAGACCCTGCCCTCGAACCGGGCCGAAGAGACGGTCTCGTCTTCCGGCTCGACCGGCAGCAGCGGTAATTCCACCCAGTCGCACAGACCGTCGCTGAGCGTCACCAGGTGCGTATTCGGCGGCGGAATACGGTACCGTTCGTCGAGACTGGCCGTGTTGACCCCGACCGCGTACTCGCCGGGATACAGTTGATCGATCGCGAATTTTCCCCGCTCGTCGCTGAAGGTCCGATCACCGTTGGACAGGGCCACCTCGACACCGGCCAGATCCTGATCGGCGCTCGAGTAAACCCCGTCCTGGTCGCGGTCGAGAAAGACCCGGCCTTCCAGTCCGCTCATGAACACCAGTCCCGAAGCTGAAACATTGACCCGGGCGTCGGCGCTGCGGCGAACTTCGCAGCGCGAAGCGTCCAGGGCGTACAGCTCCGCCCGGCACAGGTTGAGGCCGCGGCGGCTGGCGGCACCGATGACCACCTGATACTGCAGGATCAGCGAACGACCGGCAGCGACGGCACCCGGACGGTAGACGATACGGCCGCGTCCAAGCGGATCAGCCAGGCTGGCCCCGTCAAGCAGGGATGAACCGGCCACGTACTCCAAACCGGACGGCAGCAGGATTTCCAGGCGCGGTTCGATCAAGGTCGAAGCGGAACGGTTGGTCAGAGTCAGACGCAGGCGTACCAGCCGGCCGACTTCCGTCTGCGGCAGTTCGGCCCGGTGTTCCAGCTGCACCTGGCTCTGGCCGACTCCCCGGCCCTGCACGACGGTGATCACCGTGTTCGAGGATCGTTTGTCCCCGGAAACGGAGTC
This sequence comes from uncultured Clostridia bacterium, assembly GCA_964465065.1. GTDB lineage: Bacteria > Acidobacteriota > Aminicenantia > UBA2199 > UBA2199 > CAYMND01. The sequence goes on from CAYXHZ010000001.1 coordinate 116,777, forward strand.
CAGCAGCTCGGCCGTGTTACGAACCTGTTCGCCGTCGAACAGGTCGTTCCTGAGACGGGCGCGGATTTGCCATTCCAGCTGCGCTGCGGATTTGACCGTTCCGGTCCAGGTCAGGCTGTTTCCCTGACGCTGCAGCGGCCACGGTCCCTGGGCCGACACGAAATCCAACTGGGCGGGCAGGCTGTCGCACAGGCTGACCGCCGGGAGATCGACAAAGCCAGGGTAGCGCAGACGCAGGGTGTATAGCAGCTCCCGACCGGGTTCGGCCTGGTTCAGATCGACCGACTTGTTCAGCTCGATTTCAGCCGGAACGATCCGCAGCCGGGCCGGCTGGGAAACGACAGCCCGGGTGAAACCGGCCTGATCGAGTTCGGCTGTCTGGCTGATCGTCTGTACCGCAGCCTCGGCGGCAACACGGATGGCCAGGATGATCTCCAGAGTCTGACCGCCGCGCAGCAGCGGAATATGCCAGACAGGCCGGGGTGAAGTCAGTACCGGTTGCAGACCTCCCTCCACCCGCTCCAGGATCAGGTTGCCATCCAGCGGCAGTTTGAGTTTGAGATCGGCTATGTCCTGAACTTCAGGATTGTTGACGAACAGACTCAGCCGCAACCTTTCCCCGGCCGAAGCCTGAGCCCGCGAAAAAGCCAAACTGATCCGTCCGGAGAAATCGAGCACCTCGATCTTCTTTTCGGCCTGCAGTACCGGACCGCCGGGCAGAGCGGCCGTCAAAACGACCGTGTACAGCCCTGGACGCTCAAAAACATGACGGACGGTACGGCCTTGGGCCTGACTGCCGTCGCCGAAGTCCCAGGCGTACTCGGTTGCGGAAGGAGGCGGATCGACCCGAAACAGGGCGGAAAAATCGACCGTCAGCGGCGGACGCCCGGTTTCCGGAACGGACTGGATATCCAGTTGATAAACCGGTTCGATCGCCCCCCTGACCACCGTCAGCTGCAGCGTGCATTCCCGATGCAATCCGCCGCAGCTGCCCTGCAGCAGCAGACTGTATTCGCCGACTGGCACGGTCGGTCCGACCGTCAGACGCAATCCGCTTTCAGCCAGCGGCGTCGGAGTCGACGGGTTGGCGGACCAGGCGGCGCCGACTCCGTCCGGCAGTCCGGATACGTTCAGGGCGACAGCCTGGTCAAAGCCGTTGAGCGAGGTCAGCGTCACCGTCGCATCACCCTGGCCGCCCTGGGGCAGCGTCAGCGCAGCCGGGCTGACACCGATGGAGAAATCGGCCTCGGCCGTGGAACAGTAGAAGCGCAGTTCACTGGCCCGGATGGTCACCTTCCACTGTTTACCGAGTTCATCGACCGACACCCGCAACTCGTTGGCGCCTGCACGGATGGCCGCCAAAGGCACCGTCTTTTCTACCGTGATCCAGGTGTTGTTGTAGCCTTCCAGCAGACCCAGGTCATAGCCGTTGAAGTATACCCGGTCGTGTTCGTCGTCGACCGGCGGAGCGTCGACGTCCCAGGCTTCGATGTACAGCCCCACCCGCACCACCCGCTCCAGGATGCCGGCCGGGACGGAATGGTTCCAGACGATGGGGTTGTTGGCATCGTTGCGACCGGTGTAGATGTTGAAGGAGGCGGCATCGGTCACCCGCTGGTTGTAACAGAGCACCTCTTCGTCGGCGGCCGGCAGAAGCGCAGTGCAAAAGATGCAGAAGACGCCAAAAATCAGGTACATGGCCGGAAGCAGACGGCGGATATGACGGCTCGGATTCTTCATGATGGCTCCTAATAGATCGCGACCAGCTTGAGGTAGGCGACGGTGCTCCGGTATTCCGCCTCGGCGGACTCCCGGTCCCGGTAATCGATGTATTCCACGCCAAGTCCCAGCCGCAGGTGGCGCAGCAGTTGATAGCCGATTTCGCCGGCCAGGGAATACTTGCGGTTTTCGATCGGTCCCCACACCCGGATCAATTTGTAGTTGAACAGGGTTTCGAAACGGCGGCCGAAACTGAGTTTGAGCCCCTGCACCGCCGCCAGGGAATGGCTGCGGATCTCGTCCAGAGGCGGCAGCAGCTCGAGATTTTCATCGTAACGCCACTGCGAGTAGATATTGATCCGCCGCGACGGCCGCCAGACGAAGCGGAAATTCACCTGCTCCTCGCCGTTGCGGCTCAGTACGGAGCTCTGATCCTGGTCGCCCGACTGGTGCAGGTACTGCAGACTGAGACTCATGCTGGGCCAGGGCGAACCGAAGCAGAACAGCGACCAGACCCGACGACGGTTCTCATCGCCGCCCAGGCGGTTGATCTGCACCTCGTAGCGGGCCATGGCCCGGAAGCTGGGCCGCTCGTACCCCAGGCCCAGGGAAAGGTAATCCAGATCGCTATCGCCGCTTTCGGTCTCGCCGTGTTCGCGCCGGTACCGGCTGTCGACGAACAATCCTGACCAGACGGGTTGTTTCACCCCGGCTTCCATCGCCCACAAGGTGTCGTCCCGGCCGCTTTCCGGATTTTGCACCGTCTCCCGGCGTATACCGGCAAACAAGCCGTTCTGCCCGCTCAGGTATTCACCGGACAAAGAAAAGACCTGGGAGCGCAGCCAGGATTCGCTGCCAGCCTGTTCCAGCCAATCGAGCACGGTGTCGGCCTGCACGTACAGATCGCCCTTGGCGAAGCGTTTCAGCCGCTGCCGCCAACCGGCCAGCAGATCGAATTGCCCCAGTTCATCGGCGGCTGGCGCATTTCGGTCCCATGAGCCCCCGCTCTTGAACCAGGCCACGGTCCGTTCCCCCTGGTGCAGTCCCGACAGGTACAGATCGCGGGATCGCCGACTGTCGGAAGCGGAGTTTTCCTGCCCGTAACCCAGACTGATGCGGTCGGCGGCCCGTTCCCATTCCAGGATGCCGTGGGTCTCGCTCTCGTCGACCGCCAGTCCGGCCAGGCTGAAGGGGTACAACTCGCTGCCCAGGTTGCGGGTGAACTGGAACGGGGACAGGAAAACCGAACGGTTGTCGGCCTGCTGGTTGAGCTGCATCAGGCTGTAGCCGTATTCCAGCTGGCGGTTGGCGAACGAGGGGAATTCGCTGTCCAGATTCCAGCTGTTGACCTGCAGATGGAGGTTGGGCAACGGCCGCAGCTGTCCGCCCAGAAAGTGAGCTTGCCGCGTGGTGCCGCTCTGGTCCAGCCCCAGGGCGAGTTCACCCTGCAGGTCCAGGCGGCGGCTGGTCAGATCGATGCCGAAGGCCAGAATGCCCCGGTGTTCATCCAGAATTCGTTCCAGCGGCAGGGACTGGTCGGCATCACCCAGGTAGGAAGCCGAAAGGCGCAACGCTTTCCAGGGCTGCCACTGGGCCCGGGCTCCGAACACCACCCGGGTGAACCGGCCGGCCAGCGATTCGAACTGATAGGCAACTTCGATGAAGCGCGGATTGCCCAGTTCATCGCTGGGAGCCAGGTAGAATGTCAGCATGATGACACCGCGGTCGTAGTCGACATGGTAATCCCGGTTACGCAGCAAGACCTGCCGCTGCAGTTCGGTCTGGCCGTCGCTGCGGCTGCGCGTGACCAGAAAGAGCATCTCGCTGCCGCGCAGCACCGGAGAATCGCTCAGATAATACGGTCCGATGCCCAGGTCGGCCGTCAGCTGCTCGACGGCCGATTCGCCACGGGACATACCGCCGAACAACTGCAGGGTCAAACGTTCCGTCTCCAAACCCAAAATGGCGCCGCGGAACGGGTGCAGATAGCGGGAGAAGACGGCCTGGGTCATGACTCCCTGCCGGTAATCGCCGACCGACAGGCTGAAGAGTCCTCGCCTGGCGTTGAACAGAAAGTCCAGGGGCGGTTCGTTGATGCGGTTTTCCGGATCGTAATTGAGGTAGCCGTCGATCTCGCTGTTGCCCTGTTCTAAGGAGCCGTCGAAGGTGAACGAGGCCCGTTCACGGGTGGAAAAATCGGCGGGCAGGCCAAGATCGCTGTAGCGGAAGCGGATGGCATCCCCGGCGACGTCGCTCCAGTTGATGCGCAGCATGCCCAGACCCATCAGGAAAAAACGGTCTTTGCGTTCCGCCTTGGCGGCCTTTTCCGGCCGGTTTCCTGTGCCGGCACCCTTATGCGGTTCTGTCCGAACCGGGATGTAACCGCAGACGGCGCCCCATGACACCTTGAGCCAGGAATCCCGGCGTACCAGGACAGTCACGGTCTGACCCGCAGGCAGTTCGGCCAGAACGGCCGAGGAACGGTCCGCTTCCCGGTAGAGAAGTGTCGCTTCGTTCAAGGTCAGCGTTTCCGTGTCCTGGGCCTGCAGGCCCTCCCGGAACATCGCTGTCGGCAAGAGCAGGAGAAATAAAGCGAGACGAAGGGTATTCTTGGTCATGGTCACATCCTGGTTCATGATGCATAGTACAGCGGTCGCAAGTGTATGGAATGCAAATGCATATCAGATATTCCGGAATCCACTATTGTAAACGGCAGACCGATCCATGTCCACAAGAAAAGATACAACCGGCAAAATTGGTTCAGCCAGATGCCCGCAGCCCATCACACGACAATCCGGAGTCCCGGTGGCGCAGTTCGCTCAGGCGCTCGGTCCGGCCGCCAGCAGATCCTTGAGCAAGGTAGCCGACGCGTTCTTGAGCAGGGTCAGTTCGCGTTCTCCTTCCAGCATGCGCTGGGTCTCCAGGATCTCGAACATGGCCCCGGCCACCGGCTCGTCGGCCACGATCGCCGCCATGGCCTTGCCGACAATGGCCGGACGGACCGCCGCCGCCTTGCCGAACTCGACCGCCGCCTGACGTTCGGCCGTACTGGTGATGATGCTGACCTGGTTGGCGCCGTCCTGCTTGATGGCCGCCGTCACCTGACGCAGGCGGTTGACCACCTTGCTTTCGATCTGATGGATCATTTCCGGATCCCGGAAATGCACCTTGCGGATGTAGATGGAACCCAGTTTGTACCCCCACTCGGTCGATTTGGGGGTCACTTCCTCGCGCACGGTGCGACTCATCTCGTGCCGATTGACCAGCATCTGGGCCAGCGGCAGGTTGCTCAGGCAGCGCACGGTGGAATTGCTGACGTTGGCGGCCAGCGAACCGCGCGGGTCGACGTTTTTGAACAGGTAGGCCACCGGATCGCTGATGAACATCTCGTACCAGATTCCGATGCCCATCGGTGCGCCTTCTTCGGAGTTGACCGGCTGACTGCGCAGGTACTCCTGGTCCAGACGCATGTCGGTGACGTAGAGCCGGCCCAGCCAGCGCACGATCAGCGCCTTCCAGCCCAGCCGCTTCCACAGGAAATAGATGCCGGGCTGATCGAGGATGCCGATCACCTTGCCGAACAGCAGGTAGACAAAGCAACGCCGCTCCGGGACGATGGCGTAGACGCCGAACAACCGGATGACGGCCAGCAGCAGCGGGATACCGATGGTGAAGGCCGCAAAGCAGATCAATGGCGGCAGCAGTGTGGTAAAGACGTCCGGGTTCATGGTTTCACCTCGCCGATGATGCGTCGGGCATGGGAGAACAGGGACAGCTTGGCGTTGCGCACGTAGGCATCCAGCACCCGGGGTCCGCTCTGTTTGAGCTGGCTCAGCTGATCGGCCAGACGCTGCAGGGGCTCGACCTCGGCCTGGGCCTTCAGGGTTTCGATCTCCACCGCCCGCTTGGACAGGACCAGACGCTGGTCGGCGGCCGCGGACGCCAGGCTGATATCGGAGGAAACCTGGTTGTGTGCGGTGTTGATGGCCGCCAGCGCCGATTCCACCTCCTGCGGCGGATCGATGCCCGTGATCAGCGAGGCGTCGAGCAGGATGCCGTAGCGGGCTTGCGAACAACGGCATTCGTGATCCATGTGCTCGTTGAGATCGCGCAGGTTCTTGCGCAGATCGTTGATGGATATCCCCTCGACTCCGGCCAGGTCGGTGCCGATGGCCGCGCCGTTCTTCTCCGGCGCGCTGAAAGTGGCGATGCGTTCCCGCAGCACCGACACGAAGTAGCCCATGACGTGGGCGATGGGGTTGGACACCCCGAAGATGTAGGCGTACAGGTTGCGCTCGGACACCTGGTAACGGATCTGACCGGTCAGGCCGGTGTTGAGGTGATCCTTGGTCACCGCCTCCAGCATGGTGTTGTCCTTGTTGGCCTTGGGATTCTCGGGATCGAATGCCATGTTGGCCGTCTTGGTGGCCACCGACACCTTGTAAACCTTTTCCCACGGCCATTTGAAATAGGGACCGCCGGGCCCGATCACCCGCACCTGCGGGTAGACGTACCGTTCCCGTTCGCTTTCACGCAGGCTGTCGGAAATCGCGTCGTTCAAGGTGGTCAGTTCGCCCATGCGCTGCGCCCGGCCGAAAACGGTCTTGACCGCCCGTTCGTTCTGATCGACAGTGTAAAAGCCACGCAGGACGACGAAGAAGAACAGCCAGGCTGCAAAGCCCAGCAGCGCTGCCTGGGTATAATCCATCCGGCACCTCCGCTAAAAGTGATGACTCGCGCAAACATTTTTATTATAATCCCCCGAACCCGCGATTACCAGTTGTCACGGCGCCGTCGAACACGATCCTGCCGTCATGGGCTATTGAATCCGTTTCCAATTGATCTCATAATAAAGACAGCGATCTGCGCAAGAATTCGGGAGGCTGGCAATGGACGATGTCTTGGCGGTGGTGATGGCGGGCGGTATGGGCGAGCGGCTGCGGCCGCTGACCGATGTGCGGGCCAAACCGGCGGTGCCGTTCGGGGCGGTATACCGGATCATCGACTTCACCCTGAGCAACTGCGTCAACTCCCACGTGCGGCGCATCTTCGTGCTGACCCAGTACAAATCGCATTCGCTGTCGGGCCACCTCAAGAGCGGCTGGAACTTCTACTCGCGCCGGCTCAATCAGTTCATCGACGAGATCCCGGCCCAGATGCAGAAGGGCAATCAGTGGTACAAGGGCACGGCCGACGCCATCCGCCAGAACATGAACCTGATCGAGGAGTGCAAGCCCAAGCACGTGCTGATCCTGTCCGGCGACCACATCTACAAGATGGACTACCGCCTGATGCGCCGCTTCCACGAAGAGAAAAAGGCCGGACTGACCGTCGCCGTCATCCGTGTCCCGGTCGATCTGGCCCGCGGCGCCTACGGCGTGCTGGAACTGGACGAGAGCGGGCGCATCGTCGGCTTCGAGGAAAAGCCGGACAAGCCCAAGGCCATACCGGGCACCAACGAATGCCTGGCCTCCATGGGCCTGTACATCTTCACCACCGGCATGCTGACCAGTTCCCTGGCCAACGACCTGGAGGATTTCGGCAAACACATCATCCCGCAGATGATCGAAAAGGGGGAACCGGTCTACGGTTTCGATTTTTCGTCCTTCAACCATATCAGCGAGTACGAATACAAGGTCAAGCACGGCCAGCGCATCAAGCAGAAGCTGAGAAGGTCGACCGACAGCGACTACTGGCGGGATGTCGGTTCGCTCGACGCCTACTGGGAGGCCAACCTGGACCTGGTCGCCCCGGCGCCCAAGTTCAACCTTTACGGGGAGCTGTGGCCCCTGTTCAATTCACCGGTCCATTACCCCCCGGCCAAATTCGTGCACGACATCCCCGGTCGCACCGGCCTGGCGGTCAACTCCATCGTCTCGGACGGCGTCATCATTTCCGGAGCGGTGGTGCGCAATTCCGTGCTCGGCCCCGGAATATACATTCACTCGTACTCGGAAGTACAGAACTCGGTGTTCATGGGCGGTTCGATGGTCGGCGGCTTTCTGATCGACACCGCCATCGGCCGCGGCTGCCGCATCCGCAACGCCATCATCGACAAATGCGCCATCATCCCCGAGGGCATGATGATCGGCTACCACCGCCCCGACGACGAGGCCTACGGTTTCAAATGCATCGCCATTCCCGGCTCCGACCAGCACATCGTCGTCGTGCCCCGCGATTACGGCATGCGCCTGGAACGCATGGTCGAAGAGTAAAAAGCAGATCCCGCCCCTATCCGACCACCGGCAGGTACGGCCGGTCCGAAGGCGCCAGCGAAGCGGCGAACTGTTCGATGCGCTCGACAATAGCCGCCTTGTCGCGGGACAGCACGCCCTGGATGGGTAAAAAGCTCGAGACGTGGTCGCAACGGAAATGACTGCGCCTCAGCTCGAGCCCGTCGACCAGCTGCCGCATTTCGCCCAGCAAGTCCGGCAGCGACAGGGGGATGAATCCCGTCGCCAGCTTGCGGCGGTAATGCTCCAGACCGAACGGGTAGCCCAGCACCAGCAGCGACAGCTGGTAGGGCTGCAGGCGGTTCATCAGCATGGCGCTGTCCCGGGCGTGGACGGCGGAATGCTCCCGACCGCCCAGGCCCAGGAGAATCATCAGCGACAGTTCCATGCCCGCCGCCTGGGCCCGCAGCAGCTGGGTCTGCATCGCCTGCGGACTTTCCCCTTTGCGGTTGCCGGCCAGGACCCGGTCGTTACCGGACTCGACACCGCAGTACAGACGGGTCAGCTTGTAGGCGCGCAGGGCGGCCAGTTCGGCGTCGGTCTTGCCGGCCAGGTTACGCGGGGAAACGTAGCTGGACACCCGGCGCAGTCCTGGCATACAGGCCTGCAGCAGACGCAGGATGTCCAAGAGGGTTTCGGTCGGCAGAACCATGGCGTCACCGTCGGCCAAAAACACGCGGCGGACGCCCTGCAGACGCCCGCTGCGGCTATCCCGCTGCAATTCCGTGCCGATCTCCCGACTGTCTTTGACCCGGAAGCGCTTGCCTTTGTACATCTCGCAGAAATGGCAACCGTTCCAGGAACAGCCCTCGGTCACTTGCAGTATCAGGGAGTCCCACTCCGAAGGCGGACGGAAAACCGGTTCGTGGTAGCGCATGTCCGGCCTACGATAACAGGGCGGAGGCCCGGGCGATCAGGGCGCGGAGCTGATCCAGAGCGACCGGTTTCTGGAGAAAGAAATCGACGCTGTTTTCCTTTTGCGCGTTTTCCACGATGGTCTCCCCCCATCCGGTCACGACGGCGATTTTCAGACCTGTCCCGTACTGCGCCCGGATATTGCGGGCCAGTACCAGCCCGTTCATTCCGGGCATACCGACATCGGTGATGACCAGCTGGTAACGGTCCCGATGCAGCCGCTCCAAGGCCTCCTGTCCGCTCGAAGCCGTATCGGCCCGGCAGCCCAGCAGCGTGACCATTTCCCGGCCGATATCGCGGATGATCTCCTCGTCATCCACCCAGAGAACGTGCAGGTTCGGAGCTTCAAAGACCAGGTCCGTATCCCAGGCCGGCTCGGCCTGCGGCGCCGGGGGACATGGAATCGTGATCTCCAGGCAGGTGCCGCTGCCGGGCTGGGAAGCCAGAATGCGAATCTCGCCGCCGTGTTCGCGGATGATCGAATAGGCGCCGCTCAGTCCCAGTCCGCGGCCGAGTTCGTAGCCCTTGGTGGAAAAAAAAGGTTGGAAGGCCCGCTGTACGGTCTGGCTGTCCATGCCCTGGCCGCTGTCCCGGACAGTGATGCGGATCAGGCCCGGCTCGCAACGGGTGGCGATCGCGATCTCCCCGCCTTCCGGCATGGCCTCGACACTGTTCTTGATGATGTTGTGAAACACGGTCCGCAGCTCTCCGGGGTTGCCCGACACGGTCGGCGTTTCCGCGAACTCGGTCCTCAGGACGATCCTGCGGCCGTTCTTCTCCATCGAATCCTTCCACAAAGGCCGGGTCTGGGCGATCACCTCTTCCAGCAGGCCGTTGATGTCGACCGGAACGTACGGGCTGCCGCCTCCTTTCCGACCGGCCAGCCTTTGGATCATCTGCACGCGGACCGCGGCATCGACAGTCACTTTTTTGATGGTCTGCAATTTTTCCCGGACCTGGCCGGGCAACGATTCCACGCCCCCGATCAGTTCCAGATTGCCCTGGATCATCTGCAGCGAGTTGTTGAAATCGTGAGCGACCGCCGCCGCCATCTCGCCGATGACCCCCAGACGCTCGCTGGCCAGCAGGGCCGCCTCGGCCTCTTTGCGTTCGCTGACATCCCGGCCGATGGCGATCAGGTATTCCAGCTGCCCCTGATCGTTGGCCAGCGACGACATGTAGTATTCCACCGGCACCTTGCGACCGTCCCGACGGATCAGGGTGAGCTCGACGCGGCCGGTGCCCTTGTTCATGGTATCGCGGACGGCCTGTTCGGCCTTGACGATATCCGGCGGCGAATGGTAATGGAACGGTTCGTCCAGGGCGGCGATTTCGGAATCGCTGTAGGAGCACAAATCCCGGAAGCGTTGATTCCAGCGCACCGCCCTGCGCTGGATCAAGTCGAAGACCAGAAAGCTGTCCAGCTGCGAATCCAGAGCCTTGTGGGTGAAATTACGTTCCCACTCCAGGTCTCTGATCAGCTTCTCGCGGATCTTTTTCTCTTTGTCCAGGGCCCGGGCTCTGATGAAGGAATAGATCAGCACCAGTCCGGCGACCACCAGGATCAGCATCAGCATCAGCCAGCGCCGGTTCAGCATGACCATGGTTTTGAGAATCGCCGGTTCCGGAGTGGACACGGCGATGGACCAGAAGGTATTTTCAATGGTCAGCGGGAAGAAAGCCGCCCAGTGCCGGACCGGGGCCTTGCCGATTCCCGCCGCGGCCTGGAGCTCGAAGCTCATGATGCCGTCCCGGGCCGTTTTCATCGCGTCGATCAGACCGGCAAAAGACCGGGAACGGGCCGAAGAATCCAGACCGGCGGGCGGTGCGCCGGGACCTTTGGAATACAGGATCGTTCCGTTCTGATTCATGATCCAGGCGCTGCAGTTTTCATCCGTCTCGATCTTGTCGATGAATTTTTTTGCCAGTCCTCCGAAATCGATCAGCAGCGCCAACGACCCGCAAAATTCCCCATCCTGGCCGAATACGGGGACGTGATAGGCTACGGTGCGGAAGTTCTGCACGGCCATGAATACGTCGCTCAAAACCGGGCGCCGTTCCCGGAGCAGGTATTGCACGTGCGGCTGGTAACTGATATCCCGGCCGATGGAGCGTTCGTCGGGAATCGTGAAGGTGATGATGCCCTGCCGGTCGACCCGGGTGATGCCCATCGCCTCCCGGCCGGCATGCGTCAGGTATTCCCGGAGCACCTTGCGGCCTGCATCCTCCATCAGGACGATCCGGTTCATGTTCGCCAGAAACTCCAATTCTCCGGAATAGCGCAGGAAGAGGTCGCGCAGGCCGATAGTGGCCTGCTCGGCCAGCAGGTACTGGTTGCGGTTGAAATAATCGATCACCTTGCTGCGGATCAGGCTGTAGGAGTTGTCGAGCAGAAATATGAACAGGCCGCTCAGAAACAGCAGGAAGAAGTATTTCCGATAGCGGACGACCCAGGTCACCGGCTTCACCAGATCGGCGGGTTTCATCTCGGCTCCGTCCCGACGGATTACCGGCCGCCTAAGGCCACAAGGCCTTCACCGTTTTCATTTCAGCTGATCTTCCAGTCCGGCGACCACCTCTATTTCCACATCGGCGTCCAGCGGCAATTGCCTGACGGCGAAGGCAGAGCGGGCCGGGAACGGTTTTCTGAACATCTGTTCGTAGACGAGGTTGACGGTTTTGAAATCGCCCATGTCCTTGAGAAAAACGGTGGCCTTGACGACATGGTCCAGGCCGGCGCCCGCCGTCGCCAACACGGCGGCGATATTCTTGAAGACCTGCCGGGTCTGCGCCTCGACCCCGCCGTCGACGATCTTTTTCTGCTGCGGATCGATGCCGAGCTGCCCCGACAGAAACAGCAGTCCGCCCCAGCGGATGCCCTGGGAATACGGTCCGACCGCAGCCGGCGCGTCATCACTGTGCAATTCGATTTTTTTCATTGTCACCACCTGTATCATCGCATCATACCCTGATGATACTGGAATCGGCGCAACACGGCAAGACCGGATCGAGAGGAGAGAAATTCCGGGATAGTGCTTTTTGGCCGCGAACTGTTATATTATTACAGAATAGTACGGAATCGACGATTCGACCGCAAAGGGAGACCAGCCATGCCCAAAACGAACGCCACCTTCAGCGCCCTGATCGACCGGCTGCTGAGCCACGAGCTCAGCGAGACCTGGACCCAGGCCATCGTGCGCCGCCTGCTCTACAGCCAGGCCAAGGATCAGTTTTCGGCAACGGACCTGGACCATTACATGAGCGCCGCCTTCACACTGCGCGACCGGCTGATGAAGCAATGGCTGCGCACCCAGCAGGAGTACTACAAGCAGAAGGCCAAACGCATCTACTACCTGTCGATGGAATTCCTGATGGGCCGGACCCTGGGCAACGCCCTGATCAACCTCGATCTGTACGAGGAATTCAAGGACAGTCTGGCCGAAATCGGTCTGCGCCTGGAAAACCTGCGCGATCAGGAACCCGATGCCGCCCTGGGCAACGGCGGCCTGGGACGACTGGCCGCCTGCTTCCTGGACTCCATGGCCACCCTGCGCCTGCCGGCCTACGGCTACGGCCTGCGCTACGAATTCGGCATGTTCCACCAATTGATCCAGAACGGTTTCCAGGTCGAAGCCCCCGACAACTGGCTGCGCTACGGCAATCCCTGGGAAATCGAAAGGGCCGAAGTCATCTACCCGGTCACCTTTTTCGGCCGCGTCAGTCAATACCGCGATTTCCAGGGCAACCTGATCACCCGCTGGCAGGAGACCGACCTGATCATGGCCATGGCCTACGACACCCCCATCCCCGGTTACGACAACCTGACCGTCAACACCCTGCGCCTGTGGTCGTCCAAGGCCGCCCGCGAGCTCGACCTCGACGAGTTCAACCAGGGGGACTACCTGCGCGCCGTGCACAAGAAATCCGTGTCCGAAAACATCTCCAAGGTCCTCTACCCCAACGATCACACCAGTCAGGGACGGGAACTGCGGCTGATGCAGGAATACCTCTTCGTATCCGCCACCCTGCAGGACATCGTGCGCCGCTTCGAGAAAGAGACCAGCGATTACCTGACCTTCCCGGACAAGGTGGCCATCCAGCTCAACGACACCCATCCGGCCATCACCATCGCCGAACTGATGCGCATCCTGGTCGACGTCAAGGGATTGTCCTGGGAAAAGGCCTGGGAAATCACCCAGGCCACCTGCGCCTACACCAACCACACGGTCATGCCCGAGGCGCTGGAGTGCTGGAACGTCGAACTGATGAACCACGTCCTGCCGCGTCACCTGCAGATCATCTACGAGATCAACCGCCGCTTTCTGGACCAGGTCTGGGTCAGCTGTCCCGGCGACCACGACCGGCAGCGCCGCATGTCGCTGATCGCCGAGGATGGCGAGAAACGGGTGCGCATGGCCAACCTGGCCATCGTCGGCAGCCATTCGGTCAACGGGGTGTCCGCCCTGCACTCCCAGATCCTTGGGGAACGGATATTTCGCGATTTCCACGAACTGGAACCACAGAAATTCAACAACAAGACCAACGGCATCACCCAGCGCCGCTGGCTCAAATTGTCGAATCCCCGCCTGTGCCTCCTGATCGAGAAACAGATCGGCAAGGCATACGCCACCGACCTGTACGCCCTCAAAAACCTGATCCCCCTGGCCCAGGACGAATCTTTCTGCGCGGAATGGGCCGAGGTCAAGCGGCTCAACAAGATCGCCTTCGCCGACTGGACCGCCCATCATCTGCACCTGGTCGTCAACACCGACAGCCTGTTCGACTTCCAGGTCAAGCGCCTGCACGAATACAAACGGCAGCTGCTCAACGTATTGCACGTCATCTACCGCTACCGCAGGCTGCGCGAAGGCCAGGCCGACAAGGTCCAGCCGCGCACCGTCTTCTTCGGCGGCAAAGCCGCCCCCGGCTACGGCACCGCCAAGCTGGTCATCAAACTGATCAACAGCGTCGCCAATCTGGTCAACCGCGACCCCAAGAGCCGCGATGCCCTGAGCGTCGTCTTTTTGCCCAACTACAGCGTTTCCATGGCCCAGGAGATATTCCCGGCCGCCGAGCTGTCCCAGCAGATTTCCACCGCCGGCATGGAGGCCTCGGGCACAGGCAACATGAAGTTCGCCCTCAACGGCGCCCTGACCATCGGCACCCTGGACGGCGCCAACATCGAAATCCTCGAGGAAGTCGGCGAGGACAACATGTTCATCTTCGGCAAAACCGCCCGGGAAATCGAAAACCTGCGCAACGACGGCTACAATTCCCGCCAGCTCCTGGCCAAGGACCCCGAATTGCAGGAAATCATCGACATGATCGCTCAGGGCACCTTCAACCCCGACCAGCCCGAGCTGTTCAAGCCCCTGGTCGACATCCTGATCGACGGCAACGACCCGTTCTTCGTACTGGCCGATTTCCGCGACTACATCGAATGTCAGAACCGAGTCGACGAAAGCTACCGTCGCCCGCAGTTGTGGAACCGCATGTCGATCCTCAACGTTGCCAATATGGGCAAATTCTCCAGCGACCGCACCATCGACGAGTACAACCGCGAAATCTGGAAGGCCCGTCCCATCTCATGGAGTGATTGACCAACATGTCTGCACAAATTTCCCTTTCCCTGATTGTCCTGAGCGCCTGGGACATCTATCTGGCCCGTTTCTTTCTGCTCCTTTCCCTGGCCTACACCCTGGTCGTTCCAGCGCTCCTGCTGTCGATGCTTGCCCTGTCGTTGAACCTGCAGCGCTCCGTTGCGATCCTGATCCCCCTCTTCGCGCTGCAGTTTCTGGCCCTGCTGCTGACCGGCCGCTGGTGCGCCCGTATCGATCGGGACATCCGCAGCGGCGATGGCACCGTCTACTCGTCCCTGCTGAGAAAAATCCCCAAAAGCAGTTGCTTTCATACCCCGACCAGCCCGCCAGCCAGCTGGCAGGTCATTTCCGTTCTGATCAGCCTGACCGTTCCCGCCCTCGGCTTCACCCCGCTGGCGCGCTTCATTCCGCTGCTGTACACCCTGCTCACCCCCCTGCTGCCGCTGCTGGCCCTGATCGTCATCACCGCCCGGCGCCTGAATCGGGAAATCCCCGCCCAGCGCCAGGCCGTTCCGGCTTCGGGTAACGGGCAAGCCGCAGCTCCGGACATCCTCGGCAGCGACCGCACCCGGCCCATGACCGGCCTGGCGACGCCCGGGTCCACTATGGCCGACCAGACCGTAGCCGCCGCGGCCGACACCAACCCGGCCGGCTGGAAATGGACCGACAACAACCGTCAGGCCCTGATGATGGACATCCTGGCCGGACGTCTCAGCGCCGAAGAGGCCTGCGAACGCTTCAAGCTGCCGGCCGATGATTTGCAGGCCTGGCTGGACGATTTCATGCGTCAGAACCAGGCCCCGGCCGACGCCGGCCGGGAAGTCGACGACAAACGCGACAGCCCGGCCTGACCGTTCCGTTCAATCCCGACGCCGGGCCGGCATGATCTGACCGTTCTGGTAGAGAGTCAGACTGATGGCGCGATTGTCGGTCCCCATGGCGAATTCCAGTTGGGCATCGACCGCCTTGAGGAAGAAACGGAATTCGCTCTCGGCAAACAGCGGAAGCATCGCCTGGCCGGTGGCCTGGGCCATCAGCTGTCCGCCCTGTAGAGTTACGCTCAGATCGAAGCCGGGCTGCAGTTCGTAGACTCCGACGTAACGCTGCAGAATTTTGACATCCAACGCAATCTCGACCCGGTCCGGAGGCAAGGTTTTGTCCGTCCGGTAGGCCTTGTCCGTCATGCCTGTCCGGGGAACGACCATCACCCAGCTACCTTTTTCGTCCTGACCGAAGCGCAGCCGGTTAAAGGACTCCTCGAAGCGGAACTCGTCGCTTTTCACTGCGGTCAGTTTCAGGACCTTGGCACGGTTGCGACGCGATTCCAGCCTTCCGTCCCGCAAGCTGATCGCCCGCAGATCGTCCTTACCATGTTCGTACACGCCGCAGTAGCCGCGCAGCAACTCTTCGGGCAGACTGACCGGCCGGCCGGGCTGCAGCGGAATGCCGGCGGCCATGAGCGCCAGCTTGAATGCCACCGTTTCCGGATCCTTGCCGGTGAAGTTCTGCAACAGAGCCACGTAGACGCCATCGGCGGGCAGGCTGATGGCGTAACTCAGGAAACCGTTGATGCCGCCGCCATGTTCGACGGTCGGATGTCCGTCGTATTCGGACACCGTCCAACCGTACCCGTAACCGGTCGAGCGACCGTCGGCGAGCCGGAACGGAGTATGCGCTCTTTTGAGGCTTTGAGCTCCGATCAATTTTCCATTCAGCAGCGATTCGTGCCACAAAGCCAGGTCATCGACGCAGGACAGCAGAGCCCCGGCGGCGTGCGGCTGGGTCATGCTCAGGTACGGGGCGTGGATCAGGCCGTCCGGGCCAGCCTGATAGCCGCCGACACGACGTGGAATCACTTTCTCGGTCAGGTCGTAGCCGGAGTGCTTCATTCCCAGAACCCGGAATATGCGCTGTTCGACGAAATCCTTGTAGGACATACCCGAGGCCTTCTCGATAACCGCCCCGAGCAGGATGTAGCCGGAATTGCTGTATTTCCAGTTCGAACCCGGTTCGAATTCCAGCGGCAGGTCCTTGAACAGGGCGATGAGTTCATCGAGCTTCATGTCCTTGCGCCACAGGTTCAGCCACTCGGGCAGATCGGTATAGCTGCGGACCCCCGAGCTGTGGGTCAACAGATGCTCGATGCGGATCGGCTTGCCTTTTTGCGGGAAATCCGGCAGAAAGCGGCGGATATCGTCGGACAGCTTCAACTTGCCTTCCTCTTCCAAGAGAAGGATGGCCACGGCCGTGAACTGCTTGGTGATCGAGCCCAGCCGGAAGACCATGTCCGCCTGCAATGGCACGCCGAGCTCGAGATCGGCCATGCCGCAGGCTCCGCGAAACAGGGTCCTGCCGTTTTTTCGCACAATGACGGCCGCCCCGGGTTTGTCGGCCGGGTATTCAGCCTTCAGCAGGGCTTCAATCTGTCCGGACAGTGAATCGGCCCCGGCCGCACCCGGTGCAATGTCGCAGACAACCAATAGAGCTACCAGAAAAACCATGCCTTTAAATTTTTTCATGCGCGTCGAAACCCTCCTTGACTGCAAACTCGTATTGGTAACGATTCATGAACGGCTAGGCTTTCTTTGCTGGATAAGCCTGTCCGCTCAATCCCTTTTCGTAAATCAGCAGCGGCCGGCCGAAGAAGTCGGCCTGCTGTTCCAAGCGGTAACCGGCTCGTTCGTAGAATCTCCGGGCGCGCAGGTTGTCGGCAAAGACATCCAGCCAGATGCGCTTGCAACCCTGCCGGACGTACAGCGCCTCCAGGGCGGCCAGAGCGGACCGGCCGTAACCCCGGCCTTTGGGGCCGATGACCATGCGTCTCAGGCCCAGGCCGTCCGGCTCCAGGATCAGGATCATGAATCCGACCGCTTGACCGTCCGGAACCGAGCTGACCGTCAGATAACGCTGCCCGGGCCTGGCCAGGTCGGCCCGGTGCTGCTGCAGGGAAGCGGGCAGAATGAACGGAGCGGTGTCGGGATCCCGTTCCAGCTCGACGAAGCATTCCAGCTCGCACTCGCTGGAATCGCGCAGAAACACCGGGGGGACCGGTCGGTCTGCGCAGGCGGCGTCGTTCTTCAATCCAGCTCCAGCTCCACCGGACAGTGATCGCTGCCCATGATGCCGTCATGGATGCGTACATCCCTGACCCGGGGCTCCAGTTGCCGGGAAACGACAAAGTAGTCGATCCGCCAGCCGACATTCTTCTGGCGGGCCTGCATGCGGAACGACCACCACGTATAGGCCACCCGGTCGGGATAACGGTGCCGGAAGATGTCGATGAAGCCGGCATCCAGAAGCTCGCCGAACTTGCTGCGCTCCTGTATGGAATAGCCGGGGTTCTGCTCGTTGGCCTTGGGATGGCGCAGGTCGATGGGCTGGTGGGCGACGTTGAGGTCGCCGCAGAGGACGACCGGTTTTTCCCGCTGCAATTGCAGCAGGAACTCCTTGAGGGCGTCGTTGAACTGCAGGCGCGGACCGAGCCGGGCCAGTTCAGGTTGGGCGTTGGGCACGTAGCAGTCGACCAGGAAAAAATCAGCGAATTCGGCGGTCAGAGTGCGTCCCTCGCCGTCCAGTTCGTCGTGGCCGATGCCCTGGCGGAGCGAGAGCGGCTCCTGGCGAGTGAAGATGGCCACACCGCTGTAGCCCTTTTTCCGGGCCGAATGAAAATGACTCTGATAGCCGCTGACATGGATGGCTTCCGGCGGCAGCTGCTCGAGTTGGGCCTTGGTTTCCTGCAGGCAGAGGATGTCCGGCTGCAGTGCCCAGACGGCATCCATTGCGTTCTTGTTCAGCACCGCCCGCAGGCCGTTGACGTTCCAGGAGATGATTTTCATGTTGCCTCTGCTTGTCAGAGTAGTATACAACAAAACCGCAACGATTGCCGGAAGAGGGGCGGCGCCGTCTCCGCCCCGATTCAAGCCTTTCGCGGGGCCAGTTTATCCAGCAGCTTTTGGTAAGGACGCACCATATTGCCGATCATGTCCCGCTGCACCGCCTTGCGGATCGGCGGCAGTTTGAGCAGCGGACCGGCCAGCCAGACCAGCAGGCGTGTCTTCCAGTTTCGTGTCGGGAAATCGTAGTAGCCGTTCTTCTTGTAGTACCGGTGATCCATGGCGAAGAACAGGCGCATGCCGCCAAAAATCTCGTCCCGGAATATTTTTTTCCCGGCCAGTCCGGTGAAGCGCGCCGGCGGAATTTTTTTGTCGTCGAAGGTCCGGACAGCCTCACTGGCCAGGCCGGCCAACTGGCTGCGGCACCTTTCCAGCCCCTGCTCGTCGGATGCGATACCGATCGGCAGGCAGGCCGACATCTGATCCATACCCTGAATCATCTCCAGGATCTGCGGGTTGGCCGACAACGGACCGGCCACCAGCCAGCCCAGCTTGCGCCCCTTGAGGAAGGGCACGTGATTGTGACAGAAGCTGCGGTCCCAGAACTGTTTGAGCCGCCAGGAGAACAGCCGGTTTTTGATATCGACGGCGTAGACGACCGTGGCGGCGGACAGCACTTCCTCGTCGAGCAGCCGGCGGTAGCCGTCGAGTCCGTCCTGAAGACAACAGTTTTTCAGGCCGCAGCGACAGCAGCCCAGGCAGCCCTGTCTGACGTCGGCCCGGGCCAGATCGTAAATAACCGCCCGGTCACCCAGCAGGCCGGCCAGGGCGGCCGCCATTCTCTTCAGGTTGCCGTTTTCCGAAAGGTCGCCGACAATGGCCACCTTGCCCGCCTGCTTGTCAGGCAGGGCCAGCGACAACGGGAAGTCGCTGAGCGCCGGCACGTCATTTTCCGGGTAAAACTCGTTGAAACTGGCCAAACCTTCCATGTCCAGGCGTTTCCATTCCTGCCAGTTGGCCAGCAGGCGTTCCCGTTCTCCGGGATGGTTGAGGTCATCCATCTTGGCCGAATAGGCGCCGACCAGACGCAGGCCGAGATCATGACAGACGGCCCGCAGGGTGGCCAAGGCGGTGTGGTCGTAAAAATGGATGGAGGTCGTCAGCACGGCGCTGGCCTTGCCGAACACGGCTGTCCTGAACTCCGGCCGGTACAGGATATCGATGAAGCGTTTGAACTGACTGGCGACACTCATGTAGTAGACCGGAAAAGACCAGACGATCAGGTCGGCCCGGGATAACTGCTCCAGCAGCGCCGCACGCCGGGCCGGATCGCTTTCCAGGCTCCGGACGTCGCGGGCGCCGTGGCAAAACTGCCAGTCATGACCCGGATCGTTCAATTCGATATACTTGCAATAGTGCAGGGTGACGCTCAATTCCCCTTTCGGACTGCCGTTCAGGACCACGATATTCATGTTGCTTCTCCTTGACAACAGGGCGCGGCGGCGAAGGCCGCGCCCAGATTCTTCAGACAATAAGCCGCAAACTCCCGCGACGACAGACCGTGAATCGTTTCGAAGCGGCCGCCGCTGCGTCCCACCGTCTGCAGCATGCCGGTGGTGACACTGACCACGTACAGGGTGGCCAGATGGGGATCGACATCGGCCCGGACCGAGCCGTCGGCGATACCCGCCCGGAAAATATCGGCGATGAAGCGGTGCATCTCCATACCTTTAGCGACGATTTCGCCGATCAGGGCTTTTTCCGCCTCGCCCTGCAGCGTGAACAGCTCGGCGGGCATAGTCAGCAGCGAAAAGGAGTCCGGCTCCTCGAAAAAATAGCGCACAAAGCGCTCGCCGATGAAATAGATCCGCGCCATACCGTTGCCGGGCCGGGCGGCCGCCGCTTCGAAATAGCCGTTAAGGCGATGCTGCTCGGCCAGCAGCAGCGTCAGCAGCAGCTGCTCCCTGGAGGAAAAGTAGCGGTACAGAGTGCGCTTGGTGTACTCGGCCTCGGCGGCGATATCCTCCATGCGCGTACCCGCCAGGCCCTTGCGGGCAAAGATCCGCCTGGCCGCCGCCAGGATGTCCTCGCGCCGCAGACCGACGCTCTGCTGTAAACGTTCCTTGCTGCCCATGTCACCTCAGGTTTTATTAATTACACCCTTGGTATACTACACTGCACAATGAACGTCAATACCCCCTCAACCGATTCTGATCAGCTTGTTTGTCATCCTTGCCATCCGTCTCATACCGCGCATCCATCCGATCAACCCCAAGAAAAATTATTTTTTTGTTGATTACTCTTGACTTGTGTATTACTGTTATAGTACACTGATTTTGTTCCCCCAGGAGGAAACATGACCAGAGTATGGATTCTGCTGTTGCTGCTCATCAGCCTGATCCTGCTCCTGTGCCTTCTGTTGCTGCGTCCGCTGCCGCGATCTTTCCACAGCGAGTTGACGGGTAGTTACGACCCCGGGATCGCCTACCCGGGAATCTACATCCAATGAACGCTATATTATCGAAACGCAAATCTGAAAAGAAGGCTAACGCCCAAGAATGCAATATAATAAACCGATGGAGGCAAAAACCATGAAGAAAGCAATTATTATCCTGATTTTCCTGATCAGCGTGCTGACGGTCTGGAGCGCACCGGGCCGGGTGATCCCGGAACTGGTGAAGCCGACGCAACTGCAGATAGAAGGGTCTCGGCTGTTCATCGTCGAGGACACCACCGTTCACATCTACGAGCTGGCGACCCTGAAATCGATCGGCAAATTCGGCAAAGCCGGCCAAGGTCCGCAGGAATTTGTCACGGTCCCAGGACAGATACCTCTGCTGCTGGCCGTTCACAACCAGGAACTGGTTGTCGCCAGCTTCGGTAAAATTTCCCGATGGACGCTGGATGGCAAATACATCGGTGAATTCAGCTACAATCCCCTGTCTTCGCTTCTCCCGCAGCTGATGAAGAACAATAAGTATCTCGCCTTGAGTACCGGCCAGGGTGATGACAAGATACAGTATCGCTACGTCAACCTTTACGACGAAAAGATGAACCGCATTAAAGAAGTTTACAAATGCGAACATTCCTTTCAACCCGGTAAAGGGCTACAGGTCATGGAAAAGAAGGTGTTTTTATACGTCGCCGGCGACGATTCGATCTTCCTGCCGGGAAAAGAAGACAACCAAGTCGAT
>CAYXHZ010000001.1:138370-151788 GCA_964465065.1 uncultured Clostridia bacterium
CTGGAGTATTACAGCTTCGACACGGGCAGCGGCAAGGAACTGGGCAAGCACAAGATGCCGGTCCGTTTCCAGACGACCCTGCAACCGTATCCCATGACCTTCAAGAACAACATGCTCTACCAACTCGTGGAAAACGAAGACGAGGAGTGGGAACTCATCAGCACCCCTCTCCAATAGATCCTCCATCGAGCGCCGGGCCGGCGGAATACGCAGAGTTTCGCCGGTCCGGTTGTCCATACCGCCATTTCCCCTTTACCGTCAACGAAATTTTCCCCTGGCCCAGGCTGACGGCACCACCACAATAAACCCGATCCTGGGATCACTCCGCAAAGATGTCAAGATGTAAGCCACCGTCCCCCTCATGTTTTCTTTTGACTTTTTTCCAGAAAAAATATAAATAACAACAGAGCCGCAGACCACGGCAGGAGGGCGCCATGTGGGTGTTGAACAGGGGATGGTGGTGGACATGGGTCATATTGCTGGCGCCGGGAGTGGTCGCGCTGGTAATCGGCATACTCGATCGCGGCGCCCGCACCAGCGACGATGTCATGACACTGTGGATGTTCGGCATCGTCTGGATCTTCCTGCAACTTATGATCTTGGGCGCCATCTTCTTTTTTATGAACCGGCAGAAGCAACGAGCGGAATATTTCCGCGAAAACGGCATTCCAGGCACAGCCACCATCCTGGCCGCCGCTACCACCGGTACCACGGTGAACGACATGCCCCAGATAGAGCTGAAGCTGGAGATTACAGCATCGGATCGCGACCGCTACACAATTACCGATAAACGTTGCTGGAACCCGCTATCTCTGGCCGGACTCGAGAAGGGGGCGGAGCTGATGGTACTGATCGACCCGCACCACCCGAAGAAGATCATGTTCCTGGACGATGAACGGACATAACCAGAAAAGATTGACAACACCATTAAATGTATATATTATGTATTTACAACCAAGGAGGTTTGATGCTTTCGCATTTAATGAAAAGCGGCAACAGCTTGGCCATTCGTATACCCAAGTCTTATGCTGAAGATATTGGATTAGAGAACAAATCGCCAGTTGAATTGCACGTAAGAAACGGCTCTATTGTTCTTACGCCGGTAAAAAAGAAATATGACCTAAAGGAAATGGTTGACATGATCAGCGAGGATAATTTACATCAGGAAACCGATACCGGAAATGTTGTTGGTAATGAATCATGGTAAGTGAATACATACCTCGCCGGGGGGATGTGGTCTGGCTCAATTTTTATCCCCAGTCCGGACACGAGCAATCAGGGAAACGACCGGCAGTTGTATTATCGCCGGAAATCTACAATAAAAAAACCGGGCTGGCTTTATTTTGCCCCGTCACGAGCCAAATAAAAGGTTACCCGTTTGAAGTGACTTTGCCTGCCAAGCTGCCTGTTTGTGGCGTTATTCTGGTGGATCATATAAAAAATTTGGATTGGCGAGCTCGAGAAGCCTCTTTCATCTCTAAACTTCCCGATCAAACCCTGCAGGAAGTTTTTGCAAAGCTTGCACCTCTTCTGGAAATATGAATATTGCAATCGTGATTCCCCAATAGGCCTTTAAAAGAGCGTTTTAGAAACGCAGCCATGTCTTCATCGGGCCATAAACCAGCTCCATTCGGGAAGAAAAAAGGGGCTGTCCCGAATGGCACTAGACCCCCATTTCCCCCCTCCCCTAAAGGGAAGGGGACTGAAAGCACCTTACAGGCGCTTTGTTCTTGATCCCCCCGTCCTTGTAGGAAGGGGGGATAAGGGGGAAAGGTCAGAAAGTGGATACTAGAGAGAGGTATTCCAAAAGGGACTGTCTCTCGATGCCTAGACACCGCCGTCGGGGCGTTCCCCGCCGATGATCGACCAATGGCTGTGGGCGATACGCCATTGCCCGGCCCGGCGGCAATAAACCTCGGTGCAGTTCCAGGCGGAACGCGCCGTGACGACGCCCTCGGGGTCCAGCCCGGACCACAGGTAGCGGTAAGTCAGCAAGGCCGCATCGCCGGCGACAACGACACGCGGCTCGACGTAATCGACCGCGGCGGCGATCCCGCCCTGGCCGCGCATACCGTTGTAGAATTCGCTCAGACTGGCGATTCCCGTCAGCCGCCCCGGCAGGATCGGGTCGAAATAGGTCACCTGGGGCAGCGAGAGGGCCAGGAAACCGTCGGGGTCGCCCTGGCGCCAGCGGTTCATGGCCGCTTTCTCAAGGGCCAGGATTTCGCCGGCGGCGGCGGAAAGCCGGTCCGGTTTGGCCGTGATCGGCAGCGGCATCCTGAGTTCGGCGGGTTGGCTGTGCCCGATAAAGGACCAGTGCGAGTGGAGGATCTTCCAGACGCCGGCGCGCCGGACATAGACCTGGGTAGTGTTCCAAAATGAACTGCGTTTCATCTTGCCGTCGAGGTCGCGGCGCAGCGAGTGGTAATTGTAAGTGAGGACGGCCAGTTCGCCGAGCAGGGCCACCCGCGGATTCACGAACTCGGAGGCGTCGTAATGGACTTTCCCCTGGATCGGAGTCAGGTATTCCCGGTAGGCATGGATGCCGATCACCGGAGCGGCCAGACCTGGATCGATATAAACGACATCGTCGCTGCTGATCTCGGCCCAGCGCATCGGATTGCCCTGACGCCACTGTTCCATGGCCTCGTTCTCCAGCCGGAAGATCGTATTGGCCGGACTTGCGGGGCCGTTCAGGTCGGGGGTGATGAGCCCGTCGGCGGGCGGTAGTCCGCCGCCGAGATCCCGGGTCTGATACAGGGCGGATGCGGCAAAAGCAAGCAGGATAAAAATGGATGGTGTCACAGCTCAGCTCCTTAAATTCCGATTCACCGGTTAAAATCCAGGTTTTTCGGCTGCGTCGTTTAGGTGTGCACGTAGAGCAACGCCAGGTGCGTGCAGCCCAGAGCGACGGCGCCGGCCAGCACGTCGTCGAGCATGATGCCCCAGCCGCCGGGGATATTGCGGTCAAGCCAGCTGATGGGAAAAGGTTTGAGGATATCGAAGGCCCGGAAGAAGAAAAAAGCGGCCAGCATGCCCAGCCAGTTCAGCGGCACGAAGGCCAGGGCGATCAGCTGCCCGACCACCTCGTCGATGACCACCGGGTGCGGATCCTTGCGCCCCAGTTCGATTTCCATGGCCTTGGCCGCCGGCACGCCCAGAAAGAAGAGGCCGATGGCGGCGGCGATCAGGCCCCAGCCGCTGACGGCGCCCAAGAGCAGGGACACCAGATACACCAGCGCGACCGTTGCCAGCGAAGCCGCCGTACCCGGAGCGATGGGGAAAAAACCGATCAGGCCGAAGGTGGCCAGCCAGCGTAAAAATTCTTTTTTCAATTGCGTTCTCCGTTCAGAATTTCACATTCATGTCCCTTGATACGGACGGATTCCAGCGACCAGGATTCATCGTCGAAGACCTGGTTTATCTGCGTCAAACCGTCGATCTCCGGAGCCTGCAGACTGATCCGGCCGACAGTGCTGTTGTTGTCCCAGGGACCGAGCGGCAAAAAATCCAGATTTCGACCGTGCAGGGAGTCATAGAAGGTCTCCAGCTGCTCGTCGCCCTGATCCCGCAACTGCTCGTAGCGTTCCAGGATCACGGCATCGCTGTTTTTGTCCGGCAGGGCGAAAGCCGCGCAGCCCTCCTCGTCGGAATAGGCGAAGGCGCCGACGTATTCGATTCCGGCCGCCCGGATGAATTCCAGCAACTCGGCGAACTGGGCCTCCGTCTCGCCGGGGAAGCCGGCGATGAACGAGCAGCGGAAGACGGCGCCGGGAATGGTTTTGCGGATCTTTTCGACCAGCTGCAGGTTCTCCCGGTAGCCGCCGCCGCGCCGCATGGCCTTGAGAAGCGGGGACGACACGTGCTGAAAGGGCAGATCGAAGTACGGCAGGACGCCGGGACGCCTGAAGGCTTCGATCAGACGATCGTCGACCGCTTCCGGCATCAGGTACAGGGGGCGGATCCAGGGCAGGCCGAGTTCGGCGACCGATTCGACCAGTTCGGCCAGGCAGCTCGGTTTTTCCAGGTCCCGGCCATAGGCGGTGGAATTCTGCGATATCAGGTTGACCTCGCTGATGCCGAGTTCCCGGTAACGCAGGATCTCGGAGAGAACGTCGGCCAGGGGTCGGGAACGGAACGGACCGCGGATGGCCGGAATGGCGCAGAAGCTGCAGCCCATGTCGCAACCCTCGGAAATCTTGACGAAGGCGGTGTTGGGCGTCAGGGTATGCAAGCGCGGCGTTTCGGCGTCATAAAGGTACAGAGAATCCCTCTGGTACGGTTTCTTGCTCTTGCCGGCGATGCGGGCGGCCAGGCCGGGCAGATCGTTGACCCCCCAGACGACGTCCAGCTGCGGAAACAGCTGCCCGACCTCGGCGGCGTAGCGCTGCCCGAGACAGCCGAAAACGGCCACACCCTTCAATTCTCCGGCCGTCTTGCGTTCGATGGCGCCCAGGATCTCCTCGTTGGATTCCTCCTTGGCGTCGCGGATGAAGGCGCAGGTGTTGATGACCAGCCAATCGGGATCCTCGTACTCGCTGACGATCTCCACGCCCTGTTCAGCGAGCAGACCGGCCAGCACCTCGGTATCGACACTGTTCTTGAAACAACCCAGACTTACGAAACTGACTTTTTTTTTCGGCATGAGTAGAGGATTCTATCAGATTCGCTCGGCCAGAACAAATTTTGCGACCGTCAGCCGTGATTTCTCAGCCGTAACTGCCGTAATCCCCACCCTCGGCCGGCTCGAGATTGCGGCTGCGCATGACCCGGACGCCGGCCTCGCCGGGCAGCGGGCAGGAGTGTTCGCAGATGCCGCAGCCGATGCAGCGCTCCTCGATCACGTACGGCCGCTTGACGGTCACTTTTTCGCCCTGCTGGTTGATCACTTCGACCTCGCGGGTCTGGATGGCCTTCTCGTCGAGCGGGCAATGTTCCTCGCAGACGATGCAGCTGCGGTTCTGGGCGTGGGGAATGCAGCGGCTCAGGTCGAACTGGGCCAGGCCGATGACGAATTTCTTCTTCTCCGGCACCGGCAGCTTGGCGATGGCTCCGGTCGGACAGACCTGACCGCACAAATTGCAGGCGTACTCGCAGTAGCCGATGCGCGGAATCAGGCGCGGGGTGAACATGCCTTCCAGACCGGCTTCACCCAGGGTCGGATGCAGACCGTTCTTGATGCACACCTTCATGCATTCGCCGCAGCGCACGCACAGGCGCTGGAATTCATCCTCGCTGCCCGTTCCGGGCGGCCGCAGCAGAAAGGGATTGGGCCGCTTGCGGTTCAGACCGATGCGGGTCAGGGCCGGCAGGACCATGGCCCCGGCGGCGCTGCCCAGCAGGTGGCGGCGGCGCAGATCGAAACGGGTACGGTTCCTGGGCAGCTGGAATCTGAAGCGGGCCGGCTGGTTGAGGCAATCGGCGCTGCAGTCCTGACAGGCGGTGCATTCCTCGGCTTTCAGCAGCTTGTTATCGGCCTGGAAGGCATCCATGCGGCACAGGGCGGCGCAATGGCTGCAGTTCTTGCAGGCGGCGGCCGGAAAACGGCGCCACAGCGAGAAGCGGGACAAGAGGGCCAGCAAAGCGCCGAGCGGGCAGAAACTGCGGCACCACATGCGCCGGCCCAGCCTGGCCATGAGCAGGATGCCGAAAAAGATGACGGCGCTGATCAGGGTGGTGCTGAAATGGGACTGCTGAAACGGCAGCACCGAATCCTTGAGCACGGTGTACACCGGTTCGCTCAGCTTGCTGACCCACTCCGGGGCGCTGAGGTAGATCCAGTCGAAACCGGCGCGGGTGACCAGGTTGAAGACCGGGTCGACGACGATGGTCAGGCCGCGCACCAGAATGGAGAAGGGATCGAACAGGCCCACCAGCTGGACTCCGAACAGGGCCATGATCAGGATGGCGGCCAGCAGATAGTACTTGAACGGCCGCAACTTCGGGTACTGGTTCTTTTTGGCTCCCAGCAGCTTGTCGGAGGCGTCGATCAAGGTGCCCATGGGGCAGATCCAGCCGCAGAAAACGCGGCCGAAGAGTACGGTCAGCAGCACGATGAGCAGGGCCGGGGCCAGGAGGGCGATCAGCGTCCGGGTCGCCAGGGTGACCGAAGCGGCCACCAGCGGGTCCCAGCGGAAAAACAGGTTGACGGCGTTGGGGATCTGGTCGCTGCCCGAATAATCGGTCAGCCGGAACAGGATCAGGAAAACCGCCAGAAAAGTCAGCTGACTGCCGCGCCGCAACCAGCGCAGTTTGACTCCGTACCGCTTCTTGCCGTCAGTTTCCGCCATGATCCTGTCTCCGCCGGCCTCAGACCGTTACCATTTTGACCTTGGCCAGGTCCATCTGTCCCAGCCCCATGGCGTACGCCGCGCGAGTGGCCTCGATCTGTTCGGGACGCAGGTCGAACAGGGTGGTGGCGTAGGCGTCGGCGGCCACGATGTCGGTCGAAGCGATCAGACGGTGCAACACCTTGACATCGCTGACCCGGCCGCCCTGGGGACCGTTGCGCAAGAGGATCCGGGTGGCGTCGATGACGTTCAGGTGGGCGGGCAGCACGCTGTTGAGGTCGGCCAGGTTGTCGCCCATGTTGAAATGGATGGTCGAACGGTTGCCGCCGATGACCCCCATGATGTTCTTGAGGCCCAGGGTCAGCGTGGACAGACCGTGGTGCTTGGCGATGGGCACGTTGATGTAACAGTCGGCGTCGATGACATCTTTGTAGAAGCCCCACTTGCTGAGTTTTTTGCCCTTCCTGATTTCCACCGGCACGAATTTGCGTTCGTCGATGTGCTCCACCACCAGGCGGGAGTCATCGATTTTCTTCAACTCCGGTTCGATGCCGCTGTTCTGATAGCAGCGCCGCTCCTCGTTGCAGGTGCGGTCGAAAACCATGACCTTGGCGGCGCCGGCGGCCAGGGCCAGTTCGACCAGGGTGCGCACCACCAGCGGATGGGTGCAGGCCGCCTGTTCGACGTTGCGGTCCCAGCCGATGTTGGGCTTGATGACCACTTTATAGCCTTTCTTGACGAATGCGCCGATACCGCCGAGCGGGGCCAGCACCTTGCGTAGCAATTCGGGGTAATCCTCGCCCACGCCGGTGACCAGTGTCGGCGTAGCCTCGACAGCCGGCCGGCCATGAATCGGCAGGCGCAGCACCGGGACGGCGGCCCCGGCCAGGGCCATTTTCGTGAAGAAATCTCGACGTTTCATTTTCACCTCGCAGTAAACAATATTATATACGGTCCGGACGAAAAATGGGTATGGATTCTGCAAGTTTTCCGAGCGCTGGCAAACAACCCTTGCCTTTGTGGCGCCTTATTAATTATAATGGGAACAATTTTTCCGGGAGGACGAACCATGTCCGTAACACAGCAGGAAGAACTGGCCAGGATTTTCAAGTACGTTTCGGCGGTAGCCAAGGATACGGAAGCCATCGAGCGGGAAATCGCCCTGTACAAGAGCGGCGTGTCCAGACTGCACCACACCGTCGAAGAGATGGGCATCCTGAGCAACCAGCTTGAGGAACAGGTCAGCATGACCCGCGACCGCCTCAACCAGCTGCTGGAATACTTCATGAAGCGGATCGAGTCCGAGCAGCCGCCCATGGACGAGGACGAGGACACGGCCGCCGACAAGACCATCCTGGAATCGGCCCTCTCCCCCAAAGTCACCGATTCGCCTCCCGCCTCCAGCCGCGGCGTGATGATCTTCATCTCGCCGCCGACCGACGACAAGCCCCACCGCGAGGGCGCCGATTCCACCTGCACGCCGCGCCGGCAGCTGGTGCCGACCATACAGGAAGAGAAGATGATTCTCGATTACCTGATCAAGAACAACCACAAGCCCACCCAGGAAGAATACAACCGCGTCTACAAAGAGATCAGCAACATGCTCATCCAGGCGCCCAAGAACGCCGTGGCCATCGAGGTCCGTTCGGCCGACCCCCGCGGCGACCGCAAGTACGTCGAACTGGCCTACCACGTCCAGATCAAGGACCAGCTGGACCTGGCCTGCCTCAAGTACATCGAGATCAAGGGCGTCGACGCCTACCGCATGCGCACCCAGGGTGACAAGGCGGGCTGAACCTTGCACGACGACACGCAGCACGGCCGGGTGGAACGCCTGGTCAACGGCGGCCAGGGTCTGATCCGCCACCAGCTGGGCACAGTCCTGGTCAACGACGTCCTGCCGCAAGAGGAAATCCTTTTTTCCGTCCGAGAACGCAGCAAGGGCGTTGTCTGGGGCCAGACCCTGGAAATCCTGCAGGCGCATCCGGGCCGTATCCTCCCGCCCTGTCCGCTGGCCGGAGTCTGCGGCGGCTGCGCCTGGCAGCACATTCCAGTCGATCTGCAGCGGCAGCTCAAGGAAGAGATCTTTTGCGCCGATTTCCGGCACCGCCTGCATATCGAAGCGCCGCTCAAGACGATCCACCCTTCCAGCGCCACAGCCTACCGCGTCCGTGCCCGCATGAAACCGGACGAGCAGGGCCGTCTGGGCTTCGTGCGCCGCCGCAGTCACCGGATCGTCGCCATATCCGATTGCCTGCTGTTCTGCCCGGCCATCAACCGCTTTCTGGCCGATTGGAATCAAAACCCGCCCCGCCTGCGGAAACTCTTCCAGGTCGACCTGCTCTACAGTCCCAGCCAGGACAGCCTGGGTGTCAACCTGGACAGCGCTCCCGGCGCGCCAGAGCAGGCGGAGCTGCAAAACCGCTTTCCCGGTCTGCTCATCGGCTGGCCGGACCGGCCGGTCATCCAGACCATCACCGTACCGGGAACCAATATCGCCTATCATGCCTCGCCGGCCGCCTTCTTCCAGGTCAACCGCTTCCTGTGGCCGGTGATGCTGGACAGCTTGAGCCGACATCTGCCCGAGAGCTTCTCGGCCCTGGACCTGTACAGCGGCGTCGGCTTCATGATCCCGCCCCTGCTGCGCGGCCAGCCGCCGCCCTTGGCCGCCGAATGCCATCCTTTGTCGACGACCCTCTCGAAAATGACCTTCCCCGAGCTGACCATCCTGCACACCGACACCAGCCGGCTGAAAATTCCGGACCATATAACCGTGGTGGTCTGCGACCCGCCGCGTTCGGGCCTCAACGAGCCGACCCGGCGGCTCATCGACGAATCCTCCGTTCACACCCTGCTCTACATCTCCTGCAACCAGGCCACCCTGCTGCGGGACATCGCCGAACTGAGGCGAAACGGCTGGCGACTGGAAGACATGGAGGGTTTCGATCTGTTCCCGCACACTCCACACCTGGAATTGTTCGCCAAGTTGACACGCTGAGAGTCCGCCTTCCGTTTTCCCGACTGCCCGTTCCCCGACCGCCTGTACTCTTTATACTACAGAAACGCTCTTGATTTCTGGCAAAGCGATTGCATAATACTAGGCAGAGAACAGTGGAGGACAACATGAACAACAAGATCGCCATAACGCTTCTCCTGGGTCTGTCTTTGATCTTGCCCGCCTGGGCGGAGGACGACCCCGATTCCGACGAAGCCCTGCGCTACTACGACGACGCCAAGGTCATCCGCGTCAAATACGCCGACGGCGAGGCCTTCGTCGAACGCGAAAGCGAGGAAGGCTGGGAAGACCTGATCGAGAATCTGCCGATATTCGAAGGCGATTTTCTGAGCACCGAGGACGGTCGGGCCGAATTGTACCTGGGCCGTCTGAATTACCTGCGCATCGACCGCAACAGTCAGCTCGGCATCACCCAGGCCCCGGTCCTGCGCGGCACCGACTGGAGCCTGGACCTGGTGGCGGGCAGCATCATCGTCGATCTGCACCAGCTGGAGGCCGATGCCCAGGCCTCGGTGCACACAGCCGATTGCGAAGTTTTCTTCGTCACATCGGGCCTGTACCGCATCGATCGCGGCCCGGCCGGAGATACGCGGGTCTGGGTCATCCAGGGCAAGGCACAGGTGCTCAGTGAAGGGGAACGCACGCGTCTGAGCCGCAACGACCGCTTGCGGGTGGAACAAGGCCGGGTCATGCGCAGCGATTACGAGCCGGTCGACGACCGTGACGATTTCATGGCCTTCCAGGAGGAACGAAGCCGCGGCCAGGACCCGGACCGGACCGTCGGCACCCGCTACCTGGAGGAAGGCCTGGAGGAGTACGAACCGGAACTCAGCAGCCACGGCCGCTGGGAATACAGCCCCATATACGGTTGCCACGTCTGGTACCCCTACGGACTGGGCCTGGACTGGCAGCCCTACCTCAACGGCCGCTGGACCTGGCACCCCTTCTACGGTTACGTCTGGACCTCCTACGACCCCTGCGGCTGGATCACCCACCATTACGGCCGCTGGCACTGGCACCCCGGCCACGGCTGGTACTGGCTGCCCGATTATCAGTGGTCGCCGGCCTGGGTTTACTGGGGCTGGGACAACGATTTCTACAGCTGGGTGCCGCTGGGCCGCAACAACCGCCCGGTCATCGTCATCAACAAACGCTGGCTCCGGGACTACAACCACCGTCAGGGCCTGCCGGCGCACGCGTCGTCGGTGGTCGTCGTGCACCGCGACCGCTTGCGCAGCCAGCGTATCGGCGAACACATCACCCGCAAGATCGGCTCCGACCTGATCCAGGACCGGATCCATTTCCGCGGCAAAGCGCCCCTGGTCGTCGTCCATGAACCGCTGCTGCAGGGCCGCACCCGCTCGGGCAAGACCGTATTGCTCAAGAAAGGGGCGGTCAAACGCACCCCGGTCGATCCCAAGGTGCCGCTGATCATCCCCGAGAAAACGGACGAGCGACCTTCAATGGAAGATTCCATCCGCTCGGTGCGCAGAGTCGTCCGCGAGAAGGGAGAGACAAGTGTGCAGGTGGATGCCGGCCAAGCGGCCGACAGCGGTTCGCCGCCGGCAACCATCAAGAAGAAGGGATCGACCAGAACCTCTTCGGGCCGGGTCTCGAGCCCCAAGAGTACCGGAACCAAGAAAGCGGTCAGAAAGAAAAAGGATTAGGACAACAGGTCGCGCAGGCGGATCTTCTTGCGGATCAGGGCTTCCTTGTCCGCCCTGGACAGTCTTTTGACCCGCCACTCCAGGCGGGCGGCCGCGCCATGGTCGCCGACCCGGATCTTGCGTTCCAGGGTCAATGGGCCGCGGCCGCGCAGGTAACGGGCCGCCCGCAGGCCGCCCTGGCCATGTTCCCGCAAACGGCGCTCGACATCGGTGCTGATGCCGGTATACAGGCTGCCGTCCGCGCAACGGATCAGGTACAGGTACCAGCGGGCCAAAATCGACCGTCCCGGCCCGCTAGATGTTGTCGCGCCGGACCGGTTCGGCGGGATGGTTTTCCTCGAGGGCCTTTTCCATCTTCTGCAGCTGGCGGGCGAAGTGCTCGTCATCGTCCTGTTCGCTGAGGCGGAAGGCTTCCCGGGCGCATTGGTAGGCCTCCGGGTAGCGTTCGTTCTGGTAGTAGGCCTCGGCCAGGGTGTCCAGGGTCGTCGACGCGTATTCGAGCTTGACCGCCGCTTCGGCCAGCGGCAAGGCCGCGGAGGCATCGCGCAGTTTCTCGTCCGGACAGGTCAGGTACAGCCAGGCCAGGTTGTTGAGCGCCGTGGCCTGGGCCGGGTCCATGGCCAATACGTCCCGGTAGGCCAGTTCGGCGTCGCGCCAGCGTTCCATCTCGTAGTAGATGCCGGCCAGACCGAGCAGGGCTGGAACGTTTCCGGGATCGGCCTGCAGCCTCTTTTCCAGGATCTGGGCGTAGAGCTGCAGATCGCCTGCCTGATCGATCTTCCCGGAGAACGGGGAATACAGAAAGGCCACCAGCAGGATCATGACCGCCCAGAAGATCAGCAGCCCCCGACGCAGCGAACGGTCGTGCCGTTTGACGACCCCGTTGTCGACGGCTGCGGCCTGGACGGTCTCCATGCGCTCGGGCAGGGTGAAATGGTGCCAGTTGCGCCGCGAACCGTCGTCGCCGGTGATACGGGCCAGTTTCTCGAAGGCCGACAGCAGAGGGCCGGGTTCCATGCCGGCCGATACGGGGTACAGGTCGGCCTGGCGTTCGAAGTTGCGCATGAAGTAGCCGAAGACGAAACGGAAGTAGACGATCAGGAAGTAGAGGCTCAAAAAGACGTAAATGAAGGTGATCAGGTCGGCGCGCAGTTCGCCGCGTGAATTGACGATCAGGGACTGGCCCCAGGCCGTGTTGAAGAAGAGCAGCAGCAGCCGCTGGATCGAGCCCATGGAGATGAGGACGAAACCGAGCACGAAGGCGAAGTAGTGCAGCATGTGGCGGCGTTTGACATGAGCGATTTCATGGGCGGTCACCGCCAGCAGCTCGGGGCGGCTGAGCAACTGGCGCAACCGCGGCGTGATCAGCAGGTAGCGGTAACGCGGAAACAGGCCGATGACGCCGGCGGTGATCAGGCCGCCGCCCAGCGCGTCCCAGGACAGCACCCCCCGGAAGCGCACGCCGTGACGCCGGCACAGTTCCTGGATGTCCTGCAGCAGGTCCTCGTCCTGCAGGGGGCGGCAGCGCCACAGCCGGGTCATGATCAGCGGGGCGAAGGCCAGCAGCAGCAGAAAGAAAACGGCGAAGAAGGCCAGCTGGAACAGCGGGGACTCCACCCAAGCCTGCAAACCGGGCAGCGGCAGGAGCAGCAGCAGGTCCAGAATCAGGCTCAGCAGCAGCCAGGGTACAAAGACGCCGAACTGGAAGGCGATCTGGCCGCGGATGTACTGTCCGGCCGATTCCAGTTCGGCCGGCGCCTCCCCTTCCCGGAATTCCCAGTACCAGAGCACGCACCAGTACAAAACGAAGGCCGCGATGCCCAGAAAACTCTGCAGCACCTCCAGCCGGGCCACCCCGGGCAGCTGGGCCAGCAGAGCCTTGAGATCGAAGAAGTAGACCGAAGCGGCGTAAAACAGGATCGACAGCAGCCGGAAGCGGGCGAACAGCCGGCTGCGCTGTTGACGGGCCTCGAAGTGCTGTCCCAGACTGTCGCGGTCGCCGACGCGGATCCAGTGCAGCTGCAGCCTGACGATCAGCATGAAGAACAGGTAGAGGAAGACGATCATGACGAAGTCCCCGCTCAGGGGCAAAAACTGGGAATCGGCGACCGATGCCCCGGAGAAGAGGGCGATGGCGATGAGCAGATAGATGAAGCTGGTGTATATCATGATCTTCCTTCTCTGAAAACAGTGGCATTGTACCAAAACAATCGCCGCCGTTCCAGCCACACTGCCTCCACCGTTCCCGGCTGCCTATTGCTTTTTCTCCCCCGCCGGCCTATAACCGTAGCCGGACCGTCGTCCGGACTCGCAACCGGTGACCGGTTTCGATTCGGCTCCGTAGAGAGTGACTTTTTGCCATTGGAGGCCTTTTCCCGTGTCGGCGGAGTGAAGACGGTGCGGTTTTTCCATGACCAGGTACCGTACGGCGGTAGCCTGCCCAGG
>CAYXHZ010000002.1:0-6538 GCA_964465065.1 uncultured Clostridia bacterium
CAAGAGCAAGACAAGAGGAAGAATGAAACAATCGTTTCTGACAATCGTTTTCATGGCAGCGCAGCTGGTCGTCCCGCTTCTGGCCGACATCCCCGACGCCAGACAGAAGGAAACGTTCTGGAAACTGGCCCCGTCGGGCGGCATCGTCTGGGAACTTGAGCAGGAAAAGCGCCTCCCCCATGGCGACAATTTCGAAATGAGCGGCCGGAACGTGGCCGCCATCATCCACTACCAGGTGGATGCACAGCGTCTGATATCCATCCGCAGGGAGCTGATCTTTCCCCAGCTCCGGACCTTCATTCCCACGGATGCCCCGAAATGGCAGCAATACAGGGCCTACCTTCGCTGCGAGTACGACGACCGGCTACTTCCGGTCATCGTCGTCGGGCAAAGGACCTTCAGTCCAGGTCCGCTGGAACGCATCGAAATCAACGGTCTGCTGAGAATCGTGCACCAGGAGAAACAGGGACTGCGATTGAAGCGCACCCTGCTGCCATCCATGCAGGACCGTCTGCTGGTTGAAATCTGGCATTTCGAGAACCGTTCCGCAGAGTCCAAGGAACTGGAAATCGGCCGGCTTTCCTGGCAGCAGGATCAGACCGGCCAGCTGGGCAGCTACCAGACCCAGGTCTTTTGCGACGCCCCAGGCCGGATCCGCCTCGAACCCGGGCAATCCGGCGAATTCGCCATATACTTCAGCGCTACGCTCAACGACGAACCCGCTCCCCAACCGACAATTCGGCAATTACTGGACATACGCGGCGCTTTCCTGGCCAGTGTCGGTCAAAACCTGATCCTGGATTGTCCGGACCCGGTCATCAACCAACTGTTTGCCTTTTCCAAAATCAGAGCCGCTGAAAGCATCTACCAAAGCGAGATGGGGCTGGTGCACTCGCCTGGCGGCGGACGCTATTACACCGGCGTCTGGGCCAACGACCAGGCCGAGTACAGTGGTCCATTCTTCCCCTACCTGGGCTACGCCGACGGGAACACGGCGGCTCTGAACGCCTACCGGGTCTTCGCCGCCCACATTCCGGAAGCCGGCGGGCATTTCTGGTCCTCCTACGAAATGGGCGGAACCTTGACCTGCTGCGGAGCCGACCGCGGCGATGCGGCCATGATCGCGTTCGGTGCCGCACAGTTCTGTTTGGCCAGCGCCAGACCGGACATCGGCCGGGAACTCTGGCCGCTGATCGCCTGGTCGCTCGAGTATTGCGAACGCCAGAAAAACCAGGACGGCGTCATCCGTTCCGACAGCGACGAAATGGAAGGCCGCATCGCGACCGGATCGGCAAACCTGGCCACCTCCTGCCTTTATTACGGCGCGCTCAGGCAGGCGCTCACCCTGGGTAGAGCCATCGGCATCGCTTCGTCGCAGCTCGGCAGCTACCGTTCCAGCTCCCAGCGGCTGGCTGTCGCGATAGAACGCTATTTCGGCGCCGATATCTCCGGTCTGCACACTTACCGTTACTTCAAAGAGCACAATTTTCTGCGCCACTGGATCTGTCTGCCGCTGGTAATGGACATCCAGAAACGTCGGAACGGCACCCTGGACGCTCTCTTCGACAAACTGTGGACCGAAAACGGCGTGCGCGTCGAGCTCAACCCGGATCTGAAGGAACCGGACCTGTTCTGGGACCGCGGCACCTTATACGCCTTCCGCGGCGCCTTCCGGGCCGGTGCCGTCGACCGGGGTCTGCCCAAGCTGCAGGCTTTCTCCACAACCCGACTGCTCGGTTTTCACGTCCCCTACGTCGTCGAAGCCTGGCCGGAAGGCAATATGGCCCACCTGTCGGCTGAAAGTGCGCTGTACTGCCGCATTTTCACGGAAGGGCTGTTGGGAATCGAGGCCGACGGGTTTTCATCTTTCTATCTGAGACCCTATCTGCCCGCGGATTGGGAGTGTTTCGAAATGAGTCATATCCGGGCCTTTGCCGCGGATTGGACGATCCGCCTGCACAGGCAGGGTCAAAAGCTGCACCTGGTCGTTTCCGCCGGACAACGCCGGGTGTTCGACGGTTCGATCCGCGCCGGCCGACGCATCCGGATCCAGGCTCCACGTTGAGGTAAGGTGCCGGGGCACTCTCCATGCAGCTGGTGCCCCGGCGTCGATCGCTTTACAGAGAAAGATCTCATACGATCGTTTTTCTGGGCAAAATCCGTTCTCTTTCCGGTACGTCTTTCGGCTCTTTCCTCATCTGCGGCGTACGGAAAAACATGTGCATGGGGCCCTTTTCATCACCGTCCACACCTCTCTGCATATGAAGGTCCGGTCCATCGAAACCCGGCATCTCGAACGGCAGGCCTTCACCATGAAAGAAACGCATCATGGGCGGACCTTGACGTTCTCCCAGCACCAGATTCAATTTCTGATTCTTGCCGTGGCGCATAACCGCGATTTCAACCTTGTCGCCGGCTTTCATCTTGGCCAGGATCTTGTGGACATCTTCGATTTTTTCGATTTTATGATCGCCGATCTGCAGCAGGACATCGCCGGCTTTCAGACCGCCTTTGGCCGCCGGACCGTCTTTTTCCAGCGAACGGACCAACACGGCGCTTTTGTCCTTGACGGCGAAATATTCGGCATAATCGCCGTCGACTTCTTCGATGGAAATTCCCAGAGCCGCTCCCTTTTCCATCTTCTCCAGAATGTGCCAGGGCGCTTTCCCGTCACCCTCGGCAAACTTTTCGAAACGGTAGGATCGTTTGCCTTTACGCTCGGCCAAAGTCAGTTTAAGCACTTTTTTCTGTTTGTCGCGGAGAATTTCCATGCCGACCAGGTCGCCGACCTTGTGCTCGCCGACCATTTCCATCAGATCGAAGGCACGACGGACCTTTTCACCTTCAAAGCTCAGAATGATGTCGTCTTCTTCGATCCCGGCCTGATCGGCGGGGGATTTCCGTTCGACATCCAGCACGCGGACGCCCCATTTCAGACCGAGTTCTTCTTTTTCATGACGGTTCAGTTCGTTGACCGAAACCCCGATGAAAGCGCTGTTCTGAGAGTCGTTTTCTTCGTTTGCCGGCAAAGATCCGACTGTCAGAAAGCTGAAAAGCAACACTCCGAGTACCGTCAACGCCATCCGATTCAATTTTTTGCCTGTCTCCATATTGGACCTCCTGATTGACTTTCTGACAAGCAAGACGCTGCAAAGACAGGTCCCGGTTTCAACAACAAGCGCTACGATTTTCAGATGGACTGTCGAACGAACCAATCGGCTTCTATCTTTCAGTCTGAACTTTCAGTTCGTTGCGGTAGTGATCGAGCAGACTCGATTTCGAAATCAGGCCCACGAACCGGCCGTCATCGACAACGACCAGATTCCATACCCCCGGACGGTTGAAGCGTTGCGTGATGGCAACCATTTCCTCGCGAGAATCGACAGTTTCCGGGCTGCGGTCCATGACTTCTTCGATCAGCACGGCCCCCGCCAACTGTTCGTCGAAAATGAAATCCTTGACCTGATGGAAATCGACCAGCCCCAGAAAACGGCCGTTGCCGGGATCGACGACATGAAAGAGGTTGCGGCGCGACCGCTGGATCAGGGGGATCAGCTGCCGCAGAGTGGAATCGGGCGGGATCCCCAGAATATCGGTTTCCAGGATTTCGTCGAGGCGGATGTCGGACAGAATTCGGGCGTCGCTGCGCGGCGGACGCAACAGACCGTCGCCGGCCAGATCGCGGTGATAGATGGAGTGCTTTTCGCTGATACGCACCAGCATCGGGGTAAGTGAAGAGACCACCAGCAGCGGCAGTATCGCCTCGTAGCCCCCGGTGATTTCGAAGATGAGAAACATACCCGACAGCGGCGCCTGCATGAGTCCGCTGATCATTCCGGCCATGCCGACCAGGGAAAACAGACCGGCCGACGACAGGGTCAGCTGCGGCAAAACGGAGCCGACCAGTTTGTGGAAAAAGGAGCCGGACAGGGCCCCGATGACCAGCGATGGAGCGAACACGCCGCCCTCCCCGCCTCCGCCCAGAGTCACCGCCGTCGCCAGCACCTTGGCTAGGACGAGGGCCAGCAGCAGTCCGAGCGGGATATTCAGTTTGTCGGATATCAGTGCTCTGACGACGCTGTAGCCCTCGCCGCGCACCTGGGGGAAGAAATGGATCAGGATGATCAACAAGGCACCGCTGCCGGCAGCCCGAAAATAATCGTTGACGAAGGTTTTCTTCAACTGTTTTCGGACCCAGCGCATGGAACGCATGAAAACGATGGAAACGACAGCCAGCAGGAGCGAAAACAGCACGGCGATGACGATATCGTTCAAACCGATCGCGAACTGCTGATGAGCGAAAGGGATGCGGTTGCCTTTCAGCAGGCGGCTGACCACGGTACCGGTGACCGATGCCAGGGCGACCGGGAGCATGGTGCGGCTGGACCAGTCGGCCAGAATCACCTCCAGCGTGAACACGATTCCGGTTATGGGG
Source organism: uncultured Clostridia bacterium (assembly GCA_964465065.1). Lineage (GTDB taxonomy): Bacteria > Acidobacteriota > Aminicenantia > UBA2199 > UBA2199 > CAYMND01. Next base: position 4,436 of record CAYXHZ010000002.1, read on the forward strand.
GCATTGAAAATGGACGCGATGGCCGCAGCCGCCCCCGACCCGGTGACGGCCACCCGGACCGCTTCGTTGCTGGCAAACCAGCGGGAGATCTCCGAACCGATGGAGGCGCCGCTGATGACCACCGGTGCCTCCGGTCCGGCCGAACCGCCGCTGGCTATCGTGATCATGTTACCAATCAGGCGCGATATTCCGGACCGCGCCCGAAGTTTCCCTCCTTTGACATTGACGCTGAGTATGACTTCCGGAACTCCATGACCTCCGTAATCCCGGAAAATCGATTTCAGAATCAGCACCGTCAAGGGAATCCCGATCAATGGAAAAATCCAAACGGAGAACAGTTGCTGGCGAAGGCTCAAGAGTTCGATCTTCTCCAGGCCGAAAGTCAGTCCGACCGCAGCCAGACCGCTGCTGATTCCGACCACCACGGCGATCGTGGCGCTTTGCACGCCGCTGCTCTGGTTGCGAAAATGTCCGATCAGAGCGGATAGGCGCTGACGAATCATCGTCTGCCCCCGGCCGACCAGGCCAAGACTTCGGCAAGCGCCGGTTTGCTCCGTAACAGTGCCAGACTGCCGGGTTGCCGCAGCAATTGGCTGAGTCGGGCCATCAGGCGCAGATGAGTCCGCGTCTGGGGCGTGAACAGGGCGAAAACCGTGAAAACAGGCTCGTCATCGTCAACCTGGAAAGACAGCGGCGAATCGAGATGAAACAAGCCAACGACCGGTGCAGTGAAATGGAAACGTTCGGGTTGACGCGGATGGGGGAAGGCGACTCCCCGCCCCACCGCCGTCGTGGCCATGTTTTCTCTCTCGAGCAGGGCGTCGATCAGTACCGTTTGCATTTCGAGCGGTACCACGGCGCTGAGGGTGACGATCCGTTCGCATAGTTCCGGCAGCGAAACCGCATGCAGCTGATGAACGCCGCCCCGGGTCAGGGCGGCAGTCAGGTCGTCGTCGTTCCGACGCTTATCCTCGACAGTGCTCGATGACGAGACCAGGGGGATGTCGTGTTCGCGGGACCAATTGTGTAAATCGTTACGGGAAAAATACACTTCGCCCTCGATCCGGCAGCAGGGGATCTTTCCCTGCCGGACCCAACGCTCCAGGGTGGAGTCCGGTACATTGAGCAGACACCTTGCCTGATCGAAGTCGATCAACGCAGAATTCATGCCGTCTGAAATCATTTCTCAGCCCGTCTCCCGTTCCAGCTCGGTCCGCTTCCATGCGCCATTGTCCAGTGTCAACAGGCCGTGGCTGTAGGGCAGCAGCAGTTTCAGCAGGGGCTGACGGATTCGCGCCGGGATCTCCGTCAGCGGTGCGTTGTTCGGGCTGATGCGCAGATGTTCGATTTCCTGAGCCGTTCCGTTTCCTTTCAACAAGGCCAGCACCTGGCTGAATTCGCCGGCCAGCTGGGAGTGCAGACCTTTCCGGGCCAGACTGTCCAGAGCTGCCTGCACCATGTCTGCACCGTAACCGATCCGACCGGGATCGACAGCGATTGCCGTCAGGATGGAAATGATGCGCCGGCACTTCTCGCAGCGGCCGCAAGGCCTGACCCTTCCATCTACGATCCGGGCGGCGTGGCAGGATACTTGGCTGGCGAACAGGTGCGGGTAGCGCTGAGCCAGCACTTTCTCGACCAGAGTCTCGGACAGGTTGCGCAGGATCGAACAGACCCGGACCGACCAGCCCTTGCGGGAGAAATAATCGCTCAAAGCCTGATCGAACCACCGGCTCTGGTCGAACAGACCGTCGTAATGGGGCAAAGGCTCCATGTCGAAAAAACGGCTGGTGTCGAATTCGTTGCCGACGACCAGGTGCCCGAGGCCACGCTTTTTCAGCAGCGGCAGGGCGCCGAACAGAAAAACGGCCACTGTCCACAAACGGATCGGGTAATCGTCGGCCCGGAAACGCTGGAAATCCGGACGAATGAAACGGATTCGGCGCAGCATCCAGTTGAAGAGACGGTCGCAGTCGCTCCAGACCCGGGCGGTATTGGGAATGCTCCGTGAAAAATCACGGAACCCGTTAAGGGCCGTGAACCAGTGCCGCCCTGATTCGTTGATGTAGATCGGATGGGTTTGGCAGCCGAGTTCCTCGAGCA
>CAYXHZ010000002.1:6638-114272 GCA_964465065.1 uncultured Clostridia bacterium
ATCCGGCGGCAGAACAGACCGTAATTGAGGGCGGGTTGAATGGCCATCATGGCCGCCAGGTTGCGGTCGTTGTCCGAACCGGAAGCAAAGACCGGTTCCTGGAAGCGGTAACTGAAGGTCGTCTCGGCAGCGGCGCCGTCTGCTTCGACCCGGTAGCGGGCGGACAGCGAACAAGCCGTCAGCGCAACCGGTCCGACGGTCAGGCTGTCGATCACCCGGTAACGGTTCAGAACCGATGCGTCTGTCATTTCCGGCTGATAAAACAGTCGATTTCGCTTTTCAGCTTTTCCGCAAGGCTATCGAAGCCATGGACCAAGGGTGCCAGGCAGGGAATGGCGAAACAGCTTTCGATCATCCGGCAGGCGGGATCGATTTCGGCGGCGCTCATCCCCTCCTGGTTGAGGGTGATGGCCACCGGCTGACGACCGTGCACGGCCTGAACCGCGGCGATCTGGCGATCGAGCGGATGAATGGCGAAACCGGGAAAACCGTCGTAGTCGCGGCGTTTGGGGGCGTGCTGCAGGATGACGGCCTGGGGACGGGCCGCAGCCAGAATCTCGTAGCCGCCGGGGTAAGCCGGATTGAGCATGCTGCCCTGGCCTTCGATGACCATGGTCTGAGGGTGGGCTTCCCGCCAGGCCCGGCAGACCGCGTTCTCGATTTCCCCGGACAGGTAATCGTTGATCAGGGCGTCCATGAGCACACCGTAGCGCGCCCCCTGCAGCCAGGCGGTTTGCCCTGTGCCGATCAACTCCGAACTGTAGCCCAGCTTTTCGAGAGCCCAGATCAGCATCCAGGCGCTGGTGCGCTTGCCGATGGCCGAGTCGGTGCCCAGCATGGCCACCCGCCAGGCGGCGACGGTGGCGATTTCGCCGCTGAAGAAATGGGACTCGCCGGCCTCGGGTGAACGGCGGATGTCGCGGATGGTCAAACCGGCGCGATCGGCCATGTTCTTCAATTCCGGAATCTTGGCGAAATGGGTATGCAGACCGCTGTCGACCGACAGTCCTGCCGCCAGGGCCTCCCCGACCGCCGCGATCAGGTCAGCGCCGGCCTGACCGCCGTCGGGAGCCAACCCGACCACGAAGCGGTCGACCTTCAGACCGTTTTTCTGCGCGTAGCGCAAACCGGCGGCCAGATCGGCGACGAGCGGTATAGAACGGGCCATGCCGTCCAGGACCGTGCCGGCATCCTGACCCGCGCAACTGGAATCAATGACGGCCAGCACCCGGTAGCGCCGGGTGAAGCGGACCAGTCCATGGGCAGTCTTGCCATTGCTGGTCTGGTAGGCTCCCTGGCAATACACCAGTGCGTTGCCGTCGAAAGCGGTCGTCTCGCGGCCGCTCATTTGGAAAATCTCCCGGTCATCAGCACCACGTAGCGGTCATTGGGCAGCGGTGATTTTTTGTGCTCTTCGGCCAGGGCGATCAGACCGGCCGTCGACGCCGGCAAGACGTTTATCCCTTCGCAGTCGGCGATCATTTTCGAATATTTCCGCATGGCCTTGTCGGTGACGTTGGTAGCCCAGCCACCGCTGCTGCGGACGGCGGCCAGGGCCAGTTCCCCGTCCACGGCATGCCAGTTGATCAAGGGCTCGTTGACCCAGGTTTCGTGAATCTTGTTGGGGATCAGGTCCTCGCAGCGGTCTTTGTTTTTCAGGAAAGCTTCGATGATGGGGTTTTTCTTGTGGGACGAACCGGCCACGATCTTGGACATGCGCGAGGTCTTGCCGCGGCGGTTCAAGCTGGTGAAACCACGGAAAATACCGGCCAGGGTAGTTCCGTTGGACACCGGAATGGCCACCACGTACGGAGCGTCGCGCAATTCGTCATATATTTCATAGGAAATGCCGCCGTAAGCGTTAAGTTGAATCAGGGTGTTCTGTCCGCCGGGGTTGGCATCGTACCATTCTTCGTCGTAGGCGATCTGTGATGAAACCTTGACCGCCATTTCATAATCTCCGTCCACAGTCCGTAACTGGGCGCCGTTGCGTACCATCTCGGCAATACGCCGGGTGTGATAGCGGCCGGGAATGAAAACGACGCAATTCAGACCAGCCAGTTTGGCCGCCAGGGAAATCGCCGCCCCGTAGTTGCCGCAGGTGGCGGAGGCGATGGTGTCGAAGCCGCGCCGCAAGGCGTCCATGACCTGGGTGAAGGCGATGCGGTCCTTGTGCGTTCCGGTCGGATTGCCGCCTTCGAATTTGAGAAAAATCTGGCGCAGGCCGATTTCGCGCTCCAGGTTGCGGGCGCGGACCAGTGAAGTGTCGCCGACCTGGGACTCCATGATGTCTTCGAAAACATCGAGGCGTTCCTGCAGGGGGCGATTCGGATCGGAGGTGATCCGGCGCAATTCCGATACTTCTTCCAAGAAAGCGATCGAGCTGGATGATTCTTCAGGCGCTTCGGTGATCGGGTCACCGTTCGAACTCGGAGGCTCCTCGGCCGGTTCCGCGTTCAGGTCTCCATTGGCAAACGTTTTTTCTTCCACGCGGGGTTCTCCTTCTTTCTTTGGGAAATCTTGGCTTGCCTTCCCGTAACTTTGCCCCAGTTTAGTTCAGCTTAACGGAAAAAGCAATATGTTTTCATGCTGATTATTCAAGGGTTCGCTGCCAGTCCGGAGTCTTTTTTCAGGAATCCCCACCGGCCGGCTCATCGCCCAGAAGCTGGTCGAATTCCTTCTCGAGCGCCTCGAAATCTCCCTGTTGGCGGTTGAGAATATCCATACACGCCCGGGCCGCTTCCAGCGCTTCCCGGGTCTTGGCGACCAGATCGTCGATGCCGATCTCGTCACGGTTGAGGGATTCAGTGATCTCCTCGAGGCGTCGATAGCTCTCTTCGTACGGTTTCCTGGTTTTAGTCACTGTCTTCTCCTGATTTGATCCGCGCGTCTCCATCCTGAAAACGTAAAGTGCCCCGACGCTTGCCCAGAAAGGTCTCCCTCCTGCCGATGACCCGGCCGTCATCGTCGAAAAGCAGAGTGAACCCGCGCCCGAGAATCCGCTGCGGGGAATGGGCGGCGGCGATATCGCCCTGAACCTTCAGTCTCTCTCCGGCCAGAGCCAAAACGCGCCGGCCGCTGAAAAACAGATTCTTCACGACTGCGCTGACATTTTTCCCCCGCTCACGGATTCGTGCCGTTTGCCGGCCGACATCGGCGTAGCGGATCTGCTGCATCAACCCGGCCATGGCCTGCTGTATCCTGCGGGTCCCCAGCAGAGGCAGCTGGCCCAGACGGGTCTGCAAACTGCGTCGCTCCCCGTCTACCTGCCTTCGCCCCAGCACCAGCCAGACATTGACCAGTTTGCGCAGCGATTCCAGCAGATGTTCGTAGCGTCTGGCCAAAAATTTCCCGGCTCCCGATGGAGTCGACGGGCTGGGTGTGACATGGGCGCAGATTTCGGCGGCACTGAGGTCTTTCTCATGACCGATGGCGGCCAGAACGGGAATCGGCGACAGGCAGATCTCCCGGCAGATGCGGTAATCGTTGAACACGGCCAGTGACTGTTCGCTGCCGCCGCCGCGGGCCAGCACGATCAGCTGGGGCGGGTCGTTCAGGCCCTGTAAGCGGCGCAGAGCCGAAACGATGCTGGTGACGGCCATACCGCCCTCCATACGCGCATCGCAGAACAGAATATGGTAGCGTTTCTGGTACGGAGCCATCGCCGTGCGGATGTCCTGGATGGAAGTGCCCTGGGATGAGCTGATCAGCCCGATCCGATCGATGAGCATCGGCAAAGTCAGCTGACGCTGCCGGTCGGCAATACCCTCGCGGCGCAAACGGTCCAGAGTGATTTCCCGCAGATTGCGCAGCTTGCTCTGCGTGTATTCGGCCACAATGTCGCGGACCGTCAGACGGACATCGACCGCGTACCGCGAAGACAGCGACAGGGAAACCTGCAGCATGACCGGCAGGTCTTTTTCCAGCCGCTGCGCCACCCCCAGGTCGGCCAGCGCCTTTTCGATCACGGCCAGACGCTCGCCGGGCACCTCCACCCTGAAAAAGAAAGCCGAATCGTTGCCCTCGTCTCCCAGGTCGAAATAGGCGGCCCAGCGGTACTGTTTGACCTCGGACACGACGAGCCCACGCACCCAGAGCGTTTCCGGCATGGAACGGCGCAACTGGGATTCGATGCGTTCGCGCAACTGGGCGACACCGATGCTCCGCTCCGCTTCATCGCCCTGAACCTTTTGCGGCGTACCATCCGCGATCGGCTCCGCTTCGGGAATGCCCGGACAGGTCAGGCGCGTGAGCACTGCCTGCGCGTCCGCCGCTCTCAACATCCAGCTTTTATCTTCCGGATTCCAGCGGAAACCTTCCCGTTTCAGATCGTCTTTTATGGGATAAGCGTCGAATATATGGATGCTATCCGCATCGAATGCGATGCGAACCGCCGTACCGTTGATCTGAGTCTCAATCCACTTCATGTCTGTGCTTTATTGTCGGACAACATGGATAATACCGGTTTTGCCAATAAATAACCAGTTTCTTGACAAAGCAAAACAATTTCACCATAATTGGAAACTGAAACCATTAAAAGAGAATGGAGGACAATGGTTATGAAAAAGACGCTGATCATCTGCCTAACTGCATTGATTTTTTTATCTGCACTCAGCTTGCCTGCAGCCAATAAAAAAGAAATGTGGATGAATGCCATCACCGAAAAGGATCCGACTGTAAAACTGCAGAAACTGATGGAATACAAAGCCGAGTTCGATGATCCGAAAGATGACAACTACCTTTATCTTTATTCCAATCTGACTCTCACTTCCTTCCAACTGAAAAAATTCGCCGAATCCATCGAATTCGGTGAAAAGACTCTGCAGATTCCCAACATCCAGGACAACACCAAGCTCACTGTTTACCTCATTCTGGCCAACGCCTACAACGTCACCAAACAGGATTATAAAAAAGCGGCCGAATACGCCGACATGGTGGTCAGCACTGCCCAGAGCCTCAAGCAGATGACCGGCGATAAACCCGACGAAGTGTCCAAAATGGACGCCGGCTACATCGCTCCGGCCCTGCGCATTCAGGCCAGCGCCTTTCTGCAGCTGGGGAAAACCGATCAGGCCATGCTGCTGAAAGCCTCCGAAAAAGCCATCGCCGCCTACGGTGTCGACAAGGCACAGACCAGTCTGGCCTTCGCCCTGACGGCAGCCGGTTCGTTGGCTAACAACAAAAAATTCCAGGAAGCCATTTCCATCATCGAATCCATTCACAAGCTGAGAGAAGGGACGGCCCAGGAATACGACAACCTGGCCAAGATGTACAACGGTCTGGGCAACAAAGACAAGATGATCGAAAATTTTGAAAAGGCCTATGGCATCAAGCCCAACGCCGACACCGCCGAAAAGCTGGGCCGACTGCTCAACAAACAGAATCCGACCAAAGCCATCGAATACCTGGCCGATGTGTTCGCCTTCACCGACAGCCGCGAATCCGAGGCCTTCAAACTGCTCGAACACCTCTATTTCAATGTGGTTTACAAAGACAAAACGGCCGAAGACAAGGACGCCGGTTTCAAGGCCCTGCTCGAAACCGCCAAGGGCCGCATCGTCAAGTGATCCGGAAGCGCTGACGCTTTCAAAAACCCCGGCCTTGGGCCGGGGTTTTTTTTTGCCCATAAATCATCTCCCGTTTCACTGGACAGGATTTGCCAAAAAAGTGTATTAATAAAGACATGATTAGCGAAACACAAATTCAGCATTACATGGACCTGGCCGCCGCCGACGCTCTGGAAGGCATGAAGAACGGCGATGGCGGACCGTTCGGCGCCCTGATCTGCCGGGGTGAAACCGTCATCTCCCTGGGCCACAACTCGGTTTTTCTGCTCAGCGATCCGACTGCCCACGCCGAGATCGTCGCCATCCGCAAGGCCAGCCAGCAGTTGAAGCGCCTGTTTCTGGACGATTGCTGCCTGATCACCACCTGCGAGCCCTGCCCCATGTGCCTGAGCGCCATCTTCTGGGCACGCATCCCCCGGGTTTACTACAGCTGCACCCGTCGGGACGCCGCCGAAATCGGTTTCATCGACGATCATATCTATTGCGCACTTCAGAGCGGCAGCAGCGGCGACATCCGCATGCAACGCATCGCCAGTCCGCAGTGCAGCGCATTGTTCTCCACCTGGCAACAGGCGCAGTACAAAAAGCCCTATTAAGCGATCGCCATGTCGGAACGCAGAAAACTTCCCCCCTGGTTATGGTCGTTCACCACCTATTTCACCCAGGGCTTCCCCTATACCATGATCCGCAGCGTGGCTACGGTTTTTTTCCGCGACCGCAAGGTCAGCCTGGAAGCCATCGGTTTGACACCACTCTTCGGCCTGCCCTGGATTTTCAAATTCCTCTGGGCCCACCTGGTCGACCTGTACGCCAGCAAGCGGCGCTGGCTGGTCGGCACCCAGATCATGCTGGCCGCCTTGTTCGCACTCGTACCCCTGACCCTGCTGACGCCGTACGCGGTTCCGCTGATCGCTGGACTGTTCCTGCTGGGCGCGTTTCTGTCGGCCACCCACGATATCGCCATCGACGGCTATTACATGGAAGCCCTGCCCGACGAATACCAGTCCCGCTACGTCGGTTACCGGGTCATGGCCTTCCGCATCGCCTGGATCAGCGGCATGGCCGGAGTGGTCAGCGTCGGCACCCGTTTCAGCTGGCTGATGGCGTTCACGCTGGCGGCCGTCATCTTCGGCCTGTTCACCCTGTTTCACATCTTCTTTCTCGACGATCCCCAACGCGGCCGGTCCTCGCAGAATAAATTCCGGATCTCGCTGCCCGGCATCGCCGTCAGCCTGGCCTTGGCCTTGACCGGTATCGGCCTGTTCCGTTACAGCGAATCGGAGGCCTTCAGAAAACTGAAAACGGAACAACTCTGGCTGAGCAAGGTCGGCTTCGCCCACATGGTGACACTGCTGACCCTGCTGGCGATCATCGCCGTCGTGCTCAACATCGGCCGTATCCGGCGTTACATGCAGCGCAAGCCGGACTCGCGCATGGTCAAAGCCTGGCTGAGTTACGTCGACCGTCCCAAAATCGGCCTGGTTCTGGCGTTCATCGCCCTGATGCGTATGGGCGAATGGGCGGTGACCACCATGGCGCCGGCCTTCATCGTCGATATCGGCCTCAAGAAGGAGTACGGCTGGATCAGCGGTTTCATCAGCCTGCCGGCCGCCATTCTGGGCGCCCTGCTCGGTGGCTGGCTGATCTCCAGGTACGGCATCAAGCGCACCATCTGGCCGCTGATCCTGACCCAGAACCTGACCAACATCATCTACATGCTGCTGGCCTTCGATCTCAAGGAATACATACTCAACGATCAGCTCAAGCTGAGCCTGGGCGGCCTGGTGAAGGTCATCGGCGTACACAGCTTCGATCAGTTCGCCTCGGGCCTGGGCAACGCGGTTTTGATGGTGTTTCTGATGAACCTGTGCCGTATCGAGTTCAAGGCAGCGCATTACGCCATCGGCTCGGGGCTGATGAACCTCAGCGGCCTGTTCGCCGGCATGTCCAGCGGCTTTATCGCCGCTTCGTACGGCTACGCCTGGCTGTTCGGAATCAGCTTCCTCTATTCGGTACCGTCCATGATCGTTCTGTTCTGGACACCGGTGACCCGGGAAGAGCTGGAAGGAATCACCGCGATTCCCTGCGAAGCGCCTCGACAGCGCTCATGACCCGCAACAGGTTGCCGCCCCAGATTTTAGCGATATCGCTCTCGCTGTAACCGCGCCGCAACAGTTCCAGGGTGATTTTCGGAAAATCGGAAACATCACGGCAATCGGCCAGACCGCCACCGCCGTCGAAATCGCTGCCGAAGCCGACGTAATCGACACCGACCAGTTTGACGACATGATCGACATGATCCACCAGGTCGGCAATGCCGGCCAGTTTCACCGGATATTTCCGGTCGAGTTCTTCCCATTCCTGCTCCAGCTTTTCGCGTTCGGCCGCAGGCATTTTCTCATAGTTGCGGAATTTTTCGCGCATACCTTTTTCGGCAGCCGAGCGGCGCTCGTCACGGGGAATGTCCTTGACGTAATCGCTGAGCAGACAGATCTGAATGACCCCGCCTTTGGCCGCCAGTTTTTTGAGCAGCTCGTCGCTGAGGTTACGCGGGTTGTCACACAGAGCCCGCACCGAGGAATGCGAGGCGATGACCGGAGCTGTGGACAACTCCAGCACATCGCGGATCGTCTGGTCGGAAACATGGGAAATATCGATCATCATGCCCAGACGGTTCATTTCCGCCACCACCTGCCTGCCGAAGGGGCTGAGGCCGTTGTGCCGGGGCGGTTCCGGGTCGGTGGACGAATCGCAGATCTGATTGTGAAAGGAATGACAGAGCGTGATGTAGCGGGCGCCGCGACGGTACAGTTCCTCGACCATGCCCAGGTCCTCGCCGATGGGGAAACCGTTCTCGACACCGATGTAGACGGCCCGCCTGCCGCTTTGGGCGATGGCCGCCGCTTCGCTGGAAGCTGTGGCCTTGACCGCCAGTTCGGGCAAGCTCGTCACGGCTTTATCCACCAGATCGAAGGTTTGCAGGGCCATCTCCCTGGCTCTGGCGTAGTTTTCCGTAGTGCCGGGACGCTGGCTGATGAAAACGGCGAAAAAGATGGCGTCCAGTCCGCCGATCTTCATGCGTGGAAAGTCGACCCGACCGCTGTTGCGCTTGGCGAAGGGGTTGTTTATTCCCAGATTCAGGCCTCTGGCCAGTCGCATCGGGGTATCGACATGGGTGTCGACTGTCCAGACTCGGTCATGGATTTCGGCGGCCTTCCGTACCAATTCAGGATCGGTGGCGGACAGCAGGACAGTTGAAAGCAGGCAGATCAGGATGGTCAATGTGCGCATGGGTCTCCTTGTTCGATCATGCCTGTTATACTGTGCAAATCTGTCAAAAGTTTATACAGAAATACGAAACAGGGGGCGAATGGATGAAAAACGGTGCCGTCTTGCCTGTCCGTCATTTCTTTGCTACCATCTGTTTTCCTTGAGGAGGTCCCAAAGCATGAACATCAAGAAGAAGGGCGTAACCCTGCTCAGCGGCATCGTCATCGGAGCGGGAGGATTGATCCTGCTCAGTAAAATCAACCATAACGGCCACCCGCTGATCGACGGCTTCAGTTCGGCCACCCCTGTCGCCGTGCACCAGAAAGTGCCGGCCGACTGCCGCCTGCTGGTCAGCGGACAGGTCGTTCAGAATTGGGACATGAGAGCCAAGGATTTCGAGGCTCTGGCCCGGACCCGCTTGCGCTGCATCGAAAGCGACGTTACGGGCAGGATCGACGGCGCCTACATCTATCAGGGCATCCCCGTTCTGCACATCCTGGAAGGCGTAGCCCCCACCATCAAACCGGAAGACATCTTCGACCGACCGCTGGACATGGTGGTCAGCGCCCGCAACGATCAGGGACGGTCCAGCTGGTTCAGTTACGGCGAACTGACCATGTGCGACGACAGCGACCCGGTTCTGCTGGCGTTTTCCCGCCAGGAACTTCTGCCCAGCAAGAATCCAGAAAAATACACCAAAAACACCTGGCATGGTCCGCATTCCGGCCTGCGTCTGATAGCCGCCCGGGACTGGGACAACAGCCGCTACCTGGATGCCGTCAATGAAATTCGGCTCAGGCGGCCGGACTGGCCGACTCCGCCCGGTACCCCGACCATGAAGGTGCCCGGCAAAGGGACCGCCATTCCGGATCAGGTGATCGTCGCCAATGCCGACCAGGTTGTCTGGCAGGGCCGCCCCGACAGTCTGGATTTAACCGTACAGAAAGTGGACAACTGGCGGCGCATCGGCCATGGTCAAGGCCTCAAATCCAAAACCCCGGAACAGCTGGCGGGCTATCTGTTCAGCGATTTCATGAAAAAACTATGCCCGGACATGAACCGCGACGACGCCGTGCTGGTCGTGGCCATCGACGGCTACCGTTCTCTGTTCAGCGGCCGTGAAATCCTGGAGCACGTCCAGGGTCGCAAGCTGCTGATCCAGGAGGCCAGCGCCGACAAACAGGGCTGGACCGTGCAGGCCGGCGGCGATTTCTTCGTCGACCGCTGCGTCTGGGGTTTGTCGCACATCATCCGTATTCCGGCCGCCGAAATCGGGAAACTGGTGCCCTAGGCATTGTTTAGCGTCTTTAAGGCCTGCCCGTAATAAAAAGCACCAAAACGTCAAGAAATCTCGTTTCAGCTCGGCAGGACGGCAGCTTTACATATCGGCCAAGCTGTGATAAATTTCATTGTCTCCGAGTCGTCGGAGCTACAGTCGATAACGACCAGGCTCTGACGACCGATAGGGCCCCGAGGGAAACCTCCCGACCTGCCGAGTTTGCAAAGGAGAACGTCATGAATAGAGTTAAAATCATTTACTGCCTTTTCATTTTGACCTTGAGTTGTCTGCTGACGAATCCCCCCGTCACCCTCAACGCCCAGGATCAAGCGCAAGACGATGAAAAACAAGGGCAGGAAACCGAACCGAAACAGATCATCGAGGAATTGACCATCACCGGCCAAGCCCCGGTCACCCAGCCGATCTCCACCGTCGTCGTCCTGCCGAAGGTGTCGATCGAAAAAATGCTCAGCAAAAACCTCAGCGACATCATCGCCCTCTCCCCGGGCGTCACCGTCAGCGAGGGGCAGAAATCCGAAGCCTCGATCAACCTGCGCGGCATGTCGAGCAAGCGCATCACCCTGATGGTCGACGGCGTTCCCATCTACGAACCCTACTTCAACTCATTCGACCTCAAGACCTTCGCCACCGACAACCTGGAAAGCATCAAGATCATCAAGGGCGCCAACTCGGTACTGTACGGCGCCAACACCCTGGGCGGAGTCATCGACCTGGTCACCCAGCGACCCAGTCAGCCGTTTCTGAAGCTGAGAAGCTCGTTTTCCGAAAACAGCACATCCTTTCTCAGCGCCAGCGCCGGCATGGGGCTGAACGACTGGGCTTTTCTGGCCAACTTCAACTGGGATCAGAGCGATGGTTTCGAGTACAAGGAGGACGGTGAACGAGTCAGCCGCGCCTTGTCCAATTACGACCGCAAGGACATGACCGGCAAGATTTACTACCATCCCAGCGCCGACAGCGAAATCATGGCCGAGCTGCTGTTCACCGATTCCGACTACGGTGTTCCGCCTTCCACCCACCCGGACATCAAAAGCCGTTATTGGCTCTTTTCGGATTGGCAGCGGCTGCAGACCAACCTGGGCTACACCGCCCCCCTGCTTGGCGACGGCGTGTTCAAGGCCAGGGCTTACTACGTGTACCACTTCAACGCCCTGCAGGATTACGCCAAACCGGATCTGGCGACCATGCGCTGGGAATCCACCTACAAAAACAGCACCATCGGCGCCAACCTGACCGGCGAGAAACCAATCGGCGAACGCAACCTGCTCAAATTCAGCCTGCACGGCTTGAAATCCCAGGTCAAACAGCAGAGCGACACGGGCGAGCCCTGGGAGGAGTTTGACCGCACCATTCTGTCCGCCGGCGTCGAGGATCATTTCATGATCAGCCCGAAATGGAAGATCGTCGCCGGTGCCGGCATCGATCACCTCAAGAAAAACAACGGCGACAGCCATACCCGCGTCAACCCCATTTTCGGTCTGCGTTACTCGATCAGCCCCTGGATGGACACTCATCTTTCCCTGTCCATGAAATCCCGCTTCCCATCGATGAAATCTCTTTACAGCAGCAAAGGCGGCAATCCCGATCTGCAGGACGAGCTGGGACGTTCCATCGAACTGGGACTGAGCTACCGCAAGGATATCGACATCCAGGTTTCGGCATTCTACAACCGCTACGACGATCTCATCCAGTCCTACCGCGGCCTGGAAGGCTACAAATACGAACAGAACATCGGCCGGGCCGAAATCGCCGGTTTTGAACTGTCAGTGGGCAAAAGCTGGCAAAAATTCCTTATTCAGGGCAGCTACACCTTCCTGAGCGCCAAAGACACCGACTCGGATCTCTCGCTCGATTACACCCCGCAGCACCAGTTCAGCCTCATGGCTACAGTCGGAAAAATTCACGGTTTTTCACTGACCGCATGGCTCAACGCCGTGAGCGAAAGCACCGCCCTGCTGGGCAGCGCACCGCCGTTCGAGCAATTGCCGATCGACGGGCACGCCTTGGTCAATGTCATCCTGAGCAAAACGCTGAAATGGTTCACCGTTTCGCTGAAAGCCGAAAACCTGACCGATGTCGGCTATTACACCGAACCGGGCTTTCCCATGAAAGGGCGCACCATCAGCCTGGGGATCGATTTCGAATTGAAAAAGTACTGAGCCGGCTGTCGGCCTTTATGGGCAGAGCGCGTACTTTTCGGACGCGCTCTGCCCATTCAGAGGGGATTGTCCTCAAAGAAAAAGCTTATGTCCAGGGGGGTGACTTTTTCCAACCATTCACCCAAACGCAACAGACCGCCACGTTCGGACAGGTTGTGACCGATGGCGATCAGGCTGATTCCCAGGATTGACGCCTGTTCCGGGTGGTATTCGCTGATCTCGCCGCTGATCAGCAGTTTGGCCTCAGCCGCTGCCGCCGCTGCGATTTCGCCGCCGCCCCGGCCGGACACGACGGCCAGGCGACCGATCGGGTCCGATCCGTTACGGTACAGCCAACGGCCCCGATTCCATTCCAGCCCCACTGGCAGTTCAAAGCTACGGACCGGCAAGGCAGCAGCCCAATCCTGAGTCGGCAACCGTTGCAGAATCTGCTCGATGGTCAACGGGGTTTTCAGATCGGCCAGCAAACCGTATGCGGACAAAGCCTCCACGTCGGCCGCATCCAGAAGATCGATCAGGTAACGGTTGTGGCTGAATTCTGCATGGGCATCCAAGGGCAGATGAAAGCAGAACAGGGAAATACCGTGTCGGATCAGATCCTGAACCCATGGACTGATTGCCGGCGGAATCGACCAGTTTCCGGACAGAAATACACCATGGTGCACGAGCAGAGCTTCGGCCTTCAGCGCAAGCGCCCGCTCGATCAAAGCCCTCGTCAACGATACGCCTACGAGCAGACGGCTGACCTGTTCGTTACCGGGTATGACCAGACCGTTGTGGCAGGCGTCGCTGAATTGTCCCGGCAGAAAAACATCGTCGAGCAGTTTTGTCAATTCAGCCAGATGCATGGTTCACTTCCCGATCCGCCATTCCGCACCACCGTTCGATGAAGCTTCGCAAGGCCTCGGCATCGGCGACGACATGCCATTGGGCCGTCCTGGAAGAATCGATGAAGCCATGGACCTGCATATGGTCGCGCAGGCTGATCAGAGGATCGAAATAACCGGCCTGATTGAAGATCAGCAGCGGACTGCGCAACCGTCCGAGTTGACTGAGGGTGGTGGCCTCGAAAAACTCGTCCAGTGTCCCCATGCCACCCGGGAGGGCGATGACGATATCGCCGAGTTCGAGCATCCGGGTCTTGCGTTCGGCCATGGTGCCGACGATATCCATATTTGACAAACCGGGGTGCGCCCATTCGCGTTCGACCATGAAGCGGGGAATGATGCCTTGGACATCCCCGCCGCAGGCCAAAGCCTCATCGGCCAGAGCGCCCATCATGCCGACGCCGCCGCCGCCATAGACAATACCCAGGCCGCAATCGCACAAAACCCGGGCTACCGAGCGGGCTCCATCCAGGAAATGCCCGGCCACCCGGCTGGATGAGCCGCAGAATACAGAAGCCTGCTTTTTGTTACTGGAAACGGTAATCATGGCAAGAGTTTAAACGCCTCGAGCCGTCGCTGTCAATCATTTTCATGACGATTTTCTATAAAAATCCAGGCCGGGTCATTGACTATCGAAGTGCGGATTTTTATTATATATCCGAGGTAGCGCGAAATCATGACTGAGCACAGCGATCAGGGAGAGGCCTTCGGCGAACGACCGGCGATCTGGGCCATCGGCGGCGGAAAGGGCGGAACCGGAAAAACCTTCATTTCATCACAACTTGGCACGGCTCTGGCCGAGATGGGCTACAAGACGACCATTATCGACTGTGACTTTGGCGGAGCCAACCTGCACAACTTTTTTGGCATGATCAAGGCGCCCAAAACGCTGCAGAGTTTCTTCGAAGCTCACGAGGATCTGTCTTCGCTGGCCCTGCCCACTCACATCGCCAACCTGTTCATCATAGCCGGAGACCATTTCGGCCTCTCGGCCAATTCGATTCAATATCTGCAAAAGCAACGTTTTTTCCGGCAGATGCAGCAGATGGACATGGATGTCATCATCCTCGATGTCGGCGCCGGCGTCAACAACCTGACCCTGGATGTTTTCCTCAACGCCCAGCGCATGATTACCATCTGTGTGCCGGAAATCACCGCCGTCGAAAACCTTTTCCTGTTCATCAAACATCTGTATTCACGCCGTCTGCAGGCTCTTTTCAAAGACACGCCCCTGCGCGACCAGGCCAAAAACCTGTGGACCAGACGCCGTCAGCTAGGCTTGCACAACCTCAACGATCTGATCGAGGCGCTCAAAGAAAGC
The DNA here is from genome assembly GCA_964465065.1 of uncultured Clostridia bacterium. Classification (GTDB taxonomy): domain Bacteria; phylum Acidobacteriota; class Aminicenantia; order UBA2199; family UBA2199; genus CAYMND01. The sequence continues at coordinate 21,143 of CAYXHZ010000002.1, forward strand.
GCCGGTCCGCACATCGACATCGTCCTGGATGCATTGCGCCCTTTCCCGGTATCCATCGTGCTCAACAAGGTGCGCAACACCTCGGAACTCAAGGAAGGGTTCACCGTCAAGAGCCTGTGCCTCAAATACCTGGGCGTCGACGCCCGTTTCAGCGGTTTTCTCAGCTACGATTACCAGTTTCGGAAAAACCTGCAGATGACCCGGGCTCTGGCTCAATTCAACGTTTCTCCAAAAACTCATAAGGAGTTTAACAGTCTGGTCGAAAACCTGATACGCGGCACACAGGTCCAGGCTGAATTCATGAAAAATGTACAAACCGGAATTTAAGCAATACTACGACATGCTGGAAGTGGAGCCGGACGCCCCTTTTTCCCAGATCAAGAACAATTACCTGCTCCTCAAGGAAATCTATCGCGATGCCGAAACCTGCTATGCCGCTCTGGACGAAGGCATGAGCGAAACGAAGCGGGAAAGGATTCTCGACGATTTGGACAGAGCCTATCAGGTCCTCAAAGAACACTACAACCGAGAGGAGGCCAACACCACCCCGGCCGGCAAATCCGAACCGCCCCCTCAGCCTCTGCCGGAATTCGAAGTCATCTCGGGCATGGCTCTGCGGGTCATCCGCCAGATGCTCAAGTACGAATACGAGCCCCTGGCCAGGGCGACGGGAATTTCCGTCAACCACATCCGTAATATCGAACTCGAACGCTTCGACCAGCTGCCGCCCCCCGCCTACATAAAAGTCATGGTCATGTCTCTGGCCCGCGAACTCGGTCTGGACCCCAACAAGGCGGCAGCGGACTATCTGAAAAAGAGCGACAACAAGCCGATATGACCTGAGCCGACCTTCAGCTCAGAATTCCTCGAAACCGTCGCCTCCGAAACCGTCGAAAAAGTCGTCCAGGTTCTCGTCCTTTTTCTTGGGCGCTTCCTTGATCACGGCCGGAGACTGGGGAACGACCTTGGGCTCGGGTTTGGGCTTCGGTTGGGTTTCGGCCTTGACCGCGGCTTTGGCGGCAGGTTTATCGACAGTCTCTGCGGCTGGTTTTGGAGCAGGTTTTGAGGCTGGTTTTGGGGCAGGTTTGACAGGCGCCTTGGCAACCGGCTTGACTTCCGGCTTCTTATCGACTTTCGGCTTCGTAACGGCAACAGTATCAACAGCTTTGACCGGTGCAGCCTGGGTTGTGCCAGGCTTCTTGTCCGGCGTCACCACTGCTGCCGGTTTCTTTTCGGATTGGCGGGAAGCTGGCGTTTTGCTCAGCGAACCGTCCGCCTTGAACTGGGACACGATGCTCAGCAGCTCGGTGACATTGCCGTTCATATCGGTGGCGGTTCGGGACAAGGCGCTCGACATTCCGGAATTGGAGTTGACGGTGTCGCTGAGCTGGGCAACGGCTATGTTCAGCTGCTCGACGGCAACGGTCTGCCCCTTGATCCCCTCGGTATTTTCCTTGAGTTGCTGCAATATTTTTTGAATACGGGTGGTGATGTCCTTGAAGAACTCGGCGGTCGCCTCTGTCAGCATCATGCCGTTCCGGGTTTCGTCCACATTGCGGGTGACGATTTCCTGAATGCTTTTTGACGACTCGGCCGTTTTCTGGGCCAGGTTGCGCACTTCGGAGGCCACCACGGCGAAACCGCGGCCGGCATCGCCGGCTCTGGCGGCTTCAACGGCCGCGTTCAGGGCCAGCAGATTGGTCTGAAAGCTGATGTCGTTGATGACATTGACGATGGTGTTGATCTTGCCGCTCGAATCGCTGATGGCGGTCATTGTGCTGGTGACGTTGCGCATATGTTCGGTCTTTTGATCCACATCGTGATAAAAACGGTCCAGTTCCAGGTTTATTTCATTGATATTCTTTTCGCTGTTGTGAAAATTGTTGACCATCTCTTCCAGAGTGGCCGAGGTTTCGGTGATGGATGCCGATTGTTCCTGACTGCTGCCGGCCAGAGTCATGCTGCTTCCGTTGATGTCCTCGGAAAGGGTTTTCAGTCTCCCTGCGGCCGTATCGATGGATTGTATGCTGCTGCGCAGCAGACTCATGAACTGATTGAGAGATTGCGTCATGTCTCCGACTTCATCGTCCCGGTCATGCATCAATTCGGCGTTCAGGTTGACCTGGTTCTTCAACAGTCCGTCGGAAAGACGACTGTAAAAATCCGTCAGTTTGAACAGAGGTTTGAGCAAACGTCCGCGAATCAGAGACATGGTGAAACCGAGGATGACGATCCAGATGAAAAAACCGATGACATTAATGGTGAAAGACTGTCGCATCGCCCGCTCGGATCGAAATACCACGTCATCGACCAGTTTGCGGAATTCTCCGTTGAACTTTGTCAAACGGCTGTTGAACTCGGCCTTCAAACCGCTGTCGCTGGTCAGTCCCAGTTTTTGGTAATCGTCTACCAGAACGCCGAAATCGTTCGCATAACGCCTCACTTTCGGCAGCAGGGAATTCTTCAATTCCGGACTGAGAGCGGAGGCCGACAGCCGCTCGTTGAGCCCTTTGATCTGATTATTGAACTGTTGGAAGTAGCTCATTTCCATGCGCATCAGGAAATTTTTCTCCGTTCGGCGCAGTTGCAGCACATCGACCAGCAAACGAAGATTGTCGATTCTGGTCATGCTTTCTTCCACATCGCGGGAGATTTCCACCATGCTGCCCATATGCCCGTCCAGGTAGGAGAAACCGATACCTTTATGCACTTCGAATATGGCGGCAAAGGCCTGCTCGACCTGCTTCAATGCCTCTTCCGTCGGTACGACCAGAGACCGGAGACCGTCGTCGGCCTTCAGGCGGCTCAAGCTTTTGTTGAAACTGGCGGCCAAAGCGGTGAATTCGTTGCCTTGGGATTGTTGCGGCGACAGCAGAAAAGCTCCGACCAGACTTTGCAGATTCGTGATATCGTTCTGCACGGCGCTGATATCGGTCAGGTTCATGTTGGCGGCCTTGGCCATCCGGTAAGAGGTCAGAGTTAAAAACGCGAAAACTACGAGCCAGACAACAATTACTGCTATCAGCACCGAGGTTTTCCCGGAAATGGTTCTGAGACTGAAGCCCGTTCGCTTCACAACACGTTCTGTATTCATGGACATTCTCCAATTTGCCGAATGACGATGATGTCTACGTATATTGTTGTTCAGAAATAAGATCCTGACAACCTTTGCCTGTTCATCAACCGAGAAATCGGCTGGCGCTCCACAGAATGCGGGTTGACAGATCAGGCAAAAGATCCGATAATCCCCTCAACTTACCGGAAATCATGAAGGGAAAATAAGATGATTCGTCTGCTTGTCGGACTCGGCAATCCCGGTCCGGAATATGTTTTTACCCGACACAACGTCGGTTGGCTCTTCCTGGACGCCCTGACCCGCGACCAGGATGCCGGCTGGCAGGAAAAATTCAGCGGGGCCTTCAGCAAACTCACTATCGCCTCACAACCACGCTACCTGCTCAAACCCTTGACCTTCATGAACCGCAGCGGCCATTCCGTCAGCGCCATGATGAGCTACTTCGATATTCAGATGGACGAGGTGCTGGTCATTCACGACGACCTGGAATTGCCGTTCGGCACCTTCGCCTTCAAATATTCCGGAGGTCTGGGCGGTCACAACGGTCTGCGCAGTCTGAGCGCCCAACTGGGCGGCAACGACTTCGGCCGTTTGCGCATCGGCATCGGCCGACCCAGTCACAGCAACGTCACCGCCTACGTCCTGGGCCCCTTTGCAAAGGAGGAGGAGCCCCTCATCGACCGCATATTCGCTGGCATCAGCGCTCAACTCCCCGAGGCCCTGGACAGCGATTTCCCCAAGTTCTCCGCTCTGAACCGCAAAACGAATCTGCTTGAAAACGAAAAATGAAAACACTGAACCTTTTGCAAGACAGTCACGATAGAGAATATTTCGCCCAATGCCCCAAGGGCGTCGAAGCCGTCCTGGCCCAGGAGCTGCTGGAGCTGGGCGCCACCCAGACCAACCCCCAGTCCGGTGGAGTGTCCTTCAAGGCGCCGGTCGAATCCTTCTATCGAATTCTCTACTGCTCCCGACTGGCCGGTCGCCTGCTGCTGCCCATCTGGAGCTTCACCTGCCCCGACAGCGACGAGTTGTACCGTCGCGCCCTGGAGTTTCCCTGGCAGGAATTGATTCCGGCTCACCGCAGCTTCATGGTTTCCAGCCACCTCCTCAACAGCGGAATCAAGCATTCGCAGTTTGCCAGTCTGCGCCTCAAAGACGCCATCGTCGATCAGGTCCGCAGTCAATCCGGTCAGCGTCCGTCGGTGGACCGCGACAACCCCGACCTGCGCATCAACCTCTTCATCCAGGAGCAAGAAGCCCTGATCAGCGTCGATCCAGGCGGCGCCCTGCACCAGAGAGGCTACCGGCTGGAAGGCGGTCTGGCGCCACTGAAAGAAAACCTGGCTGCGGCCATATTGCGGATTTCGGGTTGGAACGGAAATTCGCCCCTGCTGGACCCGTTCTGCGGTTCGGGGACCTTCCTGGGAGAAGCGTTGATGCTGGCTGCCCGGATTCCGGCCGGTTACCGGCGCCCGCACCATTCCTTGAAACATATCCCCGGTTTCAATCCCGATATCTGGAACCGGATCAAAGCCGATGCCGATGCCCGGATTCAGAGTATCGATCAAAACTTGATCATCGGCAGCGACATCCATGGCCCATCGATCCGCAAGACCCGCCACAACCTGTTCCGATTGCCCTACGGAGAGTCGGTGCAGCTGCAGAAGGCCGATTTCCGAACGCGGAAGCTACCCGGCCCGCACCTGATCGTAGCCAATCTGCCTTACGGTGAACGAACAGCGGAGGATGAAACCCGTCTGTTCAAACTCTACAGGGATTTCGGCGATTATTTGAAGAAGGAATGCACAGGCTCGCAGGCCTGGCTGCTTTGCGGTTCGACCGAACTGGTCAAACATATCGGTCTGCGCCCCAAGGCCCGCATCCCCCTCTTCAACGGCCCCTTGGAGATCCGCCTGATTCACCTGGACCTGTACTGATCAGCGTCCTGCTTCCTTGGCGATGACGGTGAAACTGCGCCGGCACACAACCCCTGATTCATCGACCAGGGTAATGAGATGCTTTCCCGGTTCTGGGGCCAGTTCCAGTTCGTGAAAATGACGCGTGGCCGTCAAGTAGCGGTCGTCCAGATGCCAGTAGACCAGGCGTTCGGGATACCGGTGAACCAGGCGGAACACCACGGCTCCGCGTTGGCCGTCCAACTGAATCGGCACGTAGACGACCCCCCCCGACGGAGGGTAGATCAGGTTCATGACGTCCGCTTCGCCACCCATTTCGGCGCAGTCCTTTCGCCATGGCGGCAGCGGCCTGAACGATGGACGCCAGCGCTCGCTGTAATAGGCCAGAACCGGCGGCAAGACAAACCGGTCCTCGGCCTGCATGTTGTAGGACTCTTCACAGCGGTTGTCAACCCGGAAGCGCCCGCTCTTGTCCAGAAAAATGCGCTCATGGAAGGGACAAAGCGACCGGTATTCGGCGGCTGCCGGCAGGAGAGCCTGGACCGTGTCATGGCAGTTGGGACCAGGCAGAAAACCACTTTCCCGGCACAAGGTAACGGCTTTGAGATCCCGCCAGGGAGCCGGAAATGCCTCCCCGGCCGGAACGAGCTGATAGAGATCGAACAGAACCGGCGCCGCCACGTTCAGTCCGGATAATTCAGGCCGGCCCTCGCCATCGGCGTTGCCCACCCAAACCGCCAGGCAGTGACGCGGCGTCACCCCCATGGCCCAGGCGTCGCGAAAACCGTGGCTGGTACCGGTTTTCCAGGACAGCAGTCTCGAGGATGTGAAGGACTGCCAATGACTCTCCAGACCGGGTCTGGCCACTTCGGTCAAGGCCTGCAGTGTCAACCAGGCGGCACCGCTGCGAATCGGCCACGATTCCACAGCAGCTTGTCTGGGTGTCGCTGTCAGGGCGCTGAGAGCTAATGCCCGTTCATTACCCAGTGCCGCCTGGGCCAAACTACTGTACAACTCGGTCATATTCCACAAGGTGCCCTCGGCGCCGCCCAGTATCAGGGTCAGCCCGTAGCCATCGGCCGGGCGCTGCAAGGTGTTCATGCCCATGGACTTCAACTGATCGTAAAAGCGCTGCAGACCGTGCCTCTGCAACAGCCGCACAGCCGGGATGTTCAACGAATAGGCCAGCGCATCCTTGGCCGCTACGGCACCCAGGTAGCTACGGTTGAAATTCTGGGGGACGAAACCCCGAATGAAGGTGGGAATGTCCTCGACCAGTTGCTGAGCGGTCAACTCCCCTTCCTGCAGCATCGAAGCGTAAAGAAAAGGTTTCAGTATACTGCCGGTGCTGCGCCGGCACATGACCAGATCAAGCCAGGCGCTCTGATCGCGGCCGCCGTTCAGGTAGGCCGCGTTACCCAGATAGGCCAGCACCTGGCCTGTACCGTGGTCGACGATCAGGGCACACAGGTCATGGATCCGGCTTTTGGCCAGATTCTGCTGGTGCCGGGCCAGCACTTTCTCGGCCCGTTGCTGCAGGTCCTGTACAATACTGCTCGGGTAGAGCGGATAGCTTCGTCCGCTTCCCTGTGCCTGGTGGTGCAGAGTGTCCAGCAGATGAACCGCCCTTCTTTCCCCCAGGCCACCCGCTGCCTTCGGCAGATCCTCGTTGACAGCCAGATCGCGGGTCAGGGTGTCAATCAGTTTCCGCCTGCACAGACGATTCAGCAAGCCGTCCCGTTTTTTTTTGAGCCGATCACGCCCCTTCCCGGGGTTCAATGCCGTCGGCGAATTCGGAAGTACTGCCAGCAAAGCGCTTTCCGCCCAACTCAGTTCGTTGAGAGGCCGGCCGAAATACAACCAGCAAGCCGACCAGGCGCCTACGATATTGCGTCCCATCGGGGTATGCAGCGAATAGAGCTGCAAGATTTCCCGTTTGGAATAACGGAACTCCAGGCGCACGGCCAGAATCGCCTCGTAAATTTTGTTCCACCAGGTTCGGGGTGCCTTGCGCCAGATTCGGATAAGCTGCATGGACAGGGTGCTGGCCCCGCTGACCCGGTCCTGGCCCCGGACATTCTGAATGACGGCCCTGGCTACAGCCAAGGGATCGATCCCGGGATGCCAGTAAAAACGTCTGTCCTCGAAGTGAATCAGACACTGCAGGTACCTTTCGGGCAGTTCTTGGCTCCCAGGCGGGAAACGCCACTGCTGATCCTGAGCCACCCGGGCGTCCAGCAATTGTCCGTTACAGTCCAGCAACACAGGCGAAAAAGGGACTCCCGAAAACAGGCGCGGAAGCGCGAAATAAAACCAGATTGAAAAAACGGCCAGCAGCGTCAGGCTCTTTTTCCAGGCCAAGAGCCCGACGCCCGCTCTTCTCAGCCGTTTCAGCGCACGACGTTCAGCCACTGCCCGACGGTGCTGGCGTATACATCGGCATCGTACATGGCCTCCGCCCTGACTCCCGGCAGGTAGAAACGGCCGGCGAACGATGCGTTGACATGAATGGTGAAGATCTTGGTTTCTTCCGCTTTCAGCCCGAAATAACTGTAAACCCGGTCATCGCGCACATCCTGATAGTCCAGCTGGGCGTAGGCCTGGCCGGGCAGGGTGTAACGGGCGTTGTGGATCTGAAAACCCGATGGCACAAGGTGGCTCAGAGCCAGGTTTTCGAAACGCCGTTTCGTGAGGTTTTTGACGGTGACCGTAACGAGCAGATCCTGCCCCTGCCGGACCTTTGACACATCCAGATTGCCGCCTTCCAGTTCAGAGTAGCGGATTTCGATCCGCAACGACTGGGCGCTGGCCTGTTCCTGTCCGGCCAGCGGCACGCCTTCCCGGTTCCAGGAAACGAACAGCCGTTCGGTGACCGGGTTGTCGATCTGCAGGTTCAGACCGGACGCCATGAGTTTATCGCTCAAATCGTACCGCAGCAGCGGAGTGTCGAAGCTGAACGTCTCTTTTTTCCCGTTGACATACAGATCGCCTTTTACCGGACCGCGGTTGGGCCTGGAACCGTAGTATTCGGCCAGGGCCATCAGGGTGAACGCCGTTTCCTGAGTGCTGTAGAGCCGGTCCTCGCTCAGGTTTTCGGATACTTTTTCGACCAATTTCGACAGATCGCGATTGCCGCCGCTGTGCAGTTGCGCCCACAACAACAGGGCCTGGTCACGCGGCACAGAGGCGAAAGTCTGATCGCTGTCGGAAATTGTCCTGACATCCTGGGCAAGGTCGGACAGCAAATCCCGGGCCGCTTCCACTTGACCTGACAGGTAAAAGGACGCAGCCAACAGACTGGCCGCCTGTGCATCCAGCTGTTTGAAGTCCCGCAAGCGGTTCATGGCGCCCAGATCGGGCTGCCTGGCCAAGGCCAGGACAAACAGCCGATACACCTGTTCCAGAGCCGATTCGGCGCCCAAGCGCCAACGGTTGGCGGTCTGACGCTGATAGGCGATCATGGGTTCGAGCAGGTTCTGCGGTACCGCATAACCCATATTTTTGGCCTCCAACAGGAAATGCCCGGCATAGGTACTGGTCCAGGAGTGAATCTGATCGCTGCCCGGCCAGTAGGAAAAACCGCCGCTTGCCGCCAGAAAACCGCTGATTTTTTCCAGACCTTTCTGCATGTTGTCCGCTATGGCTTTCTTGTCTTCGTCGCTCAGTTTGATCAAGCGGTCCAGGTAAAGCTGCGGAAACAGTTTGGAAACAGTTTGTTCCAGACAACCGTGCGGGTAGGCGATCAGGTTGTTGAGACGTTTGGACAGGTTCAGAGGCGGCATGGCCGATATTTCAAGAAAAACCTTGTTGCTGCCCGCCAATCCCAGGGGCATGACCTTTGTCTGCCAGCTGCTCCGGCCTTCGATCTGGGCATGGTATTGTTCGCGGGCCGGCACGTTGGCGGCCAGTACCGGCAGGTGGATGATCTCTTCCGCTTTCAGCTGCCCGCTCTGGGCCCGGATAGTCACCGGAACCAAGCCGGTCTGGTCGAGCACCTCCAGTTCAAAACCGGCCGTTTTTTCACCGGGTCCGCTGAAGGCGATTTCCTGTGCTGCAGAGCCAATGATCTTCACTTTGTCACCGGACTCGATCTGCAGCCTGACACTGTGGCTACCGGTTCGCTGCGAAAAAACATCGATCGGCAGGGTGACTGTCTCTCCAGGCCGGACAATCCGCGGTAAAGTGGGCGCGATCATCAGGTCGCTCTTGACCGGAACGCTCTTTTCGCTCCGACCGTAGGCTCCCTGGTTTCCGGCGACCACCATGACCCGCAAAGCGCCGACATAGCTGCCGAGTTTCAGTTTATGATTCTTTTTCTCACGGGCTTTCAGCTCGAAGGGTCCCAGGAATTCGACCACCGGCGGGAACCGTTTCTGCTTGGCCTTCTGCTGATCGACACCCTGCTCGTCGCCGCCGATGCCCAGGACGCGTTCCAGTTCGGCGCCGTAAGCACCGATCACCCAGTCGTAAAGGTCCCAGCTTTTGACTGTCAACGCCTCTTTGGAATAGAAGAAATCGTGCAGGTCGGTGGTTTTGAAGCGGGTTAAGCCGAGAAGTCCCTCATCGACCAGAGCCAGGGTATAGGTCATGGCCTTGCCGGATTCCTCGCCGACCCGGATGTCGATCTCGGATTTTGGCGCAAAGCTGTCGGCACAGGAAATTTCCGGTTTCAGGACCGTTTTGGGGTCGCTGACCAGCAGCGGGACGATGCCGTAAAGCCGGATGGGTGTATCGCTCTGCTTACCACGGTGCGGCATGAGCAGCGTCACGCTGACGTAAACGTTCGGGGTCATGTCCGCCGTCACCTCCAGCTCATGGCTGCTGCGCTCGCCGCCCAATTCCAGCCAACGGGCTTGGGCCACACCGCGGCTGTTCTCGACGGTGAGCAGGGCCCGGCCCTGAACGCTCTTGGGCAGGTTGATGCGCGCCGTGTCGCCGACCTGGTAGCGGTCCTTGTCCAGCGTCAGCTCCAGGCGGGTGGCGCCCACGCCCGATTCCTCACGGGCTTTTCCGGCCCAACCCGGCCAGTCGATGTACACGATCTTGCTGCTGGAATGACCGCTGACCGGGTCATAAGCCCGGATCAGGTAACGGCCCCATTCCGGATACTTGATCTGGAAAGTCCAGCTGCCCCGCCCCGCCTGAGTCGCCACATTGCCTTTGAGCAAGGGGGTCAGATTCTCGTCCGCCGCATACTGGGCCAGCGAATCGGCTTCCTTCTCCCACCACCAGCGCCAATGGATCTTGTAGAGGCTCACTTCGATCTTCTGCCGATCGACCGCTTTACCGGTCGAATCCAGAGTCACCAGATCCACTTTCTGATCGGTGTCGGTCAACAGCATACCGCGGGCGATATCGCCCTTCGGGGTTTTGATTCCGACATAGGACTTGTACGGGTCGTAAACGACCGGGAAGCGATCGATGCTGTACTGCCCTCCCTTTTCGAAAACCTGCGTCTCCAACTGAACCGACAGTCGTCCCGGACTGTTGCCGCCAACCGAAAGGTCAAGACTGACCGGTGAACCGCCGTCTTCGTCCAAAATTCCCTCATCGAGCTGTTTGCGACTGGCGGAAAATTGCCGGGTGGCGTCGTCGAAAACATAGTCGCCGAATGTATTGAAAACGGTCGGAACGACCGAATACTGGGCATTGATGGCATATTTCAGATTCGAAGCCGGTGCACCGTGCAGCCACTGACTGTTCAGCTCACCCTTCAAAACCGGCCGCTCGGCGGAAACGCTCGTTTGCTCGGTCTTGAAAGCGATCTTGAGACGGTTGGGCACGACGGTTTCGACCTTGAACTGGGCCTGAAAAAGCTGTCCGCCCATTCTGGCCTTGGCCGTCCAGTTGCCGGTGGGGGCGTCATCGTCCGTTGCCAGGGTGAAGCGGTAGAAACCGTTCTGTGCGGATACCGGGCGGTACTTGTGAACCAGACGGCCTCGAGGATCGAACCATTCCAGCTCGACCGGGTGATCCTTGGGCAATTTCCCATCACGATCCCAAACGGCCAGCATGACATGAAGTGCATCTCCAGGGCGCCAGACACCGCGTTCACCGTACAGGATCCCCTTGATTCCGCGGTTGGCGTCCTGACCGCCGACATCGAAGTGACTCGTCGGCAGGGCGGTTTCCCCGTTGACCTTCAGGTAGCCTTTCTCCTGACCCTGTTCGCAGATAACCAGGTAAGGAACTTTTTCCAGAGTCAGGTAGGCCAATCCGTCGCGGGAACTCTCAGCGGAAGCCAGCAGACGATTCTGGAAATCGTACACCTTTATTTTGGCTGCGCTGACCGGTTCACCGCTGCTGATACGGTTGACTGCGACCAGCATCCGGCCGTCATCGCCTTTTTTGGCCAGCAGCCCCAAATCGGAGGCAAAGAAATTTCTGGCCACCCAGACCCGTTCCCGGTTGAAACGGAAGCTGTAGTAGCTCTCGTTGCACGGATTGTCACGGTTGCGCCAGGTCAATTCCTCTCCGGATTCGTACTGGTAATAATCGTTCCAGTAATCCCAGTTCGAATTTTCGGGATTGTCCCAGTCGTTGCTGTCGCGAATCGGCGGCTCGGCACGGATCTCGCCGGTTTCGCCGCTGCAGGGGTAGGCGGAGTTTGAACGGTTGAAGGACAGGGCCAGACGGATCATGCTGCCCTTGTATTCCCGCAACAGGTCGGTTACGTCGAGCTGGTAGCGATTCCAGCGCGACAGGTCCTTGCTGTCGTCCTCGAGCTGAATCGTTTTTCGCCACAGGTGTCGGCCGACACGAAACAATTCCTCTTCGCCGGAAAAATCGTTGTTCTGCAGAAACTGGGCCAGATTCTCGGAATAGATCTCGAAAGCGGTAACCTGAATCGAACGCAGGTTTACTGCCTCGAAGGGTACGGTCAAGCGATCGTTCTGAGGCAGAATCGCCCCTTTGCCGACAAAACGCAGCTGGGGCGGAATCTGGCTGAAAGACACGCTTTCCGTGAAGTCTTTTTTCAGAGTCAAACCGCTGCCGCTGCGCAGACCGGCCTCCAGTCTTAGCGAAACCCGTTCATCCGGAGAATCGGGTGAAAAATAAACCATGACCTGGGCGCCGCTGGTGAGCAGGCGAACCTCCTTGCCCGGAATGGTGATCAGGGAGTTCAGATTCTGATCGGATGCCAGCGACTCGCTGAACAGAACGCGTACGGCGTACTCGGCCCCCGGTACGGCCTGAACCGAAATGACACCGAACTGGTTCTTGGCCGGAATGCGGAAGGCTTCACGCCCGCGGGAATCGACGCCGATGGACTGACCGTCGAAGCGGATATCCAGCGCCGCTTCGTTGTCGGTGCGCTGAATGCCGTCAATACGGAACAGGTGGACCAGACCGTTCTTTTCATGCTCCCAGATCAGGGTCTGCGCTTTACCCGCCAGTTCGGCCTTGACCACGGCTTCGACCGCTTCGGGCTCAGCCGTATCCGCCGTGTTGACCCGGCCGTGGAAAGAGAAGGCGCTGTCGCCACCCATGGCCTGCAGACCGAGCAGTTCCAGTTCCATGGCCTGGGGATTGACGGAAAAACTGAAATGGAAGCGATCCATTCCCTTTTCCAGATCCAGCCATTTGGCGAGCTTGAGGCTGACCCGGTATTTCTGGCCGGGTTGGAGAGCCTGGGCCGGGGTGAAAACAAATTCCCGGTCGCTCTGCCAGACCAGTTCACCCCGCACGGAGGGTTCGATTTCCATGATTTCGGACATATCCGGGCCATGGCCGGTGCCGGCCCCCTTGAGCGCCTGGTGGAAAACCACCCGGACACTCGCACTTTTTGATACCGCACCCGATGTGTGAGCGTTGATATAGCGGTACCAGTTCGGGTTGTTGACCGCCTCATCGATGGCGGCGGATGCGTTGTCCTTCTTTTTCGACCCGCAGCCCAACATGATCAGTATGCCCAAGCCCAGGAGCAATGCCAGAAGAATTGTCCTTTTCATGATCTGCCCTCCGTTTGTTCCGACGAATACTGTACAAAAACATAATACAGCGCCGCATCGTTTTGGTCAATCCTTTTTTGCTATAATTATGCAGTTTCAAAATTTGCTTTTTGGAATTATTACTACTATTGATCACAGCGAGGACAATATGAAACTCAAGCCGTTCATCATATCCAGCCTGGTTCTGACCTTTTACGCCCTTTGCCCCAGCGCGCTGCCCGGTGATTACACGCTGGAATCACCATTCACTTTCAGTTTTCAGCACCGGCTCCGGATCGAGACCTGGGACAACGCCATCAGTCTCAACGACCGCAGCGCCGACGCCACCACCTACACCCGGCAAAAAAGCAGTTTCGCCGTATTGTGGAAGGCAAACGAGAACCTGGAGCTGTACGGAAAACTGACCAACGAGTTCCGGGTGTATCTGGCACCGAAAGGCAACAAATACAACAACGAAATCTTTTTCGATAACCTGTACCTGAAATGGAAACGGTCCAAATCCCTGCCGTTCACCCTGACCGTCGGCCGGCAAGACATCAGCCTGGGTGAAGGCTTCATCGTTCAGGACGGTCAGGCCGGAACGGGTTCCAGGTCTTTCTATTTCAACGCCGTCCGCCTCGATCTGGTTCCCTGGGAAAATCACCAGTTCACGCTGTATTACGGCTACGTACCACGTACCGACAACCTGCTGCCGGTCATCAAGCTGACCAAGGCCGACGATCAGATCCTGGAAGAGCAGGCCTACACCAGCCTGGGTTTGTATTATGCCGGGGTCTTCCCCTTTGCCAAACTCGAAACCTACTTTATCCGTAAAGACAGCCAGGAAAACGAGTTTTTCCCGACCGAAGCGCATTTCAATACTTTCGGCGCCCGTATCGTCGGCCGTATCAGCGATCATCTCAACCTGACCGTCGAAGCCGCCTTGCAGCGCGGCCGTATCGAAAACACCGCCTCGGCCGGTCAGCCGAGTCGATCTTTGCGTGGCTTCGGTGGTCATACCCACCTGGACTACAACTTTTCCGAAGATTTCGAATACCTCAAAACCATCAGCCTGGGCGGCATCCTGCTGTCCGGTGACGATCCGGCGACCGTCGACCGCGTCGAAGCCTGGGATCCGGTGCACAGCCGCTGGCCCAAATGGAGCGATTCCTACGTCTACACTCTGATCAAAGAAAGCCGGGTAGCCTACTGGAGCAATTTGAACGCACTGTACCTGACCCTGAATGGCAAGATCGTCGACAATCTGTCCCTCAGACTGTCCGGCATCAGCTTCGGAGCCCAATACGCCGCCCCGGCAGCGTCATTTCCAGGCGGGAACGGGAAAAACCGCGGTTTATTGGCTTTGGCGCAATTGCTGATGACCTTCAACAAAAATCTCAGCGGCCATTTATTGTGGGAGTACTTTATTCCGGGTGACTTTTATTTCCCCGAGGCCGACAATTCCAACTGGCTGCGCTTCGAGCTGTTGATAAAATTCTGATTGCGCTCTCGCCCGGCCTATTTGGTCTGCCAGTCGCCGCTCGGTTCGGCGTTGAAATCGCTGTACCAGGCATCCATCAGCGGGCTGACATGGTAGGCGTTGATTTCGGAGTCGGCTTTCAACCAGTCCTGTACGGCCTGGCGCTGTTCTTCGCTCACCGATCCGCGGCTCTGGTCAAGCATCACAAAGGCCTGGAACTGGTTGTCCTGACCCTCTTTGGGGAAACCGATGCACAACAGGCCGTTGGCCTCGATGGCTTTCTCGAGAAACCGTTCCAGCAATTCATAACGTTGCGCTTCGGTTTTATCGGCGGCATAACGGTAGCCCATCAAGAATCCATACTCGCAAAACTTTCCCAGTCTCAACTTTTTCTGTAAACGTTTTTTCATATTTCACCTGTCATCGTTCATGGTTTTTTTTGAATATTGTACCCGATTTAAGCTTATCTGTCATCATGATTCAGCGAAAGTTCCGCAAGCGGTCAGAAAATGGGCAAAGGGGGAACAGGAATTCCTGTTCCCCAGATACCGCACCGGATGGCTTGGATCTTACAGATCGATGGTCAGCGCCATCGAGGCGGCCAGGATATCGATGCCGTGAGTGCCCGGCAAACCGGAACCGCTCATGACTTGGTTGGCGGCGACCGTCACTTTTTTACCGAAACCATATTCCAGACCGGCGTCGATGGTGATATTGCCCTTGCGGAAGCCGAAACCCAATGTAGCCCAGTTGTAGGTCGAGGCCGGCAGCAGGATGTTATGGGTATTGTTCTTTTCGCGCAGAGGATTGGGGCACGGATCGTAATAATACCCGCAACGCAGTGCCAGGCTGTCGCTGACCTGGTATTGAAAACCGAAACGGGTCTGGATTGCATCCTTCCATTGCAATTCGAAACGGTTCACGATGTTGAAATACGCAGCCCAGCCGACGTCTTCATAGCTGACGGGTATATCCGTCAGTTCGGTCCAGTTGGTGTATTGCAGATCGGCGGTGAAGGTCATTTTGCCGCTGGGGCGGAACGCCACACCGATACCGGCCCAAATCGGCCAGGTGGCTTCCCGTTCGGCCGGAGACTCCTCCGACAGCCCGTACAGGGCCGCACCGGGCATACTGGTGTCACCATTCAGCTTGACCTGGAACGGAGTCTTGAAAGTGGCGCCGATAGTGAATTTCTCACTGACTTTATACATACCGCCGAAAGAAAAGCCCACCGCCAGTCCGGTCAGGTCTTCCTCGTACTGGCCGACAACGGGTCTTTTGATGTTCAGCATGCCGTAGTTGACGTTGATGGACGCTCCCAGCGAGAAACGGTCGCTCAGTTTCACGGCGATGGCCGGTGAAATGGTGGCAACTGCCAGAAAGCTTTGCCATTGGTAGGGGCCGCCCTTGCCGGTCGCCTTGGTCAGCATCAGGACGTCGTCACCATTCCATTTGGCGCCCAATCCGGAGGGCACGTAACCGTATATCCCCATGACGACTTTATTGCCCGGCAGGGGTTTGAAAAAACCGAAACTGCCGGAAATGTAATGCTTGACATCCGTCTGGGCGTCGATGCCCAGAAGGTCCATCTGGTAGGTCGAAGTCGGCATGACATCCGTCAGGTACAGCGAGATGGTGGTCTTGTCCATCTGGATCAAACCGGCCGGGTTCCAGTAGACGGCGCTGAAATCGTCTGCCAAACCGATGAAAGCACCGCCCATGGACAGAGCCTTGGATCCGTTGCTGTTGAGATTCAATCCGTTGGCAACCGCCAAGGAAGAACATAAAAATAAAATTACCGTTCCAATGAATGCCGTTCTAATCATTTCTGCCTCCATCATTGCAAATTTTGAAAATTCTACCATGTTTTCCAGTTTTTTTCTCCGGGCATGCCGACATAGTCAAAAAATAGACAGAGGACTTGTTGGCCGGGCCATGCTGTCTACGCGGATAATGCAAGCACTTTTTTACCTGATTATGGTATAAACGAATCAGCTGACCAGGAGGAACGATGAACTTCAAAGACATATGGCAGAAAAAAAAGCCGTCGATTTCTTTTGAATTTTATCCGGCCCAGACCGAAAAAGGAACTATCAAGCTGCAAAGCACCATTATGGAGCTGCTGGTTCTGCAACCCGACTTCCTGTCGGTGACCTTCGGCGCCGGTGGCTCTTCGCGCCAAGGTTCTCTGGAATTGCTCCAATTCATGAAGAAAAGGACCGATATCCCGCTGACTGGATACCTGGCCGCCTACGGACTCAGCCGGGAAGAGCTCGGAGAAAGCGCCAGCCGCTACCAGTCAGAAGGCATCGACGCACTGTTCGCCATCCGCGGCGACGTACCGCAGGAGGACCCGATGCCGCCTCACCCGCAGGGATGTCCATACGCCGTCGATCTCCTCCGGCTCATCCGGCAACACACCACGATCCCCGTCGGCGTGGCCGCCTACCCGGAAGGTCACTTTCAAGCCCACAGCAAGCAGGACGACTGGCGCAGACTGGTCGAAAAGATCAACGCCGGCGCCGATTTCGTCATCACGCAGTATTTCTATGACAACGGCGATTTTTACGCTCTGCGCGATTACCTGCGGCAGCAAGGCGTCAGTCAGCCCATCCTGGCCGGCATCATGCCCATCTACAACGTCAAGCTGACCCATGCGCTGGCCGAACGCTGCGGAGCCCGGATACCGGAGCATATCGAAAAAAAACTGGCCGCCATCCCGGCGGAAGACAAAGAGGCCCTGAACGGCCTGGGAGTGGAACTGGCGGTCGCTCAATGCCGTGATCTTCTGAACAACGGTGTCGACGGCCTGCATTTTTACACCATGGACCGCAGCCAGTCGGTCAGCGCCATCCTGGAGAAACTCGGAAATACCGGGATCGTCTGAAAAAATGGCAAAATTGCATTGTTCCGTTTTTCCGGATTGTCTATAATGTGTCTCTCTGACACGCAACGCGAACAAACAAAAATGGAGGACTCCATGAATCGTATGAAAATGCTGCTGCTGGCTGCGTTGATCCTGTTCTCCGTGTCCGGTTTATCGGCCATGGAAAGTGAAGCGGAATTCTATTTTCAGGGTGGCACACTGACTCCCGACAACTTCGATTTCGCCTACTTCTGGGCCATCGCCGGCTTCAACCTGAACTGGAAAATCGGCGACATCATCATGATCACCCCCGAGTGTTTCTTTGTGGTTCAGGATCTCAAATTCAATTCCGTGCAGTTGGCACCCGCACTCATCGCCAATGTCAGGCTGGGCAATTTCTTCATCGGCGCCGGACCGACCAAGTGGTACAAGCTGGGCTCTGAATCCATCACCAGCGACATGATGCTCAAAATCAACGTCGGTCTGACCAAATACCGCATGATCTACACCCTGTTTGCCGTGGTCGATTTCAACAACGAAGACTACAGCTCCATGCTCGGGGTGAAGCTGGGCTTCAGTTTCTAGCGTCGAGCAAACGGAAAATCCGCTGGTTGGCGGCTGGAAAAGCGAAGTTCTCCCTCTCTTCACGCTCCAGCCAGTGCAGAGGCTGTCCCATAAGCGCCTGTGGTGAGCCGGACACGATCCGGCCGATAAAGGCATGCACTTCGATTTCGAAATGGGTGTAGACATGCCGGAAAGGCGGCAAGGCCGTCTCGGCTTCGAAATCGCAACCTATTTCTTCCCGACATTCCCGGATCAAGGCCTGATCCGGGGATTCTCCTTCCTTCAGTTTACCGCCGGGGAATTCCCAGAGTCCACCCAGATGACCGTCCGCTTTCCGTTTCTGGATCAGAATTCGCCGGCCATCGCGGATGACAGCCAGGGCAACGGTGTACAGCGGCCGGACGGGGCGTACCCTGCGTTGCGGATATTGATGCTGAAGCTGCCGCATAGAGGCGAAACAGTCATGGTTAAGCGGGCAGTCCCTGCACAGCCATGCCCGGCTCTTACAGACAATAGCCCCGAGTTCCATCATGGCCTGGTTGAAATCGCCGCTGCGCGCTTGGGTCATGTCCTTCTCGATGCGCTCCCGCAGCCACCGTTTCCGCGGTACGCTGAATACGGGGGTTCTGATGCCCCAGAAGCGGCTGGCAACCCGGATGACGTTGCCGTCCAGGACCGCATGCGGACGATTGAAAGCGATGCTGAGCACTGCGGCGGCGATGTAATCACCCACTCCCGGCAAGGCCCGGAAGGCCTGCCAATCATCTGGAATCCGACCGTTGTGCCGCTGTAAAACCAGACAGGCGGCCCGGTGCAGATTGTGGGCCCGTTGGTAATAACCGAGTCCCTGCCACAGACGCAGGACCGCGTCGGGATGCGCCTGGGCCAGGGTCTTCAGATCCGGGAAACAGACCGTGAACCGTTCGAAGTACGGGATGACGGTTTCCACCCGGGTCTGCTGCAGCATGACTTCCGACACCCAGATCCGGTACGGATCAGTGTCGCTGCGCCAAGGCATGGTCCGGCGCTGCATATCGAACCAGGTCAACAGCGCTGTAGCGGGCAGTTTCCGTTCCAGTTGCATGGCGTCCATTTTATCGACTCCGAAACGAGGACTGTGATTGTATAGTCCGACTGCCAAGCTGTCAACTGGAAGTTTTTCGGACCGCTTCGCTTGCAATGAATCCGACGATGGTGTACACCTAATATTCAAAGCATAACAATCGGGTGCACACCAGACATGATGAAACAGTTGTTGATATTGAAAAACGGTCCAGCGCCGAACGAAATACGCCCTTTTTACGGTAACTTCGAAGATCATTTCCTGCGGGCCATCAATCTGACCCGGCACGAAGCCCAGATCATCGACATGACGAACAAGCCGGTTCTGCCGAAATGGGAGCGCATCGCCGCCGTCATCATCTGCGGCTCTTTGAGCATGATCACCGACCGCGAGCCCTGGATGGAACTCGAAGCCGCCTGGATCCGGCAAGCTGTCAGCGCCGAAATCCCGCTGCTGGGTATCTGTTTCGGACATCAGCTGCTGGCCTACGCCCTGGGCGGCAAGGTCGCCGACAATCCCCATGGCCCGGAAATCGGTACCGTCGCCGTCCACCTGACCCCGCACGCCGATGATGATTTTCTGTTCATGGGGATGTCCTCTCCCCTGGCCGTACAGGCGGCCCACAGCCAATCGGTCACGGAAATCCCCCGCAACGCCGTTCTGCTCGCCGGCAACGAACACGACGTGCATCAGGCATTCCGGATCGGAGACTGCGCCTGGGGACTGCAGTTTCACCCAGAATTCGATGTCGATATCTGCCGGGCACTGATCATTTCCAACCGTGATCAGTTGCTGGAGAAGGGTCAGGACCCCAACTCCCTGCTGTCCCGTTGCCGTGAAACCCCCCACTCGGCCGATATCATGCGGCGCTTCGCCCTTCTTTTCCGTAAGGAAATTCAATGAACCAGCCAACGATACCGAACGATTCGCCGTTGCAGCAGAATCCGGATGTCATCCTGCGCCCGGACGAGCCGGGCGGACCGATGCTGTTCAACCCCGATAACAGCGTGATGCGTATTCTCAACGAAACCGGTCTGCAGGTCTGGACGCTCTGTCGGCAACCGATCACGTTCACCGAGCTGTCGACCCGTTTTCTTCAGGAATACGACAACCCGGATCGCAACCAGGTGGAGAACGACCTTCGCCTGTACCTGCAGGAGATGATCAAACAGGGATTTATCGGCATCCTGTGCTGATCATACCGTCATCATGCCCACCGCTCGCAGCACCACGACTCCACCCCGGTTGCAAACCTATTTCAAGGGCCGGAGCATGCGCGGCGTGTTCCGCACCGGCGATCGCCTGACTGTCCAGCCCTGTTCCATCCAGGAACTCGCGCCCGGCGACATCATCGTATTCGCATACGAAGGCCAGGACATCGTGCACCGGATCGTCGAGCACCAGGGCGATCGGCTCATCACTTGCGGCGATTCCAACCCGGCCTTAGACCCCCAGGCGGTTTTACCGGAACAGATCAGGGGCATAGTGTCTCTGCGTTGTCGTCACCAGACCATCAGCCCGGTCCGCAACGGGGTTGCCGGACTCAGGCAATGGCGCAGAAACCAGCGTCTCTGGCAGACTTTTTTTGTCATCAACCGCCTGCTGAACCGTATCTTCGCACCCGGATCGCTTTCCTGGATCTACCGGATCACCCCCACCCTGCTCAGACTGGAAAGCCAATCCGAGTATAAAATCGTCCACTGCGGCAGAACCATCGGCCGTTTCGACCCGACCAGCGGCAGTTACCATTTTCGCAAACCATGGTCGCTGTTCGTCTCGCGCCGTTTTGTCCGCGAACGGTTGCGCGTCTCCAACTCAAACGACAAGAACAACGAGCCCCCGACATGAGCACGAAAGCCCGCATCGCCCTTCTGTTCACCTGCTTTTTTTGGGCAATCTCCTTTGTTGCCAGCAAATCCGCGCTGCAATACTTTCCGCCGATCACCGTCGTCACCCTGCGCATGATCGTATCATCGCTCTGTTTCGTACTGCTGTTTCTGCGGAAACGGCCGCACATTCCCTACCGCCGCATGTGGCCGTCCCTGCTGCTGCTTTCTCTCTTCGGCACCGGCCTGCACTACACCGTGCAAACCTACGGACTGACTCTGACCAGCGCCGCCAACGCCGGCGTGTACGCCGTCACCTCGCCGATCACCATCAGCGTCATCGCCTGGATTTTTTTACATGAACGCTTGAGTTCCCGTAAGCTTTTCGGTATGCTCCTGGCCCTGTTCGGCGTTCTGCTGGTCATCGGCCCCGAGCAGATCCGTAATTTTTCCATAGCGGGGCATCTCCTGGGCGATCTGCTGGTCATCGCCAGCATATTCATGTGGGGCGTATTCACCGTCCTCAGCAAGCACTACGGTTCCAGCCTGCCCGCCCTGTCTCTGACCGCGGCCATCACCTTCCTGGGCACAGCCATGATGCTGCCCTTCGGGATCACGGAAATCTGCAATGCCCCGACCGTCATGGAAAGTGCGCCTTGGCAAGCCTGGCTGGCCATCCTGTTTCTGGGCGTCACCTGTTCGTTTCTGGCCACACTGCTGTACCTCTACGCCCTCCAGGGCAGCGAATCCCAGAAAGTGGGCACCTACCTGTACACCATTCCGCCGATGACCCAGTTGGCCGCTTTTCTCATCTTGGGCGAGGCCATCGCCGGCCTGGCCATCGTGGGCATGATCCTGGTCCTGACCGGTGTCTGGATGACGGAAAAGGGCTGAAGGCTCGCGATGGCCATTCTGGTTTTTTTTCCTTACCTCCCCTACCCGAGCTATCACAGCGGCGCCAGCGCACTGGTGTACCAGCTGCTGTCCCGACTCGGCCGGCAGGAGGAAGTCGACTTGGTGGTTTTTGAACACCCGGGAATCTGTCAACGCGATGTGGACCATGTCAGAAGCCGGGTCGACAATCTGTTCATTCTGCCGTTCTCCATTCCGGGTCAGCGTCGATGCCTGATCCGGCATTTCCTGAAAATGTCACCGGTCGGCCCTTCGCTGCGCCGGCACATCAAGTCTCTTCTTGACAAGAAAAACTACCGAAAAATCATATGTGCGTCGTATCTGTCGACCATCATCATCGGCCGGAAATATGCCGACAGAACCATCGCGCTTCCCATCGACGCCTTTTCCCGCCTGCACCGACAATTGTCCCGGACAACGGCGCAGAAATCCGAACAGTTGAAACATCGCTTCAGCGCCAGACTGTTCGCCCATTTCGAAAAGAGCGAATTGCATCTTTTCAGCAAGTCGCTGCTGGTTTCCTCCCAGGATTGCCGCTATTTGAACCGTCTCAATCGTCAGCTGAAATGCGAGGCCATTCCATTGGGGATAGAGTCACAGCGTTTTCAGGCAGGTCTGGAAAAACGCGAGCCGTTCAGCCTGCTGTTTACCGGAAATTTCGCCTATCTGCCCAACCATCAGGCCGCACTGTACCTCTTGCAACTGATCATGCCCCGTCTGAGCGCTCTGAATTCCGAGATCCGTCTGTACCTGGTCGGCATTCACCCCAGTCGGGAAATGCTGACTTACCGCAATCATCAGGTCATCATCCCGGGCTACGAGGACGACATCGATCGCTTCTACCGCACTTGCCAATTGTTCATCTGCCCGCTGCTCTGCGGAACCGGCATCAAAAACAAAATCCTCGAGGCCGGCGCCGCCGGAATGCCGATCCTGGCCTCTCCGCTGAGCCTGGAGGGTCTCGACCTGGACCGGAACGTTTTCCAGACCGCCCGGAACGCCGACGAATACTGCAGTAAAGCCATGACTCTGCTGACCGACCCGTTTCAGTGCCAAAAGCTGGGATCACTCGGCCGGGCGCAGATCACCAGCCGCTACGACTGGAAAAACCTGATCGGCCGGTTCGCCGATACCATCCTCTCCTGACAACCCCCGCAACTTTCATGCGTCGGGGAAATGTGTTTTTCCGGAAGATTCGAGCCAAATTACATGCTATTATTATGGCAAGGCAAGGAGAAAAGAATGGCCATACGCCCCGTTCTGCTTTTTGGTGACCCACGGCTGCGCAAGCCCAGCGAACCGGTCAAACGCATCCAGGATGTCCGAATCGTCGACCTCCGTCGTGACCTGTACGAAACCCTGGGCCATCTCCAGCTCAGCCACCGCCGCGGCGGCGGGCTGGCGGCTCCGCAAATCGGCGCCTTGCTTCAACTCGTCTGCATCCGGGTTCCGCAACGGACCATCTTTCTCCACAACCCCGAGATCCTGGACAAGAGCCAGGAGCTGTTCGAAGTCTGGGATTTCTGCTTCTCGGCCAAGGCCGCATTCATGGCCCGGGTCATCCGTCACCGCCATGTCACCCTTCGCTTCCTGGACGAGGATGGCAATCAACGGCAGGAAACCTTCAGCGATTACATGTCCGAACTCATTCAGCACGAATTGGATCATCTGCAGGGCGTACTGTTCATCGACCGCATCACCGCCCCGGATTCGCTGATGATGGCCGAAGAGTATTCCAAAAGAATTGCCCAGAGCCAATCTTAACCGTTCTTTCATCCACACCGCTCCATATCGCCCGACCAGGCTGAAACCATTTTGACCGGGGTGGCGTCATGGTTATGTCAGACAGTCGATCCGCTTCAAACCGAGGTGATTCGAATGAAATGCATAGCCTTCATTATCATGAGTGGTTTATTGAGCCTTCTTCCCGCTTCCGAACCGGTATCCGGAAAAGCGCCGACTCTGGGCAAAGGTCCCCTGGCCTTGACCGAGCTGTGGTCCCATGCCGGCAGCCCTGAGAACCCCCTGTCGGGAATCACGCGCCTGCGGGTTTCCGCAACAGGTGAAATATTCGTCATGGACCGGAAACAATTCCGGATTTTTGTCTTTTCCCAAGACGGCAAGCTGCTTCGATCGTTCGGAAAAAAAGGCGAAGGTCCGGGCGAAATCCGGATGCTGATCGATTTTCACCTCAGTCCCGGACGGACAGTCCTGGTCGACGTGAACAGCCTGCACCTGTTCGATCACTATGGAAATTTTATCGAGACCCATAAACTTCCCGAATCGGAAAACATCAGCCCACTATTCTTTGTGGATGACGACCGTTTCGTGTACGCACCGCGAAAACCGATGGAGAAAAATGGTCAAAAAGAACTCAGATTGTTCCACTTACGCGATAAGACCTCGAAACTCATCATCGACCGGGGGGGTGACGACAAACCAGCCACGCCAACAGGCATGTACGGTGGCACTGTCATGGTCATCGGCAGCGGATCCTACCGCGACAATGAAGGTCTGCTGGCCGCCGCCGGTCCGGACAACACCCTGCTCTGGACTTTCAACGGTACGCCGGAACTGGTGATCGCCGATTATTCAGGCCGGGAACGGATCCGATTCGCCGCCCAGGGTGCGCACCGCATGCCGATCGACGAAGCCGCCAAACAGGCCGCCATCAAGCGCATGCGTATCGTCGTCAACGGCGCATCGCTACCCAAGGACATGGTCGACCGTCTGAAAGGAACGATCCCCGACCAGGCCACCTATTACTATTTCATTGGTTCCGGGCCGGCCCGACAGGCAGCGATTGCCGCCTACATTTCCGAATTCGGTCGTTCCGACGGTTATGCTTTCGATTTCTTCTCCAGTAGCGGTGAATACGTTTATCAGGCGGATTGGCGTCTGCCATCGCAATCAGAAACCGTTTCGGCCCCTCCGGTTTTCTTCGGGGATCGTCTCTACGCCGTGTACAGCGATCCGGACGGAAATATCGAACTGCACGCCTATCGGGTCGAAGCCTTCAAACAATAGCGTCTTCATATCACTCCAATCCCCGGCCCCTCTCCGCTTGGGGAGGGGCTTTGGGACTGATTGTTTTTTCATATTGACATCGTCGGCCACCGATACTAATGATATCTCAAGATCGTTATCGGAGGCCTCCATGAAACAGAAACCTTCCTGGCGCAAACCGGCTGTCGCTGCCTTGCTGTGGCTGACCCTGGTCAGCTGGACCTGCGTCACCAATCCGGTGACCGGCAAAAAAGAGCTGATGCTGATCTCGGAAGCCGACGAAATCGCCATGGGAGCCCAGGTGCATCAGGGACTGGAGATCGAATACGGCTTTTACGAAGCCCCTGATCTGACCGCCTACCTGCGAGCCGTCGGCAACAGCCTGCTGCCGGCCGTGCACCGTCCGCACCTCAAGTACCATTTCCATATCCTGGACACTCCGGTTCAGAACGCCTTCGCGGCCCCAGGCGGCTATATCTACATCACCAGAGGCCTGTTGGCCATGATCAACTCGGAAGCCGAGCTGGCGGTCGTGTTAGGCCACGAACTGGGCCATGTCAACGCACGGCACAGCGCCCGCACCCTCAGCCGTAACATCCTGTTCGGAGTCGGACTGGTGCTGGCTTCCGAACTCAACGACGACATCCGCAAGACCATGCCGGTGGTGCAGATCGCCACCTCGCTGCTGTTTCTGCAATACAGTCGCAACGACGAGTATCAGGCCGACCGACTGGGAATCGACTACGCCCGCTCGGCCGGCTACAATCCCGGTGTCATGATCGAATTCTTCAACAGCCTCGAACAGCTCAGCGCCGAGAGCGGCGGCGGCCTGCCCAACTTCCTTTCCACTCACCCGCTGAATTCCAAGCGTATCGAAGCGGTCAAGCTGATGCTGAAGAGCGACGATCCACAGTTGAAAATCGAGGAGCGGACCTTTCTGGGCAGGATCAACAACCTGGCGTACGGCCCGTCCGACGAGGCCCTGCGTATTGTCAACGGGCAGATCATCGCCCCCAGGGACGGTTACGCCATGACGCTGGCCGAGGGCTGGCAAGCCCGGCAGCAGAGCGGAATCGTCACCCTGGTCAGCGCCGACGAACAAACCGTGCTGATGGTCAAAAACGGTCCGGCCGATCAGCCGCTGACGGTTCTGCACCGACAGCAGCTGGAAAATCTGAATCCCTTGAACATCCTCGATCAGCAGGCGTCGGTCATCGCCGGCCGGCAGACGCAGCTGACCCGGGCCGAAAAGCTGGAGAACGGCCAGCGCGCCTACGGCCTGCAACTGCTCTCGCTGATTCACGGCCAGCAGGGCTTCGGCTTTTACCTGCTCAGCGAGCAGGCCTTCACTGCCGAGCGGATCGACGAGGTTCGCTTCATGGTCGGCAGTCTACGCGGCATTCGACGCAGCGATCTGCCACGGGGCAAGCGCCTGCAGACCAGGGCCGCCCCGGGCGGGCGCAGCTTGCAGGACCTTTTCAAAGCCTGGGAAATCCCTTCTTCGGAGTGGAAAACGCTGGCCTTTCTCAACCGCCTGCCCCTGGATCAGCCAGTCCGCGCCGGACGTCTGGTCAAAGTGATCCGCTGATCCAGCCGCAATAAACAGAAAATCGAGCCGGCAAGCCGGCTGCGCGTCATTTCAGGGAGCGGCGGAACAACTCCCATTTTTCGCTGTCGTCGTTTTCGCTCAGCCAGTAAAAAACCGACCGGTCGGCCGTGTACAAAATATTGTACTCCATGCCGTATTGCTCCGGCAGCGGCAGAGTCATGCGTTTGATCTCCCGGCCCTTGAGATCCATGACGATGCACTCCCGATCCTGCCCCGCCAGCTTGTTGGTCAGCACATAGATCCGCTCGTCGTCCACGAAGTAGGTGAATATCGGCGGATAGGTTTTCTTGTAGCTGATACGGGTTTTGAAAAACTCCCAGGCGGCGGCGTAGTTGGGATTGCGTTTGAAAGCCTTTTCGGTTTCCGTCTGGTAGGAGGCTGGAACAGGCAGGGACGGTTCCTTTTTGGCGATGCGGTACTGCCGGTCGCCCTGGATATCGAAAACATCGATGGCAAAGCCGTCTTTCCCGGCGGTGATGAACAGCTGCCGCTCGCTCATGGACGGGTAGAACGGAGCGATGGGGAAATCCAGTTTGAAATTCTGCCCCACCTCGAAATCCGATGCGTACAGCAGTTTACCCCGGTTCAGGTTCTGATCCGCCAGAAAGATCGCCAGAACGGTCTTGCCGTCGGCGCCCTGATGCGATCCCATACAGACGAAACGGTCCGCGAACGGATAGAAACTGTCGAAGGCGTTGATCTTGTGTTCCCGGATGAACTCGCCGGTCGGGCTGAAAACCGACAACTTCCCCATGCTGGTTATGTAAAGTTTGCCCTGATGCGGTACGATGATAATCGGCCCGCCGAACGGATTCTTCTTGATTTCGCCTGGACCTTCGCCCTCTTTTCCGAATTTGCCGAGGTATTTGCAGCTGTCCAGTTGATACATGTGAACGGTGATGCCTTCCAGGACATAGATCATGTCCCGGGTCACGTAAAGGCCCTCCGGCTTGTTGAGTTCAGCCAACTCCACCGTCTCTTCGGCTACAAGCGGCATCAGGGCGACCCAGACGATCAGCATCCACTTGATCATTTTCTTCATCGGATTCTCCTCCTGTTTCACACAGACAATATAGGTCGGGATGAATCGCATGTCACCGGAAATTCGACGAACAGCCTCAGAGATACGGTAAATTGCGCCCTGGGCGGAAAAACTCTCCACGAATCGACTTTGGCCGCGGATCAGTCCCGCGCCGTCGTTTCTCTCCGCCAGGCCATCCGGGCTCCGTCCTCGTCGATACCGTAGTAATTCTCGACCACCATCTCGGTGACAAAGCCGTGCTTTTGATAGAACTGCATCAGGGAATCCTTGCTGATGCGGGCCATCAGTTTCACGTACCCGTACTTGTCCATGACCCGGCGCAACAGTTCCTTGCCGATTCCCTTGCCCTGGTGATCGGGATCGACGGTGATATCCTGAAGTTCGGCGAAACCGCCTTTCTTGTCCATTTCCACGAAGGCATAGGCGATGACATTACCTTTCTGGCTGACCGCCAGCAGGCATTCGCTGCTTTCGACCAGTGCCTCGATGATGCCGATCGATCCAGGCCAGACGCGGTTGTGGATGCGGATCAGCTGGGAAATCTGCTTAAGGTTGCCGAGTGTCTTGATGAAGTCAGACATGTTCTCCTCCCGGACGATACAGGTGATAGTGAGTCGTTTGCGTGTTGATCAGAGCCTCTTTGTATGGCGCCATGCAGGCGCTGAGGTCGTAGTGGCGGATGCCGAGGCGCCGGCAGTGTTCCATGTTCTCGAATATGGCGAAAATTCCCAGACTGCGCCGCTTCTGCTGTTCTGAACAGTCGCGCAGGCACAGGTAGTCGTCCACACCGTTCCGACCGCGACGCACCGAAAAATTGGCGGCAATCAGGCTCGTCCCCTGGTAGAAGTACAGGGAGATCAATTTGCCCATTTCGGCCGCCCGCTCCATGAGCTGGAGATCGGTGAGAATCTTGTCGCGGCTGTAGCTGTACTCCTGCTCGCTGTCTGCACCTTTCTTGACCAGCCAGTAGTCCAGCTGAGAGCGAAGAATGGCGGAAATTTCGCCGCGGCGCACATCTTGACCGGCCTGCACTCGCAGGTCGCCGTTGATGCGCTGCAGACGGCGGAACTCTTTACCTGTCCGATGGTCAAGCCCGGCCAAATAGGCCGCGCTGTCCGCTTTCAAATCGATGACGCCGCTGGGCGCGCTGACGAAAAATTCGCTTCTTTCCGGGATGTAGAAGCTGCTCATGTCCTCCTGATGAATTGAGGAGAGCAGGGAGGCGAAACGGTGGATCAGCTCGGGCGGGCAGAAGTATTCCCGGCCGATGATGAACTCGTCGCACAGGGACCAGGGCGCCGCGTCATCTTCCTGAACCATCGGGAAAATAGCCTGGGCCCGGCCCTGTTGCATTGCGGCCAGAATCCACAGGCGGCCGGTGCGACGGGCATAGAAATGCTCCCACATCAATCGATGCGCCTGCCAGTCCAGGCTGAGTTCACCGTCCTTGTACCTCTCGTTTAACTCCAACCAGTAGGGTTTGACAGACTCGTAATCGCCGAAGGCCCTGAGCTCGAAATCTTCTAACCCATGCAGCCTGGCCAGCTCGTCGCATGTTTCACGGAAAGGAAAATTCATTGCGTTTATTATACCGCAAATCAGTCCGGATCGGGTCGGGATGGTTGTTCGCCAACGCCGAGAATGGTATAAGGAGACATGACACCTGCAAGTCCACAAAACCAAGCCCTGCTGCAGACCATCGCCGCCGTCAAGGAAGAACTCCTCGCCACCCGCGCCCGGATCGGTTCGGTGGCCGGACTGTTCAACGAACCCATCGACCGCCCCCATGCGGTCAACCTGTGGTCCCTATCCGACCGCGAGCTCGAACAGCGCCTGGCCCGTCTGCTCAGTTTCCAGAACAGCGATATGGATCCCCACCCCCTGCCCCATCACGTCAGTTCGCACCGCCGTCGCCTCGGCCCCTTAATTGTCAGCATCAAGCGTCTGATCATGAAGCTGTTTCGCCCGATCAGCGGACCGCTGTTGACCCCGCAGCAGAACTTCAACCAAATGGAAGTCGAATACAACCTCGGTTGCTTCATCCGTCTGGGTCAGCTCGACCAGCGCATAGGGCAGCTTGAAGAGACGGTACAGCGTCTGGAAATCGCCATCCTCGCCCAGGATGTGCAGCGGGAGAACAGCCGATGAACGAAACCACCCGTATCCAAATTCCCCCCTGCCCCATCGACCCCAGTCCAGGTGCCCTGCGCGCCCGAATCCAAAACGAGCGGGAGCAAAACGGGCTGCAGGCGGCCTTCAAACTGTTGCAACGCCAGGAGACCATCCTGACCGGGCGTAAGCCGACCCTGGGCTTCTACGATCATGTCATCGATTTCATCGGCGGCGGACAGAAGTACGGCGCCACCATGATTCAGGCCCTCAAAGACCGCTTCGCGATCACCATCCTCTGCCACCGGCCCTTGACCCACAAACAGCTGGAAGACTGGTACGGTTTCGATCTGGGACAGTGCCCCATCGAGATCATCCCTTTGCCGTTCTTTGACGACAGGAACCTGCACATCGACCCGGCACTGGTCACCGCCCGGGTACACAACCCGTTCCACACCGTCAGCCTGCGCAGCGTCGATTTCGATTTCTTCGTCAACAACAGCATGAACGAAATGGTACTGCCCCTGTCGCCGGTGTCGCTGGCCGTCTGTCACTTCCCGGAGCGCCGCCCCAGCGATTATTTCTACATGGACCGCTACAGCGGCATCATATTCAACAGTCACTATACCGCCGGTTGGATCCGGCAGCGCTGGAACCTGACCCCCCATGCCCATCTCTACCCGCCTGTCCACATGGCGCCAGCCTCCCTGCCGGAAAAAAAGCCGCAGATCCTTTCCGTTGCCCGCTTCGAACTCGGCGGCAGCAAGAAACAGCTGGAAATGGTGGCCGCCTTCACCCAGCTCCACAAGATGCTGCCGGCGGACCATCCCTGGCGACTGATCCTGTGTGGCGGCACACCGGCCGACAACCCCTACCTGGAAAAAGTCAGAGCGGCGTCGCACGGACTGCCGATCGACATCCTGACCAACATCGACGAGGAACGTTTGAAAACGCTGTACCGCGAATCCTCTCTGTTCTGGCACATCTGCGGACTCAACCAGCGCGATCCGGCCCTGGTCGAGCATTTCGGCATGACCATCGTCGAGGCCATGCAGAATCATCTGGTACCGATCGTCTTTGACGGCGGAGGCCAGCGCGAGATCGTCGACCAGGGACTCAACGGTTACCGGATCAGCCGTCCGGCCGAATTGCTGCGGCATACCTGGACCCTGATCCACGACCAGGCCCTGCGCCGAAACATGGGCGACGCCGCTTTCGAGAAATCGCAGCGCTTCGACAAACCGCGTTTCATCGCCGAGACGCAGGCGCTCTTCGACGAGCTGCTACGGGATTACCGGACCACCTGCTGACCCGCCAATGATCGGACTTGCCATCGTCAGTTGCCTGTGCCTGCTGATATCCTGGAGTACCGACCGTAAAAAGACCCTGGCCGGACTCAAGCAGGGCCTGGCCATGTTCATCAAAATCCTGCCGGTGCTGCTCACCATGCTGATCCTCGTCAGCATCGCCCTCTATGCCGTTGCCAACCGGCAGATCATCACCTGGCTGTCTCAGAATGACGGTTGGCAGGCGATGACGGCGGCGGCCCTGTTGGGATCGATCGCGCTGATTCCCGGCTTTATCGCCTATCCGCTCAGCGCCATCCTGCTGCAAAACGGTGTCTCATTCCGGATTCTGGCCGTTTTCATCACCACCTTGATGATGGTCGGCGTGCTGACCCTGCCGCTGGAAGCCAGATATTTCGGCTGGAAAGTCAGCATTCTCAGAAATGCGCTGAGCCTGATAGCCGCAGTGCTGATCGGCCTGACGATCGGACTTTTCCTGTGAACAGAATCGTCACGATCCTGATGAAACGATACGGCTTGTTCATCGCCTTCGTCATATATCTGGCGGTTTCCCAGCTGACCTCCCATCGGCCTGGACTGGAAATCGGCCGCAAGTTCAGCTTCTTTTTCAGCGAGATGATGGTTTTTCTGCCCCTGCTGTTCATCCTCATCGGTCTTTTGGACGTTTGGGTACCCAGAGACAAGGTCGCCGCCCGCATCGGGCCTTCCTCCGGCCTGCCGGGCATCCTGTGGGTGATCCTTCTGGCCATGCTGCAGGCCGGACCGCTCTACGCATCCTTCCCTGTCGCCGCCCTGCTGTGGCGCAAGGGCTGCAGTCTGCGCAACATCTTCATCTATCTGGGCGCCTTCAGCTGCATCAAGATCCCTATGCTGACATTCGAAATCAGCTTTTTGGGATTGAAATTCTCGCTGTTGCGCAGCCTGTTCAGCCTGCCCTTGTTCATCGCCATCGCCTGCCTGTTGAGTTTTCTTCTGCGCCAGCGCCCCTACTCCATCCGTGAGCCCTGAAGCGTTCCGGCCGAGCCCTCGCTCAGTTTCCTGCCGATGAAAAACTGCAGTACATACGCCAGGACCACCATCAACGCGCAGGCGATGACGTTGTACCACAGGTAGGGAATGTCGGTGAAAAAGAAACAGAGCAGGATCAGCGTCTCGGCACAGAGTGCCGAAATGAAGGTGGCCGTTCCACCGACGCTCTTGCAGTAGAAGGCGATCAGAAACAGACCGAGAATGGTGCCGTAAAAGAGCGATCCCAGGATGTTGACGGCTTCGATCAGGGAACCCAGACGTTCGGCGAACATGGCGAAGGCGATGGCGTACAGCCCCCAGAACACCGTGGCCAGCCTGGACACTCGCAGGTAATGGGCTTCCGATTCGGCAGGCCTGAGCATGCGTTTATAGAGGTCCATCGTCGTTGTCGAGGCCAGGGCGTTGAGCTCGGCCGCAGTCGATGACATGGAAGCCGAAAAGATGGCGGCCATGACCAGGCCGATCAGGCCGGCCGGCAGAGTCGACATCACAAAACTCAGAAAGATGTAATTGCTGTCGCTGCCGTCCGACTGCGAGCGATTGTTCCGGATCAGCGCGGCGGCCTGCTGACGGAGGTTGTGCTCCCGAACTTGAAAACTTTTCAACTGCCGGTCGCCATCCCTGGACCGGAAATTCTGTTCGACCATCTCTTTCAACAGACGGGCCTTGTCGGCATGAACCCGAGCGAATTCCGCTTCCACTTGCCGATAGGCGGCAGCCTGAGCGCTGGTTTGCAGCCTGCCGATTTCCACGGCGTTGAAGTTCACCGGAGGCAGCACGAACTGGTAATAAACGAAGACCATGATGCCCAGGAAAAGGATGGCGAACTGCATCGGCACTTTCAGCAAGGCGTTGGCCAACAGACCGATCCGGCTCTGGGTCACCGATTTTCCCGTCAGATAGCGGGAAACCTGCGACTGGTCGGTTCCGAAATAGGACAGCATCAAAAAAGTGCCGCCGATCAGGCCGGTCCAGATATTGTAGCGGTCGCGCCAGTCGAAATCGGTGGTGATGATGTTCATCCGCCCCAGTTTACCGGCGATTCTGGTCCCGTCGATCCAGGAGATCCCCTCCGGCAAGGTGTTGACGATCAATACGAACGCGCTGATCATGCCGAAGCTGATGATGGCCATTTGCAGCAAATGGGTTCTGTTGACCGCATCAGAACCTCCGAATGCCGTGTAGACGACAACCGACAGGCCTGAGCACAGCACGGTCAGCTGCAGGTTCCAGCCCAGCAGCAGCGACAGGATCACCGAAGGTGCGAAGATGGTCAGGCCGGCGGCGAGGCCGCGTTGGATCAGGAACAGGATGCAGCCCAGCAGACGGTTCTTGAGATCGAAACGTCGTTCGAGGTATTCGTAGGCGGTGAACACCCGCAAACGGTGGTAAATGGGCACGGCGGTCTGGCACAGGATGACCATGGCGATGGGCAGGCCCAGGTAGAATTGCACGAAACGCATGCCGTCGACGTAAGCCTGCCCGGGGGTCGACAGAAACGTGATGGCGCTGGCCTGGGTGGCCATGACCGACAGGCAGACCATGTACCAGGGGGTGGAGCGCCCGGCCAGGAGGTACTGCTCCATATTCTTGCGACCGCGGGTCTTCCATACGCCGTACAGGACGACGAAAGCCAGAAAACCGATCAGCACCAGCCAGTCGATCGTGTTCATGACAGAATACGGGTCAGGCCCCAGAACAGCAGGATCAACCCCAACAGATTACCGAGCACCAGAGCATAGACCCTGGTCCAGGAGCTGAACAGCGGCGGTTTATCAGGATCAGCGCGCATAACGGCCAGCCGAGATCATGTTGACGAAAATACGGAGCGCACCGGGATTACCGGCCGGAACCTGGCGGAACCAGGCCAAACCGCTGTAGATGAATACGCCTTTCCCGTAGCGGCAGAACAGGGTGGAACCGCTCAGCTCTTTTTCACCCGGATCATGGCCGCTGACCAGGTCATCGTATCGTTTATCGCAGGATTCGGCGAAATACAGGCCGCGTTCCTGCACCCAGCCGGAAAAATCGTCCGGACCGATCCGGTTGGGCTGGTTGAACAGGCTGTGTTCCGGTTTGAGAAGACGCAGTTCGGCCTGTTCGTCGGTGATCCGTTCCCGGCCGATCTTGAAAGGGTACGGACCGATCTCCTCGCAGACCAGGCCGTAGCCGACGTTGTACTGGACGATGTAGGTGCCGCCGTTTTGGATATAATCCATCAGGGCGGTGTAGGCATATTTCAGACGCGGTCGGGTGTTGTAGGCCCTGATACCGGCGATGACGGCATCGCAAGTGGCCAGAAACTCGGAACTCAGCTGTTCGTCGCCCAGCATCACCACTTCGTAGCCCATATCGCCGAGCGCTTCGGGAATCTCGTCGCCAGAGCCCTCGATGTAGCCGATTCGTCCGCCGGGGATCTTGGTGTCGAGCCGGATCAGGCGGACGGAGCTCTCCGGAAAGTAGGCCTGGGGTTCAATGTGATCGTGCCGGATCTCGACCAGAGACCGCGCATAGGCTCGACCATCGACGACGATCCGGGCCAAGGTCTGGGTCCGTTGCATGAGCGGCGGCGGTGAAATCCAAAAACTCACGGTTCGCTCGTCGTGACGGCTGGCGAATTCGAAATCGATCTGGTCCGGTGCCGCCGTCCAGCCCCCGGGCAATTCCAGACGGAGCAGACCTTTGGCTTGGGCGGCATGGGCCTTGAGGCGCACTTGCACCTCCCGTCTCTGTCCGTTGCTGAAAATGATGTTTTTCTTGGCAAAAGTGGCGCTCACGGATGGACGGATCTCGAAGGGACGCTGCATCTCGCCGTTCACCCGGTCCAGCCAACGGTAGCGCAGGGCTTTGCGAAACGTCAACTTCCTGCCGAGCAGGGTCAAGTCCACTTCGACCGGCAGAACCGGCGGATTCTGAGCCAGGCCGATCATGGCCGGATCATCGACATGAAACAGACCTTTTTCCGGCGGCCTGGCCAACCAGTAGGGCTGCGTCAGCGCATAATCGGCCGGCAGGATCAGATCGCTGTCCACCTTCTGCAACACATTGTGGACCAGATCCAGCTTCAGCGACTGGACAAGGCCAAGACTCGGGAAGCGGATGGCCTGAACCTGAACGGCGTCAGTACTGCGCTGCAGCATAGTGGTGCTCAAATGCACCATGTCACCGGGTGCTGCGCAGAAATCGCTGGCCAGCGGTTCGATGAACAGGCCGGCGCAGGCGGCGATCAGGTCCCGCAACTCCCCGCGTTTGAAACGGACCCAGGGTTCTTTTTCCAGCCTGGCTATCTCTTCATCCATTTTCAGCAAGGCTGCCAAGCTCAGCCAGGGTCTGCCGACATCGAAATCGGCGAGCTGCCCGGCGAGAAGCCTGTCGAGCGCTTCAGCGCCCTCGATCCGTTTCCAGCTGCTGTCAATGCCATCGAAAATGTCCTTTCGGAACGGTGCGCCGGCCAGGAGTTGAAAATATTCGATCTGAGAACCGCGGTTGGGCAACACGCCGAAACCCTGACTCTTGTGCATGCTGCGACTGCGGGCGGCGATCTCGTTGTAGGACATACCGAGCAGAGGATTGTAGCTTCCGGTGTCCAGCGTCGCCAGCCCAGCCATCTCCTCCGGTTTGGGACGCCACTTGTTCCACAGAATACGTTTGGCTTGCCAGGGGGACAAGTCTTTCAGCTGCTCGGGAAAGCGCGCGGGATCGGCGGCGGCGGCAAACGCCTCCAGCGCCAGGATCGTGGCGGCCGGATGATGGCCGTGACCGCCGTTCTGCTCATCGTCGGCCGGAAAACGGGTGATGATGACATCGGGACGGAAATGGCGGATAACCCGGACGATATCGGACATGACCTCCTCCTTTCCCCAAAAATCCATGGTTTCGGCCACCGATTTGGAGTAACCGAAATCGACAGCCCGGGTGAAATACTGCTCGCCGCCGTCGTAACGGCGGGCTTCCAGGAGTTCCTGCGATCGGATGATGCCGATCTGGCTGCCTTGCTCGGAACCGATCAGGTTCTGGCCGCCGTCGCCGCGGGTGAGAGACAGGTAGGCGGTGCGGTATTTCCTTTCCTTGGACAGAAAGGCCATCAACCCGGTATTCTCGTCATCCGGATGGGCGGCGATGTACAGCACGCTGCCCAACACGTTCATTTTTTCGAGCGCGATACGCAGGTCGGCCGCAGTCCTGGGCGGCTCGATCAAGGCACGTAACGGCAAGCCGAAAAGTATCGACAGCAGGGTAAAAATGGAGGCATGTTTCATCGGCCCTCGCTAGCTTTGCGGTTCGCAACTGATCTTGAAGGGCACCATGAGCTCGACCCAGTGCAAAAAGGCGACAGTCGAATAATCGGTCAAGTCCGCAAAACCGTACAGCAGCCATTCCTGGAACGGAGCCTTCACCGGGCTCACCCGTATGCGCAGGATGTCTTCGCTTTCGTTGTACTTGTAACTTCCCCAAAGGGTGTTGTTCCGGTTGAAAATCACGATCCATTCGCTCTGCGAGGGTATGAAATGCAGACTGTACTTTCCGGCCGGGACCTTATTGCCGTTGATCAGGACATCTTTGCTGAACTCGATGGTGGTGCACTCGTTGGCGCCGCCCCGCCAGGGAAAGGGCTTGTTGTCCGAATACTTGTTGCCTGGCTCGAGTCCATAGGGCACGAGCTCCCCCCAGATGGTCCGGCCCTTGACACCGGGTCGGCTGTAACTGATGGTGATATCGGTATCGACACCGATGCGCTGGGTGACAGCCGCCTTCTGGCTGGGCCGGGGTTTGACCTCTTTCTGGGCGCTCAGGTCAATCGTAACAGCTAATGTTAAAGACAAAACAGCGACAAACAACTTCAGCGATCTCATGGGTTCCTCCCGCCAATCTTGGTAAGACGATGATAACACGATAACCGATGGTATCGCCACACAGGTGGCGGCCGGTTTGTGCTAACACGCATCTATTGACTCTTTTCACAGAATGAGCATGGCGTCGCCGTACGAAAAGAAACGGTATCCGGAATCGATGGCCTGGCGATAGGCGCGCTGCATCAGATCCAGGCCGGCGAAGGCGCTGACCAGGATGAACAGCGAGGATTCCGGAAGGTGGAAGTTGGTCAGCAGACGGTCGACCAGTTTGAATTCGAATCCGGGGTAGATGAAAATTTCCGAAAAAAAGTGCAAGGGCTCCTGAGCGAGTGCCGCCCAGGTCTCCAGGCTGCGCACCGAAGTGGTTCCGACCGCCAGCAACTTCTTCCCCCCGGCTTTGAGCTCCCGGATGCGCTGGGCGCTGAGCTGGGGTATTTCGATCTCTTCGCGGCCCATACGATGCTCTTCCAGTTTTTCGACGGTGATTTTCTGAAAAGTGGCCTCGCCGACAGTCAGGTTGACGGGAATGACGTCGTGGCTCCGGCCGATCTCGCTCAAAAGCTCCGCCGTGAAGTGCAGACCGGCCGTCGGTGCGGCGACGGCACCGGGTTTGGCCGCATACACAGTCTGATACCGTTCCAGATCGAACTGCCGCAGACGCCTGGCCTCCTCGGCCTTGCGCTTGATATAGGGCGGCAACGGGGCGAAACCGCTTCGGTACAGTTCGGATACCGGGTTGTCCAGACGGAGAAGTCTGCGCCCCCGCTGGCCCTGCTGCAGAACCTGGGCGGCCGAGCCGTCGTCGAATTCCAGACGGCTGCCGGTCCGCAGATGCTTGGCCGGTTGCGCCAGCACCTCGACCGTCCATGGGTCCAGCACCTTGACCACCAGCATTTCGATCGTACGGTCACCGGTGCGGCCGAGGAGCCGGGCCGGGTCGACCCGGGTGGTGTTGATGACCAGAAAATCATCGGCGTCGATCAGGCCGGGGAACTCGTCGAAGCGGTGGTGGGTGATGCACCCGGTCTTGCGGTCGACGCACATCAATCTGGAATGGTCCCGTCTGTCGGCTGGGGTACGGGCGATCAGCCCGGCCGGAAGGTCGAAGGAAAACTGCTCGAGTTTCATGGCTGAATTGTACCAGAGCGGTCCGCACAGAACCATACCCCAGCCCCCCCTTGACCTTAACTCCCGATATGAAGTAAGGTATTCACGATGAGAAAAAGCACCTTTTTATTGCCCGGCTGGCTGGTTTTATCCCTATTCTCTCTGATTTCAGCCAGCGACCGCATCCCCGACATCGCTTTGTACGAGAATGAAGTATACCTGTTGCACAACGTTTTCCCACTGGATGCCTTCTTGGCCGATCAGAAACTTTACCCACGCAGCAGCGACGCACCGATGATGGTCACCCGCCGCGGGCAGATGGACGGCACCGACAATCCCAATTTCCATATCGCCAACTGGGAAATCCGCGACCGGCGTCTGTATCTGGCCGATATCGAAGCCTACGTATACCCCAACTTCGACGCCTGGTACCTCGAGTCGATAGAAAAGAGTCTGGAAGCTGCCAGGAGTATGGAAGAGCGGCAGAGTCTGACTGCCGAGATCCAGGCCTTGCAAAAACAAGGAGTCCGACGTCACGTCGTCAAGGCCATGGACTACTTTTTCCCCGAGCGGACTCCCGGTCAGGCTGTTTTCGCCCAGTGGTTCAGCGGTCAGCTGCTGCTGGAAAAACAGGAACCGGGACCGTTCGCTTCCAAGAGCCGCAAGCAGATGGAAATGAATTTCCACCACGGCGTTTTGCAATCCGTCCGTCAGCTGTAACCCTTACATGTTCTCCACGGCCAGGTCGTCGCTGTACATGACATTGCCTTGCAGTTCCGACCAACCGCCGTCGCTGCGGCGTTCCCGGGTGACGTAGACCGTGAACAGTCTGCCCTGGCCGTTCTGGCGGATCGCGCATTGCCCATAGATTTCAGCGCGGGTGACAAAACGCTGCGTTCCGGCATAATCTTCCCACTGCGAGATTTCCTTCCAATCAGCGCTGTGAATGACCGTCTTGTGCAGACTTGCGTCAACGGCCGCCGCTCTGACCAATTTTTCCATACATGCCTTGATCGCCTGGGCATCGTCGCCCCGGTACCGGTCATCCTGGATGAAAACGAGCTTGGCGCGGGCGAGCTTGTTGCGGGCGTTTTTCGCGGTCAATTCCTGAAAAAGGCTGTCGATCCGACGCGACTCCTCGCTTTCCGGCGTAAAAAGTCTACGTCTGTCTGCGACGAAAGCTTCGGTTTGCCGGATGCTGGTATCGGACATGATGGTCGGTTTCCCCTCTATCTCCTTGTCCAGTTCCCTCAGTCTGGATTCCAGATGTTCCTGCATCTCGCTGAAAACAGCTTTTTTAGCCTCGGCCATCCGCCCGGGAAAGGTAGCGATCCGGTCGGCGATATCGTTTTCCTTCTGTTCGAGGCCGACGGTTTTTCCATAAGGGAAAGCCACGTTTTTATACCGGGAAAAGACAGCGTTGATTTCGGAGAACCGGGTTTCTTGATTCAGCAGAGTGTCGATATCACCCGTTCCGTATGAGAAATAACCGAGTTCCTTGAGCTGGGCCTCCCATTCGTTGCTAAGCCGCTCCCGTTCATTGCGTTCCATTTCCTGCCGGGCCTTGTCTCTTACGTCGTTCTGAATGGCGGCGGCCGTATCGGCCTGGGTTTTTTCCACCCAGAGCGCCATCTTACGGTAATCCGGATGATCGACGTCAAATTGTCCCGCATACTGAGCGGCGATTTCATGAAAAACAGAAATGGCATCCTGTTCGCTCTGCTTACCGCCACGGCCGATCAATTGAGCCATGTCGCGCAGGCGTTTTTCCACACCCGCAGGCAATCGGGCGCCATCCTGCTGGGGTTTCGCGCTTGCGGCAAAGGCTGTTGGCGAGGCGACGGTCGCCTGCCCGCTTCCCGTCTTCTGGGCCAGGTCCTTTTTCAGCTTGGCCAACTGGTTTTCCAGGGTTTTCAACTGGGGGTTGTCCGCTTGCTGAGCCAGACCTTCGGCCAACAGCGGCAAAAGACGCCCCAAGATCTCATCACACTCCGCATATTTCCGGGAAAACATGTGATTCTGGGCTTTCCTCAGTTCGGATCCGATTGTCTTAACAATATCGCTGACACTACTCATGATGACCTCCGGGGCACTATCCGCCCACTTCTTAGCTGATTCAGCCGCAACCGGTGACTGTCAAAACGACTGGGCGCCGCAAGCTTTCACGGCGCCAAACAGTCGGAGCGTTTCGCGCCAGGGGTAGCGGTTCATGAACATACTCGCCTTGGAAGCAATCTTACCCTGTTTGTTGAGCCCCATGACCTCCCGCAGCACATTGGCCGGCGAATCGGGGGCGAAATCGACCTGTTCGCTGTAGCTGGCTGCCAGGAAAGCCTGGAGATAGCTGATATTCAACGGCAGTTTACCGGGAATCTCCTGGTGATTGTCCCGGATCGAGGCCAGAGCCAGGTCGGGAAACTGGTCGACGCGGATATTAAGCTTGGTGTTGCTGGCCGGACTGTACTCCACATCACCCCGTTTGTTGGCGAAGAACAGGTTGTCGTCGATGCGCAGCCAATCGTTGGGAGTGAAGCGGGTATGGTCGATACCGGCCAGAATGCTGGCACCGATGATGTTGTGGTGGATGGTGTAGGAACATTTGCTCATGATCCGCACGCCGTATCCCATGTCCAGCATGTCCTTTAGACGACTCCAGGTGAACAGAATCGTGTTGTAGCCGATCTCCACCTGACCGCAATCGACCTGTTTGCCGGGTCCCCCGCCGGCGCAGGTACCGTATATTTCAATAGCCGCCATGCGGTTGGCGATGAAGACATTGTTGAGCAGACGTAGCTTTCCCTGCCGCAGTCCGCCCTGCACGGCAAAGCTGGCGCCGTTGACGAAAACGCAGTTCTGGATGGTCATATCCCCGCCCTGGGCCGCGCTGGCTATGGCGATGATCGGCTCTTCGACCGTGCTGTTTCCGCTTTTGGGCCGTTCGCTGGATCGCAGCAGACGGCCGCTGTCCAAGCCGTCGACCAGGCCCTCGGAAGCGCTGTAGGCGTTGCGCTGGCCCATATCGAAAACGATGCCGTCGATCAGGCTGCCATCGATATCGCGCATGAACCTGAGCAAGGCCTTGCGGGCCTTGCCACCGGCCGCATTGTCCGGCTGGAACAGGGTTGGCGTCGCCTGAATCGAACGGCTGGTGAATTTTTCGTCGTAACTGCCGATGAGCCGGATCGCTTTGTCCGGCTCCATGTAACCGATGCCGAATGTACCCATGTAATGACCGCCGGCGATCAGAATCCGTTCACCCGCCTTGGCCAGGCTGATCGCCCGGTCGATCTCCTTCACCGGCTGGTCGGCCGATCCGGGGTTCCGGTTGTCGCCCCTGGCCGCGGAAACGTAAATTTCCGAACGGATCGGAAGAACGCACAGACAGATCGTCAACGATAAAAACGAAACAGTTTTCATTTTACTCATCAACCCTCCTGCTACATTTTCACTATAGCTCAATTAACCTGCATTTTACAATGTCGTTTTAAAATATGCAGAGCTCGCTTGGCAGACGGATCCGGTAACGCCGGTGATCCAACTCGAAATTGAGCCCGACACAGCACAAGGCGATACCCGCCTGCGTGAGCTTCGGCCCACCGTACAAT
This sequence comes from uncultured Clostridia bacterium, assembly GCA_964465065.1. GTDB lineage: Bacteria > Acidobacteriota > Aminicenantia > UBA2199 > UBA2199 > CAYMND01. The sequence continues at coordinate 62,447 of CAYXHZ010000002.1, forward strand.
GTGTCGCCCAGAATCGGTGCCAGGGCCCGGGCGGCATGCACCCGGATCTGATGGCGCCGTCCGGTCAGGGGGAAAGCGGAATAATCCTGACTGTCCTGCCTGCTGTCCAAAGGGACGAATAGGGTCTTGGCGGATTTGCCGGCTGCATCGACGCGGATGAAGCGCCCGCTGTGGACCAAGGGCAGATCGACCAGGCGGCAGCCCGGCGCAGGGTGCCCGGACAACCGGGTCCGGTACCACTTGAACACTTTTCCTTCGCGCATCAGGGCGAACAAGGCCTTTTCGCTGTCGGGACAGGCACCGAACAACACCAGGCCGGAGACCGGCTGATCCAGACGGGTGATCGGGGCCGGATGCCAGCGCGGAGAGGCGCCCAGGTAAAGCCAGACCCCGTGGCTGAGGTGATTCTGCTGCGAAGCCGGATCGCCCTGTACCGGCAACCCGGCCTTCTTGTATACCACCAGCACTCGATCGTCCTGAAACAGCACATCGTCGGTGCCGATGGCATGGGGCGTACCCTGGGCGGCGCGCAGGTAGACCCGTACCGTGTCACCCGCCTCCAGACGCTGCCTCGGCAGACAGCGCCGTTTGCCCAGCCAGACAGCCCCCGCTTCGAGCAAGCTGGCGCCCCGGTATGGCTCAGGCAGGTTAACGTTGAGAAGTTCTTCAATGTTGACGGCACTTTTAGCCGTAACGTGCAGGCATTTCATCGTGAACGCATTATAAGCCAGACCGTACATTTCTTTCCAGTGCGCGGCGTGCGAAAATCCCGACTGTCCCCACTCACTTTTTGATAGATTCGATGGTATCATACCTGCTGGACTGGAAATGAAACCGCGGCAGCGACGACGAGGAACGAAATGAAACGAATCGCCTGGCTATGGCTGATCCTGGCTTTTTTCCGGGCTGACAGTCTTTTGTCGCAATGGACACCGCAAACCGTTCCGAATCCGCGAGCGCGAGATTCCGGCTATGTCTCCGACCCCCATGCTTACCTGTCCGATCCGGAACGGAACAGTCTGAACGAAAGGATGCGCCGGCTTGAAAACACGACCGGAACCGAATACGCCATCGTCATCGTGGATCAATTACCGTCTTCATGGGAAGTGCAGGATTTCGGAGTGACTCTGTTCGAACACTGGGGACTGGGAAAGAAAGGTCGGGACAACGGTCTGCTGCTGCTGGTGGTCGTCGACAGCCACGACTGGCGCTTCTTTACCGGCTACGGCCTGGAGGAACGACTCACCGACGCCCTGCTGCGTCGACTTGGCGAAAATTTCATCGTGCCGAATTTCCGAAACGAACGCTATGCGGCCGGGCTGACTGAGGTGACAGACAAAATCATGGCCATACTCCAGACCTCGGAACCGCAAAAAATTGCCGACTATTACACCGAATATGAGACCTGGTGGCCGGTCTGGACCGCTGGCATGTGGATTGTCTGGGCATTGGCCCTGATCGTCGGAATACGTTTTGCATCCAAACGACCGCCAGCCGCCGACAAACCGCTTGCGACCTATGCTGTGCGCATCGACGACCCGCAGCACGCTACGGCCATACCCGGGCAGGGCCGCCGGATCGGCGCCTGGGGCGAAGATCGGATCGGCCGTTTTTTCACCCTGCACATCCTGTCGGCCGCCGTTCCCGTTTTTGCCACGCTGCAGGGGAAAGATACCGGCGGACCGCTGTTCAGTTCCATTCTCGGTTTCTACATCTGGCTGACGATGCTGCTGTTCATCGTCCACATCAAGAGAGATAGGAAGGTATCACGGACCGCCGCCGACAAGCTCGAACTGTACGTCAACCTGTCCCAGGCCAACCGGGCTCTGGTGGTCAAGGCCTTCTTTTTTCCTTTGCCCTTCGCCTTTTGCTACCTTCTGTACCGCCGCAGGATCGCCAAGCTCAAGAAAGGATCCTTCACCTGCCCGGTCTGCCAGTCGTCGGCAGAGGCCATCCCGACACGGACGCTGTCTGAATATCTGGACGAGAAACAGCAGTTCGAAAGGAAGATTCACAGCATCGATCATCGAATTTACCGATGTCCGCAGCATCACATCCTGAAAATTCCCTTTCCGGCCGGGAGCGGCTCGGCCCACACAGCCTGCTCGGCGTGCGGGGCCCTTGCGGTCAGAAAGACCGCTGAGCGGACCGTCAGCCGCCCGAGCTACAGCCACAGCGGAACCGGTCAGAAGGAATTCACCTGCCGTTTCTGCGGCAGCAAAAGCTACAGTACATACGTCATACCGGTACTGCAGCACAGCAGTTCGGACGGCGGTTCATCCGGCGGCTCTTCCTCCGGCGGCGGCTCCTGGGGCGGTGGGCACACCGGCGGCGGCGGTGCGGGCGGGAAATGGTGACGGGAAAGCGGCCGGACAATTTTCTGGACAAGAAGCACAAATTTGAATATATAGGTGACAATAGAGAGGAACGATGCTGTTATCCGGGTCCATTTCCGAGATCGCGCTGATCTTTGCCACCCCAAACGCATTCAACAGCCAAGTGAACCGAGCCCTGGCCATTCTCGGCAAACAGCTGCGGGTATCGCGCAGCTATCTGTTCATCGATTCCCCGGATGGCAGCACGACCTGCAACACCCACGAATGGTGCGCCGAGGGCATCGAACCGCAGATGGTCAATCTGCAAAACATTCCGTATACCCGGATTCCGTCCTGGAAGACGATCCTGGAAACCGGCCAAGTCTGCGCAGTGGCCAGCATCGCCTCAATGCCCCGGGACATCCGGAATATTCTCGAGCCGCAGGGAATCCTGTCGGTGATTCTCGCTCCGCTGCGGATCGATGGCCGCATTCAGGCTTTCCTCGGTTGCGACGAATGCACCAGCCCGCGGGAATGGACCGTTCCGGAAATCGAGACCCTGAAGATTGTTTCGGGAATCATCACCACCGCATATTCTTCCAGTATCCTGGCCGAACGCCTGAATGCCGCCCAGGAAAATTTCCGCGGTTTTGCCGACACCGCCCAGGACTACATCGTCATCGCCGACAGCCATGGCCGAATCGTATCCGCCAACCAGGCCGCCTGCCAGAAGCTGGGGTATTCACTCGACGAACTCCGCGAACGGCCGTTAACCGACCTCTACCCTCAGGACTGGCGTCAGGAAACGGAAACGGTTCTGCAGGCCATGTTTGAAAAGAAACAATCGTCCTCCAGGCTCGACATGGTTTCCAGGCATGGGCAAACCATCCCGGCCCAAACCCGGATCTGGTCCGGCCTGTGGGACAATCGGCCTCACACATTCATTATTTCCCGGGACCTCAGCGAACACATCGAGCTCCAACGCGAGCTGGAATCCGCACGCAACCGTCTGACCAATATCATCGACGCTACCCGACTGGGCACCTGGGAATGGAACATCCAGAGTGGAGAAGTCAAATACAACAACCGTTGGGCCGAGATCATCGGCTACACCCTGGAGGAAATCTCGCCAATCGACGCGGACAGCTATCCACGATTCGCCCACCCGGACGATCTGGCCGAATCCGACCGCTTGATCCGTTTGCACATCGATGGTATCACCCCGTATTACGAATGCGAAAGCCGCCTGCGCCACAAGAACGGTTCCTGGGTATGGGTGCTGGACCGCGGCAAGGTCAGCGAATGGGACAACCAGGGCCGTCCGCTCAAGATGTATGGAACCCATTCGGACATCACCAGCCGAAAGGCCATGGAGGAACAGATCCGGGAACTGGCGATCCGCGACCCGCTCACCGATGTGTTCAACCGTCGTTACATCTTCCAGCGGCTCAGCGAGATCTGCGCGGAATATTCCAGGCAGGGCAGGAATTTCTGCGTATCGATCATCGATCTCGACCATTTCAAGAAAATCAACGACCGGTACGGACATCAGGCCGGTGATTTCGTCCTCAGAGAATTCATCCAGACCATCAAGGCCACCACTCGCCAATACGATCTCATCGGCCGCTACGGCGGAGAGGAATTCATCGTCATCTCCCCAAGCGCCGGCCGGAAAGAAATCGCCATGATGTTCGAGCGCATCATGGAACGAATACGCAACATGGTGTTCAACTATCAGGGTCATGAACTGCAGCTGACCTTCAGCTGTGGTATAGCCGACAGTGCCGAATTCACCCGGGCTGAGATGGCCATCGAGACCATCATCGGCCTGGCCGATCAACGGATGTACCAGGCCAAAGCCATCGGCCGGGATAATTTCATTTAACCTCCTGCGGCGTTCCCTCTTTGTGATATAGTATTTCCAGCAAACGGAGGAACCATGAAACTGCTGCCCCTGCTGCTTTTGTGTCTGGCTTGCCTGCCGGCCAATGCCCCCGCTCAAGCCTACGAACAAGAAATAATCTCCTGGCGCAAGGCGAGACTGGAACGCCTGGTCGGCGAGGATGGCTGGGTCACCCTGGCCGGCCTGTTCTGGCTGACGGAGGGTGAAAACAGTTTCGGAAAGGCACCGCAGAACAAACTGATCGCCAATTATGCAGATTTACCGGACCAAATCGGAGTATTCATCGTCCGAAACGGCACGGTAACCTTCAAGGCCCATCCCGGAACAACTGTCTATTGCCAGCAGCAGCCGGTTGACTCGCTGTCGATGATCAGCGACCAGGAGGAGCACCCGACTGTCATCCGCTACCAGTCCTTCAGCTGGCTGCTCATCAAACGAGGCGAGCGTCTCGGTATCCGGATGAAGTGGAGCGAACACCCCAACCGTAAGGCGCTGAAAGCGATCCCGGCCTACCCCGTCTCGGAGGCCTGGCGGATTCAGGCCCGTTTTTTTCCCTACGCTACACCCAGGAAGGTATGGGTTCCATCTGTGATCGGCATCGACAGCCCGGAGGAATGCCCTGGCGAGATTCGCCTGCAAATCGGCCAACGCCAGATCACTTTCTACCCCACCGGCAGCCGCGATTCACTGAGCCTGATTTTCGGCGACGCCAGCAACGGCAGGGACACCTATTCGGGCGGCCGTTTCCTACCCCTGGACAAACCCGACGAAAACAACGGCTTGTTGATCGATTTCAACCTGGCTTACAACCCGCCCTGCGTTTTCACACCGTTCGCCACCTGCCCGATGCCAACCCAGGAGAACATCATCGACCTGGCCATCGAGGCCGGTGAAAAGATGGTCGATCTGTTCGCTCACTGATCCTCGGTCTGAACCCGGTTGCCGCCAGCCGCCTTGCCCCGCCGCAGGGCATTCTGTGTCCGTTTGAGAATATCCTCGATGGAGACGTCGCTGTCCTTTCGGCTGCACAGGCCGATGGTGACGGTCACCGGCAACGAACAGGCCGACAGCTCCAGCTCGTGGTCGGCGATGGCGTGGCAAATCCGCTCGGCGATGATTTCCGCTCCAGGCAGTGTGGTTTCGATCAACAGGCAGGCGAATTCCCCGCCACCCATGCGACCGAACAGGTCGGTGCTGCGCAATGTTTTCATACAGATCTGCGCCACCTTGCGGATGGCCTGATCCCCGGAAAACTGATCGAAACGTTCGTTGACTTCGGTTAGTCGGTCGATATCGATGACCATCATGCAGAAACCGGATTCGTAGCGGACACTGCGCAGCAATTCCTCGAAGGAACGGTTGAGAAAATAACGCCGGTTGAAGGCGCCGCTGAGTTCATCCTTCAACTCGATCCGGTGCAGCTCCTCTTCGAAACGTTTCTGCAGGGATATGTCCTTGAAGACAAAAAAGAGCCCGCCGGTGTTGTCGTCGGCACATACGTCCCACTTGACCCATAATTCTTTGCCATCCTGCTGGAGCAGGCGGAGATCCAGGCCCTCCCGCGGCACCTGCCGGTCGTCGCCACGCAGATTCGCGTCGGCCCGGGAACGATCCTGGGCAGCCACCCAGCCGAGCCAGTCCTGACCCAGGTAGAGATCGGCCGAGCCGCCGATGCGCTCGCACCAGCGTTTGTTGACTTTCCGGATGCGCCCCTGATCGTCGACCAGCAGCATGAGGTCATGGCACATATCGAAAAAAATCCGGTATGCGTTGTCTTGATCGCTGTCTGCCCGCATTTCAACCTCCCTGACCACCGTCATGAGCTTCATTTCCCCGGCAAACCGGACAAAAACTGACCCAAGGCCCGCCAATAGTCCGGACTGTCCGGGCATTGTTTCCAAAGAGCGCTCGCGCCGTGCCGTCCTTTCCCCTTCGGCAGAAAACTAGCTTTTTTTGCAGCGGGAATTGCGGCGAAGATCTCCGCCCAGAGCTGTCTTTCGTCTCCGGCTGAAGTGATCCAGACCGGAATTCTGATTTCCTTGGCGACCGAACGGATCCAATCCCTTTCCTTGCCTTCCCTGGAGAAATACTCGCCCGGGGAAAAAGCGATCAAGGCATCCGCATGACCGCTGTTCAGCCCCGCATAACGCAGAATCAGGGCTGCCGAATAGGAACTGCCCAACAAGAGCAACCGCGACGGTCGCAGTTCACTGCGGGCGAAAGCGATCGCCGCTTCCAGGTCCGCATAGGCATCGCAATAACCGGTTTTTTTTCCGGCTTTACGGGCCTGGGTCGCCGTTTCGTTGATCACGCCGTTCACTTCCTGACCGGAGCGCAAATCGACGGCCAGGCAATGATAGCCCAACTCGTTGAAAAGTGGTGCCGTTTCCACAAACTCGCCCCGGCTCCAGCCGGCCTGATGAAAAAGCAGGATCAGGGGGCGGTTCTGCTGATGGCGGCTGATGGTATAGTAATCGGCCCGGATGCTGATGCCGTCCGAGGCGGGAAAGCTGACCGGTGTCACCATGGACCAGGCCGCCACGGGCATGATGGCCAAACACAATAAAAACACCTTGGCAACCGCCTTTCCGGTCATTTCTTGCCCTTCCTCTGCCCGGCCGTCGCCCGAAACAATGCCGGGTTGATCTGGTTCATGCGGATACCGGCCTTGGTGTGATCCATATTGAGTTCCAGAGCCTTCTGAAACTGTTTCTCCGCGCGCAGGTGAAAACCTTCCAGCTGATACAACTCGCCCATATAGTAATACGGATCGGCATTCCAGGGCTCCATCTCGGCCTGTTTGAGAAAACTGTTCTCGGCATCGCGCCGCAGCTTGGGAAACTGCATCTGGATTCTGCCCAGCAGCTGGTAATACTTGGGTCTGGCCGGCCCTCGCCGTAACGCGGTTTCGATCAGAGACAGAGCCTTGAAAAAGTTTCGCCGGGAAAATTCCTGTTCGGCGAGTTCAAAACAGCTTTCGGGATCTTCCGGTGCCTTGTCATCGGCAGCAGCTGCCGGTTTCGACGTCTCCTGCACGACGACGATTTCCCGATCGGGGGCAACGGACTCCGGCTGTGCGGGCTCTTGGTCGACACTTCCGGATTCCATTTCCATCTCCAGCGGCGGTGCTTCGGGTCCGCCGCGGAGAGCGGCACCTGCAGCGGCCGCCCGGATCTGTCGATCAACCTGCTCCATCTGGATGACGAGCGTGTCCTCCAGATCGAACTCGACCTCGGTTTCGCTCTGATCGACGAATTCGATGCGCTCGAGCAGAAAAAAGAGCAGAATGGCCCGCCAGTACAGATCTTCATTCATGTTCATGCGGACCGGCATATCCGCGTTGGCAGTCGGATACATACGCCCCACCTTGGTGATGAACTTGCGCTGCACCGAGGTCAGCACGACGTAAGTCGATGTCAATTCCTGGCACGGTTTGGGGTACATGGCGGCAAAGGTCCGCTTATAATAGCCGAAATCTTTGATCGCCCGGACACCTTCCATCATCAGGGCCGCGACTTCCAGTCCCGGAGTGCTTGGATCCTTGAGAACGGTCTGCGCCGCCTCGAATTCCCATTCCCCGGCGCTGCGAGGAAACAGATCGGCCACGATACGCACCATCTGCGCCAGCAGGGCCTGATGAAGGATGGGCGTACTGATGAGTCCCAGGTCGGCCAGCACCGATCCGATCGGCTCGTTGCATCTCACCCGCAGGATCGGATCGAAAAGGCTCAGGTCCGTCGGCGAAATCGAACCGGTGGCCACCAGGATCGCGCCCAGGCGCAGATCCGGATCATCGGTGCTGGCAAAGCGTAAGACCCCTTTTTCAAAAATAAGCTGCCGGCTACCCCCTTCCACAGTAACCGTCAAGCAGCCGGTCAGTTTGTCTTTGCCAATTTTTTTCAGCACCAGTGGAATCGTGCATTCACTCAATGCATTTGGCATGGTCCCAAATTACCCTAAACCAGCCAGGAAATCAAGCTTGAAGTGCTGGATCAATTGCTCTATAATTCCAGAAATCGTTCTTTCTTCAAATCAACAACGAGGAATTTAGAAATGAAGCATAAGATCAGCGAAAACCAGTGGGCTGTTCTGGTCGAAATCCGCCAGGCTTCTCAAGAGATCAGCGTTCAGACGATCCAGGACAGGACCGGTGTCGACCAGGCCCAGATCGCTTCGACTCTGCGTTTCGCCCAGGAGCAGGGCTGGCTCGAAGTCAGCGAACAGGAGCGGCTGGAGCTGATCGCCGCCGAAGGACTCGGCCAAACGATCCAGGCGGGTTTACCCGAGCGTCAGGCCATCGGCCTGATGCGGGAAGCAGCCGAAATCAGTATGGCCGATCTGGCCAAAGCGGCCGCCGAGCGAGGCTTTCCGGTCAACGAAGTCGTCAAATGGGGCGGGCTGAAACAATGGATCAGCAAAGAAGGCGCCAGCTTGAAACTGACACCGACCGGCCGGGCGCAACTCGATCGCCCGGGCGCCGATGAGCAGCTGCTCAAGACTCTGAGTGTCGAGCAGACCCTCTTTGCCGACGAACTGCCGCAGCACGGTCTGGATTTCGAAACGGTGCGGCCGTTACTGGAAAAACGGAACAACCTGATCAAAATAAAGCCCAGAATCGTGCGTCTGGCCCGGATCACCCCGGCCGGTCTGCAGGCCATGAACGAGGAAATCGAGATCATCCGCGAACGGACGACATTGAGCAGCGAAGAGATCAGCAGCGGCGAATGGCGTAAGCTGACCCTGAGACAGTACGATGTCACCCTGCCGGCGGAACGGATCTATCCGGCCAAGATCCACCTGATGCAGAAGATCATCGCCGAAACACGCCAGGCGTTTCTGGAAATGGGCTTCACCGAGGTGGTTTCACCGATGGTGGAATCGGCCTTCTGGGATTTCGACGCCCTGTTTCAGCCCCAGGACCACCCGGCCCGGGACATGCAGGACACCTTTTACCTCGAGCGGCCGGATAAAGCCCGACTTCCCGCCCGGGAGATCATCGAACGCGTCAAGGCCACCCACGAAAACGGCGGCGACACCGGCTCCAGCGGCTGGGGCTACCAGTGGAGCGAGGAAAAGGCCCGTCAACTGGTTCTGCGCACCCACTGCACCGCCTCCTCCATCCGCGCCCTGGCGGCCGATCCCAACCCGCCACGCAAGGTTTTCTGCGTGGGCAAGGTCTTCCGCAACGAATCCATCAGCTACAAACATCTGCCCGAATTTTTCCAGGTCGACGGCATGATCATCGACGAAGGCGCCAACCTGAGCACCCTGCTGGGCACCCTGCAGAAGTTCTATCAGAAAATGGGTTTCTCGCAGGTCCGCTTCAAGCCGTCTTTTTTCCCTTACACCGAACCCAGCGCCGATATCAACGCCTACATGGAATCCCGGGACAAGTGGATGGAAATGGGCGGCGCCGGCGTCTTCAGACCCGAAGTGACCCGGCCGTTCGGCTGTAAATGCCCCGTTCTGGCCTGGGGCCTGGGCCTGGACCGTCTGGCCATGCTCCGCTACGGTCTGAGCGACATTCGCGAGCTCTACTGGAGCGACCTGGAAAAAATCACGGAGGTTCCCCTATGCCGATAGTCGCCATCGCCGTTGATCGATTGAATCAGCTGATCGGCCGCAGCTACCCGAAAGAAGAACTGGTCAAAGAACTGGAACAGCTGGGATGCGACGTCGAAGACACCGCTGAACTGACCCTGTACGAATGCCCCGTCTGCAGAACTCCCAACGAGAAACTGGAACGGGAAGAGGCCCCCAGACGCTGCGATTTCTGCGGTCATGAACAGGAAACCGTTTTCGCCCGGCTGCGCACCGACACGGTCATCCGCATGGACCTGCTCGCCGATCGCCCGGACCTCTTCGACGCCGGCGGCATGGCCCGGGCCCTCAAGGGTCATCTGGGGATCGAATCCGGTCTGGCCGAGTTTGCCACCGTCGCCGGTGATTGGCGGGTCGATATCGATCCGTCGGTCAAACAGCCCGAATCCCTGCGACCCTGTATCGTCTGCGCCGTGGTCACACTGCCGGCTCTGGATCAGACCACTCTCAAGGAAGTGATGAAACTTCAGGAGAACCTGCACTGGGGCATCGGCCGCGATCGCAAGCTGGCCTCCATCGGCGTGTACGACCTGGACAGCATCAGCTTTCCCGTTCGCTACACCACCGTCGATCCGGACAATTTCTCCTTTGTTCCGCTGGGTATGCCCGATAAAACCATGACTCCCCGGCAGATCCTCGAATCCCATCCCAAAGGGGTCGCCTACGCCCACCTGCTCGCTTCACTGCGCCGCTACCCGCTGCTCGTCGACGCCAAAGATCAGGTGCTGTCGATGCCGCCCATCATCAACAGCGACCAGACCAAATGCAGATTGGGCACCAGCCGTCTGTTCATCGATGTCACCGGCCTGACCGTCACCGCCGTCACCCACAGTCTGAACACCCTGCTTGCGGCCTTGACGGCATTGGGCGGCCGGATCGAACAGGTCAATCTCATGGACGGCCCTCAGAAACGGATCACTCCGGATATGGCCCCAAAGACCATCGACATCAGCCTCGACCAGGCACGGCAATGGCTGGGTCTGCCATTTGACCGCCAGGAATTCTTAGCCACCCTGAACAAGATGCGCTTCGATGTCCTGGCCCTGGACGACGACCGCTACCGGGTCAGCTACCCGACCTACCGCATGGACATCCGCCACGAGGTGGATGTGTTCGAAGACCTGGCCATCGGTTACGGCTACGAGCGGATCCAGCCCAGACTGATCCCCAGCATGACCGTCGCTCAGGAACGTCCCGAAGAGCTGATCAGCAACCGGGCGCGCATGGCCCTGACCGGCCTGGGCTTCAGCGAGGTCATGACCCTCAACCTGCAATCGGTCGAGCGGCATTTCGACAAGCTGCTCATCCCGGTACACGACAGGCATGTCGTGGTGTCCAACCCCAAAACCATCGAACAGAAAGTGATCCGCACACACCTGCTTACCGGCCTGATCGAGACCCTGTGCAAAAACAGGCGTCGGCCCATGCCCATCCGTATTTTCGAGATCGGCAATGTGGTCAGCCTGGACGAAACCAGCGAAACCGGTGTCGACGAGTCCCGGCACGTCGCCGCCATGCTGATCGGTCCGGGTATCGGCTACGCCGAGGCCAGAGCCACCCTGGACGCCCTGCTGTGCGAATTGGGTTTTTCCGGTCGCTACCAACCGGCCCTTCACCCGTCGTTCGTAAATGGACGTCTGGCTGAAATACGCTCCGAAAGTTGCTGGGCCCACGCCGGAGAAATTCACCCCCAGGTGCTCAACAACTTCGGACTCACCTATCCGGCGGCCTACCTGGAACTGCGGCTCTTGCGGATCATCTGAAAGAAAAAGCACCAAGCAGTCCGTTGCGACCGTCCTTGGGCATGAGCTGGCTGCCGGCTTGTCCACGATGGCTTTTGCCGGTATAATGGCCGCATGAACAATAATCCTTTTAAAGCCTACAACAACAGCGAATTCCTGAATTCCTCCGCCGCCCGCCCGTTGCGGATCCTGGCCGAATACCTGGAGCCGGCGGACCGTTTCGTTCGTGAAGACATCGAACACACCGTAGTCTTCTTCGGATCGGCCCGAGTCAGAATGGATGGACCGGACCCGTTCGACACCCGGCGTTACTATCAAGTCGCCGAGGAATGCGCCTACCAGATCAGCCAATGGGCAGGTCAAACTCCGGAAATCGACGGCAAACTGGCAATCTGCACCGGCGGCGGACCGGGCATCATGGAAGCGGCCAACCGGGGCGCCGCCCGGGCCAACGGCAAAAACATCGGTCTGGGCATTTCCCTGCCTTTCGAACAGCACAACAACGAATTCATCTCGCCCAACCTGGCCTTCGAATTCCACTATTTTTTCATGCGCAAACTGTGGTTCCTCTACCATTGCAAGGCCCTGATCGTCTTCCCGGGCGGATTCGGCACCATGGACGAGCTGTTCGAAGCCCTGACCCTGGTGCAGACCCGCAAGCTCCCCAAACGCATAACGATCCTGCTGCACGACCGCGCATTCTGGCACGAGCTGTTCAACTTCGACACCCTGGTCAAACGCGGTCTGATCTCGCCGGACGACGTCAAACTGATCACTTTTTTCGATACCGCCCAGGAATGCCTGCAGATTCTTTCCCCGCTGCTCTATCAAACCATCAGCACCGCGAGCCCGGACGGCAAGCCTGCGCAGCGCTGATCGCAGTCCATACCCAGGAGGCCCGATATGAATTTGGACATCTTCGGCTTGCAAAAGGATGAGCGGATCGACAGCGACTGGCACCTGCTGGTCGAAACCCTGGAAAACGCGGGCTGGCAACGGGAATCCTTCACCACCCTGTACGAGACGGGCAATTTGTTCATCCCCGACGCTCCGGAAGCCGAGATGAGCTGCGAAAATCAGTGCTTCATGTTCAATGTCACGACCTTTCTGTCCGAAAGGAAGCTGTACCTGAGCCTGGCGCCCAATCCCGACTCCGGTCTGGACGGGCAATTGACCGTCATCACCCGCTACAATTCGGACCTGGCCCTGTGGCTGGAGCAGATCGCCGCTCTGCCGCAGCAGATCTGCCGATATGATTTCCAGGAACCTTTCAGCCGTTTCCTGCGGCTGTTTCCGGACAGCTTTCTGGAAATGCCGGTCGACGACGACCGGGTATCCGTTCCCATCGCCGACCCCATCGCCCGGAAAGTGTTGGCCACCCCCTGGTGCAACAAAGGCCCCTGCCACGAACTCGCCCTCGAGCCGTCCGATCTGGAACGCCTGCACAAGATGGCCAAGCTGTCCCCCCCCTGGTAAAAAAAAGGGCCCCGCCGCAGCAGAGCCCCGTCAACAAAACGCGGACAGCGCTTACTTGAGCTTGAAGGAAACGCCGACCACCGCGCCGACGCCGTCGAAATCGCCGGTCGCCGAGAAATAGAGTTTCAGCATGACGGCGGTCTTCTCGTTGAAATAATACCGGGCTGCGGCGAAGGGAGACAGATACAGTCCCGAGCCGCCGACGCCGTCGAACTCGCCCTGGTCAGCGTCTTTCCATTTCCAGGAATAGATGGAATAGCCCAGGCCGAGGCCGGCGTAAATGTCGAACTTGCTCAGATCCAGACCGGTGAAATGGTAGGCGCCTTCGATCGACGGCGTGATCAGGGTGCAGGAATAACCCCAGACGCCCCAGTCCTCGCTCCAGAACTGCAGCATCAGGTTGCCCGATACGCCGATGTTCTCGGTGACTCCGTATTCGAAACCCACACCGAAGGGGATAGCGTACGACGTGATACCGACCATCGGCGTGACGATCTGGCTGCCTTTCTGGAAATTAACCTCAGCGGCGGCCACGGACAGGCTCAAAGACAATAATAAAGCGATAACAAGATTTTTTTTCATATGTGTTTCTCCTCCTCACATTTAATCTCTTGCCGATTACAGAGCAAATAGCTTGCCAAGTTTCTGAATTCGCAAAAAACGGTTCCCTTTCCGCATTTCTGGCTAAGTTGTCTGCCAATAATATTACTGCCGGTTTATCCAAAAACAACTCGAAATCGCAAAATGTTTTATATATTGCCTATAAATCATGGTTTTTTCTTATATAACCCACCGTATAGCGAGATAACCTACCAGTTATCGAACTTGCCCCGGATCTATACAAGAAAGAAACAATGCGCTACAATACTACCAACAAAATGGCGTCCGAGCCACCGGCCGCCTATTTTTTAACCTGAGATGATAGAACTGATCAAGAACAAAATCTGGACCGTACTCAGCGACAAGGATGTTTCGCTGGTCATGATATACAACCGCCAGGGCGAAATCCTCTGGCATCAGGGCCGGCAGATCCAGGGCAAGACTCTCAGCCAGGGCGGCGGCTTCTCGTCGACCCTGATCCGCGAACTCCTGCAATCGCAGCAGATCGTCGAAAAGAAAGATCAGTTCGTCCAGGCTCAGCAGACCGAGCTGCCCGGATCGGCGCGATTCCTGCGTATCAAAAGCATCCTGATCCTGCCCCTGCCGCACAACCTCTTCCTGTACGTCGACAGCGGCAGCAAGGAACAGTTCACCCCGCTCGACCGGGAGATTTTCCGAGTCCTGGGCGAGCTGCTGGGTGAATGCATCAACTCGATCGTCGGCGACAAACGCCCGCTGACAGAAATATCCGGTAACAGTCAGGCTACTGAACGGATCCGCGAACTCATCCTGAAGTACTCGCTCGAGGACGACCCGATTCTGCTGCTGGGTGAAACCGGCGTCGGCAAGAGCCATGTGGCCCAGGCGATCCATTTTCATTCGGGGCGCAAGGGCCGTTTTCTGACCGTCAACACCCCGGCCATCCCCGAGACGCTTTTCGAAAGCGAAATCTTCGGCCATAAACGGGGCGCGTTCACCGATGCCCGCAGCGACCGGATCGGCGCCATCCAAACCGCCGAGGGCGGCACCCTGTTCTTCGACGAAATCGCGGAAATACCGCTTTCCTTCCAGGCCAAACTGCTGCATTTTCTGGAAACCAGGCGCTACTCGGTTCTGGGAGAATCCACGGAAAAGAACGCCGACATCCGCATCATCGCCGCCACCAACCGCGATCTGAACGAGGCCATCGGCCTGGGACAGTTCCGCCAGGACCTCTATTACCGGCTTTCCGTTCTGGAGATCACCATCCCGCCATTGCGGGAACGCAAGCAGGACATCCGCGACATCATCGAACAGCATCGGGACGGCCTGCACGGAAAAACCTGCGCGGACAGTTTCTGGACGGCTATGGCGGCCCATTCCTGGCCGGGCAACATTCGTGAACTCAAATCGGCGCTCAAACGTCTGGCCCTGCTGGACACCGACACGCTGAGCCGGAACGAAGTCGAACAGGTCCTGATCAAGACCGGCAGCAAGCCGAGCGGCGAGGCCGGTCCCCTGCGCATCGCCCAGGACAGGTTGCTGGCCGGTGCCAGCTTCTGGGAGACGGTCTGGCCCTTGTTCATCGATCGTCATATCAGCCGATCGGATTTGAAACAGTTTTTGAGCTGCCATTTTCACGACCACAGTTCCGGAATCAAAGATCTGGCCAGGCGTCTCAATGTTCCGGGGCAGGATTTCAAGAAATTCATCGCCGTCCTGCACAAGTACGATATACATCCCCGGCATAAAGACAATGAAGTCGCCCGGATGGAACCGACAAGCAAAACCTCAACCGCAACGGAGGCCCCATGAGCAAACAGATCCAAGCCTTATGGCTGCTTCTTTTCGTCATCCCGCTGTGGACCCGGTCCGGCCTGGAGCCGGGCGAAGTCCGGCTCTTTCCCCTCGGACCGACAGAATCGTTGAGCATCCGGCTCGATCCGGCCTGGAAGAGCGATTATCAAAACAAGCCCCAGGGCGAAGCGGAACTGAACCTGGGCAATCCCGCCGATGTCCAGGAAAAATGCCGGATTTACGTCATCCCGCTGACCCGTTCACCAGACCATGACGCCCTGCTGGCCCTGTTGCGGGAAAACGGTGCCGCCCTACTTAAAAAAGCGGTCGAAACAGACTTTACCTTCCTGCAGCTTCCCGGCAGCCAGGGTCAATACTACATTCTGACCGACAAGGCCCCCAAACCGGGCGAACCAGTCCTGTTCTGCAGAGGCGCCCTTGCCGACGACCGGCGTCTGATCCTGTTCAGCATCCTTTTTTCCCGGCGCGACTCGGATTTTTTCCAGAAGCTGCTCACTGCCATCGCCTCCGCCCGCATCGAACGGCGCAGCTGAATCCTCAAGCGCTGGAATTTTTCCCTTTAGATCTTTTATTGCTATTGGCAGTTTGAACTGCTTATAATTGTCTTTCACCATTAACTGAAAAGGAAAATCACATGACGGTTGCAAATGGAAAAAGACAAGGTGTCCTGCTCCGCGAGATCGGTTTCGTTTCCGCGGTCGCCTTCGCCATCGGTTCGGTGATCGGCTCGGGTATTTTCAAGAAGCCGGGCGTCATGGCCGCCCAACTGGGTTCCCCCCTGCTGCTGATTCTGGTCTGGGTGGTCGCCGGCGTCATGACCCTGTTCGGGACTCTGGCCATCGCCGAGATCGCCGGCATGTTCCACGAATCGGGCGGCCAGTACGTATACTTCAACAAGAGCTACAACCGCTTCATCGGCTACATCTACGGCTGGGCCGTATTCTCCGTCATCCAGACGGGTTCGATCGCCTCCATCGCCTACGTGTTTTCCGATTCACTCGGTTATTTCATCAAATTTCCACGCTTCGGAGCGGCGCTGGAAGCCTTCACCATCCACATCCCCGCCCTGGGCGACATCACCCCGTTCAAATTCATCGGCCTCAAGGGCACGACCATCGCCCTGCTCGTTTTCCTGACCTGCATCAACTACCTGGGGGTGAAGCTGGGCAGCGCCGTCCAGGTGCTGTTCACCGGCCTCAAAATCGCCGCCATTCTGGCCATCGTGGTGCTGGCCTTCGCCATCGGCCACGGCGACCCGGCCAATTTCAGCCAGTCGACCATCGTCAGCGGCACACCGTTGTCCAGCGTGTTCATGGCCTTCATCGTGGCCATGGCCGGCGCCTTCTGGGCCTACGACGGCTGGATCAACATCACCTACGTGGCCGGCGAAATCAAAGATCCGCAGCGCAACATGCCCCGGACCATGGTAACGGCGGCCGTTATCTTCATCGCGATCTACATTCTGGTCAATCTCGCCTACTTCTATATCATTCCCGTCGATCAGATGGCGGCCAAATACCAGGCGGCCGAAGCCCAGGGCCAGCCCTACCTGGTAGCCACCGACGTCGCCTCGTCCTTTCTGGGCGGCTGGGGCGGCGCGGCGATCGCTGTCGCCATCATGATCTCCACCTTCGGCACCGTCAACGGCACCATCATGCTAGCGGCCCGCGTCAGCTACGCCATGGCCCGGGAAGGACTGTTTTTTCAAAGGCTGGGCGATGTCCACCCCCGCCACAACACCCCGGGGCCCTCGCTCGTCGTCCAGATGGTCTGGGCCTGTCTGCTGGTGCTCAGCGGCACCTTCGACCAGCTGACCGACATGCTCATTTTCGTCTCCTGGATATTCTATGCCCTGGGCGCGCTGGGAACGATCGTATTGCGCCGCCGCATGCCCGATGCGCACCGTCCGTACCGGGTCTGGGGCTACCCCTGGGTTCCGATCGTCTTCATCGTTTTCGCCGGAGTCTACATCGTTTTCACGCTGTATTCGGATATCAGCGCCTTTCTGGACGGCCGGGCACCCTTGATCAATTCGCTGATGGGACTGTTCCTGGTGGCGCTGGGCATTCCCGGTTACCTGTACTGGAACCGGAAGAAAAAGACGGTATGACGCTTTTTATACGTCTCTCAGCGGCCTTTTCCACCGTCTGCGGTACGGCGGCTGCGTACGAATTCCCAGACGGCCGGAATCAGGGATACGCCGATGATGGCAAAGATCACCAGAGAAAAATGCCGTTTGACGAAGGGAATGTTGCCGAAAAAGTGCCCGGCGAATAGAAACAGTGCCACCCAGGCGACGCCACCGACGATGTTGTAGGCCAGAAAGCGGGAGTAGCTCATTTTGCCGATACCGGCCACAAAAGGGGCGAAGGTGCGCACTATCGGCACGAAACGGGCCAAGATGATCGTTTCCGCACCGTATTTCTCGTAGAACTGGTGGGTGCGATCCAGGTATTTTTTCTTGAAAAAGCGGGAGTCTTCGCGGCTGAAAACCTTGGGACCGACAATTTTGCCGATCCAGTAGTTGACCGTGTCGCCCAAAACGGCGGCGGCGCTCAAGAGCAGAAACAGCCACAGCACCCGGATCGGACTGTCGGGCAGTGCGGTGACGGCGCCAGCGGCGAACAGCAGCGAATCGCCGGGCAGGAACGGGGTGACGACCAGTCCGGTTTCGCAGAAGATGATCAGGAACAGGATCATGTAGGTCCAGGCCTGGTACTGCGAAACCAGGACGGACAGATATTTGTCCAGGTGCATGACAACTTCGATCGCTTTGCGGATGGTCTCCATATGTGTCCTCGACTAGCGGCGGATTTGAGAGCTGGTTATATTATATCGCCCAGATTCTGTCAAGCGGTTGAGGCGACTGCGGCAGCTGTGCTATCATGGCGGCATGAACCCTAACCAGCGCCTCCCTGTCTGCTTGTGTCTGGTTCTGCTCGCCGGAATCAGGCTGTCGGCTCATCACAGCTGGATTGTTTCCTCCCCTGCCGAAAATCGGCTGGAAATCGGCCACGGGCACAGTTTCCCGATCAGCGAGCAGGCCATGAATCCCGAGCACATCCGGGTCAGCCTGTTCACAACCGACGGAACGGTGTTCCCGGCTGCGGCCAGCCGCAACGGCAAGTGCCTGACCGTGACGCTGCCGCCGGAATGCAAACAGCTGGGCGGCGCGATGTTCTGTGAAAATCCGCTCATCCTGAACCGGACTCCGCAGGGAATCAAAACCGGACCGATGGGTGAGCATCCGGGCGTCGCCGATTCGTTCCGCCGCCACCGCAGCGGAATTTTTCTCGGCGCCCCCGGTCTGACGATCGCAGCGGCGGCGGATCATATCCTGCTCAGCTGCAGTACCGAAGGGGCCGCTGTCGTTCTGCTATGTCAAATCGGGGACAGGCCGCTGGCCGGCGCCGAACTGACTGTCTGCGATCCGGACAACCATTCGGAAAGGGAATTGGGCCGAAGCGATGCGCACGGCAGGCTGCGCTTCAGTCCGATCCGACCGGGGCTGCACCTGTTCACCGCCAGCTGGACCCAAGCCAGCACCAGTCCTGACACCCAGCGGGAAGAATACCTGGCCACCCTGGTGATCCCGCTCCGCTGATGCACCTCTCCGACGGCATCCTTCCAATCGGCGTCTGCCTGGGCGGTCACGCCCTGGCCCTGGGCGCCGTCGTACTCAGCAGCCGAAATCTGGAGGCCCGGGAGATCCCGCGCATGGGCATCTTTTCGGCCGCCCTGTTCTCCGTGTCCCTGCTGCACATTCCTTTGGGCGGCACATCGATCCACCCCGGCCTGTACGGCCTGATCGGTCTCCTGCTGGGGAAAAGGTCCATTCCCGTCGTATACGTGACCCTCTTGTTCCAGAGCCTGATCTTTCAACACGGCGGACTGCTCAGCCTGGGAGCCAACAGTCTGCTGATCGCCAGCGGCGCCTTGTGCGGCTGGATGCTCTGGGACACGCTGCCATACAGGGAAGCGACCAAGGCGGCCGTCTCCGGTTTTGTCGGCGTCATTGTTCCGGCCGTGCTGGTCTCCGCCGTTCTGGCCGGCCTGGATTATGGCCGCGGCATGCTGTTTTTCATGCTGATCTACCTGCCGGCGGCACTGGCGGAAGGAATCGTCACCCTGCTGATCATCCGTTTCTTTTTACGGGTACAGCCCGGAGTGCTCAAACGATGAAAAAACTGTTTCTGGCCATTATGATCCTGACTCTTCCCGCCGCCCTTGTCTACGGCCACGGTCTGCAGATCCAATTCGGTCACGACAGTCCGTACCTATGGATCCGGGCGGCCTACGACGGCGATATCGCTTTGCCATTCGCCCTGATCACCGTTCACGACCCGGACGGAGTGGAATTTCAGAACGGCCGCAGCGACCGCAACGGTTGTTTCTCCTTCCAACCGGACCGGCGCGGCAAATGGAAGCTGACCGTAGACGACGAGATGGGGCATGTGCAGAAGCTGGAAATCGAACTGAGCCGGACCGACATCGCCCAGGCCCGAGTGGCGAAACGCACCGGTGCCTCGCCCTGGCTGCGCTGGCTGCTGGGAATCAGCCTCATCCTGCTGCTGAGCTCGGTGTTGTACATCTGGAAGAAACGTTGATGGTCGCCAATCTTTTCGCAAGCGCCTCGAACCGTAACCGATTGTCCCGCATCGACCCCCGGATCAAGCTCAGCGGCACCCTGTGCCTGCTCCTGCTCATCACCGCCTCGCAACGCTATGCTCCCTTGGCTCCGCCAGCGCTATTGCTGCTGGCACTGATCGGCCTGTCGGGGCTGCCGCTGCGCCAGCATCTGCGTCAGCTCAGGATCATCCTGCCGTTCATGATCATGCTGGGTCTGCTTTTTCTGCTGTCCTTCTTTCTGCAGACCGGGACCATTTCCCCGCCGCAGTTTTTGGCCAGTCCCCTGGGCAATTCCTATCGCCACATTTTGGCCAAGAGCACCCTGGCCCTGCTGCTCTTAGGCCTGCTCATCCAGACCACTGCGCTCAACGACCTGCTCTGGGCCATGCGCCGCTTCAGAATACCCCGCATCGTCACCACCCTGTCCAACCTGACCCTGGTCTACCTGAACATCCTGAGCGGCGAAACCGAACGCATCGTCCGGGCCAGAAACAGCCGCCTGGTTGCCAAGAACCGCCATCCCCTGCAGGCCCTGGCCCAGATCGGCAGTTCGGTGTTTTTGCGCAGCTTCGCCCGTGCCGACCAGTTGTACAAGGCCATGCTGGCCCGCGGTTTTCACGGCGAATACCCGGATCTGCACCGGCACAGGATCGGCGTACGGGACAGTCTGGCCATCCTGACCGTACTGATCGTGACCGTCTCCTCGGGGCTGCTGTGGAACCGATAATCGCCATCAAAAACCTCAGTTTCACCTACCCTTGCGGTAAAAAAGTGCTCGACGATATCTGCCTGGAAATCCGTCGTGGCGAAAAATTCGGCATCATCGGCGCTTCCGGAGCCGGAAAGTCGACTCTGATGCAGCACCTGAACGGCATCGTCCGCGGCCAGGGTGAAATCACCGTGGCCGGGAAACGTATCGGTCAGTGTCCGGCCGAGGAAATCCGCCGCCTGGTCGGCCTGGTCTTTCAGAATCCGGAAGACCAGCTCTTCTGCCCCAGCGTGTACGAAGACGTCGCCTTCGGCCTGATCAATCAGGGCCTAACCGGCGCCGAGCTGGAAAAGCGTGTAGATCGGGCTCTGAGCAGTTTGAACATCCTGAATTACCGGAACCTCTCTTCTCAGCACCTCTCCTTCGGGGAAAAGAAAAAAGTCGCTCTGGCCACCATCCTGGCCATGTCGCCGGAGATCGTCTGCCTCGATGAACCCTTCGCCAACCTGGACTACGCCACCGTCTTTCAATTGATCGACCTGATCGATACCCTGCCGCAGACCCGGATCATCATCTCCCAGGAGATTCTGTTGAGCCTGACCATATGCGATCGTCTGGCGGTGATCCGGCAAGGCCGGATTCTGGTCGTGGCCCCGGCCGCGGAAATCGCCGCCGACCACGAACTGCTGCAACAGGCCGGACTGGATTACCGACCTTTTCTGGATCGGATCGCCCAGCTGCGCTCGGGCAGCCAAGCCTAGAAGTCGATCCCGGAAACGGCAGCGATGCCCTTTCGATAGGCGTGCTTGATCTCGCGCAGCTCGCTGACGGTGTCGGCCAGGGCGATCATCGACTCCGAGGCGTTGCGGCCGGTGACCACCACATGGCTGGAGCCGCGCCGGGCCAGGTCGGCCAGCACGACCGCCTCGTCGAGCAGGCCGTAATGGAGCACGTAATTGAGCTCGTCGAGCACGATCAGATCGAACGGCGGCTGAGCCTGCATGAAGGCACGGACGGTCTGCCACAGCCTGACCGCGTTCTCCTGCTGGCGGCGGCGCTGGCTTTCATCCCGGAAGAAGCCGATATCGGCGCTGACCAGTTCTACCCGGTCGGCGAAACGTTCCCGGAACAGCATCCGTTCCGAGCTCTTCATTTCCCCCTTCATGAACTGGATGAACGCCACCCGACCCCCGTTGCCCAGAGTCCGGACGACAGCGCCGATAGCGGCGCTGGTTTTGCCTTTGCCGTCACCGCTGTAGACGATCAACAATCCCGCCATACCTTTCCCCTATTCCCAGATTTTACCCGGATTGAGCCGGTTGTGAGGATCGAATGCCGATTTGATCCGCTTCATCAGTTCCAGCTCCGGCGGGCTGAACTGCATGGACATGAAGGGCTTCTTGCTCAGACCGATGCCATGCTCCCCGGACAGGGTGCCGCCGACCGTCAGCACATGGGTGAAAATATCCTGCAGTAACAGTTCGGCCCGGGCCATTTCCTGATCGTCGGCCGGATCCACCATCAGGTTGGTGTGGATATTGCCGTCCCCGAAATGACCGAACAGGACCAGCATGATGCCGAGTTCCCGGGCCCGTTCATGGAAGTAACGGACCGTCTGCGGGATCAGCCAGGGCGGTACGGCCACGTCCTCGTTGATTTTTTTGGGTTTGAGCCTGGAAATCGCCGGTGAAATCGCCCGCCGCAGTTGCCAGAGTTTGTCCATTTCGGCGCTGTCGGCCGCCTGATGCACGGCGTAGACGGATGGACCGGACAGCACGGCCTCCAGCTGCCGTCTGCGTCGTTCGATTTCCCAGTCCTCGCCGTCGAGCTCGACCAGCAGCGAGGCACCCAGCCCGTCCGGCTGAACCAGTCCCAGGTATTGACTGGCCGCGCACAGGGAACTCTTATCCATGAACTCGAGGACCGATGGCGCCACTCCAGCCTGGACGATCTGCCGTAACAGGACGGCCGCATCTTCAAGCGTCGAAAAATCGATGCGCCACAGGTGGCGGGCGGGGGGCAGGCGGAGCAGGCGCAGGTGAATACGGGTGACGATGGCCAGCGTCCCCTCGGAACCGATCAGCAGGTCCTTGATATCGTAGCCGGCCACGTCCTTGAGCGACAGGGATCCGAAGCCGATCGGTGTACCGTCGATTAAAAATCCTTCGAGCCTTTGCACGTAGCGGCCGGTGACCCCGTATTTGAAACAGCGTGGGCCGCCGGCGTTTTCGGCCACGTTACCGCCGATGGTCGAATTTTTCAGGCTGGCCGGATCCGGAGGGTAGAAAAGACCGATTTCCTCGCAACGCCGGGCAAACTCGTAGGTGATCACACCGGGTTCGACCTGAGCGGTCATGGTCTGATCGTCGAGTTCCACGATCCGGTTCATGCGGGTGAAGGCCATGACGATGCCGCCCTGAACCGGCAGAGCGCCGCCGCTGTAGCCGACGCCGGCGCCGCGGGGGGTGACCGGTAATCCGTACCGCTTGGCGATGTCCAGCACCGCCGCCACCTGCGCTTCCGTCTCCGGCAGCACCACCCACTGCGGCCAGTACTCCTGAGCAGTTGCATCGTAACTGTAATTGAGGCGATGCAGGGGATCGGCAAAAAAATTCCCCTCGGGAACGCTTGCTTTCAATTCCTTGTCGATATTGGAGTCCATCGCTTGGTCCGGTTTTGGCAGCGTAAAGCATTTGCGACGAAAAATCAATAGACTATCCGTATCCAGGCCATTTCCGACGATCAATTGACAAAGGCCGTTTGCTTCTATACAATACAATTTGTTGGAATCAATAACATGGACGGATTTAAAAAGTTCATAACCAGTTACAAGAACGGTGAAGTGGTTTACCAGGCCGGTGACGAACAGACGGCCTTTTACATCATCAATAAAGGTCGAGTATTGGTTCGCTCCGTCAACCCTCCCCGTGAACTGACCGTTCTGACCAAGGGGGATTTCTTCGGGGAAGAATCCCTCAAAGAAGACCAGAAGGCCATTCTGAACATCGAAGTGATCGAGGACGCCGACATCATCCGCATCCCCTACGCCGACCTGGTGGAGATGATGAAGAAAAGTCCCGATATTTCACACAAAATCCTTAAAAAGTTGGCCGACAAGCAGAACCGCATCACCGAAAGCCTGCTCAAGACCAGTGTCGCCGCCCCGCAACCGGTCACCAAGGACAATCAGCCGGTCGAGGAACCCCCGCAGAACGGCAAGCCCGACGAGATCACTTCCGAAAAACTCGACCCCGCCATCAAGGCCTACCTGATCATCCAGCGTTCCAACCGTATCGTGCAGCTGATCAAGGCCAAAACCACCATCGGCCGGCGCGATTACACTACCGGTTTCGTACCCGACGTCGACCTGACCAAAGAGGATGAAGAGAAATACATCTCCCGCAAGCACGCCTCGGTGATCTACAGTGAAGGCCGGTTTTTCGTCATGGAGGAAACCGGGGCCATCAACGGCACCTTCAAGAACGGCAACAAGCTGGAAACCGGCGTCAAATACGATTTGAACAACGAAGACGAGATTACCCTCTGTCACCTCAACGTCGCCTTCCGCTACTGACCTTCTTCCCCCACCCGCTCAGCGGGCCTCGAAAAAATTCCACATGGCCCGGGCCCCGTGCGGATACTTTTCGGCCCATTCTTCCCGGGACATGGCTTGGTAATCGGCGTAATCGAAGCCCGGCGACATGGTCGTCCCGACCAGCGAGAAGCTGCCTGTCGGCCTGACACGGGCAGCCTGCCACAAACCACCCGGAACGAGGACCTGAGGCCGCATTTCCGCATGCAAAGCCGGTCCCAGGCTCTGGACACTGACCGTTCCGGTCCGATCCGCGATGAACAGTTCCAGGGGATCGCCCATGTAATGATGAAACATTTCCGGTCCGGGCAGGCGGTGCAGTTCGGTCGGATAGCCGGCCAGAACCAAAAAATATATGGCGGTGGCTGCAGACCTGGAGCGACCGTCGACAATGATTTGTTCCGGGCTGCGGTAGGTTTCCAGGAAATAGCCCCCTTCGCAGGGGTGCGGGGTCAAGCGTAATTCATCGATCAGCTGCCGGGCGGCGGGGGGAATCGGCCGGGTCGACTCGGTCATCAAACCCAAAGCATCAGGGCCAGCGCCAGACCGAACAAGACCAGCGAAATCGGCCAAAAACCGAAAAGAGGAAAAAAACGGGGCGGCACGGTGATCTTCTCGTACAGATCATGGTAATCGTCCGGTGCCGAAATCAAGGCCAGACCGCATTCCGAATAGCTCTCGAAAGGGAAAGTCCGTCTGACCCAGCGTACCAGCGCCTTGATGTTGATATCGCTCGCACCGCTTTTCAGGGTCAGATCGACCAGCTGCTGCGGTTTCAGATTCATGGCGGTCACCCTCATGCCGGAGAGGGAAAGGTCCTTGACCATGGCCATCTGTTCGTTGATCGTCACGATGGTGTTGACCGCATGCCGGTCTTCGCGACGGCGATTCTCCATCCCTTCTTTCATCTTGAATCGAACTCCAAGCCGTAAAGTTCGTAATTATTGTAATCAGCTCATGAACAAAAAACAAGACCCTGTACCGATTTTTTGTAAAAATTTGCAAAAAATCGGTACAAATCGATGAAAATCTGAGCCAACGGCGCCATCAAGGCCAGAGGTAGGCCATATAGACTATATAAGCAAGGATCAAGACGCAGGCTTCGCCGCGGCTGATCCGCGAACGGCTGTTCATCATGATCAGCAACAGGATGGACAGGCCGGTCATGACCGCCAGATCGACTGCGCCGATCCCCTGCGGCCGGATCGGTGTCAGCAGACCGCCCACACCCAGTATGGCCAAAATGTTGAAAATACTGGAACCGATCACATTGCCGACGGCGATATCCGCCTCTTTTCTGGCCGTTGCCACGACCGTGGTGGCCAATTCTGGCAGGCTGGTCCCGCCGGCAACGATGGTCAGAGCGATCAGCGCCTGCGATACTCCGAGCGATTCGGCCAAGCTGATCGCTCCGTTGACGAAAAAGTGCGATCCGACCATCAGTCCCATGAGTCCCAAGCCGATCAGCAGGGCATCGTCCAGGACATTGTCGAGCAGAGGCTTCTGCCAGCGTCCTGAATCAAGTCGGGACCGTGCAGCGGCTCTTTTCTTTTCGCTGTAGACAGTGACTGCGGTATATATAATCATCCCCGACAGCAACAGTCCGGCCTCGGGGCGGTCCAGCACACCGTCCTGCAGCATGGCGATGAAAATTCCGACAGCGCCGATCATGACCGGAGCATCGAATTTCAGCAGCTTGCCGTTGACCTTCAAAGGCGCCATGAATGCCGTAACACCTAATATCACAGCAATATTGAAAATATTGGAACCGACGACATTGCCGACGGCGATACTGCCCAGCCCCGAAAGCGCCGCCTCGATGCTGACCACAAGTTCCGGTGCGCTGGTTCCCATGGCCACGACGGTCAAGCCGACGACCAGCGGTGAAATGCCGAAACGCAAGGCCAGGCTCGAACTGCCCCGGACCAGCCAGTCGGCGCCCCAGTACAACAGAATTCCGCCCACCAGCAGCAAGAGAGTCATATGATTCATGCTCGCTCCACAGATCCTAGCTTACGCTGAAAAGAGATTGCAGTAAATCTGAACCAGGGAAAGGTTTCAACATGCAAAAAAAAGGCGGACACCAGAGTCCGCCCCTTTACCGTATCGATCGGAAATCGACCTGTCAGTTCATCTTGGCCATGACTTCGCTGAAGCGTTTATTGGCGGCCTGTACGGCCTCGTCGGCATAGAACTGGCCCAGTTTCATCATCGAAGTGCCCATCTTTTCGCCGGCTTTGGTGATGCGATCCACGATTTCCTTGTATTCGGCCGGAATCTCGCCACCTTCTTTGCCCATGGTTTTCAGTTCCGGATGCTTCTCGTTGACGGCTTTCATTTCGGGGATCAGTTTCTCCATGGCGTCGGTGTAGGCGTTCAAAGCCGCGGCCACCGAAGCTGCGCTGTCCGCTTTTTCCATCGAATTGGCCAGGTCCTCCATGACCACCGCAAACTTCTCCATCGTGGCCTTCGGACCGGCGTCGGCGCCGCCTCCGCAGGCCGCCAGCAACATCACTAGAGCCATCAGAGCCAATACAGCACGCATTTTCATTAAAGCCTCCTTGTTAGATCACACCCCAACCGAAAAAAACGTCAGTCTATCCTTTCGGATTGTGGGATATGGATAACAATATGCCAAAAGAAAACCGGATTCAACCACCAGACCCAAAATAAAAAATCACCGGCCAGCTTGCGGCATTGCCGCCAGGTCCAGGACCAGGCCCTCCAGCAAGCGGCGCGTTTTTTTCTGCGGGCACATTGCCAGCAGGGGCTTGATGGTCTCGAACCGTTCCCGGATCTCCAGCAGGCTGCGCTCGAGACGTTTCCGCTTCAGCACGTATTCTCTCTTTTGCTCATCGTCTTCGTCTTGCGCATCCAGATCGGCCTGCAGACGGCCGATCTGAGCCAGATCGCAGCGCATGGACCGCTCAAAGTCAGCAAAGGCCTGGGCGTAGCGTTTCTGTTTGTAGGCGACCAGTCCCAGGTAAAAATCGGCAACCGAACGGGGGCTTTTCAGTCTGTCGGACAGCGAACGACACCTTTCAAAACTGAGCCGGGCCGGTTCGAGGCGGTCGCCAAGGTAGTGGATAATGCCCTCCAGCTCCCAGACATCGGGCGATTCTTCGAGCTGCTCTTTGGCTGCGGCAAGCTCGCTGAGCGCCTCGTCGTAGCGCTGCAGGTGGTACTGGTTGACGGCCCGGTAATAGTGCGCCTGTCCCTGATAGAGCAGTTGCCTGTCGATGATTGTCGTGAAGGTGGTCAGCGAGTCTTCGTAGAGTTGGCTGTACAGCTGGGCGGCCCCCATTCCGAACAGCGCTTCGTAGTCGTAGGGCAGACGCATCAGAACCCGCTGGTAGTGCTCCATGGCTTTGGCGTAATTTTCGTAGCTCAGGTTGATCAGCCCCAGACTGCGCTGAATACCCGGCAGATCGGCCGTTCTGTCCAGGACATATCGAAACTGCTTTTCGGCCGCCGCCTTACGGTTCGTACTCAGCAGCTGCTGCGCCTGATAATACCGTGGTTCGATGTACTCCTCGTCCAGCTCGAAAAACTGGCTGAAATCGCTCAAATCCTGCATTTTCAAGTACAAAAGCAACGGGGACAGCGGATATTTCTCCTCCATCAGTGCCTGCAGCCTCTTCTGTCGGCTGCGCAGGGTTTGCATATCGACATATTTGCCGTAAATATCGCAGTATTGATAGTAAACTAAAATTTCCCAATCGGCGGCGAAGGCATCGACGACAATCGGCGTTTCTTGGCTGAAACGCTCATACTCCCGTTGCACCTGCTCGGCCACTCTGCCTGCGGAATCGTCGCTGGAAACGAAGGCCGCCTGGATCAGGCGGTAGTTTCTATAGATTATCCGGCGCAGGCAGAGTTCGATGGGACTTTGCAGAGCCTCTTCCAAAGCCATGAACCGTTCCTGTTCCTGCTGGCAGGGAATCTGCAAATCGAGCATGCGCACAATCAACAACCCCAGGTTCACAGCCCGTTTCTTCCTCAATTCGGCTGTCGGCTTGATCTGTTCCGCTTGTTCGTAGCAACGCTCGGCCCTCAACCAACCCAGGTAGTGCCGCTTTTGCGTCGAGCGCTCCCCTTCGTCGATCAGATTCAGCCAACGGATATCGGGCTCGCTATTCGGTTTCAGCGCACCTTTGTCGGCGCAGGCCGTCATGCTCAACAGCGCTGCGCAAACCATCGGCAGTATTCCGATCGCTTTTTTATATTCTTGCTTCATCGACACCTCACTCATACGACATCTGTCACAAAAGAATAACCGTGCACCAAAAGAATGTCAAGTGCCTAGCGGTTGCCAAGCAATCATCTGCCTTGTCGGCCATCTGATTTCCGTCTGGCTTATATTTAAAAATGAAATTGACAGCCGGTAAAATCGAAATTATTATATTAAAAATGCCTTTACATCCCCCCTAAGGGACCGCCCTTCAACTCCTTAAGGCCGCTTGGCTGGGGCGGTCCCGCCTTTTTACAGGCCATCACGGCTTATTTTTGTTCTGAAATGTAAACCAAATTCTTAATTTTATAAATTAACAAGCCAATTTTTGCTAATTATATTGTTGACAAGCCGACCGGCAGCCCCTATGATCAAAGCAAAAGCGTTGACGCCTCGGCAACAAGGCGAACGACGTCATGGAGGTACTATGGTCCAAGTCAGATGGCATGGCCGCGGCGGTCAGGGCGGATTCACCGCCGCCCGCTTGCTGGGTATGGCCGCGGCCCTGTTCGAAAACAAGTACGCCTTGGCTTTCCCGGCCTTCGGCCCCGAACGCCGTGGCGCACCGGTTTTGGGATTCACCCGCATCGACAACTGCAAGATCACCGATCGCAGCGATGTCGAGCAGTGCGATTACGCCGTGGTTCTCGACGACACCCTGATCGAGCCCAGAGTCTGGCAGGGACTGAGACCCGGCGGGCGACTGATCGTCAACACCACGGACTCCACCGAGCTGCCGATACCTGCTGAAATTTCGGTTTGCCGTATCGACGCCACCAGTCTGGCCCTGGAGAGCCTTGGACAACCGATCACCAACACAGCCATGCTGGGTGCCTTGCTGGCAGTGTCAGGCATCGTCAGCTGCGAATCGGCCGGCCGGGCCCTGCAGTCCAGCATGCCGGCCAAACTGGCCGACAAGAACATCGGCCTGCTCGAGCGCGCCTACCGGATGACCCTGGAGAAAAGTCGATGAGTCAAGAAACGAAAGCTTCCATTTATCCGGTAATTCAACCCTTGCCCCGGCCCGAGCATATCGACCAATACCCGGTCGGTACGAACTGTCCAGCCGGTCAGCTGGTCGAAGGCCATGCCGGCTGGCGGACTTTCCGCCCTGTGGTCAGTCGGGAAAAATGTACCGGCTGCTGGATGTGCTACCTGCTCTGCCCCGACGCCGCCATCTTCAAGGACGAGGGCAAAGCGGCGGTCAACACCGATTTTTGCAAGGGCTGCGGCCTGTGCGCCCGTCATTGTCCGGTTCAGGCCATCACCATGGTCAAGGAGAACGAACATGAGCGTTGAAGCCACCCGCAGACGTTTCGTATCCGGCAACGAGGCCGTCGCCCTGGCCGTCCGTCTGGCCCGGGCCCAGGTCATTTCCGCCTACCCCATCACCCCGCAGACCGTCGTCGTCGAACGCCTGTCGGAAATGGTCGAAGACGGCTCGCTGTCGGCCGAGTTCATGCATGTCGAATCGGAACATTCAGCCATTTCGGCAGCCATGGGAGCCAGCGCCGTCGGCGCCCGCACCTTCACCGCCAGTTCTTCCCAGGGTCTGGTCTACATGGCCGAAGGTCTGCACTACGCCAGCGGCGGCCGCTTCCCCATCGTCATGATGAACGCCTGCCGTTCCCTGGCCTTGCCCTGGAGCATATTCGGCGACCAACGCGATTCCCTGTCCCTGCTCGACTGCGGCTGGATGCAGGTGTACGTCGAAGACGCCCAGGAAGCCCTGGACATGACCCTGCAAGCCTACCGCATCGCCGAAGATCCGAACGTGCTGACACCGATGATGGTCAACCTGGACGGTTTCATCCTCACCCACACCTACGAACCGGTCGAAGAACCGCTTGCCGAAGAGGTCGACCGTTTTCTGCCCCCGTTCACCACCGTCAACAAGATGGATCTCGACCGGCCCCAAAGCCTGGGCTTCACCTCCCCGCCCGGCGACAACCTGGAATTCAAATACCAGCAGCACCAGGCCATGCTCGAGGCCATTGCGGTCATCGAGGCTACGGAAAAGGACTATCAGAAGCGCTTCGGACGCGATTATGGCGGCCTGTGCGAAGCCTACCGCTGTCAGGACGCCGCGGTGATCCTGGTCGCTTTGGGCAGTGTCTGCGGAACGGCCCGGATTGTGGTCGACCAGCTGCGCAGTCAGGGCAAGGCGGTCGGACTGCTCAAGCTGCGGTACATGCGGCCTTTCCCCGCCGACGCACTGCGCCGGAACCTGTCATCAGCCCGCGCCGTCGGCGTGCTCGACAAAGACATCTCCTTCGGCTACGAGGGCACCGTTTTCACCAACGTCAATTCCTGCCTGCAGGCTCTGCCCTCTTCCCCGCCGACCTACAATTATATCGGCGGTCTGGGCGGTCGCAACGTCTCCAAACAGGACATCGAAGATATCTACCTGCAATTGCTGACGGCCGTTGAGCGGCCGCTGCCCAGACGGGTACAGTTTTTCAACATGAGGTGCCGGACAGATGAATAAACCACAAACGATCAACGCCAGAACCATTACCGAACAGGAATACTTCGTCGGTCACAAGGCCTGCGCCGGCTGCGGAGCGGCCATCGCCGTCCGCCTGGCCCTGAAGGTGCTGGGTCCGGACACTTTTTCGATCCTGCCGGCCGGTTGCATGGCCGCGGTGGGTTTCATTTACCCGCAAATGGCCTTCACCCGAAACGCAATCATCTCCACCTTTCCCGGGGCCGCCTCCATGGCCTCCGGGGTTGCCGCCGGCGCCAAGGCTCTGGGGCTGCGCCGCCACCACACCATCGTCTTCGCCGGAGACGGAGGCACCGCCGACATCGGCCTGCAGGCCCTGTCGGGAACCATCGACCGTTCCGACCGGGTCATCTACGTCTGCTACGACAACGAGGCCTACATGAACACCGGGATCCAGAAAAGCGGTCTGACACCGTTCGGCAGCCGCACCACCACTTCACCGGCCGGGAAAAATCTGCCCGGGACCGTCAATCACAAGAAAAACCTGTTCGAAATCATCACCGCCCACGGTATCGCCTACGCGGCCACGGCCAGCATCGGCTACCCCCAGGACTACATGAACAAGATCGCCCGGGCCTCTCAGGTCGACGGCCCATCCTTCATCCACATTCTTGCCTCCTGTCCGACCGGATGGGGCAGCGCCAGCGATTCGGCCGTGGAATTGGCCAAGGAAGCGGTCAGCTGCGGACTGTGGATCATGGCTGAATTTCAGGATGGCGAATACCGCCTGAACGTCAACCCCAAGACCTTCAGCCCCATCGAGGATTATCTGGGCAAGCAGAAGCGCTTTTCCCACCTCAGGGCGGAGCAGGTCGAAACGATCCGGACCTGGCGCGACCAGCAGTGGAACCGCTTCCGCCGCAAGTGCCCGGCCTGAGCGAAGGGCGATCCACCCGGCAGCGGATCAGTCGGCGGTGCCGGCCTGGATCCCGCTGGCACGGCTGACATAATCCAAGCGCAGACCGGCTTCCTTGAATTCCGAATCAAGGTCCAGGCACCGAGAATAGTAGCGCATGGCCAGCGGGATGTCGCTTTCCGCTTCGGCGATGCGGCCCAGATGGTACAGTACTCCGGCCTTGCGTCGCTCGGGCTCCAGTTCCTGCGGCACCCGGGCCCGTTCCAGCGTGCCGAACAGGGATTTGGCGGCCTGGATCTGACCGGCGTTCTCCAGGGCCGAAGCCCAACGGTAGAGCATGAGGTAATCCTGCAGCTCATCCAGGCCGGCCATCTGGCAATAGGCCTGCTGCAGCAGGGTCTGGGAATCCTGTCCGGCCTTCAGGGTCAGGCAGAAACGGACTTTCTTGCTGTCCCAGCTCTTTATCAGACCGCGGGTGCTGAGCAGCAATCTGCCGAAACGGGAGTATATATTGTTGATGTAAGCCGGATCCGGTGGACGCTGCCCCATCCACAGCGCTTCCATGACGATCCCGCTGTGTTCCAGGAGCAGGCGGAACTTCTCGAAACTCTGCAGCGGAACCTGATCGATGGGGCGACAGGCGCCCAGACCGATACGCCAGCCCTGCCTGGCCATAGCCAGGATCTCGTCGAGATCCGCTTCCGAAAAGTCGACCAGAATCAGCAAACCCCGGTGCGGCTGACTGTTCAGCCTTTCGGCCCATTCCCTCCAGAAACGGGGCGTGACGGTCAGCAGCGCCTTTTTCTTCGTCCATTCCAAAAAGTTTGTCAGCTCGGACCAGTCCGGTTTGTCCGGTAAAGTATCGAAAAGCGGGTACAGGGGCAGGCGGTCCTGAAGATCGGTCCGGATCAGCATAGCCCGGCCGTCCAGCGGATCGTAGCCTTCGATGCAGTATCCCTTTTTGAGATCGAAGCGGATCAGCTGGCGCAGAATCGATCGATACTCTTCGTTTTGCACGTAGCGCCATACCGCCGCCGGTTTTTTCCCTTCCTCGAAATCATCGTCGGTTCCAGCGCTGTCGTCCAGACCACGCAGGAATTCACAATGGCTCAGGGCCAGGCCCTTGACATCCAATCCGCAAAAAAGCGGCCGTACCTTGCGTTCCTTGTCGAACCAGCGGCCGTATTGCCTTTGGTTGTCAATCAGGAAGAAATCGTAGGGCCAGGACTGCGGCAGTCCCGGACCGAATACCAGCGGACGGTCAGAGCGGGCCAGCAGCCGGGTCAACAGGTCGCTGTGAACTTTGAAATCGCCGTTATCGATATCGTAACGGACCGGCCACGCCTGCGGCCAGGCGCACAGCTCGGCCCCCTGACGGATCAACTGAAAACCCTGCTGCTGCAGATTCTGAAGGCAATCGGACATCGAAGCTGAAATCCGCTGCCCGTCCGCTTCGTCGGCCGGCAGAGTTTCGCTCCAGAACAGGGGCAGATCTCCCAACTGACAGGCGACGGTTCTCAGCCACCCGAGCAACTGCTCCACAGCCAGCCCACGTGCCAATGCGTCGAACAGAACCAGCTTGTCGATCGCACCGGAGCAGAACGGGACTGATTCAGCGGCATCTGTCGTCAGCGGAATCGTCGCGTATTTCAAGTTTTCACACCGATAGCGCCTGGCAGCGTAGCGGACCCAATCCTCCCGCCAGTCCATCGCTTTCACCTCAGCGCACATATGGGCGAGATAATGGCTGGTGAAACCGTCACCGCACCCCAGTACCAGCAGCCGCTCCCGGTCTCCGAGCAAGGAGCGCACTCGGCGCAGGGCATCGGCATGGATCGGCCCCGTCAAGTCGGCGATTTTCAGACCGTCAGCACCGACGAGGCGGATGCGTTCCCCATCCGGGAAGGTGGCCAGCGTGACCGGTTCGGCCATCGTCCGATAGCGGACCGAGTTTCGATTCTTATCCATTTTGCCCGATCGTCTGTCCGGCACAGCGCCTTGTCAGCAGCTCGTTGACCGGAAATCTCCTTGTCGACAAATTATAAATCCAATTGTAACAAGAATGGCTCTTTTTCGCCATCTTGTCAGCTTGTCGGAAAACTGCTATGGTATCGCTTCGATCATTCTCAGCTTCGGAGGTTACATTGACTGAACGTAAAGCGACTCACATCACTTGGCACGAACATTCCATCAGCCGCCAGGACCGCGAGGCCCTGTTGGGACAGAACGGCGCCCTGCTCTGGTTCACCGGCCTGTCCGCCAGTGGCAAGTCGACGGTGGCCAATGCGCTGACCGTCCGACTGCACCAGATGTCCAAACTGACTTACGTCCTCGACGGCGACAATATCCGCCACGGCCTGAATAAAAACCTCGGCTTTTCTCCCGATGACCGCAAGGAGAATATCCGCCGGATCGCCGAAGTCGGCCGCCTGTTCGTCGACGCCGGTTTGATCGCCAGCACCGCGTTCATCTCTCCCTATCGGGAAGACCGCGACAACGCCCGGGCCCTGGTCGGACCGGACCGTTTCATCGAAATTTACGTCAAGGCAACACTGGACACCTGCCGGGTCCGTGACCCCAAAGGCCTCTACGATAAGGCCATGCGCGGTGAAATCAAGGAATTCACCGGCGTGTCGGCGCCCTATGAAGAACCGCTGCACCCGGAAATCGTCCTGGACGCCGATCGCCTGAGCGTGGAGGAAGAAGTGGATCGGATCGTCGCCTATCTGATCGACAGAAAAATCATCAATAACGCTTGATTTTCTTTTTCCCATTCGTATAATGAAAATCAATATGGCGGGCGGGTACATCATATCTCCCCTTAAATCCCCAAAAAATACCCGCCCGACCTTCTCTTCATCCTCGCTGGGCACAATCGCCAAGTCGTTCTGTCTGGTCATCGTGCTGGTCCTGTTCAGCTGCGGCATCCCCCGGTCCGAGTACGATAAAGTAAAAGAGGAACACGCCGTCGAAAAAAAGGCCCTGCAAACCCAAGTCTCTGCCCTGATGGCGGAAGTCCAGCAGCTCAAAATCCAGCTTGCGGAGAAAGAGGCCCAATACAGCGCGCTGTTTTTTCGTTTCGAGAGCCTGAGCAGCGAATACCTCAAACTGAAACGGATAATCGAAACGCCTCAACCCGCCCTGTGATCCTCCACCGCTCAACCGTCACCGGTCGACAACTCCCCCTTCATACTGTCGACAAGCGCGATCATCCGGCTCCAGGCTTCTGCTTGTCCCTGCAACTGCGGTTGCGATTGCAAACGCTCCAGATCGTTCATGATGCGAATGCGGATTTCTGCCGCTGCCGCCGACAGACTCAACGTGCAGCGGCGCCGGTCTTCTGAATCGCAATCACGATAAAGCAGCCGTTGATTGACCATCTGATCGACCAATCGGCTGGCCCGCGACAGCGACAAATCGATCCGCTTCGCCAATTCTTTGCTGCATACGGCTTCCCCTTCGTCCAGTCGCATGAGCACCCAGACCATCCCCGGGGTCAGACCGTTCTGCCTGGCGAACTCCTCTTCCCAGCGCCGCCATTTTGCGCTGAGTTCGAAGAGGAGTTCGACCAGTTTCATGATCGGGCAGTTCAACCGTTGATGGCCGACACCAGAGTGTTCTCGTCCTGCACGCCGACGAACTGCCGCACGACCTGGCCGTTCTTGAACAGCAGCAGGGTCGGAATACTGGTGATACGGAACTTCTGGGCGGTGAGCTGCTCCTCATCGACGTTCATCTTGCAGATTTTGGCCGTCTCGCCGATGCGGCCGGCCACCTTTTCCAGAATGGGCCCCTGCATCCGGCAGGGCATGCACCAGGGTGCCCAAAAATCGATCAACACGGTTCCCTGGGCTACGGTCTTCTCGAAACTATCGTCTGTTAAATTGATCACTCCGTTCATGTCAGCCTCCTTTATTTGACTTTAGCAATTATTGCTTTAAACAATTATAATCCAACTTTCGGTTTTTGTCAACCAAGCACAGTCAAGCGCTCATTCGTTCGTTTGCAATTCGGCGCCGATTGCGGTACATTGTCTCCTATGCGCTCACAGCTCAGCAAACCGGATCGCAGGAAGTGAACAGATGATACCAGCCATTGAAGACAAGAAAAACAAGCTCCAGAAGGAGATCGACGCTTTGCAAGAAGAGTTCCAGGTGGAACTGCCCAAGCGGATCGAAGAGGCCCGCAGCCTGGGCGATCTCAGGGAAAATTCCGAGTACGACGCCGCCCGCGAGCGTCAGGCCTTCGTCAAGGCGCGCATCAGCCAGCTGAGCGTCCAGCTCAGCCAGATCAACAAACTGGCCGCCGACAATGTCGACTCTCCAGCCATCGGTTTCGGTTCGCTGGTTCAGGTTCTCGAACTCAACTCCAATACACGCAGCGAATTGACCATCGCCCTGCCCAACGAGTCCGATCCGGCGGATGGCGAAGTGTCGATTACCTCTCCGGTGGGGCGGGCATTGCAGAACCGAACCGTCGGAGAAGAGGTACTGGTCAGAGTTCCATCCGGAGAGAAACGCTTCTACATCGAAAAAATCACCTCCCCGTTCGGAACCGTCTACACCGCACCCAGCCGCTGATTTGCCGCCTATCGGCCCGAGTCCTTCCGGTAACGGTCCATAAATGCCCGGGTGATACCGCCCAACCGTTCATCGAGTATGGTCCATACCTGTCGGGCGATGTCCTCCGGCACACCGCCGTAAAAGGCTTCGGCCACGGCGCCGGTTATGCAGGCCAGGGTGTCGGAGTCTCCGCCCAGGGAGATGGCGTTGCGGATTGCATCCTCGAAACCGCAAGCCTCCAAAAAGGCGCGGATCGCCTGGGGCACGGTACCCTGACAGCTTACGTCGAAACGGTAATCCGGTCGGATCTCGTCCAGGGTTTGCCCCAGGTCGTAGCCGAAACTCGTTTCCAGGTATGCTTTGATATCGCCTTTGGACGCACCGTTCCGGGCCAGATATACAACCGCCGCCAGGGCCTGGCCGCCCTTGATGCCCTCGGGATGATCGTGGGTCGGCGCCGTAAAGGCCGCCGCCCGCTCCAGTACCCGGTCCAGATCGTCATAGGCCCATCCGACTGGACTGATGCGCATAGCCGCTCCGTTTCCGAAACTGTGGTAAGGCCCGCGCCCCGGATTGCCGGCCCAGTAGCAAAAATTGCCGCCGTAGCCCCGGTTCGGGTACAGACGGTAAAAAGCGCGCATATTGTCGGCATAAGGCACATCGCGCAGAATGGAATCGGCCAGAGCCACGGTCAGGACGCTGTCGTCGGTAAACGTGCACCGCGGTGAAAACAGTTCGAAATCCTTGGTCTTGATATTGTCCCATTCGTACACCGAGCCGATGATGTCGCCGCAGATTGCCCCCAGCATGGTTCAGCTCCTCAGGTTCTTCTGTCGTCCCAAGCGGCGGGGTCTTCCTTGGCCTCCAGATGAGTATATACGGTGGCGTTGGCCAGGACGGTACCGATATCGGCTTCGATGTGTTCCAGCAGTTCATGCCCCCTTCTGACCGTCCAGGCCCCCGGTACCAGCACATGGAGCGAAATGAACCGCTCCGAGCCGGACTGCCGGGTGCACAGAGCGTGGTACTGCACACCGTCTGCCTGATGCCGGTCCAGCACACTCTGGATCAGCTGCACTTCCTGGGCCGGCAGGGCCACATCCATCAAGCCGCTGACGGAGGCTTTGACGATGCCCAGTCCGGTCCAGACGATGTTGGCGGCGACCAGGACAGCTACGAGCGGGTCGAACCACTGCCAGCCGGTCAGGACAACCAGCCCGACACCGGCCAGTACGCCGGCCGAGGTCCAGACATCGGTCAGCAGATGGCTGGCGTTGGCTTTCAGGGTGATCGAATCGTGTCGTTTCCCGGCGCGCAGGATGATCAGGGCACAAAAAAGGTTGATCAGAGACGCGGCCGTCGAGACCAGCAGGCCCAGGCCGGGTTGTTCTAGTGCCTTCGGATGGATCAGGCGTTGCCCGGCCGCAAAGGCGATGGCAATGGCCGCCACGAGGATAAGCATGCCCTCGGTCCAACTCGAAAAATACTCCGCCTTGCTGTGACCGAAGGCATGGTCTTCGTCGGCCGGGCGGGCGGCGATCTCGAGCATGATCAGGGCCATGACGCCGCCGACCAGGTTGACGATGGATTCCAGCGCGTCGGAAAGCAGACCGACCGAGCCGGTAAACAGCCAGGCCAGCAGCTTGAGACTGATCGTCGCCACAGCTGCGGCGATAGAAAGCCAGGCGTACTTTTTCAGAAAAGACCTGTTCTCCGGTTTCGTCGTGCTCATATCGACATCATATCACAAGATCCGCCCGACGGGGCCCCTTTCATCGCCATGTTGATCCGATGATGTCCCGCCGCCGATTGCCCGCTTCCATACCGATAGGATGGTGTTGCGGAGAGACACTATCAAGCCCGAAGCAGCCGGGAGGAAAACGGTCATTTGCTGGAAAATGACCGTCCCTGCCCCCTCTGCGGCCGTGATGAAGGGTATTTCCAGTACGATGAGGATTTCGGCTGCTATCTCTGCGCAAACGACTACTACAACATGTACTGGAACCCCGAGGTCATCCTGGAAAGCGACCACTTCGAAGCGGATCATTTTCTGCCCGGAATCGACCGCCGGCTCCTGTACCGATTCATCACCATGCTGGATGAACAGACCAGAGCCGCAAAATTCGCCCACCTGGAAATCATTGTAGTGGAGTGAGATGGGAGGACGGGATTCGGGATTAGGGATTTGTATAATTCCTATAAATATTTTTTTTATATATTTCGTTGTTATTTACTACTATTCACCAACCCCAAGTCACGAATCCCGAGTTTCCAGAAGGCCCAGGCAAGCCGGCGCAGCCGAAGCTATCACCATCGACCTGATGAGAAGAGCCGGCCTGTTCCAGGCGGCGACTGTTTTTTGTTTTGCGCCGTCCCCCACGCTTTTAACCTTTACACGCGATTGCGTCGATTTGAAATAAGATTCCATCCCTCAGAAATTTTGTTTCAAAGGCTTTTCTTGCCGGATATTTTCCATGGAATCTTTTTTTAATTATTTTTTCCAGAAATTGTATATCCATGATGTCTTTGAATAAACAATCCATTTTAACGACGGACTCCAAATTCAGGCCAACAGATTCCAATCGTTTTTCCAAAACATCAAAGGCGCCATCTATCTGTTTTTCGACAGCTTGTCCTTCATTTTTCATGCAGTAGCTGATGAAAACAAAATCACCGGCCTGTACCACTCCGGAATGCGCCCATTCATCATTGATTTCGCTTCTCTTAATATCCGACATGTCTTATTTCTCCATTATACATTCTCAGATTTTATTTTAATCATGAGTATATATTACTTGTTAAATCGCTTAATTGGAAATATCATAGGGACTTTCTTTTTGTAGTCCATGTATTCATCAGCAAAATCTTTCAACAATCTCTTTTCTTCCGAAAATCTCAGATACTGAATCGAAAAGAAAAGAGAAATCAATAAACATAACAAGCCGATGATTGAATTCAAAAATATCGCAATGGAAACATACAGTGAAAATGCTCCGAATACCATTGGATTTCTGGAGTATCGATATGGCCCGATCGTCACCAGTTTTTTGGTCTGGGGACTAATCGACACGCCCAATCCGTCCGCAGGGCCGCCTTTACCAATCTTGAACAGGAACACATTTGACCATATCAGGAAAAATGCGCCAGTACTGAAAAACAATAATGAGATTATGTATCGAAGTGTCATAGCAATAGTCAATTCGCTATCGGATAATATGTTGTCCAGCTTGGATAATTCATACAATCCAAACGGTATCAATATTATAAAGATGGTGATTCCAAAAATGTATCCCAAAACATATCTTCCGGTTTCTTTCATGTTGCTTCCATATCTTATCGAGCACAGTATTAAGTTGGTCTTGCTTGTCAAGACCATCATGGTGTATGGAACCCCGGGGCTTCTACAACCGCAGCTTAGTCCTGCAATATTCCAATCAACTCATCGAATCTTCGTATGGCATCCGCCTCATGCCCATCGATATCTCGTTCATTTATTTCACTTCGTTTTTTCATGGCTACGGTCAGGGCGGTGTCATTGTGGCTGTTTTTGATGCTTTTATCGACGCCTTTGCCCAGTAAATACAATATTTTATCTTTCCCGTAGCTATCCTGCGCAAAGAGATGTAACGGGGTTTGCTTGAGAACATCCCTTTTATGGATATCAAGCCCTTTTAGAATCAACAAATCGGACACCTTAACCGATTTACATACAAACAGCAACGATTGGCCGTCTTTATTTACCGTATTGACATCGGCGCCTTTGTCGATTAAACCCTCGATAAACTCCACGTCTGTGTCGTTTAAATCGACACAGTTTATGATATTGTAGAAAGGAGTGCGCCCATCATCGTTGGCTACATTAATGTCGGCTCCTTTTTCCACCATTTTGACAATAATGGATTTATTTTTATTTATTTTCCAATGAGAGCTTGCACGGTGTAAAGCCGTATTGCCGGAAAACCCCTTTTTCCTGAGGTCAATGCCCTTGTCCAAAACACAGCTTAGAAGATCTTTATATTTTTCATCCATTCCATCAAGCAGCTCGTTCACGAATTCATTGTTGCCGATCGAATCGCAATAATTCAAATCGGCGCCATTATCTATTAACAGCCTGATCATTTTATCGTCTTTATAAACTTTATAGTAAAGCAGGGCATACTGCAATACCGTGGTTTCACCCGTTATATCCTCCTGGATATGATTTATATTGATTCCTTTCTCAACAAGAAATTTCACGAGATCATAGTTGTTTTTCGCGATGGCAATGAACAGGACGGTCTGATTCTCATCGTTCGTTTCATTGATATCAGAGCCATTTTCCAGACATTTCTCGACCTCAAGCATGTCGGAATTTTCACAAGCCTGAAATAAGTCCATAATTAATCCTCCTCATAGTATTTACTCATATGTAAATGAAAAGTCTGACCTTTGCTTCGCTGCAAAGTGAAGCATAATACTGCTTTGCCCGGAATCTGACATTATGAAATAATCCAACACTTCGTATATCATGTCAACACTTTACAACATATTGGATACAGTTTCATGATATTCGGCTATTGATTCTCTTGCTGTTAATATTGAATATTTTCGTCTTTAATCCGATAAACAGCAAGCACTAAACTATACATTCGTAATATTCCTTGCCGAGTCAGCTTGAAGCAGTTGGCGGGTTTTTCATTTTTTACTAACCAGTTCAGTTACTGAAACATATGGATTGATATAATGATGCACTTCAGAACTGATTCTTTTATACATTATTGCATGGGCAGGACAATAATGATAACATCGCAGGCACATTTCACAGCCGTGATTCCATTTGGGGATATTATTGATAGTAATGTTATGTACCGGGCATATAGATTCACATCGGGCACACTTAGTACATAAGGCTGGATCTGCAGTAAAGTTATGATCCATCTCATGTAAAGGGCGTCTCCGCGCTTCTTTTACCCCCTTCCGAACGGAACACGACTTTGATATACTTCCCGGCATGACAGGAAAAATTCCGAATTTATCACCATTTTTATGCGCGATGTTGTTCCTGTTCATCGCCAGCGGTGCCGCACAGACACCAGCGGACGACCTGCCGGCCGAAGTGGCCTGGCTGGCCCCCTTTTCCAATCAGATCGTAAAAAATCCCCAGGGTTTCTGGCAATTCACTTTCCCGGAACAGATCGAAATGGTTTATATCCCATCCGGCGAATTCACGATGGGTTCCCGTTCCAACGAATTTGAAGTGGAAGCGAACGAAATGCCCCGGCACCGGGTCTGGATCAAAAGCCTCCTCATGGCCCGTTTTGAAGTCACCCGTTCCCTCTGGAACCGGATCATGGGTGAAACGGCCT
Organism: uncultured Clostridia bacterium; assembly: GCA_964465065.1. Taxonomy (GTDB): domain Bacteria; phylum Acidobacteriota; class Aminicenantia; order UBA2199; family UBA2199; genus CAYMND01. Next base: position 104,311 of record CAYXHZ010000002.1, read on the forward strand.
CCGGTTCGGGCAACGACCAGACCCCCGTGGCCTCGGTCAGCTACCATGAGGTCCAAACCTTTTTGTCCCGGCTTAGATCGCGCACGGGACTCCTTTTCCGACTGCCGTCTGAAGCGGAATGGGAAAAATGTGCCCGCGCCGGTTCATCATCCGAGCATTACGGCTCTTTGGACCGGATCGCATGGTCCTCGGACAATTCCAGGGCAAAACTGCATCCTGTTGGTTTAAAACAGCCCAACACTTACGGCTTATACGACATGCTGGGGAATGTCTGGGAATGGTGCAGCGACTGGTTTTCGGCTGATTACTATACCCAATCCCCTTATCGGGATCCCCAGGGACCAGAACAGGGTGACCGAAAAATCACCCGGGGAGGCGGATTCCAGCATCACGGCCGCTACCTTCGCCTGTCCCACCGCAACGACATGGCCCCGGAAGAAACCCGGCCCCACCTGGGATTTCGCCTGGTTCTCGACGCCGATCTGAGGCCTCTCTGAACCGGATGAGCGATGCGCTCCATTCACTCCTGCAGGAGAAGTGCGGCAGCATCGAGCCCGGCAGCAGAATGACGACCGCGTTCTTCGGGTTGTCGGTCTGCTGCGGATAGAGCGGATGTTGGATTGTTGCCAAAAGTTGCACCGTAAACAGACGCGTTCCGATCAGGACTCATTCTCAAGGCATACTTTGGGAATCACCAACTTTCGCCTGACCCTTCATATCATGCCCCGCACCGCTATCAGCATCTCGAAGTTCTGCGATCCCCGGTCGATGAAACACGTTTTCTCAGCTGATATCGTACTGCGCCGTCAGCGATCTTCATACTGCGGGCAATCTCGCGTTTGGAGTATTTTACTTCGTGCATCTTCATGATAAAATCAACCTCGGACGTCGACAGACGTGGACTAGTACGAGGCATCCATTATTCCTCCTTTTTTTGCAAGATTATAAGTGGAAGGATGCCCTTTTTTTCGTCGAATCGCAAACCAAAAAACAGACGAACAACGAAAATTCTATGCGTGAAAATACACGCCGATCCGTGCGTAGATTATCACGCCGATTCACAGGCCCGTTTCAATGCGGTTCCTTTTGAAATAAAGGCACAACACCAGTTCCAAAAATCCTTGTTGATGAAATGGGCAGCGATTCGGGTCTTGATTTCATCCCCTTGGCCTACATAAACCGTGGGCAACTCAATCGCCCTTACTTTCGTCAGATCCCACCAAGATGTAGACACCGGCACCAGTAAACTCTTTCCGTTTCGAAACGCTCGGCCAATCCGCCCTGGGAAAAGCGATCCCCCATCCGGTCCAATTATGCCGTTCAACGATCTTCACCCCGTCCGGGTCACCATCAACCACAAAAAAATGTATGGTATAGGGCTCTGGCATTCTCAAACCTCACTTGCTCCACGCATTGGACAGCGTTTCTGCCTGCTTCATGACGAGCTCTATGGCCTCTGGTGTCTTGTCCGGCGGATACTTCCAGCGCTGCAGGGTTCTGCGGACTAGAATCTTCAAGCGGGCCCGGACACTGTCGCGGACCTGCCAATCCACCGTGGTGGATTGGCGAAGCTTCTGGGTGATTTCAATGGCGATCTTTTTCAGGATTTCATCGCCCAATTCTCGAACGGCGCTTTCATTGTTGGCCAAGGCATCGTAGAAAGCGATCTCATCGGGGCTGAGGCCGAGGTTGGCTTTTCGGGCCATCTCCTCTTTGAACTCCTTGGCCATCTGAATCAATTCCTCGATGACTTGGGCGGTTTCGATGGCTCGGTTGTTGTACCTGCGCAAAGTCTCTTGCAAACGTTCTGAAAATTTCTTTTCCAAAACGACATTGGTTTGGGTCTTCGATTTGACATCATCCCGCAGCAATTTCTCGAGGAGCTCTACCGCCAGGTTTTTATGGGGCATTTTGCGGACATCTTCCAGAAACTCATCGGATAAGAGCCCGACATTGGGTTTTTCCAAACCACATAGTTTAAAGATGTCGGCCACGCCATCGGCCACCACGGCATTGTCCAGAATCTGCTTTAAGGCGGAGTTTTTTTCTTCCTGAGTCCTTTTGCGGTCAACGGTGGTGAATTTGTTCAATGCCGCTTTGATGGCGGAATAGAAGGCCATTTCGACCCGAATCGATTGGGCCTCGTCCAGGGTGCTGCAGAGGGAATAGGCCTTGTTGGCCGCCAAGACCAAATCCAGGAACCGTTTCTTGCCATCCTCCAGCCCCAGAATATAGTTGGCGGCGGGAACCAGAATTTTGATGGCCGCGGTTTCGAAGGATGAGATATCTAAGCCATCTGCTGTCGGTGTTTTGGCAAATAGACCTCTGAGGGAGTCCATTTTTTCCAGCAAAATGGCATAGGCTTCTTCGGCCCGAAGCGTGGGCTCCCCTTTCCCCTTTGAATCGGTATAGTCTCGCAGTGCCTGCTTGAGCTCATTGGCGATCCCGATGTAGTCGACCACCAGACCGCCGGGTTTGTTCTTGAAGACCCGGTTCACCCGGGCGATGGCCTGCATCAGATTGTGGCCGTGCATGGGCTTGTCCACGTACATGGTATGACAGCACGGCACATCGAAACCGGTGAGCCACATGTCCCGGACGATGACCATTTTCAAGGGATCGTGGATGTCTTTAAACCGTTTCTCGAAGCGTTTTTTGGTTTGTTTGCTGTAGATATGAGGACGCAGCAGGGGGCGATCGGCAGCCGAACCGGTCATGACGACCTTGATGGCGCCTTTTTCCGGATCATCAGAATGCCACTCCGGTCGCAGGGTCACGATCTCGTTATACAAGTTGGCACAGATGGTGCGGCTCATGGTGACGATCATGGCCTTGCCATCCATCGTCGCCGTACGGGCATCGTAATGCTTGAGCAAATCGGCAGCCACCTGCTTGAGCCTAGGCGTCGCCCCCACCAGACTTTCCAGTTGGCTCCATTTGCTTTTGGTTTTTTCCTTTGAACTGATGTCTTCCTCATCTTCGATGATTTCATCGAATTCTTGGGAAAGCGCTTCAATTTCTTTGTGATTCAAATCCAGCTTGGCCAGGCGGGATTCGTAGTAAATGGGCACCGTGGCCCCATCATCCACGGCATCTTGGATGTCGTAGATGGAGACATACTCTCCAAACACCCTTCTAGTATCCCGATCTTCCCGGGCGATGGGGGTTCCCGTGAACCCGATGAAGGTGGCATTGGGGATGGCATCCCGCATGTGTTTGGCATAGCCGTATTTATAAGATCCATCGGCGCTGAGCACGGCCTTCAATCCGTATTGGCTGCGATGGGCTTCGTCGGAGATGATCACGATATTGTGTCGACCATTCAAAACGGGATGGCGGACCTCCTCTTCAAGCAGAGCGAATTTTTGCACGGTGGTGAAGATGATCCCCCCGCTTTCCCGTTCACTGAGGTACTGCCGCAAGCTTTCCCGGTTATCCGCCTGAACCGGTGTTTGTTTCAACACCCCCACGGCCTGGCTGAAGGTTTCAAATAGCTGCCCATCGAGGTCGTTACGATCCGTCACCACCACCAGGGTTGGATTCTTCATCTCGGGCTGCTGGATCAGCTTGCCGGCGTAGCAACACATGGAGATGCTCTTCCCCGACCCCTGGGTATGCCAGATCACCCCCGCTTTCTTACATCCCGGGATCACCTCGTCGGCATAGGTCGCCCGAGGTTCGCGGACCATCCCCATTTCAGGCTCTTTGGCCGCGATGATCGTGGCCTTCACCGCTTCTCTGACGGCATGGAATTGGTGGTAGCCGGCTATTTTTTTGATGATCTCCCCGCCATCGTTTTCAAAGAGGATGAAGAAGTGGAGGTAATCCAGCAGCAATTCGCGGTTGAAAAAGCCCTTGACCAGGGTTTCCAGTTGCCACTCCAGCAGGGGCTTGTCATCCTGGTTTTTGATGGTCCGCCAGGGCGTGAAGCGCTCCTCGTTGGCCGTGAGGGATCCCAGGCGGGCCAAGAATCCGTCGCTGACGATCAGGGCTTCGTTGAAGGTGAAAAGGTCGGGTATTTCGGCTTTATAGGTCTGCAATTGATTGAAGGCATCCCAGATGTCCTTGGTATCGTCCTGGGGGCTCTTGAGTTCGATGACCGCCAGGGGAAGGCCGTTGATGAAGCAGACGATGTCGGGCCGCCGGGGCATTTTGCTCCCCGTCACCGTCATTTGGTTCACGGCGATGAAGCGATTGCGGCTGACCTTATCGAAATCGATGAGGAAGGCATGGTCATTGATCGTCTCGTCGCCGTTCTTATACTCCACGGGTACGCCGTCTAGAAGCAGTTTATGGAAGGCAGAGTTGTTGGTCAGCAGATCAAGGCTTTCCGGTTTCTCCAGCCGGGTCAGGACCTGCTGGAAACAATCCGGGGGCAGATGGGGATTGATGCGCCCCAGGGCGTCCCGCAGTTCCTGGGTCAAGAGGACCTGGGCATAATCCCCACGTTTGGGGCTTCCCCCATCCGGAGCGATTTCGGGCCCCTGCCAAACATCCCAGCCATTGTCGCGAAACCATTCCAAACAAAGCGCTTCCAATTCATTTTCGGTCATCATATTATTCCTCAGCTAATTTCTCAAGCAACGCTTCGATGCACTCATCATGGTCGTCTTCATACCAAATTGGGAATATGTTAGCCACTGATAGCTCTTTTTTTCGTTGAAACTTGTCTGTTTTGTCATTGATTTTTAAAAATGCATAATGCCGAGGCATTGAATCTGAGCCCTCAGATTTGATTATTTTTTTCATGCAATCCAAGGTACGATCTACACCTAAACTACAACCTAAAAAAAGAAGAGTTTTAGTCGAAATTGCCTTAATACATTTTTGTAAACTTCCTTCATCTGAATAATGTCTTGAATATTCATTTAAAGTTAGAACACGATTAGTCCTTGATGTTGCTTTACCATGTAATTTTACAAGCACATTTTTTTCTTGTCCCAAGTAGCGTGGTAATTCGTGTGCATCTGAGCCCAATAATACATCAGAAAATGATTGCCCAGCATTATCATAACAACGTTTCAATGTGTCATCAAAATTTGTCGTGATAACACTCGACCTAAAAAGTGTTGGTAAATAACGCACTGCACCAGACAAGGGTCGTTCACATCCGTATTCATTTTCTAAAGCTTCATCAAATGCGCTTGGTGTCATTGAATCAAAAAGCAACTGAGCAGCTTCTTCGTATTTATAAGAATTTAGTAAATTTTCTAAATCATCTTTTTCAACATTTGCTTCTGATAATAGTGATCTCAAAAAAAGAGTCCAACCTGCATAACCACTTGGAATGGAAAGGCCAGCACCTACAAACGGAATAACTGCACCACGTTTGTAATACCCTTTTAAAGCATCAAACCTTTTCTGATTATCATGAAGACCTAATATCTTATCTGCTTTTTCCAAGCGTTCTTCTTTTTTAATATCACACTATTCAGAAAAAGCTTGGTTAAACAAAGTCTTGTCTATTTCTTGCAATATCTGTTGCGGCGTAAATTCAACAGCTTCGATGATTACTTTCCCTGTATCTGGGTGAATTTCGGCACGCAGCTGGTCTAAAAATTCTTCTATTAAAAAATCCATGTCTTATTTCTCTATCCTTACAGACATATCTCTCCATTCAAGAGTTTTGGTAGTAAAACATCTCTACAATCAGCCAGAGCACTCATTTCTCGCACATTTGTTTCAATTATTTCGTAAATATTCTTAACTTGCTTTGAATAGAAACATAAAATGGCATTATTAGGAACAATGACAATCATTGGTTTAAAGTTCTTCTTGCTAATTTCCGCAAAAGTGGTACCACTTGCTCTTTGTTTGATTTCGTCCATATTGTGTTGACACCACTGTAAAACATAAACATTTGACAAATTTTTATGACATATCATCGCAATATATCCTTGATTAATTGCCAGTTCGATTTTAGCAAGGGCTAAATACCCAACTGGTGCCCTTGAAGACATTAATACTGTATCAACAGGTAGAAGGCCAGAACTAATACATTTCAAGCCAGCCTTTGTAATTCTCTTATCTGTATCAATCAATATTTTATTTGGTACATTTGATAAATCTTTTGGCGTAGTCCAGTAAATTTCACCGTTTTTCCAAAATTCGCTTTTTTGTGTGGAGGGTGTTCCTCCTCCAACAACCGTAACCTCATCACCAATTGTTGATAAGTCCCACCCCTCTGGAATCAGCCCCAGCTCGCTATCCTGCATGGCCGATGGAAACAGCGCCGCTGTTTGGGCCAGTTCGGCATAGGCCTCGGGATTTTCTTGCTTGAAGCAATCGAGGCCCGCCTCATCTTTGCCGGAGATGGCCATCATGGCCGCCCGCTCCGCCTCTTCTTTTGTGCCGCCATTCTCCAGCACCGCCATCTTGGCCCGGACCGGATCGAAATCCACAAACCAGCTCTTGAAAATGGCCTGGGCCATGGCTTCCAGGGTTTGGTTGATTTGTGTGTTTATGTTGATTTTGTCTGTTAAAGCGTTGAGAATCTTGTTGAGAAGCAATCTCTCATCCTTTTCAGGAACTGGGATTTCTATCATATCAAGATTAGCTTTATTCAATTTAGGTTGGGCTGCACCAGTTATATACGGATTGATATCCAAAACAGAAAAATAATACTCTAAATAATCGAGTATACCGGGTTCTTTCTCTTCTAAAATATGTGCATGATTATTAACCCAAAATTTTCCTGTAGCTTTGAATGCTATTGGTGTATTTCTAGTCCGAAGATTATCACCATCTTCAGAGATCAGCAGAAAGGTTCCATCAAAGATGTAATCATCAATATAATCAACAATTCCAGATGCACCATAGTATGGATATTCCCCTTGTCTTTTTTCACGATCAAGACTTTTTAATGGTACACGTTTATTATTTCTAAAAAAAGCAACATCTGAAATCTTTTTACGTGTCCACTTAATGTTCATAAACCAGACTCTCCAAATTCATCTTAAATACCCCTTCCACTCGTTCACTCCGTTCAGGCAGAAAATCACATTCCAAATGTTCAACCGTGTACTTCTTTTTCTCACTCAAAGGATTGATGTTTTTATTCTGCCTCATTGCCATCACCTTCACTGAACAAAGCAAGCCGACGATCCTGAGTCAGAATTTTCATCTGATGAATGGCGATCTGGTTCAAGCGGGCCAAACGCTCCGATTGCGTCATCCCTTCGGCGATGAAGACGGCGTTGAGGTTCTCCAGGTTCGAGAGACATACCAGCTGCATCACATTGGCTTCGTCCCGCATATTGCCCTTTGGGTCGGAATGCTCTTCCCGCCACTGTTTCGCCGTTTTGCCGAACAGGGCCATATTGAGCAGATCCGCTTCGGAAGCGTAGACCAGATTGATCTGCTCCGGGCTCAATTCCTCGGGGATGAGATGCTGCGCGATGGCATCGGTGTGGATGCGATAGTTAATTTTGGTCAGGTTGCGGCGGATGTCCCAGCCCAGGGTCTTGCGCTCGACTTCTTTGAGCCTCTGGAACTCCTTGATCAGATAGAGTTTGAATTCCACCGAGACCCAGGAGGCGAATTCGAAGGCGATATCCTTATGGGCATAGGTGCCGCCGTAGCGCCCCGCTTTGGAGAATATACCGATGGCTCCCGTTAAACTCACCCATTTGCTCGGTGTCATGACAAAGGCATTGCTGCCGGATTCGTTTTTAACCGCCTCGAATTCGACACGGTTAAAAGTCGGATTGTTCAAATATTCCCATATCCCCAGAAATTCGACGGTAGAACGGGATCTCATCCAGTTCTGGATGATAAATCTGGGATCATCTTCATTGCGATGTTTGGCAATATCGGTCATGCAAATGTAGTCTTCTTCCTTGATGGAAGCGATGGTGACTTCACGGTTCAGAACGGTGATTTGCGCCATCCCTTACCCCCAAAACCCCAAGCATTCCAGATTCCTCTTGATCTCTCCCTCGAGGCGGTCCGACTCTTCGAACTGCTTTTTCAAATCAGCCGTCAGGCGGGCCATCTTCTCGGCGAAGGGCTCTGAGTCTTCTTCCTGATCCGCCGCCCCCACGTATCGCCCCGGGGTCAGGACGAAATCGTGCTTTTCGATGTCTTGCAGGCTGGCAGAATAACAAAAGCCCTTTTCATCCTCGTAGCCCTCATTCTGCTGCCAGCGGTGAAAGGTATCGACGATCCTGGCGATATCCTCCGGAGTGAAGTCCCGCAGGACGCGGTCTTTCATATACCCCAAGTTGCGGGCATCGATGAAGAGAAACTTGCCCCGTCGGTCCACCTTCTCTTTGTCCAGGGACAGACCGTTCTTTTTGTCTTTGGTCAGAAACCAGATGCAGGCCGGGATCTGGGTATTGGTGAAGAGCTGCCCCGGCAAGGCCACCATACACTCCACCACATCGCCATTGATGAGGTTCTTGCGGATCTCCCCTTCGTTGTTGGTGTTGGAGCTCATGGATCCGTTGGCCAGGAGCAGGGCCATGGACCCCGTATCGCTCAGGTGGTAGAGCATGTGCTGAATCCAGGCGAAATTGGCATTGCCCTCGGGAGGCGTCCCATACTTCCAGCGCACATCGTTTTCCAGTTTGCCATGCCACCAATCCTTCATGTTGAAGGGGGGATTGGCCATGACGTAATCGGCCCGCAAATCGGGATGTTGGTCGTCGAGAAAACTGTCGGCGTTCTTTTTACCGAAATTGAAATCGATGCCGCGGATGGCCATGTTCATGGCCGCCAACTTCCAGGTGGTGGGGTTGCTCTCCTGTCCGTAGACCGAGATGTGTTTCTTTTGTTCGGAGACATTGTAATGCTTCTCTCCGGCATGGGCCTCGATGAACTTGTCGTTGGAGACGAAGAACCCGCCGGCACCCATGGCCGGGTCATAGACCCGCCCCTTGTAGGGCTGCAACATCTCGATGATCAGGGTGACGATGCTCTTGGGGGTATAGTATTGCCCCCCCTGCTTCCCTTCAGCCAAGGCAAACTGACCGAGGAAATATTCGTAGACATGGCCCAGAATGTCTTTGCTGTGCAGGTCCAGCTTTTCACTGTTGTATTCGGGGCGGCTGAAACGGGTATCGGAAAATTTATTGATCAGCTCGGTGAGGTTGCGATTTTCCACCTCGTAACGGCCGACTCGGGGCAGGATCCCCTTCAACTTGGGGTTGGCAAGCTTGTCGCCGATTTTATACGTCTCGATGGATTCCAAGGCATCATCGATCAGACTCGAAACGGATTTGAGCTTGATCTCCTCCCCATTTTCCTTCATGCCGATGACAGACCCCGGGGCCAGGGCCGCCGTTGATTTCAGATACTCCCAACGGGCCTGTTTGGGCACCCAGAAGATGTTTTTTTCCTGATAGTACTCATGCAGTTCCAGCTCTTCGCTGACGGCTACCTCATACTCTTCATCGCTCCCGTAATCTTCCCGAGGCATGTAGTAAATATTCCCGTCCCCAGTATCTTCCGTGAACAAGCGTCGCAGTTCGGACTGTCTCTCTTCAAAGGCATCGGAGACGTACTTGAGAAAGATGATGCCCAACACGACGTGCTTGTAGTTCGCCGCATCCAGATTGCTTCGCAGCCGGTCCGCCGCCTTCCAGAGCTTATTGTCCAGATCGTTTAAAAATTCTTGTTCACTGTTTTTCATCGTACATTTCCTTTATTTTAAAGACTCATTTGGGGCGGTGCCTTACTTCTTGACATTATGAGATTTGACCTCCAAAAACAAGTTAGAAAGTGTAAAAGTATGTAAATAGTAAAGTTGAGAAGAAGACAAAACGGAAATATGATGTTTGAAGGATGTAAATGCTAACACTTCTTTACTCCGTCCATCCGGATCATACTCTCCTTCCTCTATCATAAGACGATAGCCCGGAAAGAGTCCCCGCAATTTCCCTCATCACCGCAAACTCCTTTTGCCCGTTGCCACAACGGTGCAGGCCGTTTCAGCCCGCCATTACAACTCATATTACTCAACA
>CAYXHZ010000003.1:0-5678 GCA_964465065.1 uncultured Clostridia bacterium
TGGATGCCGTCAGCGTGGTCTTGCCGTGATCAACGTGGCCGATGGTTCCGATATTCAAATGGGGCTTCTTACGATCATATTTTGCCTTGCTCATCGCGTCCTCCTAAACAAGCCATATTTTTAAATCAATCTATCTATAGTTAACGTCAGCTAAAAGCCCTCGATCAGAATCGAACTGATGACCTCATCCTTACCAAGGATGCGCTCTGCCGGCTGAGCTACGAGGGCATATTAGCGGGAGACGGGACTCGAACCCGCGACAGATAGCTTGGAAGGCTACCGCTCTTCCATCTGAGCTACTCCCGCGAAAAAAAGAAAAAAATGGGCAGGGGTGGATTCGAACCACCGAAGGAGTACTCCAACGGATTTACAGTCCGTCCCATTTGACCACTCTGGAACCTACCCATATTTTTACGTTTACTAAGAGCTGGCGAAGGGACTCGAACCCCCGACCGGTTGATTACAAATCAACAGCTCTACCAACTGAGCTACGCCAGCAAACGCCGGTTGAGTATACCACACCTATATTGGGTGTGTCAAATCCATTGATCCGGTATACTCGGAAAAACAGGTCAATTATACTGATTTTAGTCGTCCTACGCAAGAGTCTTTCCTTACTTTTTTAAATAAAAACGCACAAACCGGTATAATCCCGGCTCAGACCTTGCCCGCCAGTTTGGCCCAGGTGTCCTTGAGCGTCGCCGTGCGATTGAACCGCAGCGTCGCGCTCTGGCCGTCCTTGTAGAAATAACCCTGGCGCAGGAACTGTACCGAACTGCCCGCGGCCAATTCCGCCAGGGTCGGTTCGCCCTTGCAGCCGGTCAGTTTTTTAACGGAACCCGGGTTGAGAATGCCGTGAAGGTCCTCGGCCGCCGCCGGATCGGCCACCTGAAACAGGTGATCGTAAAGATAGGCTTCGAAGTCGACGGCCGTGGCCGCGTCGACCCAATGGGAAGTGCCCAACACTTTGCGTCCGTCCTGGGTCCAGCCGCCGCGGGATTCGGGATCGTAGCTGCAGCGGAGTTCTAGCACCCGGCCGTCCCGGTCCTTGATCACCTGCTCGCAGCGGATGTAATAGGCGTGCTTGAGACGGATTTCCCGGCCGGGCGACAGTCGGAAATACTTCTTGGGCGGATCCTCCATAAAATCTTCCCGCTCGATATAGATCTCGCCGGAAAACGGGATCAGCCGTTTCCCGGCCTGGTCATCTTCCGGATTGTTTTCCGCTTCGAGCATTTCGCTATGGCCCTGCGGATAGTTGGTTATCACCACCTTGAGCGGGTCCAGCACGGCCATCACCCGCTGCGCCTTCTGGTTCTGGTCTTCGCGCAGGCAGTGTTCCAGAAAGGCGTAATCGATGGTGCTGGGATTCTTGGCCACACCGATCAATTCGGCGAAGCGGCGGATGGAGGCCGGCGTGAAGCCGCGGCGGCGCAAGCCGGCGATGGTCGGCATACGCGGATCATCCCAGCCCTCGACGATGCCTTCCTTGACTAGAGCCAGCAGCTTGCGCTTGCTCATCATCATGTAGGTCACGTTCAATCGGGCGAATTCGATCTGTTGCGGATGGTGTACGCCGAGCTGGTCGAGAAACCAGTCGTACAGAGGCCGGTGATCTTCGAACTCCAGAGTGCAGATGGAATGGGTGATGCCTTCGATGGAATCCTCCAGCCCGTGCGCCCAGTCGTACATGGGATAGATGCACCAGTCGCTGCCGGTGTTGTGATGGGTCGAGTAAGAGATCCGGTACAGTACGGGATCGCGCAGGTTGAGATTGGGCGATGCCATGTCGATTTTGGCCCGCAGCACCCGGCTGCCCTCGGCGAACTCTCCGTTTTTCATTCGCACAAACAGGTCCAGGTTCTCCTCGACGCTGCGGTTGCGGTACGGACTTTCCCGGCCAGGCTCGGTCAGGGTGCCGCGGTACTCGCGGATCTGTTCGGCGTTCAAATCGCAGACATAGGCCTTTCCGGCCCGAATCAGGGTCAGGGCGTGCCCGTACATCTGCGGAAAATAACTGGACGCGAAGAACAGACGGTCCTGCCAGTCGAAACCCAGCCAGCGCACGTCGCCCTTGATGGCTTCGACATACTCCTCGTCTTCCTTGCTGGGGTTGGTATCGTCGAAACGCAGGTTGCACTTGCCCGAGAACTCCTCGGCGATGCCGAAGTTGAGGCAGATCGACTTGGCGTGGCCGATGTGCAGGTAACCGTTGGGTTCCGGAGGAAAGCGGGTGTGAACCCGGCCGCCGTTCTTGCCGGCGGCCACATCGGCGGCGACAATTTCTCTGATGAAGTGCGATACCGCAGCATTGTTGTCGTTTTCAGACATTTTTCGCTCCATTCTCGATCATCCAGCCCAGCGCCCGGTTCAGCCGCCGGATGACGGTCTCCTTGCCCAGTTGCACCATCAGCTCGAACAGGCCCGGTCCGAAGCTGACACCGGACACGGCCAGCCGGGCCGGATGGATCAGTTTGCCGGCCGCCAATTCCAGCCGCTCGCACAGTGAAGCGAACAGGGCCTCCAGGGATTCGACGGTGTAGGAATCCATAGCGACCAGCCCGGCGACCAACTGGCCGAGCGCCTGGTCGGCTCCGTCGCAGAAACGCTTCCGGGCCGCCTTTTCCTCGTATTCCAGCGGATCCTGAAAGAAATAAACGCTGCTGTCCGCCAGTTCGGTGATTTTCTTGCTGCGGCTCTTCATCAGGTCGAGCACAGCGAGAAGGTAGTCGTCGTCGAAAGCTTCCGTCAACCAGCCCTTTTCCCGCCACAACGGCCGCACCAGATCCAACAGGGCTCGGCTGTCTTCCTGAGTCATGTAATGACCGTTCATCCATTCCAGCTTCTGCTCGTCGAAAACCGAGGCTTTGGGCGTGATGCGTTCGCTGGAGAAACTGGCGATCAGCTCGTCGAGTTTCATCAGCTCCCGTTCGTCGCCGGGGTTCCAGCCCAGCAGAGCCAAAAAGTTGACCAGGGCCTGCGGCAGATAGCCGGCACGCTGGTAATCCATGACCGAAGCGGCCCCTTTGCGCTTGGAGAGTTTACCGCCGCCCTGGGCCAAAATGACCGGCAGATGGGCGAAAAGCGGCGGGGTCCAACCCAGAGCCCGGTACAGGAGGACATGACGCGGCGTCGTGGCGATCCACTCGTCACCGCGCATGACGTGCGAAATTTCCATGAAATGATCGTCGACGACATTGGCCAGATGGTAGGTCGGAAAGGAATCGGACTTGAGCAGAACCAGATCGTCGAGCAGATCGCTGGACGTTTCGATGCGGCCGCGGATCTGGTCCTCGAAGACCACCGTCTCGTTGTTTGGCACCTTGAGACGGATGACGTGCGGCTCCCCGGCCGCTATTCGTTCGGATGCCGCCCGAGGATCAATTCCCCGGCAATGCCGATCGTAACCCACCTGGGGGTCTTTGCTCTTCTCGCGCTGCAAACGTACCTGTTCGAGCCGTTCGGCGCTGCAGAAGCAGGGGTAGGCCTTGCCTTCCTCGACCAGCTTCCGGGCGTAAGTCCGGTACATCTCGGTCCGTTCCGACTGGATGTACGGGCCGAACGCGCCGCCGACACCGGGTCCCTCGTCCCAGGTCAGGCCCAGCCACTTCAGGCTTTCGTAGATTTCGGTCAGGGCCGCTTCCTGGTAGCGGCTGCGATCGGTATCCTCGATTCTCAGAATGAAGGTGCCGCCGTGATGACGGGCGAACAAAAAGTTGAACAGGGCGGTGCGGGCGCCGCCGACGTGCAGGTAGCCGGTCGGAGACGGGGCGAAACGTACGCGAACATTTCCAGTCATGTCATAGCCTCATTTATCGCTCTCTGGGGATGCAGGAGTCTGGCAGGGGGCCTGTTTGCGAATATTTTAATGAAAAGAGCCGGATGATGCAATCCCTGCCCGGGTATTTTTTCTTGCACAAGGATTCAGCCGTGCTACAATGAGCCCATGCCCGTCATACTGCACGCCGACGATTTCGGTATCGCCCGCTCCGCCACCCGGGGCATCCTGGAGGCTTGGGAAAACCAGGCTCTGGACCGCTTCAGCGTCATGGCCAACGGCCGTCATCTGGAATGGGGCTGCCACCGTCTGAGCGCCTGCAGCCGTCAGCCGCAACGGCTTGCCGTACACCTCAACCTGATCGAGGGCCGACCCTTGTCGGACCCGCAGGACAGCCCCCGGCTGTTCGGGCCAACAGGAAGGTTTCCCTTTTCTTTCTTACATCTGTTGTGGCTGGAACGGCGCAGAGCCGACGAACGGGCCGAATTGGCCCGGCAGATCGGCAACGAATGGCGCAAGCAGATCGGTAAGGCCCAGGAATCGTTTCCTCAGGTCAAGGCCTGGTCGCTCGACTCCCACCAGCATGTGCACGTCATTCCCTGGTTGTGGGAAATCACCCTGAAACTGGCCCGGACCTGCTCGATCAATGAAATCCGCATCCCTGTCGATCGACTGTTCAGCCACCTCAGCCCGCTCTCCCCCCGGCACTGGCCCAAACCGCAGAATCTGGCCAAAGTTCGCCTGATCGATCACCTGGTCGAGCAGAATTTTTTTCTCAGACTTTACCACCCGGTTTTCGTCGGCGGCCTGTACTTCTCAGGCGAAATGCACCGCCTGCCGCTGTCCGGACTTTGGCAAAACCTGAGCCGGCGGGCGGAGGAAATCGAACTGCTGTACCACCCTGGAGACGCAACCGCAATCGAGCCCGATGACGAACTGGCTTTTCCGGGCTTCTACCGGCACGCCAACCGGCAAAAGGAGCTGCAGACGCTGCTGGAGTTCAGGGATTTTGCGAGAAAATCGGGGAGAGATAAGTGATAAGGGACGTAAGGGACTTAAGGGACGTAAAGGACATGTCCCCAATCATCCCAGGTGGTTGGGACGGTTGGATATCCAACCATTATCTGTTATAGCTCTATTTAAGTATCCTTATTTTATAATCTTTATGACAGGCGCTGAACGATCTCTGTGCAATTAACCGAGTAAACCGTAACCTAAAAGCTTCCCTTACGTCCCTTAAGTCCCTTCCGTCCCTTTCTCCTCTCTTGATTTACATGTTTATATATGTTACTCTTAAGCCATGCCTCCCAACAGCCTCATCCCCAAACACGGAGCCTACCGAACCCTGATATCCTACCAGAAAGCGGAGATCGTTTACGACGCGACTGTCTTTTTCTGCAAGCGCTACCTGAGCAGAAAAGACCGGACTTTTGACCAGATGGTCCAGGCGGCCCGATCCGGAAAACAGAACATCGTCGAGGGCAGCGTCGCCTCGGCGACTTCCAAAGAAATGGAATTGAAACTGACCCAGGTGGCCAGAGCCAGTCTGGAGGAGCTGCTAACCGATTATCGCGATTTTCTCCGGTCCAGAAAACTTCCCGAATGGCCACGCGGGCATCCTCTGGTCGCCCGACTCCGGAAAATAAACCGAACCAGTCCGGGGCGGTATTCTGATTTTCAGAAAGGCATCGAGCACGAAAACATGGAAATATCAGCCAATGTGATCATCGGTCTGGTCAAGCTGACCTGCTTTCTACTGGATCGCCAGGTGAGAGCTCTGGAAAAGATCTTTCTCAAAGAAGGCGGATTCAGAGAAAAAATGACCCGCATGAGGCGGCAGGTGAGATGAGTTGAAGAGTTGAGATGAGTTGAAGAGTGATTGAGATAAGTGATTGAGGGA
>CAYXHZ010000003.1:5778-82632 GCA_964465065.1 uncultured Clostridia bacterium
ATGAGTTGAAGAGTTGAGATGAGTTGAAGAGTGATTGAGATAAGTGATTGAGGGACATAAAGGACGTAAGGGACTTAAGGGACATGTCCCCAATCATCCCAGGTGGTTGGGACGGTTGGATATCCAACCATTATCTGTTATAGCTCTATTTAAGTATCCTTATTTTATAATCTTTATGACAGGCGCTGAACGATCTCTGTGCAATTAACCGAGTAAACCGTAACCTAAAAGCTTCCCTTACGTCCCTTACGTCCCTTAAGTCCCTTCCGTCCCTTTTCCGTCCCTTTCTCCCCAGCCTTTTTTTTGCTACAATCTCCCAATGCCCCAATCATTCACCGATTCCACCCTGTTCAGCTTCGTTATCGTGCCTGCCCTCATCTTTCTGGCCCGAGTGCTCGACGTCAGCCTGCAGACCATCCGCATCATCGCCATATCCCGCAACATCCGCTGGCTGGCCCCGCTGGTCGGATTCTTCGAGGTGTTCATCTGGCTGGTGGCCATCAGTCAGATCATGAAGAACTATTCCCACATTTTCACCTATATCGCCTATGCCGCCGGCTTCGCCACCGGCACCTTCATCGGCATGATCATCACCGAAAAACTGTCGCTGGGCATGGTGCTCATCCGCATCATCACCCCCAACGGTGCCGACGCCCTCAAGAATACGCTCAAAGAACACAAATTCGGCTTCACCGCTTTGACAGGAAAAGGGGCGGAAGGCCCGGTAGACGTCATATTTTCGGTAGTCCGGCGGCAAAAGTTGGACTTCGTTCTCGGCGAAATCCGCAGCAAACTGCCCAAGGCTTTCTACACCGTCGAGGAAGTCAGCCAGGCCCGGCCGCTGCTCTACCCGCTGGCGGTCAGCAAAAGGAACTGAACGGCCCCGGTTTCACTTGCGGGTGCAGCTGGCCAGCAGCGACACCCCGCACGGAAAAGGAAACCGCAGCTTCAGCAGCGGGATCTCGGCGATGAAAACACGGTACAGCAGACCGTTCAACAGGCCCGAACTGCGTTCCACTTCGGTCCGCTGATCGGCTGTCCGGCGGGTCAGCCAGCGTTCCAGGGCGGCCAGCGGCCAGAGCAGGCTGTTGTAGTAACTCAGGCGCTCGATCTCGAAACGACCGGCCAGCAAGGCCCCGAGCCCCTTCTTGGTGTAACGGCGGTAATGGCGGTGAAGTTCGTCGTGAGCGCTCCACAGCGACGGCATGGCCGGAACGGTCAGGATCAGCCGCCCCCCCGGCCGGAGAGCGCGGTGTACCAATTCGACAGCCTGATCGTCATCCTCGATATGCTCGAGCACATCGAACAGGGTGACCAGGTCGAAACGCTCCGGCTGATCGCGGAGGAAGTCCTCGACCGGGGCGATGTGAACCTGCGCTCCCGTAGCCAGCAGCGCCGCCTGTGCGGCCTGATAGGGTTCCAGCGCCTCCACCTCCCCCAAAGGTTTGAGCAGCGGGATCATGCCGCCAAAACCGGCGCCGAGATCCAGGATGCGCCCGACCGGAGTCTTCAGACCGGCCAGAAGAACCTTTTCGACGATGCGGGCCCGGCCGCGGAACCACCAGTGATCAGTCTGGTGATCGCGGATGACCGCATAGGCCTGCTCCTGCATCAATCACCACCTGGACTGGTCTCGACGCGTTCGATGAAATATCCGGGACGGGACTTGATCTCGGCGAAAATGATCTTCAGGATCTCGCCGATGATGGCGATCATGAAAAAGAGGAGACCGAAGCTGACCAGGATCAGCAGCAGGGTCGAGCTGAGACCGGTGACGATCCGGCCGCTCAGCTTGTTGTAGATGATGACGGCGGCGTAGATCAGGGAGCCGAACCAGTACAGGCTGGCCAGGATGAAGTTGATGCGCAGGAAATTGGAAAAGGTCACCAGGCTCTTGACGGCCATGGAAAAAAGTTTCGACAATGGAAAACGGCTGGCTTGGGTCTTGGCGGGCGTATAGTCCAGAGTGGCTTCCGGAAACTGAAACCAGTAGATCATCGAGCGCACCACGAATTCCTTCTCCGGCAGAGCCGTCAGGGCGTCACGGACCGAACGGGAGAAGAGGATGAAGTCGGAATAACCGCGCCGGAATTCCCGGATCGACAGCATTCGGGCGACGCGGAAGAAGGCGTAGGTGAGCAGTTTTCGGAACAGTCCGTAAGGTTCGCTCTTTTTCACGGCGTTGACCAGCTCGACGTTTTGCTCCCTCATGCGGTCGACCATGTCCGGAATCAAGGTCATCGGCGTCTGCTGATCGGCGTCGATGATGACGTACATGTCGGCCTCGATCTCGGCCAGAGCCGCCTGCACCGCCCGGTCCTTGCCGAAATTGCGGCGCAGCCGGATCAGGGTCGCGGAGAGCTTTCTGGAACGGCAGGCCTGCAGAAATCGGCCGTAGCAGCCGTCCTGCGAACCGTCGTCGACGATCACCAGCCGCGGGGAGGTGTTCCCAGGCAGCAGCGCCGACCTCAAGTCAATAAAGGAATCCAGCAAGGAATCCACGTGCCGGGCCTCGTTGAGCACCGGGACGATGACGGCCAGCGTTTCGGATTTTTTCCCATCTGAACTGATCATGATGAAAAAATTATACCATAATCCCGGCCGGAATCCCGGCCGGCCGGCCCAGATCGATGACGGTCGGGGCCGGGCCGTCTTTTTTCTGGACTTGTACCCCCGATATTTGTTACCATCGGGTATGAGCGAAATGAACAACAAGCCCAGCTTCTCGGTCGTGGTACTGACCATCAATTCCATCGGTACCATCGAACCCCTCATCGACGCCCTGCAAAACCAGGATTTCCCCTACCCGGTCGAGTACATCTTCATGGACAGCTGCTCGAGCGACGGCACGGTCGACTACCTCGACTCCCTGCCGTTGCCGGACAAGCGCATCGTCAACGTACCCAAGGGAAGCTTCAGCCACAGCGGTACGCGCATGCGGGCCGCCACCCTGGCCAAAGGCGAC
Source organism: uncultured Clostridia bacterium (assembly GCA_964465065.1). Classification (GTDB taxonomy): domain Bacteria; phylum Acidobacteriota; class Aminicenantia; order UBA2199; family UBA2199; genus CAYMND01. The sequence continues at coordinate 8,744 of CAYXHZ010000003.1, forward strand.
TACATCTGCTTCTTCACCCACGACATGATCCCCATCGGCCGCGACTTTCTTTTCAATCTGACCCAACCGGTCCGCACGGGACAAGCCGGCGCCTGCTACGGCGTCTTCCAGATCGACCCGCAGCGCCACGACCCGGTCGACGCCCATCTGCACAACGGCTGGCATCAGGGTATTCCCGACATCACCGGTCCGATCACCCCGTTCTGCTGGCAGCAGAGCACCCCGGCCCTGAGACGCCGCTGGGCAAATTTCGACGACTGCTCTTCCTGTATCCGCCGCGATCTGTTGCTGCGCTTCGAATTCCCCAAGGTTTCCTACGGCGAAGACATGCTGCTGGCCAAAAAACTGCTTTTGGCCGGCGAACTGACCGCCCTCGCCCGGAACGCCCGCTTTTACCATTGGCATCACGTCAGCTTCTCGTACATGATGAAGCGGATGATCATCGACCAGTACCTGAGCGTTCGCGAGTTCGACATCTACTACGTACGCCGCAAGCTGGGCGTGATCAAGGCCGTGCTCCTGCGTGCCGGGCAGCGCGCCCTGCTGGCTTTCTTCAAGGTCAAAATGCCTTTCTGGAAAAAATTCTACTGGAGCGCCTACAACTTCAAGGTGCTCAGCGCCGACTTCATCGGTAAATACATCGGTCAGCTGCCGCCCTCGGCGGCCACGGGGCGTTCGCGCATCAACCGCCGGCTCTACGCCTACCAGCAGAGAATCGTGGCCGACATCGACGAGAACAGCATCGGCCGCTATTGACCAGCGCTTCTTGCGCTCTTCAATCCGAACCTGCAATCGGTTATAATGGCAAGGAACACGATCCTGCACCCCAAGGAGACCACATGAAAGGCATCATCCTGGCCGGCGGATACGGCACCCGCCTCTATCCGACCACCCTGCCCATCAGCAAACAGCTCCTGCCCATCTACGACAAACCGATGATCTACTACCCGCTATCGACGCTGATGCTGTCGGGCATCCGCGACATCCTGATCATCTCTTTACCTCACGAATTGCCTCGTTTTCAGCAGGTTCTGGGCGACGGCTCCCTGTGGGGTCTGCGCATCCAATACGCCCCCCAGCCCGTACCGCGCGGTCTGGCCGACGCATTCATCGTCGGCGAGCAGTTCATCGGCTCGGATTCCGTCTGCCTGATATTGGGCGACAACATTTTTCACGGTCACGACCTGGTCCGAATGTTGCGCGAATCGGCAACCATCGAATCGGGGGCGATCATCTTCGCCTACTACGTCAAGGACCCCGAACGCTACGGCGTTGTCGAATTCAACGAGGCCGGGCAGGTGCTGTCCATCGAGGAGAAACCTGCCAGGCCCCGTTCCCGCTACGCCGCCGTCGGCCTGTACTACTACGACAACGACGTGGTCCGGCTGGCCAAGTCCATCAAACCCTCCGCCCGCGGTGAAATCGAGATCACCGACCTCAACCGCTGTTATCTGCAGCAGGGGAAACTGACCGTCAAACTGATGGGCCGCGGTTTCGCCTGGCTGGACACCGGTACCCACGAGTCTTTCCTGGACGCCTCGACCTTCGTCAAGACCATCGAGGATCGCCAGGGCCTCAAGATCGCCTGTATCGAGGAGATCGCCTACAACCTGGGCTACATCGATCTGGAGGGCCTCAAAAAGGCCGTCGAACCGGTTTCCAAGAGCAGTTACGGCGAATACCTGCAGCAGATCATCGACCAGTCCGGAGGCTGACATACCATGCCCTGCAGTTTTTATCCCTGTCAATCCATCCAAGGCCCCGTGGTCGTCGAACCGCGTCTCTTCTCCGACAAGCGCGGCTTCTTCATGGAGACCTTCAAGCGAAGCGAATTCATGCAAGCCGGCATCGAAGTGGATTTCGTCCAGGACAACCAGTCCCTGTCCGTCGGTCCGGTCATCCGCGGCCTGCATTTCCAGCTGCCGCCCCGTCAGCAGGGCAAACTGCTGCGGGCCGTCGAAGGGCGGATCTGGGACCTGGCCGTCGACCTGCGCCCGGACTCGCCCACCTTCCTGCGCTGGCTGGCGGTGGAACTCGACGACCAAAGCAACCGCATGTTCTACATCCCGCCCGGCTTCGCCCACGGCTTCGCCACCCTGAGTCCGCGGGCGCAGCTCTTCTACAAATGCAGCGCCGAATACGATCCGCAGCTGGACAGCGGTATCCGCTGGAACGACCCGACTCTGGCCATTCCCTGGCCGATCGACGACGCGCAGATTTCCGCCAAAGACAACGATCTGCCGCTGCTGGACAGCGATTTCTTCCGGAGTCTCCGATGGTAAGCCCGGCTCCGGTCTGGCTGGTCGGCTGCAACGGCATGCTCGGTCGTCAGCTGCAACGCCGCTTCCAACGCACCAACACCCCGCTCATCGCCAGCGACCGGGAAGTGGACATCTGCGACATCGACGCCCTGCGTCGCTTTACAGAGCGCAAACCCTGCAGCTGGATCGTCAACTGCGCCGCCTACACCGCCGTCGACGCCGCCGAAAGCGATCGCTACAACGCCTTCGCCCTCAACGCCAAGGGTCCGGAGAACCTTGCCCTGGTCGCCCGTGAGCTGGATTGTCCGCTGCTGCACATCTCGACCGATTACGTCTTTGACGGCCGGCTCGACCGGCCCTACCGCGAAGATGACCCCACCGCGCCGCAATCGGTGTACGGTCAGAGCAAACTGGCCGGTGAACAGGCCGTCAGGTCCGTCGGCCGCGACCACATCATCCTGCGCATCAGCTGGTTGTACGGCGTCCACGGCAAAAATTTCGTCGAGACCATGTTGCGCCTGTTTCAGGAAAAAGGCCAGGCCCGGGTGGTCAACGACCAGATCGGCGCGCCGACCTACGCCGCCGTTCTGGCCGACAACATCAGCAGCCTGGTCAGCACCCCGGTCAAGGCCCGCGGCACCTTCCATTACGCCGACGACGGCGAAATCAGCTGGTACGATTTCGCCTGCGCCATTGCCGAGGAGGCGCTGAGCCAAGGTCTGCTCGGCGAACCGCCCCGGATCGAACCCATCCCCGGCAGCCAGTGGCCCACACCGGCCAAACGTCCCGACAATTCCAGGTTCGACAAAGCGAAGGCCAAAACCGAGCTGGCACTGTCCATACTGCCCTGGCGCCGGAATCTGCGCCAGTATTTCCAAGAACGGAGGACCCTGCATGCGCAACCCTGACACCCTGTTGATCACCGGTGGCTGCGGCTTCATCGGCGCCAATTTCATCCGCACTCTGCTCAACGACTCCGGCTTCCAGGGGCAGATCGTCAACCTGGACAAGCTGACCTACGCCGGCAACCCGCTCAGCCTCGACGACATCGCCGGAACCCGGCCCGACCGCTACCATTTCGTCAAGGGCGACATCGGCGACAGCGCGCTGCTGCAACAGCTGTTCGACCGTTTCCATTTCGACGCCATCATCCACTTCGCCGCCGAAACCCATGTCGACCGTTCCATCTTCGGACCGGCGGAATTCATCCAGACCAACATCAACGGCACGTTCACGCTCTTGGAGTGCGCCCGTAAAAACTGGCCGGCCGGGCAGGGTCTGTTCCACCACATCTCCACCGACGAGGTGTTCGGCTCCCTGGGCCCCGACGGCTATTTCCGCGAAGACACGCCCTACGATCCACGCAGCCCCTACTCGGCCGCCAAGGCCGCCTCCGATCACCTGGTCAAGGCCTACCATCACACCTACGGCTTGAACATCACCCTGTCCAACTGTTCCAACAACTACGGCCCCTACCAGTTTCCCGAAAAACTGATCCCCCTGGTCATTCTCAACGCCCTGCAGGGCAAGAAGCTGCCGGTCTACGGCGACGGGCGCAGCATCCGCGACTGGCTGTACGTGGAGGACCACTGCCGGGCCATCTGGCTGATCGTTCGGCAAGGCCGCAGCGGCGAGACCTACACTGTTGGCGGACGCAGCGAGAAGAACACCCTGGAAGTGATCCACCCCATCTGCGACGCCCTGGAAGAAATGGTACCGGCGGCCCAAAACCCCGCACTGCGTGCGCAAGCGGTCACGGAGTATCGCCAGCTGATCCAGTTCGTCAAGGATCGCCCCGGCCATGACCGTCGTTACGCCATCGATTGCGGCAAGATAGAACGGGAACTGGGCTGGCGGTCCACCGTCAGTTTCGCCGAAGGCCTCAAGAAGACCGTCCGCTGGTACCTCGACAATCCGACCTGGGTCGACAGCATCCAGAGCGGCGCCTACCGCCAGTGGATCGAGCAGCAGTACGGTAAAAGCTAGGGCCCGACCGGAACAAATCAGCGGATCGTCTGGACGTGCTTGCGCTGGGATCGGGGGATGTCCAGTTCGGGATCCCCGCGGTAGTAGAGATCGCCGTGACTGGTGATCGAGGCTTCCAGGCGCCGGGTGGCGTGCACCTTGGCCGTCCCGTGGCTGCTGAGATCGACGACGGCGTCCCGGCTTTCCAATCCTTCGGCCAGATAATCGCCGTGACTGGACAGGTTGATCTCCTGGCTGTCGACTTGACCGGAACGGATCTGCACCAGACCGTGGCTGCTCATCTCGGTCCGCAGGCGTTCGGCGGCCAGCTTGCCGATGCGCAGATCGCCGTGGCTGCTCAGGTCGATTTCCACCCGCTCGGCCTTGATCTCTCCGATTTCGACTTCTCCATGGCTGCTCAGCTCGACGCTGACCCGCTGGCCCTTGAGCTCGGGGACGCTGATATCGCCATGACTGCTGGCCACCAGGTGATCGAGCTGCTCCGGCAATACCGTCAGGCTGAAACGCATGGGCTTGATGCGACGACTGCCGAACAGCTCCTGCAGCCAGTGCGATGTGCGCTCTTTTTTCCGAATGATCAGGGTATCGCCCCGGACCTCGGTGACGATCCGGTCTATGATCTCCTCGTCGGCCTCGACCACGAGTTCGACTTTCTCGCCAAGCTTGACCAGCAATTCTCCATGGGTGGCCAGCTCGATGCCGCTGAATTCCGTGTTGATCTTGCGCACCTCTTTTTCCTGCCTCGCCGGCAATCCGACTCCCATCCACATCGTCACCGCCAAAAAAACAGTCCATACCTTTGTCATGATTACGCCTCCGATTATCCGATCACGTCCAGAAAACGAAAGAAACCGTCTTTTTGTTCCCGGCCGCGTTTGACTCCCGCTGCGGGATCGGCTATATCATGTAGCAAAGCGTTCTTTTTTAAGGAGAGACCATGTTCGAAGCCAAACGTGTAGCCAGCCGGGATTTGCGAGGGAGATGCGACCCCGACCAGTTCACTTTCAAAAACACCGCCGAATTGGAACCCCTCGACCAGGTCATCGGCCAGGAACGCGCCGTCTCGGCCATCCAGTTCGGACTGGGCATGAAGGGAAACGGCTACAACATTTTCGTCACCGGCCAGGAAGGCACCGGAAAACAGACCATCGTCCGCGACCTGATCAGCCAGTATGCCGCCGGCCAGCCGGTACCGTCGGACTGGTGCATGGTCAACAATTTCAAGGACGAATTCCGCCCCCTGCCCATCCGCCTGCCTCCGGGCAAGGCCCATGTCTTCGCCAAGGCCATCAACCGCTTGATCAACAGTCTGCAAATTCGCCTGTCCAGAAAGTTCCAGAACCGCAGCGTCCAGGGCAAGATCATGGAGATACAGTCCCGCAGCGACCAGCAGCAGCAGATCCTGATGGAGCGGCTCCACAGTCAGGCGGCCGAGAAAGGCCTACAGATCACCAAGACGGCCAACGGCTATCAACCGGTCCCCGTGATCGACAATCATCTGCTCAGCGAGGAAGAATTCGAAAAACTGCCAGCAGAGCAGAAAAAGGCCCTGGAATCAGCCATGCGTGAGATTCAGGGCGTCATGCAATGGACCCAGGGCGAGATCAACAAGATAAACCAGGCCCACAACAAGGCGCTGGACGACCTGATCGAGGAACTGGCCAACAAGGTAGTCGGCGCGCGTATCGACACTCTGCGCAGCGAGTACCGGGATAACCGCGAGATTCAGGCCTACCTCAACCAGCTGCAGGGAGCCATCGTCGACGACCTCGACGAGTTCATCGACGACGAGGGGGAAGGCCCGAGCGGCGAACCGAGCCACGAGCCCCCCAGAAAACCGGATTTCGACCGCTACCGGGTGAACGTACTGGTCGATCACCGCGGCGGCAACGGCGCACCGGTCGTCTTCGAGTCCAACCCCAGCTATAAAAATCTGTTCGGACAGATCGAAAGGCGTTTCAGCGTGGAAAACCAGACCAGCGACTTCAACATGATCAAGGCCGGCTCGCTGCTGCAGGCCAACGGCGGTTACCTGATCATGGAACTGGAAGCGCTGCTGATGAACCCCTATGCCTGGGAAGCCCTCAAGCGGGCCTTGCAGACCCGGATGCTGTACATCGAGGACGTTCCCTCCGAAATGGGCCCGGCATCGGTGTCGTTGCGTCCCGAGCCCGTGCCGCTGGCCATCAAGATCGTCCTGCTCGGCGAATACGATCATTTCGAACAGCTGCAGTCCGAAGACCTCAAGTTCAACAAGCACTTCAAGGTCCGGGCCGATTTCGATTACGAGACGCAGCGCACCCCCCAGACCGAGCAGCTTTACGCCCGCTTCGTGGCCCGGGTTTGCCGGCAGGAAGGACTGCTGCCCTTCAACCGCAGGAGCGTGGCCGCCATCATCGAACTGAGCAGCAAGAGCGTCAGCAACCAGCAGAAGCTGTCCCTGCGCTTCGGCCCCATCGTCGGCATCATCAAGGAAGCCGAGTACTGGGCCCGCCGCGAAGGTAAAAAGATCGTCAGCGAAAGTCATGCCCACAAGGCGTTCAGCGAATACCGATTCCGGCACAATATCTATGAAGAGAAGATACACGAGTCCTACGCCGACAACACCATCATGATAGACGTCAGCGGCGCCGTGACCGGTCAGATCAACGGCCTGGCCGTCTTCTCGGTGGGCGATCTGGCTTTCGGCCGGCCGACGCGCATCACCGCCGAAACCTTCATGGGTCCCAGCGGCATCATCAACATCGAACGCGAGGCCGAGATGAGCGGGTCGACCTACGACAAGGGCGTTATGGTCCTGTCCGGCTACCTGGGCCGCACTTTCGCCCAGAACCACCCCCTCAGCCTGTCGATCAGCCTGGCTTTCGAGCAGAATTACAGCGGCGTCGACGGCGACAGCGCCTCGTCCACCGAACTCTACGCCATCCTGTCCAGCCTGGCCGAACTGCCGATCCAGCAGGGTATCGCCGTCACCGGATCGGTCAATCAGAAAGGGGAAATCCAGGTCATCGGCGGGGTGAACCAGAAGATCGAAGGCTTCTTCGAAGTCTGTCAGAGCAAGGGGCTGACCGGTAAACAGGGCGTGATCATTCCGGCCGCCAACGTCAAGAACCTGATGCTCAAACGGGAACTGGTCGAAATCATCGACAAGGGACAATTCCACATCTACCAGATCAGCTCCATCCAGGAAGGCATCGAGATCCTGACCGGTGTGCCGGCCGGGCTGGCCGACGAAAACGGCCGTTTCCCCGCCGACACGGTTTACGGACGGGTGCAAGCGAAGCTGGAGCGTTTCCTGGAACAATCGCTCAAGCTCAAGGACCGGCCGCTGCGCTGAGCGGCCGCCGCCTCAACCCCGTGACCGGGTGTACAGGAAGCGCTTGATCTTCTTGGTGGGCGTTTTCTCGAACTCTTCGGGAAAAATTTCGATGGCCGATATGCGGCTGAAGATGGGCAATTGCTCGTTGAGAAGATCCAGGTTCTCCTTCATGCGCGCCTGCAAGCGGGCCTCGTCCATCCCTTCGACATCGACCGTTTCCATGTTGGGATAGACCAGGGCCACCAGTTTGTCTCCCCTCTCGATGATCAGGGATTCCTCGACAAAAGGCATGATGTTGAGCCGGGCCTCGATCTCCTCCGGGTAGATGTTCTGGCCCGAAGGACCGAGCAACATGCTCTTGTGCCGGCCCTTGAGGTAGAGGAAACCGTCTCCGTCCAGGCTGCCGATATCGCCGGTGTGCAGCCATCCGTCCTCGGTGAACGCCTCCCGGCTGGCCACCTCGTTCTTGTAATAGCCGCTCATGACGTTCTCGCCCCAGACCTGTACCTCTCCGGAACCGTCCGTCGATTGGGTGACGGTTGGATCGATGCGCAGCTTGAGCGTGTAGATGGGCTTGCCGACCCCGCCCACACGGTGGACGTTCCAGGGGGAATAACTGATCAGGGGGCCGCATTCGGTCATGCCGTAGCCGAGCGTGTAGGGAAAATTGATGCGGTGCAGAAACGACTCGACCTCGTCGTTTAGGGCCGCTCCGCCAATGACGATCGAAAGGAAGCGGCCGCCGAACACCTCGACCAGTGCGGCGCGGATCTTGTTGTAAACCAGGTTCCGCAGCCCGGGCACCTTGGTCAGGGCTCGGACGGAAGTCTTGTCCAGTTTGGGTTTGATGTTTTTGCGGTAGAGTTTCTCGATGACCAGGGGTACGGTCAGGATCAGGTGCGGTCTGACCTGAGCCAGGGCCTGGACCAGGATCTTGGGCGATGGAATCTGGCTGAGGAAAGAAGTGTGACAGCCGGTGCAGATCGGAAACAGAAAATCGAAGGCGCAGCCGAATGCGTGAGCCGCCGGCAGGAAAGAAAGCAGGTTGTGACCGGCCTTGAGATCGATGCTGTGCTGGGCGTAGTCGACGTTGGCGGCCAGGCAGTTGTGGGACAGCATGGCCCCCTTGGAGAAACCGGAGGTGCCGGAAGTGTACAGAATGGCGGCCAGCTCGTCGTTGGCGATTTTGGGCAGTGCGAAGCGCTCGCGCCGGAGCACGCCGCCGAACGGCTCCAGATAGCGGTCTTCGGCCTTCTCGCGCGCCTTCTGCAATCCCTTCTTGCGCGCCTCGATCAGGTGCAGGTCCTGCAGAGAGATGATCCCCTCCAGGTTCGGCATGCGTGCCTCGTCGAGCTTGTCGAAGATGGCGTCGGCGACGAACAGCAGCCGGGCGTCGCAATGGTTGACGATGTGGTGGATATCGCCGCTGTGAAAGTCCGGCAGAACGGGTACGATCACGGCACCGTAACTGACCGTGGCCAGGTATATCAGGGCCCAGTTCACCGAATTCCGTCCGAGCAGGGCGATCTTGTCGCCATTCTTGATGCCGTATTCGGAGTAAACTGCATGCACCAGCAGGATACGGTCGGCCAGGCGGCCGTAACTGATCGGCTCTTCCGAATAATTGGACAGGGCCGGCAGGTCCCAGTTGGCACGGATACTGCCCTGTACCATTTCATTGAAACTCACTTTCATCATGGTTGACTCCTTGAAAAGTCCATTGCGAGTTCTATCTGCCGCCGATCTCCCGGAGCCAGGCCTCGGCCTCGGCCCGGGCGGCCTGGACGCAGGCCTTGCCGGCGCGGTAGAGCAGTTTCCACTCGCCGGGCTTGGCTTCCAGCGCAGGGTCGATAAAGCGACGCAACCCGCCGCGCAACTCGGTGCGGGCGTTGAAGTCCACGCTGCCTGAAAGCTCGAGAAAGGACTGCAGGTGACGGGCGATCAAGCGGCGCGGCTCGGCGGGGTAATCGCGCTCGAAGTCCTGACGCCGGCGCTGGTCATCGGCGGTCTGCTGCCTGGCCTGCTCCTGGTAACCCTGTTTCAACAGCGCCTGGTATTGCGGATTGTCGAACTGTTCCTTGAACTGACGCTCCATGTCGCGGATGGTCTGTTCCATCTGCGCCCGCATATCGGCCGGCATCTGCTTGAGATTTTTGCGCATCTCCTCGATCTGCTTGCGGAATTCGCTCTGCTGTCTGGCCAGTTCCTCATCGGCCGACCGGGTTTCCGCAGCGGCCGCCGGTGCGGCCTGACCGCGTCGAGTCCGGTATTCCTGCACGAATTCGGGACTGGCGGTATAGGAGCGGGCCCAGACGAACACGGCGCGGATCCAGGTAATCCGGGTTGACAAGGGAGCGGCCAGAAAAACCCGACTGATCTGCCGGTAGGGAAAAGAGGCGCTGAAGACCGCCTCGAGAACGGAGTCTTGAACCTGGTCGGAAGACAGGCCCATCTGGCCGAACACATCGTCCTGGGCGAAGGCGCCGCCGATCAGACCGAACAGCAGAATCGGCCAGATTATTCTCTTCATTGCCAAGCCTCCTCAAGCGAATACCAGGGAATTATACCCGCATCTGCGCACCGATAACAAGTCCGCTCATCTCCCCCCAGTTCACGCCGCTTTTCAGATCGACCCTGAGCGGCACCTCCAACCGGGCGACCTGTTCCATTTCCCGTTTCACCAGCTCGCTCAGGAAAAGCTCTTCATCGGCCGGATACTCGAAGACCAGTTCGTCGTGAACCTGCAGCAGCATACGGCTCCGCCTGCCCCGAAGCCGGTCGGCGATACGGATCATGGCCAGTTTGATCAGATCGGCCGCCGAGCCCTGAATGATGGTGTTGACAGCCATGCGCTGGCCGTTCTCGCGCACGCTGCGGTTGGAACTCTGAATTTCCGGGATATCTCGACGCCGACCCAGGAAGGTGGTGACCATGGCCTCCTGCTCGGCCCGGGCCAGCGTGTCGTCGATGAAACGGCGCACCCCGGCATAGGTGGAAAAGAAACGGTCGATCAGTTCCTTGGCCTCGTTGAAAGATACCCCCAGCTCCTTGCCCAGCGAATAGGCGCCGGTGCCGTACAGGATGGAAAAGTTGACGATCTTGGCCCGGCGGCGTTTCTCCATCGCGCTCAGGTCGTCACGGCCGGCAAAGACCTGGTCGGCCGTATGGCGGTGAATGTCGAGATTGTTCGTGAAGGCCTCGATCAGCGAGGGATCGCGGGCGAAATGGGCCATGACCCGCAGCTCCACCTGAGAATAATCGGCCGCCAGCAGCTTCAGACCCGGAGCGGCCACGAAAGCCTTGCGCATGGAAATTCCGCCGATCTCGCCGACCGGGATGTTCTGCAAGTTGGGGTTGGAGGAGGACAACCGACCGGTGGCCGCCACCGCCTGGTTGTAGGATGTGTGCACCCGGCAATCCCCGTCCAGCTCTTCGGCCAGAGCGACGACGTAGGTCGACAGCAGTTTCTTGAGGGCCCGGTATTCGATGATCCGGTCGACGATCGGCACACCGGCCAGCTCGGCCAGGACCTCGGTATCGGTGGAATAGGCGCCGGTCTTGCGGGTTTTTTTTCCGGAAGGCAGGTTCATCTTTTCGAAGAGCAGCTCGCCCAGCTGCTGCGAGGAATTGATGTTGAAGGAAAAACCGGCCAGGCTGCAGATCTCCAGGGTCAGGCTGTCGATACGCCGGGTCAGGGCCCGCCGCGACAGTTCCAGAAAGGTCTTGTCCACCCGGATACCCAGCGATTCCATATCGGCCAGCACACCCAAGAGCGGCATTTCCACGTCCCGGTAGAGAGACTGCAGGCCTTTCTCGGCCAGCGTCGGCGCCAGGAGCTGCACCAGTTTCAGGGCGCACTGCGAATCGTCGGCGCAGTACTCGGCGGTTTCGGCCACGGGTACATCCTGCAGCGGACGGCTGCCCTTGCCGCTGCCGGTCAAATCGGCGTAGCTGCGTTGCCTGATCTTGAGATATTCGCCGGACATGTCCTTGAGCTGATGGTTGCGCCGGTTGGGGTGCAGCAGGTAGCCCAGAACCATCGAATCGTCGAACTCGCCGCGAACCGTGAACCCTTTGTGCAACAGGTGGATGAGATCGAACTTGAGGTTGTGACCGGCCTTGGCGATGGCGGGCTCGCCCAGAAGCGGCGCGGTGGCCGTGACCGCCTGTTCCAGGCTCAGAAACGGACCGTCGGCCGCCGGCCCGGCCAGCGGGATGTAGAAACGGCCGGATTCGCCGACCATGGACAAACCGATCAACCGGGCCGCATGGGGACGCAGATCGCTGGTCTCGACATCGACGCCGATGCGCGGCTCTGTACGCAGGGCGGCCTGCATGGCGGCCACATCGTCCGGATTGCGCACGATAAGCGTGTGCCCGACGGGCCTGACGGGCTCCTGTTCGTCAACTTCGGTCTCGATCCCCAGGCGGGTGGCCAAGCTGCTGAATGCCAGCCGCTCGAGCAGCGGTGCCAGGGCCTGGCGCGGAGCCGGATCGAAGCCGGGAACCGTTTGCGTGAACGGCGGCAGGGCGGCAGGCGACAGGTCCACCAGACGGCGCGACAGGCGCAGTGACTCCAGGTTCTGGGCCACTTTCAGCAGCAGCTTGTCTTTGCTTTCCAGCACGGCGGCCGCAATCAGGCTGTCCAGGCTGGCAAACCGGTCGAGCAGCTTCTGGGCGCTCTTCTCGCCGATACCCGGAACGCCGGCGATGTTGTCGGAACTGTCCCCGCACAGCGCCAGGAAATCGACAATGCGATCGGGCCTGACTCCGTACAGGTCGTGGATCCCCCGTTCGTCCAGCAGAGTTTTCTCTTTGGGATGGTAGACCCGGACGCCCGGTCCGACCAGCTGGAACAGGTCCTTGTCGGCCGTAAAGATGATCGCTTCACCACCTGCCTGCCGCTGACGGTGGGTCAGGGCGGCGATGATGTCGTCGCCCTCGACGCCGGGCTGACGCAGGAGCGGTATGTTCCGCAGCTGCAGGTATTCCTCGATCAAAGGCAGTTGCCGGATCAATTCCTCGGGCGGGGCATCCCGTTTGGCCTTGTACTGGGGCAGCAGCTGGTGACGGAAGGTTTTCTCGCGGGAATCGAAGGCCACCACCACCTGGCCGGGACTCAGCTCGTCGAGCATGGCCTCGACCCGGCTGATGAAGCCGAAAACCGCCCCGGTCGGGACACCGCCCATGGTCCGCATCTGCGGGTTGGCGTAAAAGGAACTGAACGTCAGGTACATGCCGTCGATCAGCAGCAGGGGGTGCGTCATTTCGGCCTCCGGAAGAAAGATTCGCGAAAGAATGGGCTGGCGAGAAGGGTCAGCTGTTTTCCATCAGGTAATCGAGCACCATTTCGTCCAGGGTCTGCTCATCCATCATCTGCGTGTCCATGGACAGAAGATGCATGAACTTGCCGCCCTTCAACTCGCCGATCACCTGGTCATGCTGGGTTTTCATCATCGATTTGATGCGTTTGCGCAAATCTGTCTTGTCCATCAGATGACCGTAGGACACCCGTCTGGAAAGCAGAATCTCGCCATTGTGGTAAACCAGGGTTTCAATGGTCGGATTGTTCTCCCCTTTATCCTCGGTCTGGATATGGAAGACCTCGTTGCGGTACTTGATGTCTGTATTGAAGCCGACAATCATGGTTCTATGATAAAAAAAACCGCTTGAACTGTCAAGCGTGCTCGAAAACTGCATGTTCCGGGTGGAAACGGGAACCCGACCGACGGCGGATCCGTTATAATACCGGTGGCGGCCGCAGCGATTGCGGCAGGAGGTATACACATGATCACATTGCTGGTTTGGCTGTTCGTTCTGTTTTTCTGTTGGCCCATCGCCCTCCTGGCGCTGATCCTGTACCCGATCTTCTGGCTGCTGCTGCTGCCCTTCCGCCTGCTGGGTATCGCCGTCGACGGCGTTTTTTCCTTTCTGAACGCGCTGTTGCACCTGCCGGCCCGCCTGCTGGGAGGACGGTAGAATCCGTAGCTCGTTCGACAGCCGCCGCTACAGGTAGATGATGTAGGCGAACAGGCCCAGCCAGACCAGGGCGTTGGCCAGAAACGGCAGGTCGGAAAAGAGCACCTGGGCCGGATTTTCACCCATCTGACGTTCGATGGTCAAATACAGGTAACGGAACAGACCGAAGCAGACGAACGGCACCGTCCAGAACAGGGCGTCGGCGGCGACGAACTTGGCCTGAGTCTGCGGCAGGGTGATGAAGATCATGTAGCCGAGCAAGGTGGCTGTGGTGGCGATGGTGATCAGCTGGTTGAGCAATTCGATGCTGTACTCTTCCAGGGTCTGACGGCTCCGCTGGACCTTGCTGTCCCGGCCCATGCGCACCAGTTCGGAGCGCCGTTTGGCCAGACCGAGCAAAACCGCCAGGGTGAAGGTCATCAGCAGAATCCAGGGCGTGACCTCGATATGGTTGACCGCGCCGCCGATCAGCACCCGTAAAATGAAGCCCATGGCGATGATCATGACATCGATGATCACCACCCGTTTGAGCACCAGGCAATAGAACACGTTCAGAGCGGCGTAGGCCAGAAAATACTGCCAGGCCGCCGGAAAGAATCTCCAGGCAGCCAGCAGCGCCAGAGTCGCCAGCAGCAGACTGATCAGCGCCGCCGTTTTCTTGGGCAGACGACCGCTGGCTATGGGCCGGAAACGTTTGATCGGGTGGGCCTGGTCATGACGGAAATCGATCAGGTCGTTGAATATGTAGACCGCGCTGCACAGGACGGAAAACAGGCCGACCACGGCAGAAGTGCGCAGCAGCATGCCGGAGTGCAGCAGATTGTGCGAGAACAGCAGCGGAGCGACGATAAAACCGTTTTTGACCCACTGCAGGGGACGCAAAGACTTGACAATCGCCATCAGCACGAATCACCTCTCTCTCATCGCAGTACCCGGATATCCAGCCGGGTCGGCCTGGGACAACGAATTTTCAACACCAGTTCCCGTCCGTTCGGAACAGGCTCCGTTTTCCAGGAAAGATCCATTCGGCCCGCACATGGCAGCCGGCAGGGCGGACCGTCGGCGAGCGACCATTCCAGCCACTCGCACCCGCTGCCCAGTATTTTAACTTGTATCCGGCCGCCCAGCAACTGCCCTCGCGAGAAAGTTCGCAGAAAAACCGTCTGCGCCTGCGCATCGACGACCCGGTATAGCGACTCGCTCCCGTTCTGGTACAGCGGTTGCAACCAGGCGTCCAGGCGCTGTGTCATGGCCCGGATATCGCCGATGAGCGGCGAACCGGCACCGTAATATTCATTCAGCCAATCCCAATGGATGGCCAGATGGCTCAGTGCATGCCCGTCGATCAGCCGACGCAGGGAATTCTCATCCAGACGGCCATGGTCGATCAGTTTGTGCAACTCCGGGTAATAGGCGGTCGGGGTATGGCTGGTACGGCCGCCGATCAGCGTCAGGTTGTGAAAAACCTGGTTGACCATGTAGCGGGCGTTCTGCACCTCGCCGAATTCGTCCCGGTAGGCAGGCAGGGCCAGCAGGCTGCCCCGTTCTTCTTTGGCGATGCTCCGATAGATTTCGGTCCGCAGCGGCAGCCGGCCCAGATGATCGAACTGGTTGCTGTAATAATGTTCGACGGTCATCAGCAGGGCCGAAACGGCCAGGAGAATGTGGATGACACGCCGTGTCGCTCCTCTGGCGGCCAGCATGCGCAGTCCGCTGGCGGCCATGATCAGCAGCAACGGCAGCAGCAGCGGAAAAATACGGTCGACGGCCCGCAGACCCCGGAAACCGGGCGCATGTTCCCAGATCAGGCGGTACAGCGAAAAGCGGGCCTGCGGGTCCCAGTGCGGCAGCCCCCACAGCAGCAGCAGAAAGCCGGCGCAGGCCCAGGCCGAGTATCGGCTCCAGAAATCGGTTTTCCGGTTTACCCGGAACAGAAAGAGCAGAGCCAGAACGACCAGCAGCGTCAAGGTCAGCCAGTCGAGCCAGACGGGCGAAACGAAAAACAACACGGCCGCCGCCGCCGTCAGCGCCAGCAGCAGACTCCAGACCGGCCAGATTTTCGTCCCCCAGGCCGTAAAGAAAAAAAACAGGAGCATGGCCAAACCGATGCCCAGATACAGACTGTGGCCGGTGATGGCGGCCGCGGGGAAAAAACCGTGCAGCAGATGACTGTAGCAGAACAGATCCCCGGCTCCCAGCAAATGAGCGGGATCAAAGCCGCTAGCCGCCTGCACCTGCCGTCCTCTATCGAGCAGCGGCCAATAGATTGTCAGAATCAGCGGCACCGATGCGGCGAACGGCAGCAGCAGGCTGAAAACACGGCGGATTTCCGAACGGTGGGCGGCCAGGAGCGCAATCAGCAGCGGTGCCAGCAGAAACAGGTAGAAATGGATCCCGTAATACTCGCAGGCCGCAAACAGCATGACGCTGCACAGGGCGGCCAGCCACCCGTCCGACCACGAAGGCTTGCGGTGCCAGCGCACCAGGAACAGCAGACAGAAAGGCAGCCAGAAGACGGACAGAAAATTGAGCCAGATGAAGTGGACCGCGTTCAGTCCCCAGACCAGGGTGAAAAAGGCTAGAACCAGGGCGACGGCCCGTGAGGCTTTCAGGCTGCGCAGCAGCAGAAAATTTCCCAGGGCGTTGAGGTAGAGCGCGCTGACCAGGTACAGGCTGTGGCTCGTGCCCAGATCGAATCCCAGCAGGGCGAACAGCTTGAAGAAGGGGTAGAGTCCGAGCAGCGGGTGCCCATAGGCCAGCATGCCCGGCAGAGGCTGGAAGACCGGCAGCTCGTACAGGTGGGCCCAGTCGGTTTTGAGCAGATGAGCGATAACGCCCCAGATATAGTTCAAATCGGCGTGACCGGCGAAAGGCACTCTGTCGCCGAAAGCGGCGAACAGAGCCGGATAGAGCAGCGGAATGGCCAGCAGCAGCGCCAGCGGCGCCAGCAGACGGCGCAGCCAGGGCTTTTCGGTCGACAGCAAGCGAGTAAGGGCTGAACGCATGGCCATACCTTACCATTGCGAGGCCCGCCAAGACAAGAGACGGAATCGTTTGTGCGGGCAATCGGCACGATTTTTTCGCTGCCCGTTCCACGGTTTCAGCAGGATTCCTGACGATCCGCTCTGTGTATTCCCGGTAAAACCATGTATAAACAATACCATGAGACTGATCACCCTCGGACCGGACAAGAAAGTGTCGTCACGTCACCGCCTGCGCTGCCGTTACCCGGTGCTGCTGGTGCACGGATTGAGCCTGCGCGACGATCTGCCGCTGCTGCGCTACTGGGGACGCCTGCCGGGATACCTGCGCAGCCAGGGCGTCAAGGTTCACCTGAGCCGCCACGATGCCTGGGCATCGGTGCCGGAAAACGCGTTGGCCCTCAAGAAACGCATCGAGGAACTGCAGCGGAGCGAAGACTGTGCCAAAGTCAACCTGATCGCCCACTCCAAAGGCGGAATCGAGAGCCGCCTGGCCGTGCACCTCTTCGACGGAGCGCCGCCGGTAGCCAGCGTCAGCACCATCGCCACCCCGCACCGGGGTGCCGCCCTGGCCGACTGGCTGCTGAAATTCAAACCGGCCAAGAACGAAAAGCTACACCAGGCACTCAACCTGTTCGGCCGCCTGATCGGCGACCGCTCCCCCGACAGCCTGATGGCGCTGAGCCAGCTGACCGGCGAGTTCATGTCCGAATTCAACCGGCTTACCCCGGATCATCCGGATGTGTATTACCAGAGTGTGGCCAGCCGCCTCCACAAACCGGTTTTCGACCCGCTGTTCATCGTCTCGCACCGCCTGCTGATGGAACTGGAAGGGGACAACGACGGCGTGGTCGGCACGGAAAACTGCCGCTGGGGCGATTCCTTTCAGCTCTGGGGAGAAGAGAAGGGCCTGTCCCACATCGATGTCTGCGACATGTCCGGCTTCAAACGACGCGGCTTCGATATCCTGAGGGCCTACGCCAAGCTGCTGGGATCCCTCGGTAAGCGCGGCTTTTGACCGCTTACGCCCTCCGGCTCCGGTGCGGAAAGGCGGCTCGCGGCGCCGGCCGGCCGCGGAACTGGGTCTGCGGTTCCTCGGCAGGGGCGGCCCGTCTGGCCGATTCGGAATGGTAGCCGTGCTGGGTATCGACCGTCACCGGGCGGCGGATGAAACGTTCGATCCGGCTCAGGTAACCCCGTTCGGCGGCCGTGCAGAAGGAAATGGCCTGTCCACCGGCTCCGGCCCGGGCGGTACGGCCGATGCGGTGCACATAGGTTTCGGCCTCGATGGGCAGATCGTAGTTGATGACATGGGAAATTCCGTCCACATCGATGCCCCGGGCGGCGATGTCGGTGGCCACCAGCACCCGGATCCGTCCCTGCTTGAAATTGGCCAGGGCCTCGGTACGAGCGTTCTGACTCTTGTTGCCGTGAATGGCCACGGCCTGGATGCCGTGGTCGGCCAGTTTTTTCACCACCCGGTTGGCCATGTGCTTCATCTGGGTGAAGACGATGACCCGTTCGCAGTCGCGCCCGTCGAGAAGCGATGACAGCAGGGCATCCTTGTCGCTTTTTTCCACAAAGAGAACCCGCTGACCGATGCGGTCCACGGTCGGGGCTTCGGGGGTGATGCGGATGGTGACGGCATCCCGGACCAGAGTGCGGGCCAGGGCGGCCACTTCCGCCTCGATGGTCGCTGAAAAGAACAGGGATTGACGACGCGCCGGCAATTTGGCGATCACCTTGCGCACATCGGGCAGAAAACCCATGTCCAGCATGCGGTCGGCCTCGTCGAGAACGAAGATCTCGACGGTCCCCAGGTCGATGTAGCCCTGCTGGATCAGATCCAGCAGCCGGCCGGGTGTGGCCACCAGGATATCGACTCCGCCACGCAGGGCGCTGATCTGGGCGGCCTGACCGACGCCTCCGAAAATGACGGCATGGCTGTGCCGGAGGTACCGGCCGTAGACGCGGATGCTGTCGTCGATCTGGGCGGCCAGTTCACGGGTCGGCGCCAGGATCAGCACCCGGGGGTGCTTGGCCAGCGCCGGTTTCCGGTTCGAGGTCAGATACTGCAGAATCGGCAGAGTGAAGGCCGCGGTTTTACCGGTTCCGGTCTGGGCGCAGCCGATCAGGTCCCGGCCGGCCAAAAGGTGGGGAATGGCCTGTTCCTGAATTGGAGTCGGCTTCTGATAGCCCTCTTGGGTTACGGCCTGCTGCAATTGCGGCAGCAGCCGGGAAAAGGATCCGGAGAGTTGCGGAATGACGTTGCGAGAAATGGAGCCGGTTTGTCTGGTTTTTGCGGCAGATTCAGAAAAATTCATAAAAAATCCTTATGTCGTTAAATTTGTTCCCGCCTGTTTGTGAAATGATGAAACGATGCAAAAATCCGATGTCGTATCGAATATCGACCAGGCCAGGGGCCCGGTGTCATAGTTCATGTATTCCCTGTTGAAGCGATTGCCATACGGCAAGGCCCACGGGCTCAACGAAATCACTATACGCCGGATCGGGGCGGGTGTCAAGGAAGAGGAGAAGTGGACAAAAAATGGACGGAAGTGGACAAAGAGAAGAAGTGGACGAGGAGTGGACGAAGAGATCGCTCAGTTTTTCTTTACGTCCACTTCTCTCTGTCCACTTCTTTTTCCAGTCCACTTCACTCCGTCCACTCCCGTCCACTTCTTCTCCTCCTAGACAAACAATCAATCACTCCCTATAATGTTACTATTGTTTTCATAGGAGGGGTCATGCCGGAAAAGATCCTGGGTGCCCACGGAGGCTACCGTCAACTGAAAAGTTTTCAACTGGCCCGGCTCGTTTACGATCTGACCGTGGACTTCTGCAACAACCATGTCAGCCGCTTCAGCCGCACCCGGGACCAGATGATCCAGGCCGCCCGGAGCGGCGTGCAGAACATTGCCGAAGGCAGTCTGGCCGCGGCCGCCTCTACCAAAACGGAAATCCGGCTCACCCAGGTGGCCCGCGCCAGCCTGGAAGAGCTCAAGCTGGATTATGAAGACTTTCTGAGACAGAACGAGCTCGAGCCATGGCCCAGAAACCATCTTTTCAGACAGACCCTCATCGATCGCCGTTACCGTCACTCCAGAGATGTCCTCGACTGGATCGCGGAGATTACAGAAAAAACAGCTCAGCATGGGCTAACTTCCCCGCCGGTTGCGCTGACTTACGCCAATGCCGTTCTGACTTTGATCCATGTCGCCTGCTTTCTTCTCGACCGCCAGGTGGCGGCATTGGCGCGGCGCTTCGAACGGGAAGGCGGGTTCAGCGAACGGCTGTATCGGATCAGGAGGGAGAAGAGACGGGGGTGAGGAGAAGAAGGGGACTAAGAATAAAGAAGTGGACAAAGAGTGGACGAAGAGATCGCTCATTTTTTTCCCGTCCACTTCTTCTCCTCCTCAACTTCTTCTCCCCCTCCTCCGCTTGAAATAAGCCCCGAAAGCCCGTAAAATGACGGTTCGGGAACAAGGAGAATCCGACCATGAACCTCTACCGCGATCAAAACGGCTACCTGTGCTATAAAAACGCCGACGGCAAACAGCGTACCTTCTCGGGCATTCAGCCGACCGGTGACATCCACATCGGCAATTACCTGGGCGCCATTTCCAACTGGTTGAAATTTCTGGACGAGTACGAGTGCGTCTTTTGCATCGTCGACCACCACGCCACCACCATCGAGTACCGGGTCGACGAAATGCCTCAGCGCATCGTCAACGCCGCCATCGCCAACATCGCCGCCGGTCTGGCCCCCGAGCGCTGCATCCTGTTCGTGCAGAGCGAAGTGCCCCAGCACACCGAACTGGCCTGGATTTTCAACACCGTCACCCCGTTCGGGGATCTCACCCGCATGACCCAGTTCAAGCAGAAAGCCAAAGAGCACGAAGAAAACGTCAACGTCGGCCTGTTCACCTACCCGGTACTGCAGGCGGCCGATATTTTACTGTACAAGGCCAGTGCCGTACCCGTCGGCGAGGATCAGGTGCAGCATATCGAACTGGCCCGCGAAGTGGCCCGCAAGTTCAACGCCCGCTTCGGCGAGGTTTTTCCCGAATGTCAGGCCCATGTCACCACCGCCAAACGCATCATGGGGCTGGACGGCGAGAAAAAAATGTCCAAGTCCATCGGCAACACCATCGGCCTGCTGGAAACCCCCGATCAGATCTGGCAGAAACTGGCTCCCGCCAAAACCGACCTGCGCCGCCAGCGCAAGACCGACCCCGGCGTGCCAGCCGACTGCAACATCTTCACCAGCTACCACCAGCACTTTTCACCGGAAACGGATCTGGACTGGATCCGGGAAGGCTGCACCCGGGCCGGAATCGGTTGTCTGCAATGCAAAAAGAAACTGCTGGAAAACATGGAAAAGACCCTGGGTCCGATCCGTGCCCGCGCCGACGAACTCCGCAAGCGCCCGGACACGGTTCACGACATCCTGGACAGCGGCGCCCGCAAAGCCCGGACCATCGCCGAACCGGTCATCGAGGAGACGCTGCGGACCATGGGACTCAAGAGAAGCTGAACCGGAGACCCGATGCTGGAGCTGATCGATCTGCAAAAAAATTATGGGCCTGTACAGGCACTCAAAGGGCTGAACCTGCAAGTCAAACGCGGCGAAATCTACGGACTGCTGGGTCCCAACGGCGCCGGCAAGACCACCACCATCAAGATTCTGGCCTCGCTGCTGCACGCCGACGGCGGTAAAATCCAGCTCGACGGTCAGGATTTCGACCCGACCCTGACAGACAACAAGAAGAAGGTGGCCTACGTCCCCGACCAGGGTTTCCTGTACGGTAAGCTCAGCGGCGAGGAGCACCTCCATTTTTACGCCGACTTGTACCGCATGCCCATGCGGCAGCGGCAGCAGGAAATCGATTTTTACTTCGACCTGTTCGAATTCGCCGCCTACCGCGACCAGCTGGTCGAGTCCTACTCGGCCGGTACCAAACGCAAGCTGATGCTGGCCCAGGGTTTCATCGTCCACCCGCAGATCCTGCTGCTCGACGAACCGCTGACCTCGCTGGACCCGCTGGTCAGCCGCAAGGTCGCCCTGCATGTCGCCGATTTCGCCAACCGCGGCGGTCTGGTCATCCTGGCCACCCATATCCTGGACATCGCCCGCACGATCTGCCAGACCATCGGCGTCATCGTCTCGGGCCGCATGGTAAGGGAAATCCGCCGCGGTCAGGCTGGAGAGTTTCCCGGCAGCACCGAAGCCCTCGAAGCCCTGTACATGGACACGGTTCTCCAGACATGAAGACCCTGCTGAGCAGCCGCCGACGCATGCTGCAGAATTCTCTGCGGCAGCTGGGTCACGGCAAGAGCGTTCTGCTGCTCTTGTTCGTCGTCCTGCTCCTGGGCAGTATCAGCTGGATCGTCGCCGCCCTGTTCAGCCATATCGCCAACGAACCGATGTTCAGCGTCGAATTCAAGCTGTTCATCAGCGCCAGAATTCTGCAGATGGCCTTCATGGCGGCCTTCGTCATGACCATCATCTCGGCCCTGGTGTCGACGGTCAACATCCTCTACCTTTCCAAGGACCTGCCCATGCTGATCAGCTCCCCGCTGCCCCTGCACCGGCTGATGAACTGGAAGACCGTCGAGGTGGCCGCCGCCAGCAGTTTCATGGCCGTTCTGCTCAGCCTGCCCATGCTCATCGGCTACGCCTATTATTTCGCCCGCGGACCGCTGCAGGTCCTGCTGATCGGCACGGCCACAGTTCTGCTGTTCGCCGGCGCCGTTGTCATCGGCATGCTCATCGGTCTGATACTGCCGGCTTTCGTGTCCATACGCACCCTGCAGCCGCTGCTCAGCGTCATCTCCATCGTCCTGATCGCCGCCGCAGTCATCGGTCTGCGCCTGCTCCGCCCCGAAAAACTCTTCTCCCCCCAGGCGATCGACAACCTGGTGTCGTTCATGAACCAGTTCCAGTTGGGGCCGGCCGACACCCTGCCTTCGGCCTGGTTGTCCCAGGCCATCCTGCAGATCAGCCGGAACAACTGGTCGGCCGCCTTGCTCGAACTGAGCCGCCTGGCGGCGCTGCTGGCCATCAGCTGGACTCTTTTCCATTATCTGAACCGGCGTTACTTCCTGAACACCTTCGAAAAGCTCTGGCAGGGGAAAAGCCGCCGCTACGGTCCAAACCCGGGCATTGACCGGCCGCTGCGCTCACCGGCCAGGGCCATGCTCGGCAAGGAAAGGGCCATGTTTTTCCGATCGACCGAGCAATGGTCCCAGCTGCTGGTGGTCATGGCCATCCTGGCCATCTTCATCCTCAACATCCAGAGTCTGCCTGTCAGTCACCCCTTCCTGCGTCAGGTGCTGACCTTCTTCACCTTCGGCATGGGGGCCTTCATCATCGCCGGGCTCAACATCCGCTTCACCTTCACCGCCCTGCCCATGGATTTCCCCGGCCTGGTTCATGTCCTGTGCGCCCCGCTCAGCCGCTCGCTGATCTTCTCCCAGAAGTTGTCGCTGCACCTGTCGTTTCACTGTTTCAGCGCCGTTTTCCTTTTCTGCGCCACCAGCCTGATCCTGAAACCGGATTTCTTCATGAACCTGATCGGCGGCCTGTTTCTGCTCTCGTCGCTGCCCCTGTACACCGTGTACGCTCTGGGTTCGGGCATGAACCTGTGCCAGGGGAATTCGCTCTCCCCGCAGCACCTGATCATCAGCCGTCAGGGGATTGTCTACATGATCGCCACCTTTTTTCACACCCTGCTGCTGGCCGCCCTGTTCGGTCGTCCCCTGTACCTGTACTATCGGAACATGTACCGGGGCGATCCCCTTCCCGTCGTCCGAATCATGCTCTGGCTGCTGCTGATCGTCGCCGTCAACCTGCTGCTGACCCTGTGGCTGTACCGGCGTTACAGAAAATGCTGGCTGTCACTGGATTTCTAGCATGGCTTTCCCATAGCGGCGGTTGATTTCCAATGCCCTTTAAGGTACACTGATCAGTCGTGCACCAAAAAAAATTCTAAAATAGATGGAGGATTAACCATGGCTCTGAACCTTAGAAACCGAAACTTTCTCAAATTGCTCGACTTCAGCCCCAAAGAGATCCAATTTTTGCTGGATCTGGCTATCGACCTGAAAAAAGCGAAATACGCCGGCACCGAACAGAAACGGTTGCTGGGCAAGAACATCGCCCTGATTTTCGAAAAAGCCTCGACCCGGACCCGCTGCGCCTTCGAAGTGGCCGCTTACGACCAGGGCGCCCATGTCACCTACCTGGGCCCCAGCGGATCGCAGATCGGCCAGAAGGAATCGATGCGCGACACCGCCCGTGTCCTCGGCCAGATGTACGACGGTATCGAATACCGCGGCTTCGGCCAGGCCATCGTCGAAGAGCTGGCCAAGTACGCCGGCGTTCCGGTCTGGAACGGCCTGACCAACGAATTCCACCCCACCCAGATCCTGGCCGATTTCATGACCATGATCGAATACAGCGACAAACCGCTCAACCAGGTGAAATTCGCTTACCTGGGCGACGCCCGTTTCAACATGGGCAATTCGCTGATGGTCGGCGCCGCCAAGATGGGTATGGACTTCCGTTCGGTGGCCCCCAAATCCCTGCAGACCGGTGCCGAACTGGTACGGACCTGCCAGCAAATCGCCAAAGAGACCGGCGCCAAGATCAGCCAGACCGAAGATGTCGCCGCCGGCGTCAAGGGTTGCGACTTCATCTACACCGATGTCTGGGTGTCGATGGGTGAACCCGACTCCGTCTGGGAAGAACGCATCAAACTGCTCAAGCCCTACCAGGTGAACGGCGAGCTGATGAAAAAGACCGCCAACCCCAAATGCAAGTTCCTGCACTGCCTGCCCGCGTTTCACAACCGCGAAACGACCATCGGCGAGCAGATTTTCCAGAAATACGGCCTGGACGGCATGGAAGTGACCGAAGAGGTTTTCGAATCGGAAAATTCCATCGTGTTCGACGAAGCCGAAAACCGCATGCACACCATCAAAGCGGTGATGGTGGCCACGCTGGGCGCCTGAGCCAGCAACTGGAGGCCCGGTCGGACCGGCCGGGCCTCTCCGCAGCGCCATGATCGCCGGATTCAAACCCTTTCACGAACTTTTTCTCGCTTACGCCGGCACTTTCCTCAGCGGTGACGCCGAAGCGGACGCCCCGTTCCAGCTCAAGATCGATCACACCCTGCGCGTCGTCGCCCACAGCCTGCAGTACACGCCAGACCTGCCCCAGACCGTCCGTCTGAGCGCCGCTCTGGCCGCCCTGTTCCACGACCTGGGCCGTTTCTCCCAGTTCAGCGAACATGGCACCTTCCATGACGGCTCGTCCTGCAACCACGCCCAGCGTTCGGTCGAGGTGCTGGAAAAGCTGCGCTGTCTGCCTCCGGGCCTGCCCCACCGCGCCGAAATCGTCGACGCCATCCGCCTGCACAACCAGAAGTCGCTGCAGGAACCACTGTCTTTGGCCGGCAGCTTTTTTTACCATCTGCTGCGCGACTGCGATAAAACCGACGTGCTGGCCGTACTGCGCGGTCATTACCAATCCGCCGACGACCGCGACCGTTACCTGACCCTGGGGCTGAGCGATCAACCGTCCATCAGCCCGGAAGTGCTCGCTGATCTGCACAGCGGCCGGATCGTCGACATCCGCCATCTGCATACCGTCCACGATTTCAAATTGCTGCAGATCGGCTGGATTTACGACATCCATTTCGAACCGGCCTACCGCTTCATTCTGTCGCGGCAGGATTTTCAGGCCATTCTGGCCACCATCCCCCCCCGGCTCCTGCCGACCGGTTTTGCCGCCCTTTTCGCAACCATGCAGGCCAGAGAACACTCCCGCAAACATCCCGTGCTGCAGACAGCCGTCGCTGCCGGTCTGGCCTGACCGCCAGCCGAATTCTCCCTAGCTTTCAAGCAGGTTGAGCAAACAACCGATGTGGGGAACGATGGCGTCCGGCATCTGCACTTCCCCCCGGATCACCTGGGCCATGGTTTTCGCTCCCAGGCCGCTCAGTACCAGCACCGTCCGGCAACCGGCGTTGCGGCCGACACCGATGTCGACCGGGCTGTCGCCGACCATCCAGGAACGGCTCAGGTCCAGATTCAGGTCCTTTTCCGCCTGCAGCAGCATGCCCGGCTGCGGTTTGCGGCTGGGGTGGGCGCAGTTGTAGGGAAACACAGTGCCCTCGGGGTGGTAAGGTGAATAGTAGAAGGCACTGATCTGAACACCCTCCTTTCGCAGACGCTGGTCGAGGCAGGCATGGAAGGACTCCACCGCGGCGCAGCTGCAGTAACCGCGGGCCACAGCCGACTGGTTGCTGACGACGACCAGTCGGTAGCCGAGCTTTTGCATGATTCTCAGGCAGTGATAGACCTGGGGATACCAGCATATTCGGGCCGGATCGTTGTTGTAGCCGCGGTTGGTGATCAAGGTTCCATCCCGATCCAGGAAGACAGCTCTAGCCAGACTCATCCGCCTGTTCCCCCGGTCTGGCCGACGGCCGTTTTTTCCCGGAGCGCTAGCAAATCCGCCAGGCCCTGCACCACCTCGTCGACGGAGATGGCCGTCATGCAGCGATGGTCGATCGGGCAGTGCCGGTGCGGGCAGGGCGAACACTCCACCGCCTTGTAGATGACCCGTGAATCGGCAGCCAAAGGTCCCGACACCTGCGGATCGTTCGGTCCGAACAGAGCCAGCAGCGGCACGTTCAGGGCCCAGGCGGCATGCATCAGGCCGGAATCGTTGGCTAAAGCGCAGACCGCTCCGGCGATCAGCGTCAGGGACAGGTCCAATGGCAACAAACCGGCCAGATTGCAGCAGACGCTGCTGTCCAGTCCTGTCAGTATCTCTTGGATCAACGGTCTCTCCGCCTGACCGCCGAGACAAACCACCGTCCGTTCGGGATAATCCTCCATCATACGGCGGATGACGGCCGCGAACCGTTCCTTGAGCCATTGCTTGGCGCTTCCAAAGGCCGCACCGGGGGCGATGACGATCGGTGCCGGCTTCAGGTTTACGCCCAGCTGTTGCAGCCTGCGGTCCAGCTCGTCTTTTTTCTCATCCGGGATCCGCAGCGGATTGGCGACGGGCAGGGGTAAGGGCCGGCCGAAAGCCTGCAGCAACCGTTCGTAGTAATCCGTCTGATGGATTGGTCCGGGATTGGGCTGGGCATGGCTTAGCAGGAAAGCGCGGCCGTCACGGGCGTAGCCCAGGCAACGCCGGATCCCGGCCAGACGAAATTCGAGCGCGCTGGCAAACGAATTGGTGAACAGGAGCCCCAAATCGTAGGCTGTACCCTGACGGCGTATGGTCTTGACGGTCGCCGCGATCCGTTCCCGGCTATTGCCTGTCTGCACCGTGATGATCCGGTCCAGCGGAATTCCCAAACGGAACAGATCGACAAGATGGGGCCGGCAGATCAGGTCGATGCGGCTGTCCGGAAACAGCCGGCGCAAATGATGGATTGCCCTGGAGGACATGATGCAGTCGCCGATCCAGTTCGGCGCACGCACCAGAATGGAATGAATAACCGGATCAGCCTTCGACAGCAACGGGGTCGTCGATTTCGTCTTCGTTTTCCTCTTCTTCTAGAATATCGGCTTCGTCATTGTCGTTTTCGGTTTCTTCCGTCTCGGGCGGCGGATCCTTGAACATCTCGTCGAGCAGGTTTTCGTAGGTATCTTCGTTGAAGTTCTGCAGATCGATTTTGCCCTGATTGATCTCTTCGAGGGCTACAGTCAGAGGATTTTCGGCCTTGATATCGACACGTTTCCGCGAACCGTTTATCAACTGTTTGGCCCGGCGAGCCGCCAGAATGGCCAAACGGAACTTACCGACTTGTTGTTGTTCTTGCAAATGATGCCTCCTTACGTTAATCCCGGAAACAGCGGGAACATTGTACCAGACTTGCGCCTGATGTCAAGAAAAGCCGTTCACCACTTATTGTATTCCACACCGTTCAGACCCTTGTTTTCCGAAGAAGTGTACACGTCCCAGACGTTTTCGCCCCCCCAGCTGCGACTGTCACGGTCATCCTGGTAGGAACGCTTGTTCCAGTCGGTCGTCCCGGTCATGGGGTCCAGCGGGATACGACGCAGAAAGCGCCGGATCCGGGTCTCACCGCCCTCTTCTTTGTATTCCACTCCTTCAACCAAATCCTCCAGAGTGGGGGGATAACCGTAGGTCTCTTCCTCGAAATCGATTTTCTTGTCGATCACGAACTGATGGTAATCATCGATGGCCTGGCGGATGTCCCGCAGGGCGGCGCGCAACTGTTGTTCGCGGTCCCGCTTGATCGACATCTCGACCATGGGAACGGCCAGAGAAGCCAGCACGGCGATCACCGCCGTAACGGTGACCACCTCGATCAGGGTAAAGCCGCGCCGGTGATTCCTCGGTCCGTCACTCATCCACGTCGCTGCGGTCGGGGGCGGGGAGCCGGCGGCCGGAAGCCCTCATCGCTGACTGCACGGCGGCTGACCCGGATGCGGTTGTCGCGGTCGACATCGATGACCCGGACTTCCATGGAGTCGCCGATATTCAGATTCAGATCGCTGATATTGCGTACACGCTGGTCGGACAGTTCCGAGATATGGACCAGACCGGTGGCGCCACGAAAGAGTTCGACGAACACGCCGTACTCCTCGATGCGGCTGATTTTACCGGTGTACAGCTTGCCGATCTCGACGCCCTGGGTGATTTCCCGGATGCGTTCGATCACCTGCTGGGCCAGATCATGGGTGGCGGCGGCGATGGACACCTTGCCGTCGTCCTCGGTATTGATCTTGACATCGAAGGTGGCCACCAGTTCCTTGATGGTCTTGCCGCCGGGTCCGATCAGGTCCTTGATTTTCTCGCGGTTGATCTGGATGGTGGTGATGACCGGAGCGTATTCGGACAGTTCCTTGGCCGGTTCGCAGATGGCTTCGTGCATCTTGTCCAGGATGTGCAGTCTGGCCTGACGGGCCTGTTCCAGTGTGCTGTCGATGATGGCGTCGTTGAGACCGTCGATTTTGATGTCCAGCTGTACGGCGGTGATGCCCCGACGGGTGCCGGCGACCTTGAAGTCCATATCGCCGAAATGGTCCTCGTAACCGGCGATATCGGTCAGCACGACGAAATCGTCGCCTTCCTTGACCAGGCCCATGGCGATTCCGGAAACCGGAGCGCTCAGCGGGACACCGGCATTCATCAGCGCCAGCGAACCGCCGCAAACCGTGGCCATGGAGGAGGAGCCGTTGGATTCGAGGATGTCGGAAACGACCCGTACGGTGTAGGGAAATTCCTTGGCCTCGGGCATGACCTGGTACAGGGCTTTTTCGGCCAGATTGCCGTGACCGACTTCACGACGGCCGGTACCACGCAGGAAACTGACTTCACCGACCGAAAAAGGCGGGAAATTGTAGTGCAGCATGAACCGTTTGTTCTCGCCGGACGGAGCCAGGTCGTCGAGCCGCTGGGCGTCGTCTTCCGAACCCAGGGTGATGGTGGCCAGGGCCTGGGTTTCACCGCGGGTGAAAACGGCCGAGCCGTGAACGCGGGGCAAAACCCCCAGCTCGATGGAGATGTCGCGGACCTGATCGAAGGCGCGACCGTCATTCCGTTTCTTCTCGCTGATCAGAGCGCGGCGGAAAACGGTGTATTCCAATTCGTGGATGGCCTTCTTGAGCAGCCAGAGTTTGGCGTCGTCGGTCTCATCGCCGATGATCTCCTTGGTGAGAGTCTTGATCTGTTCGGCCCGTTCCATCTTCTTGACGGTGTAGATGGCGTCGCGGTAGCGGTCGCCGAACTGCTCCAGCAGCTTGCCGACCAGTTCCTTGAGCTCCAGGTTGGGTTCGACCACCATCTTCTCGGGGTTGATGAATTCCTTCTGGGCCACACAGATGTCATGAATGATGCTTTTACCGTAGGCCAGCATATCCTTGAACTGGGCTTCGCTGAATTCGTTGCCGCCGGCTTCGATCATGACCACTTCCTTCTCGGTGCCGGCCACCTGAACCACCACGTCCATGTCCTTGAGCTTTTTCAGACCGGGGTTGATGATGTATTCACCATCCTTGAGGCCGAGCTTGACCGCGCCCACCGGGGTGTTGAAGGGAATGGTCGAGGTGAGCAGCGCCACCGAGGCGGCGATGATGCCCATGCTGTCGAAATCGGTGTCCAGGTCGGCGGAAAGCAGATTGGTGATGATCTGGGTTTCGTTGTAGAAGTTGTCGGGGAACAGCGGCCGGATCGGGCGGTCGATCAGACGGGACAGCAGGACTTCCCTTTCGGACGGCTTGCCTTCCCGTTTGAAGTAACCGCCGGGAATTTTACCGGCCGAATAGTTGTTTATGCGAAAATCGACCATCAACGGGAAGAAGTCCTGGTCGCCCTTGCCTTCATCCTTCATGTTGGCCGTAGCCATGACTACGTTGTCGCCGTACTGTACCACGGCCGATCCATTGGACTGCTTGGCCCAACGACCGGTTTCGATAATGAGTGGTATCCCCCCCACTTCAAACTGCAAAGATTTTTTCATTTTGGTTTTTCTCCTCTGCCGCTGCTGGATCGCGATTCTACTAAAACGTGTTCTAGAGAACGACGTGAACGCGGCAGGCTATTTTTTTAATTGATTGTACTGCTCAAAAATGTCTACTACTTGCGCAGACCGAGATCCTTGATCAGGGTGGAATATCCCTGAAGATCGCTGCGCTTGAGATACTGCAGCAAGCGGCGCCGCCGGGCGACCATGATCAGCAGACCCCGTCGGGAATGATGATCCTTCTTGTGGACCTTGAAGTGCTCGGTCAGATATTTGATCCGTTCGGTCAGAACGGCCACCTGGACATGGGTCGATCCGGTATCGTTGCTATTGCGCTGGAATTTATTGATCAGCGTCTGCTTTTGTTCGCTCGTAATGCTCACGCATTCCTCCTGACATATTTTTGGTTATTCTATCAGATTTTTCATCGGCTGTAAACCAATACATTTTTTTTGGGGGAATCCGGGCTGCCGGGAAGAGACCAATAGATCCCGTTTCGCCCATGCTGGCCATGACTCCTATCCGGCGACTCCTCTATATATCTGACACTCTGATATACAATATCTATATAATATAATGACAGTTTTCAAAACCCTTTTGCAATTAATTTGCAAAAATCTTTTGTTTTGCCAAATTTTATTTGTTATTTTGCTATATTATAAAAATATTCAGCAATAAATGCTCGATAAACCCCTTACGGCATCCCTTGATTTTTCAAAAGGGCTGTGTTACCTTTGAGCTTACTGCGCAGCTCTCATATGACGGGATCTGCGTACATCCTGAAATCACCAATGCTGGAGATTTAGACATGAAGAAAACAACCCTCAACAGCGCCCACCACAAGCTGGGCGGTAAAATGATCGATTTCACAGGCTGGGAGCTCCCGGTACAGTACAGCGGAGTCAGCGAGGAGCACATGGCCGTCCGTACCTGCGGAGGCTTTTTCGACGTCAGTCACATGGGCGAAGTCTATTTCCGGGGTCCTGACGCCCTGGCCGCCGTGCAGCACATCACCTCCAACAACGCCGCCAAGCTCACCCCGGGCAAAATTCAATATTCGGGGCTGATGACCGAAAGGGGCACCTTCGTCGACGACCTGCTGGTCTACATGATTTCCCCCAGCGAATACCTGCTGGTGGTCAACGCCGCCAACCGGGACAAGGACGTGTCTTACATGAAGAAAAACTGCGCCCGGTTCCAGACCGTCATCAGCGACGAGAGCGACGAGATCACCCAGATCGCCATCCAGGGTCCCTGCTCCGAGAAACTCCTGCAGCAGTTCACCAGGACCCAACTGGCCCCCATCGGCTACTATTGCTTCGAAATGGGTCAGGTCGACGGCATCGACACCATCATCTCCCGCACCGGTTACACCGGCGAGGACGGTTTCGAAATCTACTTTCGCGCCCAGCCCGAACAGGCCTGCGCCCTGCTGTTCAAACTTCTCGAAGCCGGTAAGCCCATGGGCATGATCCCGGCCGGCCTGGGCGCCCGCGACTCCCTGCGTCTGGAAGCCTCGATGTCGCTCTACGGAAACGACATCGACGACCAGCACACCATCCTGGAAGCCAACCTGGGCTGGATCCTCAAGTTGCAGAAAGGCGATTTTATCGGCAAAGCCGCCCTGGAAAAACAGAAAGCGGAAGGCATCAAGCGCAAGCTGGTCGGCTTCGAAATGATCGAACGCGGCATCGCCCGCCACGGTTACCCGATTTTCGTGAACGGTCAGCCCTTCGGCACCGTCACCAGCGGCACGCAGCCACCATTTATCAAGAAAGCGATCGGCATGGCCTACCTGCCCATCGAATACACCGAGGTCGGCAGCCGTTTCGAAGTCGAGATCCGTGACAAGCGGGTGGCGGCTCAGGTTGTCGCCATGCCGTTCTACAAACGTGAGAAATAATTCCGGATTTTATCAATAACGAAAAGCAAGGAGGCAATCGATGAATCTCAGCAATCTCAAATTCACCAAAGAACACGAGTGGGTCCGTGCGGAAGGACAGGAAGCTGTCATCGGTATCACCGATTACGCCCAGAAGGAATTGGGAGACGTGGTTTACGTCGAATTACCCGCCGAAGGTGAAAAATTCAAGAAAGGCGACGCCTGCTCCAACATCGAGTCCGTCAAGGCGGTCAGCGACATCTATATCCCCATCTCCGGCGAGGTCATCGCCGTCAACAGCCAACTCGAGGACAAGCCCGAGCTCATCAACCAGTCCCCCTACCAGGACGGCTGGATTTTCCGCATCAAGATCGGCGATGCCCAGGAACTGAACGCCCTGCTCACCCCCCAACAGTACGAAGAATACCTCAAAGGCATATCCGAGGAGTAATCATGCAGTATTTCCCATTAACCGATGCAGATCGGCGGGAAATGGCGGCATGTATCGGCATCGGGGATGTCCGGGAACTCTTTTCGGACATTCCCGGCGATGCCGCATACTATGCCCTCGACGCATTACCCGAAAGCTTGCCGGAAAACCGCCTGATCAAGCGCTTCGAGAAATGGGCCGATAAGAACCATTACGCCGAATATCTCAGCTTTCTCGGTGCCGGAGCCCACGACCATTTCATTCCCGAAGTGGTCAACCAGCTCAGCATGCGGGGCGAATTCCTGACCCCCTACACGCCTTATCAGCCCGAAGTAAGCCAGGGCAGCCTGCAGGCCATGTTCGAATATCAGACCATGATCTGCATGCTGACCGGCATGGATGTATCCAACTCCTCCCTTTACGATGGCGGTACCGCCGCTGCCGAAGCCTTGCTGATGATGACCCGCAAGAGCCGCAAGCACAAAGTCTTGGTTTCCGAGGCCCTGCACCCCGAATACCGTGAGATCATCCACACCGTCATCCAGAACCTGGATATCCAGGTACAGACGATCCCCGTCGACAGGCAGAGCGGTGTCACCAGTCTGGATGAACTGCGCAAGGCCATAGACGCCGACACGGCCGGAATGATTTTCCAGTCCCCCAATTTCTTCGGTGTAGTCGAAAACGGCAGGACCATCAGCGAACTATGCCAGGGTCAGAACATCCTGTGCACCCAGGTCGTCGCCGAAGCCATGTCGCTGCCGTTCCTGTCCACTCCAGGCGAAGCGGGTGTCGACATCTGCGTCGGTGAGGCCCAGAGTTTCGGTCTGCCCCTCAGTTTCGGCGGTCCTTACCTCGGCTTCATGGCCGTCAAGAACGACTTTTTACGCCAGATGCCCGGTCGTCTTGTCGGCCAGACCGTGGACCAGCAGGGCCGACGCGGCTACGTGCTCACCCTGTCGACCCGCGAACAGCACATCAAGCGCGAGAAAGCCACCTCCAACATCTGCTCCAACCAGGCCTGGTGCGCCCTGCGCGCCGGCATGTACCTGGCCACCATGGGCCGCAAGGGCCTGCAGGACATCGCCGAGCAGAACCACCGCAACGCCGCCTATTTCGTCTCCTCCGTCACCGGCCTCAGCCAGGTGGAGGTCGTCTACCCGCGCAATTTCTTCAACGAGGTGCTGCTGCGTTTCAAGAAGACCAACGCCGCCGACGCTCAGGCCAAACTCCGTTCCGCCGGCATCCTGGCCGGACTGCCGCTGGGCTGGTTCTTCCCCGAACTCAACGATTGCGTCCTGCTCAGCTTTTCCGAATTGCATGACCGCAGCGATATCGACCGTCTGGTCGCTGCCCTGGGAGGTCTGTGATGAATCAGCGCCAACTCCTGTTCGAAAAAAGCCGTCCCGGCAAAACCGGCGCCCGTTTTAGCAGCGAAAACCCTGTCAACGCCTCCTTTTCAGCCATAGACAAGCAGCTGCGCCGCCAGGACATCCCCAATTTCCCGGAATTGTCCGAGGTGGAGATCGTCCGCCACTACACCAACCTCAGCCAGCTCAACTACTGCGTGGACCAGGGCTTTTATCCCCTGGGCTCCTGCACCATGAAGTACAACCCCAAGGTCAACGACCGCGTGGCCGGGCTACGCGGATTGTCAGCCCACCCTTACGCCCCGCACGACCTGGTCCAGGGCAACCTGGAAATCATGTCCACCCTGCAACAGTGGCTGATCGCCCTGACCGGATTGCCCGGCTTCACCCTGGTTCCGGCCGCCGGCGCCCACGGCGAGTACACCGGCATGATGGTGGTGCGCAAGTACCTCAGTTCCACCGGCAACCCTCGTAAAGTGGTTCTCATACCCGATTCCGCCCACGGTACCAACCCGGCCTCGGCCAGTTTCGCCGGCTACGAGATCCGGCAGATTCCCTCCGACGAAAACGGAATCATCTCTCCGGCCATACTCCGCGAGCATCTCGACGATTCCGTGGCCGCCCTGATGATGACCAATCCCAACACCCTGGGAATTTTCGAGAAGAACATCCGCGAAATCGCCGACCTGCTTCACCGCAACGGATCCCTGCTCTACATGGACGGCGCCAACATGAACGCTTTCATGGGCGTTTTCCGCCCCGGCGACCTGGGTGTCGATGTCCTGCACCTCAACCTGCACAAGACCTTCTCCACCCCGCACGGCGGCGGCGGACCGGGCAGCGGCCCGGTCGGCGTCTCGGCCAAACTGATCCCCTTCCTGCCCGTACCGGCCCTGCGCACAGACGGTGACACCGTCAAGGTCGACTACTTCAACAAAGGCGGCGTGGGCCGGGTGAAAAACTTCTACGGCAACTTCCTGGTCATGGTGCGCGCCCTGGCTTACCTGATGGCCCTGGGCAAGGAGAACATCCGCCGCGTGGCCGAAGATGCCGTGCTCAACGCCAACTACATCCGCAAGAAGCTGGAGCCCCACCTGCTGCTGCCTTACCCGGCCAAGACCCTGCACGAGGTCATCTTCTCGGACGAAAATCTGTCGGTCAAGACCCTGGACATCGCCAAACGCCTGCTCGATTACGGTTACCACCCCTTCACCATTTATTTCCCGCTCATCGTTCACGGCGCCATGATGATCGAACCGACCGAGACCGAAAGCAAGGAAACCCTGGACGGATTTCTGGATGCCATGATCGCCATACTCCAAGAGGCCAAGACCGATCCGGAGGCCATGCATCGCGCTCCCGAGAAGACGCCGGTATCCAGACTCGATGAAGTCAGCGCCGCCCGCAAGCCCATCCTGAAATGGCAAATGGAGGAGTAAACGCTTGAGCCTGCAAGACATCATCCTTAAATTACAAGATTTCTGGTCCGGAAACGGATGCTATATCGCCTCGGGATACGACAACGAAGTCGGTGCCGGCACCATGACGCCCGACACCTTCTTCCGTGTCCTGGGCAGCAAAGCCTGGCGGGTTGCCTACTGGCAACCCGCCCGTCGCCCCGACGACGGCCGCTACGCCGAAAATCCCAACCGGGTACAAAAGCACAACCAGTTTCAGGTCATCATCAAACCCGTACCCAGCAACGGCCAGGATTTGTACCTGCAGAGCCTGCAGTACCTGGGCGTCGATATCCGCACCCACGATATCCGCTTCGACGAGGACAACTGGGCCTCCCCGTCGCTCGGCGCCTGGGGAGTCGGCTGGCAGATCATGTGCGACGGTCTGGAAATATCCCAGTTCACCTACTTCCAGCAGGCCGGCGGCATCGAGCTCAGCCCCAATTCCCTGGAAATCACCTACGGCCTGGAACGGCTGGCCAGCTTTCTGGACCAGAAAAGCAACATCTACCACCTGGAATGGGGCAACGGCATCAGCTACCACGATCTGCGCACCGCCGAGGAAGTCCAGTTCTCCAAGTACAACTTCGAACTGGCCGACATCGACATGCTGCGCAACCTGTACAACCTGTACCAGAAGGAAGCCGGGCGTCTGCTCGAACTGGGCCTGTACCTGCCGGCCTTCGATTACGTGCTGCGCTGCTCGCACACCTTCAATATCCTGGACGCCCGCAAGGCAGTCTCGGTGGCCGAGAGGACGGCTTTCCTGGCCGACATGCGCAAGCTGTCCGCCCAGGCCGCCCAGGCCTACATCAAAGACACGGAGGCTGAATCATGAGCACCTTCCTGTTCGAACTGGGCGTGGAAGAGATCCCCACCGCCGACATTCTCCCCCTGCAGACCCAGCTCAAAGAAGGTCTCTCCGCACGTCTCAAGGAAGCGCGGATCGCGCACGCCGCCATCGAATCCAGCGCCAGCAACCGGCGCATCATGCTCTACATCTCGGAAATCTCCATGAAGACCGAGGAAATACGTGAAGACCTGATCGGGCCCGCCAAACGGATCTCTTTCATGGAAAACGGCCAACCGGCCATCCCGCTGCAGAAGTTCATGGAGTTCAACAGCGCCGAACTGGACGACCTGCTGGAAATCGACACCCCGAAAGGGGTGTACATGGGCATCCGGCGTATGGTTCCGGGCGAATTGACCAGTGAACTGTTGCCCGACATCCTGACCCAGCTGCTATCCTCTTTGACCTTTCGGAAAACCATGGTCTGGAACAGCTCCCGCGTGCCCTTCATCCGGCCGATCACCCACATTCTGGCCATGCTCGACCGTCAGCTCCTGCCGATATACTTTGCCGGCATCAACTCCAGCCTGACCACCCGGGGCCACCGCCTGCTTTCCGACGGCATGATGGTCGTCGAAAGCTTCGAAAACTACCTGGAGGAGCTCAACCGCAATTTCGTCATGCTCGACGCCGAAGACCGCCGCAACAAAATCGAGACCGAGCTCAAGGATTTCGAGGAAGAATACGAAACCAGGATCGACATCCCGGCCCAGATGATGGACCACTACGTCTTTCAGAACGAATATCCGGTCGTTTTCAGCGGCCGTTTTCACAAGAAATACCTGGAACTGCCCCAGGAAATCATTTCCGCCTTCATGGTCAGCGAAAAAAAGCTGATTCCGGTCTACGACAAAGACGGTCAGCTCAAAAACGCCTTCATCGGAGTCAGCAACATCCCCGACGAGATCGGCAACGTGGCCAGCGGCAGCGAGCGTGTGATCACCGCCACCTTCGAAGACGCTCAGTTTTTCTGGGACAGCGACCGCAAAAGCGATTTTTTCTCGCTGCGAAACAAGCTGAACAGCCTCAATTTTCAGGAAGACCTGGGCGATTATCTGCAGAAATCGGAACGCCTGGCCATTCTGGCCGTCAGCCTGGCCGAAATGACCGGTCAGGACGCCTTCAAGGAAACCCTGATCAAGGCAGGACAGAACTGCAAGAACGACCTGCTGACCCAGATGGTGCGGGAATTCCCTTCCCTGCAGGGGGTGATGGGTGGTCTGTATCTCAAGGAAAGCGGAGCCGACGAAGCGCTCTGGAAATCTGTTTACAACCAGTACGAGCCCAAAGGCTTTCTGGATTCGAGCCGGATGTGTCCCGAGGCGGTGCTGCTGTCCATGGCCGACAAGCTGGACAACATCTGCGGGCTGATCAGCAAGGGAGTAAAGGTCAGCAGCTCCAAGGATCCGTTCGGCATCCGCCGCGACGCCAGCGCCATCATCCGTCTGATCTACGACCACCGTCTGGATTTCGACATGTGGGATGCGGTCAGGCTGGGAATATCCCTGTATAACAAGCTCGATGACGATTCCCAGTTTCTGGAACAGATCAAGAGCCTGTTCGTTTCCCGTTTGGAACAGATCCTCAAAGAGCAGCTGAACATCCGCTACGACCTGGCCAACAGCCTGCTGGCTGTCTGCGATCCGCACCTGGCCGCCATTTTCATGCGCGCCGAACAGATCGAGCCGCTGCTGCGCAACCAGGCCTGCATGGATTTGATCATCCTGCAGAAGAGGTTGAAGAATATAACCCATAAAAACCAGGGGATCGAGTTGAACCCCAAACTGTTCAAACATCCCCACGAAGAGATGCTTTTCGAGGTTTTCAACGAGACCGCCGCTCCGTTCGAAGCCTGTATCCTCGGCCATCGCTACGCCGAGGCCTGTTCGCTGATGCTGGAGATGAAACCGATCGTCGACAGCTATTTCGACGACATCCTGATCATGGATCCGGACCTGCTGGTCCGGGAGAACCGCCTCAGCCAACTGGCCCAGCTGGCGGCACGCATCGACCGGGTCATCGATTTTTCCCTGATCGTCGAACAGGACAATCCGCCTTCAGCCGCTGTCTGAACCCATAGCGACCATGTCCGCCAAAGCCGCCTCCAGTCATTTCGAATGCCTGGAGTGCGGCTTTCAGACCGCCAAATACTTCGGTAAATGCCCACAGTGCGGAGAATGGAACAGTCTGGTCGAAAGTCAGCCCCCCGGCCCGGGCCAGACTGCTGCGAACTCGACCCCCAACCATCCGGTCCTGCTTGCCCAAGTGGAGAACCAGAGTCAGACCCGCCTGTCCACCGGTATGGACGAATTCGACCGCGTTCTCGGCGGCGGTCTGATCCAGCAATCCCTGATCCTGATCGGCGGCGAACCGGGAGTCGGCAAATCCACCCTGCTCATCGAGACCGCCGCCCACATGGCCAAACAGGGACCGGTTCTGTACGTCTCGGGCGAAGAATCGCCCAGCCAGATCAAGAGCCGCCTGGAACGGCTGCGCCTGGATCCCGGCAAGATCCATCTCCTGACCATGGCCAGCCTGGACGATGTCAAATCCGCCGTCGCCGAACTCAGGCCGCTCCTGTTGATCATCGATTCCATTCAGACCATCAGCGGCCGCGACAACCCCTGGAACAAAGGCTCGGTGGTCACCATGCGCCAGGTCACAGCCGAACTGATCGAACTGACCAAGCAATCCCGCCTGACCACCTTCATCGTCGGCCACATCACCAAGGAAGGTCAACTGGCCGGGCCCAAAACGCTCGAGCACATGGTCGACACCGTCCTCTACTTTCAGGGCGATCCGCAATCGGACCTGCGCATCCTGCAGGCCGCCAAGAACCGTTTCGGATCGGTGAACGAGCTGGGGGTTTTCCAGATGTTCGAGGATGGGCTGAAATCGGTTCCGGACCCGTCCGGGCACTTCATCCACCAACGGCACAAGAGCGAGGCCGGCACGACGATATTCCCGGCCATCCAGGGTCAAAGGCCGCTGCTGATGGAGATCCAGGCCCTGGTCACCGAAAGCCCGCTGGGCGGAAATCCGCGCCGGAATTGCGTCGGTTACGACCCGGCCCGCCTGGCCATGCTGGTATCGATCATCGAAAAAAAGCTGCACATTCCCTACTACAAGCACGACATTTTTCTCAACATCACCAGCGGTCTGATGCTCAAGGAACCGGCCGCCGACCTGGCCGTGGCCGCAGTGCTGATCTCCAGTATCCTGGGCCAGCCCTTGCCCGCCAACCAGGTGCTGCTCGGCGAACTGGGACTGACCGGCGAGATCCGGCCGCTGACCTTTTTGGCCCGGCGCATATCCGAATGCCATCGCCACGGTTTTTCAACCATCATCATCCCCGCCTTCCAGTTGTCGGAACAGAAAACCGAAACCAAGAACATCCGTGGTATCGAACATATCCGCGAACTGCACCAGATCATCAAATCCAAAGACAAAAGCGCCGGCTGAAGACGCTTGACTTCTCATTCTGATGGAGATAAACTCTGAATCAACCACTGCTCCTAGCAGCAGTATGCCACAACATCACCGGCCCGCCACCCCCTCGGCGGGCCATTTTCCTCTTGCCTTTTGGGGGCTTTTGGGGGACGGTGCGTCACGATGTCACTCGATACATCATTTGAAATTGAGCCGATAGAAAATCTGCCTGCCGTCCCAGCGTTGCGAATAACTGGTAAAACCAAAGCTTTGGTATATTTTCTGAGAGGCGACGTTGCGCTCGTTCGTATCCAGACACATGGTCTTACAGCCGAGCTGCCTGGCCCGCTGAACGGCGAATTCGATCAGCTTTCGGCCATAACCGGTTTTGCGGCATCCAGGCTCAACATACAGATCCTCGATCGTGGCCTCGCTACCGGATGCCCACATGCTATGCCGGTAACGCTGCAGCACATACCCGATAGCCTGCCCGTCGCTTTCGGCGAGGTAGAATTCGGCATCCCCGGCTGCGAGCAGTTCCTGGATGCTGTGCAGGAGCATGGAATCGGCAGGAAGCGCCCGCTGCAGGTGGTTGCGAAACGCGACAGCCAATTCGGCGATGGCCTTGGCATCGCCTGCCGTGGCAATACGTATGTTCATGTCAGTCTATCTCTTTTCCAGTGACAGGTTCCACAACTCGGTCTGCAGTTCCAGCGCCCGGTTCTCGTCGAGAGCCCGGCCGTTATCGCTGAGAACGAGCACAAAAACCGCCATCGGATGCCAATCGAAACGGGTGAACTTGACCTGCAGGTCGTCGACCTTCTCCAACACCTTTTCCAGCAAGTCGTTTTCCCGGTCGAAGACGATCACGAAAATCGTTTTGTTCAAGACCTCCACTGTCCGGTGCATGATCAGCAGTGCCTGATTGTCATGCCGTCGGGAGGTGGCCAGAGCCACGGAACAGGTCTGAACCAAAATCCGGAGCAGGTCGATGGGCGCCTCGATGCGGAACATTTCATCCAGGTTGAAAAAGATCTCGCGGATCAGGGCCGGGTCCATATCGGCCAAAGTCAGCTGCAATTCGGTGAGCACCTTGATGTCGATCTCGCGGATGCCTTCGTCGAAATCGCGGATGGGCTTGTTGAGCAAGGAGGAAATTTCCGATTTGACCGCTTCGAAAACGGCGCGGAAGGTCTGAAATTCCGGCAGGTTGGCGCTGAATTTGATGATATCGAGCTCCAGGTTACGGCCGTAACGTTTGGGGGGAATCATCGATTTGATGTCCAGGCCCTTGATCCGCGAAATGCGTTTGACGATCTCCAGCAGTCGCTGATCCGTTCCCGGATCGGTGACCAGCAGCATCTTGACGTCGATGGAGAATTCCGTACGCTTCTCGCTGTTGAAAAAGAGCTGGGTCATGCCGGTTGTCTTGAACTCGTTCATCAGAAACGGGATGATGGCCCGGGCGAAATGTTCGAAGCCGCCGACGGCCTTGACCTGATGGATGCCGCGGTTGTAGGTGGCCGTGATCATCTTGTGCAGCTGCGCGCTGACTTTCTTGATCAGTGGAACCGGCAAGGGTTTGCCGTAGCGGTTGGTGATTTCCAGCCGGTACACGAATATGCTGTCCTCGGTGACGAAACTCTTGTGGAACTTGATGATGCATTCCGGCAGTATGTAATTGAGCGCCTTGAGGAAATCCTCGATCGAAATCAGGATCTCCCGGCAGACGAAGGTGATGCCGGTCAGGTGTTCGAAACGGGTCTTGATGTTTTTGATGTGGATGACTTCGGTAGCCTTGCCCGTACGAACCCGTTCGACGAAACGGCAGTTGTCCTTGATCTGCTGACCCAGGTCGGACAGTTTGCGCTCCTCCAGGTATTCCCGGGAACGCGAAGAGATGAACTTGAGCGCCTCGCCTTCTTCCCGCAGCGGCTTGTCCCGTTCGGCCTCGGGTCGGGAATCGTGTTTGCGCAGCCAGGTCAGCAGGTCGTTGTAAATTTCGAATTTGACCGTCTCGTCGTCCAGGAGCATGGCCTTGCTGATACTGCCGACCGAGGCGTCGCGGATCCGGCGCATGAGTTCGTCCTTCTTGGTGATGAACCGGTTGTAATCGGTTTCGTTGGGCAGGTCGAAGGCCAGTATGACCACGCCAATCTGGCGCTCGTGATGCGACAGGGTGAACCCTTTGACGAACAGGACGTTCTGCGAATGGTGATGAATGATGCCCATTATCGAATTGGCCATGCCAGGCCAGTCGACGGCCAGGGCACCGACCATCATGGTGTAATGCAGATCCGGATGGCGGAACTGCTCCAGTATGGTCACCTCGTTCTGACCGCTGAGCTCATGGGTCAAGAGCAGTTCGGTCACCAGCGCC
The DNA here is from genome assembly GCA_964465065.1 of uncultured Clostridia bacterium. GTDB lineage: Bacteria > Acidobacteriota > Aminicenantia > UBA2199 > UBA2199 > CAYMND01. The sequence continues at coordinate 50,585 of CAYXHZ010000003.1, forward strand.
TTCTGAAAGACCATCGGAAAGACCGACTGCGAATCGTCGATGGCCGCCAGTACGGTTTCGATTTGCTGCCGATCGATGACCAGGCCTTTGTTTTTGAGCAGTGTCTGTATCGTGGCGATATCTTCTTTGCTGCAATCTTTGATCATTTCAGCATTTTACTGAAAGGCCGCTTTAAAAGCAATCGAAAAATCCACAGCCAAGGCCAGCTGGCGCAGCAGCTGGACACGCCCATGCGATCTATAGTTTTTATTCTTTAATATAGGGTATTTCAACAATATCTCACCCAAAGGTCCGCCTGCCGGACCACATGGTCTGCGCCAGTGCAAGCAGCGACAAACGGAAAATGGCCGTCCAGGCAGTCGCCATGCCGTCCAGGTCCGGCCTACGAAAAGTGCTGGCAGGTGTTGCAATTTCATTTTTTTTTATTTATAGTATAGCCGATTTGCTGATCATGAAAGGCTCAGCAGACATTTTTGCATCATGAGGAGGAGTTGATGAATAAAACTGAATTGGTCAAGTCAATCGCCGAGAAAGCCAACCTGAAGGTCACCGACACTGAAAAGTTGGTCAATTCGTTCATTGACATCGTTTCTGACGAACTGAAAAGCAACGGCAAGATCACCATGGTCGGCTTCGGAACTTTCGCAGTTGCCCACCGTAAACAGAAAACCGGTGTCAACCCCAAATCCGGTGCCAAGATTACCATCGCAGCCAAGAACGTTCCGGTCTTCAAACCCGGAAAGGCGCTCAAAGAAAGGGTCAAGTAAGAATCTACCGCCCTTCAAACGGGCGGCACAGGCTGAACTTCACATCGAAGCGACCCTGTGCTGCCCTGTTTCCCCCCGATTATTTCACCGAAATTTTTTTTGCGATACTGCCCAGATCGATCTTTTGCCGGTTCAGACCGTAACCGTTGAGTCGACTCAGGGATAAAACGTATTCGCCGGCCTGCTTGAACCGGTAATCGACGATGGCGATTTGCCCCCCGGGAATCCCTTCGTCGCCGACCGAAGACAGGGCCAGATCGAACCCCGCCCCACGGTTGGTCTGCAGCGCCCTGACCCGGCTGGAATCGAAAAAATCGGTCCGTACCGCCACAACCTCCGCCGCCGGTCCGCTGGCCACTCCGCCGAGTGACAGACTCTTGAGCGGAGCCGAGGCCACCAGATTGACGGTGACCGAGACCACCTCGTTGACGGCGGCGTTTTCCACAGTCTCCATGGTGATTCCACCCGTGATCGGTTCGGTATCCACGGGGTTGCTCTCGATCACCTCCTGTCCGCGTTGCACCTGTCCGACGCCCGGAGCAGGCTGGTTTTCCGGACCCGGATCGGCTGTCTCCGCCATCTGATCGGACACCGAAGCGGAATCGGAAGACTCCGCATTGATCCAGACGGGGATGAGATCCTCCGGCGTGGGCGAAACCTTGCGGACGATGTAGGGCGTAATGATCATGATCAGATCGGTCTGAGACACTTCCTTACCCTTCTTGCCGAACAGCTGGCCCAAAACCGGGATCTGCGACAAGAGCGGCAGGCCTTTGAGCGAACCGCGTTCTTCGTCGCGGATGAAACCGCCGATGATGTTGGTCTCCCCTTCCTTGAGACGGATGGTGTTCTTGAGTTCGCGGGTGCCGATGGTCGGAGTGTAGGCGGTCGAACTGCTGGCCAGATAACTGGTTTTCAATTCCACCTTCAGGGTGATGTCTCCGTCGTGGTGCACGAAGGGAGTCATCTTGATCGTCAGGCCGACGTCTTTGTACTCGTACTGGGTCGACGGGATGTAGGCCGAGGCCGAGGTTCCGGTCAGGGAACTGAAGGTGGTCTTGGTGACCGGCACTTCGTCGCCGACTTTGAAGTTGACTTCCTCGCCGCTGATACTGCGCAAATTGGGCTTGGCGATGATGCGGCTGTTGCTGTCGGAATGAAAGAGTTCCAGAGCGGCCGACGGCAGGACCATGAAGAAATCCAGATCCTTGAGTTCATTGGGCTTGATCGGCTTGTTGACGATGCTGATATCGCTGCCGTCTTCGGTGTACACGCCGCTGGTGATGCCGACCTTATAGGCCTCGTTGCCTTCTCCGTCGACCATGTCCAGTCCGATGCGGTTGATCAGGCCCCGGGTGATCTCCATGATCTCCACCTTGAGCAGCACTTCGCTGCGCGGGCGGTCGATCTGCATGATGAAACGTTCGATTTCCCTGAGCCCCTGGGCTTCGCCCTTGATCATCAGCGCATTCTGGGCCACATCCTCTATCAGCAGCACCTGCTGGTCGCGAAACAGCCCGCTGATCAGCTTTTTGGCGTCGGCAGCCAGAATGTTGGACAAATAGAAGGTCTTGACGCCACGCAGACTCAGCGCGCGGGTCTTGTAAGGGGTGTTGGGGTAGATCAGCACCGATGTCGGTCCCAAAACCCGGTACTGGGCGCCGGATATCAGGCAAAGCTGATCGAGCAGTTCCATGAAGCCGATATCGTTGACCTGCAGGGTATACACGAAATCGCGGAAATCCTTGTCGAAGACGAAGTTGACGTTGAAGCTGCGGCCCAGGGCCTGGAATATCTGCTTGACCGGCACGGATTTGAGATTGATATTGGCCCGTTCATGGTTGTCGATGCGCAATTCGATGGGGGGAACGATCGAACTTTTCGGTTTGCCGACCGCCGCTGCCGTTTCGCCCTTGAGCACCTTGACCTCTTCGATCAGACGCAGGTTGTCGGGAAAGATGGCCAGGGCCTTGCTGTAGGCCTCCAGGGCCGGTTCTTTTTGGCCGCGTTCGGCCAGGCTGCGGGCTTTGACCAGTTCACTCAGGTAGAAATTCAAGCGGGCCCGAAACAGACGGACCTGTAAATCGCGGTCGTCCGGAGAATCCTTCAAGGCATTTTCCAATAGCGTAATGGTCGCCTCGTCCCCCTTCTCGATCTTGTCGAGTTGCCCGTTGAAGCGCTGTTTGACCGACGCGCAACCCAACAGGGTCATGATCAGCAAGCCGGCAGTCAGTATATGAACCGCTTTTCCCAGAGCCCTACTATTCATGTTCATCTCCTTCCACTGCAAACAACATATCGCCCTGTTCGGTACTCATCGTCAGTCTGGACAGGGTTATCTCTTTGACGATCCAGCCGTTCTCCAGGGTTTCACCCTCCTGGATTACCGTCATCTCGCCATGTATGGCCACCAGCGCACAGCGCTTGTGCAAACGGGTGATCGCCCCCAAAAAAACGATGTCCATGCGCGGTGCGCTCTCGGCGGCAGCCGCCGGCTGGTCCAAGGAGTTTTCAGGCTGCCCGGCCTGGGGCATGGAGGCGACGATGAGCGGCGCGGCAACGACTTGGTTCCTGCGGAAATCGGCGAAGGCGAACAGGTCGCGCTGGGTTTTGAAGGAACCGGCATCGACCTGGCGCGGACTGGTCCGAATCAGAAAAAATTCATCCACGGCGTCCACGGAAACCCAGACGATCCCCAGCAGCAGGAGCAGGATCTTATTTCCTTTCAAAGATCACCTCCAGTTCTACGGTGCACTGAATCCGTGCCGGACTTTCCTGACGCAAGGTCAGTTTACCGATACGGGCGGCATGAGGCAGGTGTTCCAGGTCCCAGATCAAGTGGCGGATCTGCCCGTAGGCGCCGGCGACATTGAACGAATAATGAACGGAAATCAGTTTTCCGTCCGGGCTGTTCTGATTGTTGTACTTCAACCCGGAATGCATCAGGCCGTTATCGGTGACGATACCGGCCAGGGTACGCCGGAAATCGGCGAAGTGATCCAGACCGATCAGGTATTTCCCCCGGAACGCGCTGTACTCTTTCTCGGCGTTGAGCCAATGACCGGCGACAGTCTCCTGCCTGTCGGCCTGTTCCTCCAGATCCCGGACTGCCTTCTCCCTGGCCTGGAGACTGGAGTCGGTCACCCGGCCCAGTCCGGTGTACAGGGCAGTGAAACCGACAAACAGCAAGGATGCCACCAACAATGCAGCCAGCAGGTACGCTATCAGCCTTCTCATCGTCTCAGCCCTCGCCGCCGGACAATTTCACAGTCAGGTCAGCCTTGATGAGCCCTTCGTTGCCGGTGCTCTCACTGGAGACGTTCAGCTCGAAACCGGCCAGACTCTGATACAGAGTGAACAGGTCGTTGCCGCTGGCGGCCAGAACCGACAGGGTCAAGCATCCTTTCTCCTGGCGGGTGAAAGCCAGGGAGTCCAGCCTGACCCGTTCGGGCAGCAGAGTTTCCAATTGTTCCAGGTGCCGGGAAAGTACCGGCGCGGTGGAATCCAGCAGGCCGTTCGCCCAGTCGATACGGTCCTGCCATATTTTCTGCTGTGCCGCGATCTGTTTGTCGGCCGCGAGCTTCTTTTCTCCGGCCTGATCCTGACGTTGCGCCAGGGCCGCCGCCGCATTGCGCAGCGAATGCTGTTGGTTGATGAAACCGGTCAGACGCCAGCCGGCCAATCCGATCATGACCAGGCTCAAAGCGGCCACGACCAGGATGCGCAAACGGCTGAGCCTGCGGTCCACCCGAGGTCGGCAGGCCAGATTGAAGGTTTTGTTGTCCATGCAGTCTTTCCTCGCTCTAGGGCAAAAACAAAGCCAGTCGGTCAGCGGGATGCGGGAACGGAACCGCTTGCAATTCGCTCAACTGGTCCAGCCAGGCCTGACAATCACAACCGCCCAGGGGGTTGACCAGGTAACGGCCGGCGTTGACCCCCTGCTGCTCCTGTACGAAGGCGATGGTCTTGCGCAGTGCCAGCACCAACTCGTCTAGCTGAGAAAACCGGATCTTTCGGACAAAGAGCGGAACGCCGTCCTTGACCAGGGTGACCACCAGCAACTGCCCTTCCTGTTCCAGAATCAACAGGGCTTGCCGACTGAATCGGGCCGATTTTTTCACGGCGTCGATACTGGAGCAGCTGATATAGGTGACCGGATAACCCAGGTCGCCGAAATGATTTTCACAGGAACGCACGATTTCCCGGCTGACCAGGGCCGACAGGACTGTCCGGCGCTTGAACACCTGGCAGGTCTGTATCATATCGTCGGCGGCATCGGGGAAAACCCGCTGCAGACGCCACTGGATCAGTTCGCGGCGCTTGCGGGGGTTCAGCGGCAGCGGACTCTCGAAATTGAACAGGTTGAAAACGAACGGATTGGGGCTGAGGGACAGACCCAAAGGCCCCTTGCTGGCGCCAGGCAGGGCGCTGAATGAGGCCAAATCGGAAAGAGTGTGGGGATATCGGGCGCTTTCACGCCATTTCCCATCCGCCGCTCTGATCAGCAGCAGCGAGTGTTCCTCACCCAGATACAGCATCTGCCCCGGCACCTGGTCGGGGAAAAACCATTTTTCTAGATCCATTCTCGCACCGTCACCCGATTGAGTTCCTCAAGCGATGTCACACCGGCCTTGACCTTCATCAGACCGTCGCGGCGGATCGTGGTCATGCCGCTTTCTATGGCCCTTTTCTTTATCTCGGAAGTGGGTTTTTTGTCCAGAATCATTTCCTTGATCTCATCGCTCAGTTCCAGGATTTCACCGATGGCGCTGCGGCCCGAATAGCCCATTCCGTTGCATTCGGGGCAGCCGACCGGACGGTAGATCCGTTCACCGACTTCATCGCTGCGGATGTAATTGCGTTCACACTCTTCCGGGGACAAGCGGTCCTCCCTCTTGCAACGCGGACAGAGGGTGCGGACCAGACGTTGGGCGACGATGCAATTGAGCGCGGATATGAAGCTGTAGCTGTCGACCTGCATGTGGATGAAACGCCCGAGCACATCGAAAACGTTGTTGGCGTGGACGGTGGTGAAGACCAGATGTCCGGTCAGAGCCGATTGGATGGCGATCTGGGCCGTTTCGGAATCGCGGATCTCGCCGACCATGATCTTGTCGGGATCGTGACGCAGGATGGAGCGCAGCCCTCTGGCGAAGGTCAGTCCCTTCTTCTCGTTGACCGGGATCTGGGTGATGCCGTCGATCTGGTATTCAACCGGATCCTCGATGGTGATGATCTTGTCGCTGGGGCGCTTGATCTCGTTGAGAGCGGCGTACAGGGTCGTCGTTTTGCCGCTGCCGGTGGGACCGGTGACCAGGAACATGCCGTAAGGATACTCGATGTACTCCCGCACCCGCGCCAGTATGGAATCGGAAAAGCCGAGCAGGTGCAGGTTGAGTTCCCCGAAATTTTCGGTGATCATCTCACGGTCCAGGATGCGTATGACGGCGTTCTCGCCGTGTATGGACGGCATGACCGACACCCGGAAATCGATGGTCTTGCGGTTGAGTATCATGCGGAAACGCCCGTCCTGAGGAACACGACGCTCGGCGATATCCAGTTCGGCGATCACCTTGAGCCGGGTCAGCAGGGGCAGTTGAAAAGTGGCGTCCAGGGGATCCATGATCTGACTGAGGATACCGTCGATACGGAACTTGACCAGCAGCGCTTCGGCCTGGCATTCGAGGTGAATGTCCGAAGCCTTCTTGCTGACGGCCGTGAAGACGATGTTGTTGAGCAATTTGATGATGGTGTCGTCTTCCTCGGTCAGCGAATCCAGGGTGATCGATTCGGCCTCGATCGCTGTCGTACCGTGTCTGGATGCGTATCCTTCCGTGTTTTCGGTCAGCACCTTGGTGAAGGTGTCGCTTTTTTTCAGGAAATATTCCAGTTCATCGTTGTCCGCCGGCCGGGCCACCACCTGCTTCTGACAGAAGTTCTCGATAATCGATATCCGTTCGATATCGTCCGGGTCGTTGATGGCTACGGTCAACACGCCGTTCTCTTCGGTCAGCGGGAAGAAATGGTGCTTCACGAGAAATTCGGGAGGAAATTTCTTGAGCAGGTCATAATCGAGGGGGATATCGCGGAGGGACTGTTGCATATTCATCCTACCACCTGAACAGCCGAAAACATCGGCAGATAGACGGAAAAAATAACCAACCCGACCAGAACGCTGATCACGGCCAGAAGAATCGGCTCGATCATCGACACCAGGGTCGCCACACGGGTATCGACCCGCGCCTCGTAATGATCTGCGCTCTGATCCAGAACCGGACCGAGATTGCCGCTGCTTTCACCGACACGGGTCAGTTCCAGGAGCATGCCCTTCATCCAGGGAATCTTGACCAGCAGCGCCGAAAAAAGCTGCCCTTCGCTGATCTGGGTGCGCAGGGGCTCGACATCGGCCTTGAGTTTGCGGTTGGTGAAGGTCTCCAGGGCCACGTCCAGCGATTCGGGCAAGGGGATGCCGGCGGTCAGCAAAATCGCCAGGGTGCGTGAAAAGGCAGACAAGGAGTTCTCCACGATGAAGCTGCCGATGAACGGAATCTTCAGCTTGAGACGATCGACGAGAACGATTTCCGGCTTACGCCGTTCCAGTACCCGTGCACCCAGGTAGACGAGGATACCGAGGACAATCAGTCCGGGAGCCCAGGTCTTGATGGCATCACCCAGGGATACGACGAATCGGGTGATGGGCGGCAGTTCGGAGCTGAATCCGGCAAAAAAACCGGTGAACTTGGGAACCACGACCATGATGACCAGCATGGCCAGAGCGATGACGAAGCACAGGACGAAAAGCGGGTAGATCATGCTGCTGATGATGCGCCGCCGCAAGGCCACCATCTTGCTCAGATACTCGTTGAAACGGCGCAACAGGGTTTCCAGTTGTCCGCTGCGTTCACCGGCAGTCAGAGTGGCGCAGTAAATTTTTCCGTACGGCAACTGCTCGATATTGAAGGCGTCCCGCAAGCTTGTCCCCCGTTGCAAGTCCTCGCCGGCCTTCTCCATTTTGACCTTCAGGGCGCCGGCCGGAGTGTTCTCCAGCACCAGTTTCAACGATTGGACCAAAGGCACACCGGCGTTGATCAGGGCGATCAGCTTCTGGTTGAAGAGAAAGAAATCGGCGGCCTTGATCCGACGGCTCAGCATGGAGCCAAAATCAGCATTGAGCGGAAAATGACGACGGATTTTCAGCAGCTTGAGGTTGCCGCTGCGGTAGCGATCCCGGATGTCTTTTTTCCCCAGGGCCTCCAGCTGCTTGTTCACCAACCCGCCGCGTTCATTGATGAAAGTGCATTTGTAATAGGGCATCAGTCTATCGATTCGTTCCCGTCGAAGTATTTTCTCAGCACATCCGGAATCCGGATACGCCCGTCCGGCTGCTGATAATTCTCCAGTATTGCCGCCACCGTGCGACCGATGGCCAGTCCGGAGCCGTTCAAAGTGTGCACAAAGCCCTTCTCCTGCCCGTCTTTGTAGCGTACGCGTGCCCGCCGAGCCTGAAAATCGACAAAATTCGAACAGGAGGAAATCTCCACGTACTTGCCCCGCTCGGGCATCCACACCTCAAGATCGTAGGTCTTGGCGGAGGAGAACGACATGTCCCGGCTGCACAGCAGCATGACCCGGTAGGGCAAGTCCAGCAGCTGCAGAATCCGTTCGGCATGCCCGGTCAATTCCTCCAGGGCCTCCATGGAACGCCGAGGATGGACGAATTGCATCAGTTCCACCTTGTGGAACTGGTGCAGACGAATGATGCCGCGCACGTCGCGACCGTGCGAACCGGCCTCGCTGCGGAAACAGGGGCTGGCGGCGACGTAGCGGACCGGAAGATCCGCCCCGGTCAGGGTCTCATCCCGGTGCAGGTTGGTCAGAGGAACCTCGGCAGTGGGAATCAGATAGTAAGGGTAGCCCTCGAGTTTGAACAGGTCGTCCTTGAATTTGGGCAGGTTGCCGGTACCGATCAGGCTGTCCTCGTTGACGATATAAGGCGGAATGATTTCGGTATAGCCATGGTCCCGGGTATGAATTTCGAGCATGAAACTGATCAGGGCGCGCTCCAGTCTGGCCAATTGCCCACGGTAGACCACGAAGCGGGTCCCGGTGACTTTGGCGGCGCGGTTGAAATCCAGTCCGCCGTTCAGCTCACCCAGATCCCAATGGGGCTTGACCGGAAAAGCAAAGGTCTTTGGGGTGCCGTAGCTGCGCACCAGGCGGTTGTCTTCGGCATCCCGGCCGATGGGCACGGAATCATCGAACAGGTTGGGCAAGGTCAGCAGCAGAGCCTGAAATTCCTCGTCCAAACGGGCCGTCTCCTGTTCGATCGCCTCGATCTCCTGACCCAGACCCAAGGATTCAGCCAATTCCTTTTCGGCCGCTTCACCCCGCCGTTTGAGCTGACCGATCTCCTTGGCCATCAGGTTCTTGCGGTTCTTGAGTTGCTCGATACGGGTGACCAATTCACGGCGCTGCGTGTCCCGTCGTGAAAATTCGGCCTCGTCAAAAGGGAGACCTTTGGCCTCGATTTTACGTTTAACTTCATCCAGATGGGTTCTGATATATGCAAGGTCCAACATGAAAAGATTATAACACAAATAAACCGGCAAAGAACACAAAAAGCGCTCACCGCGCTCATCGGGGACGGAGCGTCACAACGTCACAGTTTATCCGCCTTTTTTTCTTGTTCGCACCCTTCGAAAAATCATCCTCAAACCACTGAGACCAATATCCGCAAAAATATCGAAGCGCGATATATCCCGATACCTCAGCCCTGCCTTTTCTTTTAGCAAGCGCTCATCGGGGACGGAGCGTCACAACGTCACGGGGCTCATCGGGGACGGAGCGTCACAACGTCACAGTTTATCCGCCTTTTTTTCTTGTTCGCACCCTTCGAAAAATCATCCTCAAACCACTGAGACCAATATCCGCAAAAATATCGAAGCGCGATATATCCCGATACCTCAGCCCTGCCTTTTCTTTTAGCAAAAACAACAATTCGTTGCGCAGGCGTTTCCCCTCAGCACTACCGGGATCGAGTCCATCCAGTTTTACCTGATGGATTCCTTCAAACTCCCGGATTACCTTATCAACGGGATCATGGAACAGATCATCCACTCTACGATGTTCCAAACTGAACCCGTCGGAACGTCTTTCCGATCTTTCCAGCGCTGCAGGCACAAACTCATCTCCACCAACAATCAGCCCCATCGGTGTCGGCACCACCGGAAGCAAAAGCAAATCCTCGAGCCCGGTAATAAAACCAGACATTTCCTTCATACTTCCAAACAGACTCTCAACATAGGCAGAATCAAGCCATGGCAATGGCTCGTTAATGAAGTATGTCCCTGCACTAGACCACCGATAGCTCAAATAATCATTTTGCAAACCAGCCCGGACAGGGTTATTCAGTACATACGCCAGGACGATCATTAGGTACGCATCATCCTGAACAAGCATCGACTTGTATCGGTCCTGAAACAGGTAGCCTCTTCCACCATACTGTTGCCGATAATATGTTGCATATTGGCCATTGAGCTGTTTGAAAAAATCAGCCAAGCGATCACTTGTATCTTGCACAACGAGATGATAGTGATTTTTCATGATACAAAACGCCAATATTCTTATCTTTTCCTGAGCTTGTAAGATCGCAAGCAGATTTAAAAAAAACTGCCTGTCCTGGTCGGTGTGGAAAATTGTACGTCCCTCGTAACCCCGGTTCATCGCATGATGAAATGCCCCTTCGTACGTGATTCTGGCCCGTCTCATGTATTTATAGTTACTATATAATATTTTTGTAATCAAGTCATTGTTTTTTTAAATAATTTTTCACTGCAAAAACAATTTCTGAATTAGCATAAACGGATTTGTCGTAGACAAAAATAACCGTGACGTTGTGACGCACCGTCCCCCAATAGGGAATAGGGGACTACTCGCTCAGGTTGAGCTGATGAAGTTCCAAATTCATCGCCTGTTGCAGGAGTTCCAATTCCTCGGCTTCCTTCTCCCAGCTCGGAAGAATCCGCAGCAATTCATCCTCGATGGCCGCAAGCTCTTTTTGCGCCTCCACCACCAGGGCCGCTTGTTCGTAGATGGCCTGGTCAGCCAACTCTCCCATCAGATCTTTCTTTCTGGATTCCAATTCCTCGATCCGGATCTCGAAATCCTTGACTTTTTTTTCCAGCTTGCCGCGACGGATACTGTAACGTTGCCGGATTTCGGCAGCCAGTTTACGCTGTTCACGGCGTCCGGAACGCAGGCCTGCAGGAGAGGGAGTGCCGCCATCGGCATCAAACCTTTCGAACGAGGTTCGGCTCCGGCCCCTGTTTTCCAGAAACTCGCTGTAATTTCCCAGATAGTCCTGAATGCAACCATTCTCGAGCAGCCAGACCCGGTTGACCAGCTGGTCGAGAAAGTAGCGGTCGTGGGAGATGAGCAGCAAGGTGCCGTCGTAATTGGCCAGAGCCTTTTCCAAGGCGGTCCGGGCTGAAACGTCCAGATGGTTGGTCGGCTCGTCCATGATGATGAAATTGGCCGAGGACAGCAGGATCTTGACCAGGGACACCCGAGCCTTCTCGCCGCCGGACAGCACGGCGATTCGTTTGTTGACGTCGTCGCCGCGGATACCGAACAGCCCCAGCAGATCACGGATGACCGGCACTTGACCCAGAGCTGCGCTGCGGCTGATCTCCTCGTAGGCCGTCAGGTCCGGGTCGAGCATGTCGAGCTGGTGTTGGCCGAAATGACCGATCGTGACTCGTTCGCCGAGTTCGAGCCCGCCGCAAAAGCCAGACAAGGCCCCGGTGATCAGGCGGGTCAGGGTGGTCTTCCCGGCTCCGTTCTGACCGATTAGCGCCACTTTTTCGCCACGAAACAGTTGGCCGCTCACGGCCGAGAGCACATCGGGACTCTGTTCCGTGTAGCGGAAACTCAGGTCTTTGAGGGTCAGTACGTTGGAATAACTGCGCACGGCGGTACTGAGCGAAAAATTCATGGAGTGGTGAATCGATTGCCCATGCGCTTGCGGCAGCGGTTCCAGCTTGTCCAGCAGTTTGATGCGACTCTGCACCTGTTTGGCCTTGCTGGCCTTGTAGCGGAAGCGGTTGATGAACTGTTCGATCCGTTCCCTTTCCTCAACCGCCTGGCGCCGTTTTTCAGCCTCGAGTTCCCGTTCTTTGTCCCACCATTGCACAAAATCATCGTAACGCCCGGAGAAGGAGTGAATCTTACCGCCGTGCATGCCCCAGATCTCGTGAACCATGCGGTTGAGGAAGAAACGATCGTGGGAAACGGTCAGGATGGCCCCAGGAAAGGAATACAGGTAGGATTCGAGCCAGTCCATGGCCGGAGTGTCCAGGTGGTTGGTCGGTTCGTCGAGCAGCAGCAGGTCCGGATCCTGGCACAGCAACCGGGCCAGCCAGATGCGCATGCGCCAACCGCCGCTCAGCTCCTGAAGCGGCCGGCCAAACCAATCGGACTTCACTCCCAGGCCACCGAGAATTTTCTTGGCCAGGGCTTCCAGCTCGTAGGCGGAAACCGCTTCGAGGCGGCTTTGCAGGCGTTCCAGGCGGCCGAGCCATTCGGCATGGTCATCGGCGCCTTCGCGGGCGGCCGGATCCTGGTGCAATCGCTCCAGCTGCTCGTTGAGCAAGCGTACATCGTCGTTGCCCGACAGGACGGCGTCGAGTACGGTTTCTCCCGGCAGAGGCATTTCTTCCTGCGGCAGATAACCGATGCGCAGGGAGCGCGGTTTGATGATCTCGCCGCTGTAGTCGCTGCGTTCTCCGACCAGGATCTTGAGCAGGGTGGACTTGCCCACCCCGTTATCCCCGACCAGTCCGATGCGCCGGCCCAGGTTGATGGTGCCTTCGGCACCGCTGAGCAGCACACGTTTACCCAGGTCAACGGTCAAATTGCGGATTTGGATCATGTAAGCTGGGGATTATACCACAAAAAAACGGGCCAGGTCCCCTACCTGAGGGCTCTACGCAGGCTCAGAAATGGCAGCAGCAAGGTCAGCCCGGCCAGTATGATCGCCCAGAACCAGAATGGCAGCAACAGGACATTGGCGATCTGTCCGGTATCGGAGTACAGAACCCGGCCACCCATGACCACCCGGTTGGTGAACAGGTAATCGATCTGCAAAAAGACGGATATGCAGGCGTTGACGCCCAGAAACTGGGCTGTCCAGACATGCCACGCCGGTCCGCCTTTGGTCGTCACCCAAAGCACGATTCCAGCCAGGACCAGGATCAGCACCGCGCCGAATGCGGTTCTGACCCAGAGCAGCACCGACAGGATCATGATCAATGCCATGATGAAAAGCTGTCGCCGGGCGGAACGCTCCCGCCGACTGGACAAAATCAGCCAAGATCCGGCCAGGGCGGGCCCCAGGGGTCCGAAAGCGGCTACCAGGGCCCAACCGATCCGCCCCAGAAACAGTTCTCCGGAGTAGCTTGCCAGTCCCGAACCGTTACTGAACAGATCCAGGCGCTGGAACGAAGCACCCAGGGCCAGGGCGCACAGTCCGTGCCCCATCTCGTGAAACCAGGTGGCCAGGATCGTCAGCGGGTACAACAGGTAAACGCCGAAAGGCAGCTGCCAGACGACAATGGTCAACAAGGCCGACAGGGTCAGGCCCCAGACTCGTTTCTGTTTGTTCATAATCCGATCATTATAGCCCAAAAGATGGAAAAAAAAACCGATTTGGGGTATGATGCGGTCATCATGAATTTCATCATCATCTTCATCATGGCTGTCCTGACCGTCGAGCTTCCGGTATACGGGTACATCGATCCCGGTACTGGAAGTTACGTTTTTCAGATCCTGATCGCGTCGCTGCTGGCGGTATCCTTCGTCGTCCGCAGTTTCTGGGACAAGATAAAACTGGCCCTGGCCAGTATGTGGAAAAAGGTCAAAGGAACCCCGAAAACCTGATTTTTCTCAGCCACGGCCACGAGCCCGCTTCCGCTGTTGACAGAGACGCCGCGAATTTGCTACCATCTCACTGACAATCAGGATAATCCCCAAGCATCCCGCGACCTGTCGGCAGCATGTCCGGAGGGGATCATCCCCATCAGGTGAAAAAATGACTCGAGAAAAGGCATCGTTTCGCGACCCAAGCGGTTTTCTTTTCGAACGGGAAGGTCAGCTGTACCGCCAGGTCAACGCCGGGTATCAAACTCAATACGAACATTTGATGAATTCCGGTCTGTACCGGGATTTGACGGCGGCCGGTCTGCTCGTCCCGCATCAGGAAATCGATATGGCTCCGGAAGATCCCGGATCTTGCTATAAAGTCATCAAACCGATGCGCCTTGCCCTGATCAGCTATCCGTACGAATGGTGTTTCAGCCAGCTCAAGGACGCCGCCCTGGCCACACTGGAAATCCAATGCCTGGCCATGAAGCACGGCATGAGCCTCAAGGACGCCAGCGCCTACAACATTCAGTTTCACCAGGGACGTCCCATCCTGATCGACACCCTGTCCTTCGATATGGCCGATATGACCCGTCCCTGGGTGGCCTACCGCCAGTTCTGCCAGCATTTCCTGGCTCCGCTGTCCCTGATGAGCCACCGCGACATCCGCCTGGGACAACTGCTTCGGATTCACATCGACGGCCTGCCGCTCGATCTGGCCAGCCGGCTCCTGCCCTCCAGAACCCGTTTTTCCTTCTCGCTGCTTTCCCATATTCACCTGCACGCCCGCTCCCAGCAGAAACATGCCGACAGCGCAGCTACCGGCAATCCGCAGCTGCTGGAGCGCAAGATCAGCCCCCTGGGCTTCAAGGGTCTGATCAGCAGCCTGCAAAACACGACCCGGGCACTGAAGCGGCCAATCCGCAAAACCGAATGGGGGGAATACTACAGCGACACCAATTACAGCGACAGGGCCAGCGACGACAAGGCCGTCTTCATCGGCCGCTGGATCGAAAAGATCGCGCCGAAAAACCTCTGGGACCTGGGCGCCAACACCGGCCGCTACACCCGCCTGGCCTCTCAGCGCGGTGTCGCGGCGGTAGCCTTCGATATCGACCCGACAGCGGTCGAATACAACTACTCTGAACTGCAAAAAAAAGGCGAGACCAACATCCTGCCGCTGCTGCTCGATCTCACCAACCCCAGCCCGGCGCTGGGTTGGGCCAACCGCGAACGCGGCAGCCTCGGCGATCGGGGTCCGGTCGACATGCTGATGGCCCTGGCCCTGGTTCACCATCTGGCCATCTCCAACAACGTGCCCCTGCCCATGATCGCCGGCTATTTCGCCAGCCTTTGCCGGCACCTGATCATTGAATTCGTCCCCAAAGAGGATTCCCAGGTCAGACGACTGCTGGCCAGCCGTCAGGACATCTTCAGCGACTACCATAGCCAGGGACTGGAAACAGCCTTCCAGGAAAATTTTCATCTCCTGGAGCGACACCAGGTCAGCGATTCGGACCGTATTTTATATTTATTCGAGAAAAAATGAACGAAAAAATCCTTTCGGCCCTGAGCCGCTACGCCCATCCCCTGCTGATGATCCTGTACCCCATCAGCCAGTTCTACGCCCACAACATCACCGAACTCAGGCCGACCGTTCTCTACCGGCCGCTGCTGGTCAGTCTCGCCATCACCTTCCTGGCCTGGATTCTTCTCAGCCTGATTCCCCGGGTCCGCCCCAAAGCCACCCTGCTGCTGACACTGAGCTGGTTTTTCTTCTTCAGTTACAGCCACATTGTCGGCACCTTCTTCCCCGGTAACATTCCGGTCGCCGCCGAGCTGGGTTACGCGCTGCTCTACCTGGTCCTGGTCTTCCTGCTGCTGGGGGCCCGGTCTGACCTGAAAAAACTGCATACTCCGTGCACCGTGATCCTTCTGGTTCTCGCGCTCATTCCCTTGGGCCGCATCGTACTGTACCGACTGCAGTCAAAGGTCTACAGCATCGACGATATCGCCCAGGCCGCCGCCTTCCCGCCCGAGCTGAAGGCCAGCCTGGAAAATCCGGCGCCCGATATCGACAAGCCCGACATCTATTACCTGATCTTCGACCGCTACGCCAGCGCCAACACGCTCAAACAGTACCTGAACTTCGACAACAGCGAATTCGAGCGGAAACTTCAGGAACAGGGTTTTTACATCGCCTCCCGCAGCATGACCAACTACCCCTACACCTTCCTGTCGCTGGCTTCGAGCCTCAACGCCCGCTACCTGGACGAAGTGGCCAAGTTCAAGGACAGCAAGGACCGGACCTACGCCTACAGACTCATCGGCGAAGCGCTCGTGCCACGCTATCTCAAGGCCCAAGGCTACCGCTACATCCATATCGGCAGCTGGTGGGAGGCCACCCGGACCAACCGCTACGCCGATCGGGTTTTTTTCTACAACCCCGTCATATTGGAGAACTGGAATCTGAACGAGTTCGAATTCAAATTGCTCGAAACCACCTGGTTCGACCTGATCATCCGCCAGCTGGAAGCCGGTTTGTCCCGGGAAAAAAGCGCAAACACCTTCGCCCTGGACGCCCAGAAACCGCTCAACCAGATCCGGGCGGTCCTGGACAGCGCCCGGGAACCCGGACCCAAATTCGTCTTCTGCCACTTCCTGCTCACCCACCCTCCGTATTACTTCAAGGCCGACGGCAGCCTGAACCCCTCCGAAAAGCGGGATGTCACCACCGATCCCCGGCTCTACCTGGACAGCGTACGCTTCACCAACCAACAGATCCTGGACATGATCCAGACCATCGACCGCAACAGTCCGCACAAACCGGTCATCATCATCCAGGCCGACGAGGGCCCCTATTCCCACCTCATCAAGCCCAACAGCCAGTGGAAAAACCATTATACCCGCACGCGCATGCGGACCCAGATCCTGAACGCCCTGCGCCTGCCCGCCGCCGGTCAGGACCGGCTCTACCCGACCATCTCCCCGGTCAACACCTTCCGCCTCCTGTTCAACACCCTGTTCAAAACCAATCTGCCCCTGCTCGACGACCAGACCCTGCTGATCATTAAAAATTCCGACATCTACACCTTCACAAACGACACCCTGTACCTGCGTCAGAACGAGGAGTACTTCGCTTCGCAACCGCTGGATGAGTGATCAGCGTTTCTGGGAACGGCTCAGGATACGCAGCTGCTGAGTGAGGGTGTCCAGCTCGACTTCCTCGCCCTTGCTGCGGAAATCCCGGCCTTTATCGACGGTGACGGTACCGGTGAAACGCATTTTGCCCCGGTTGCGGTCCCATTCCAGTTTGTCGGCGTCCACCTGGTACTGTTTGTCCTGAAAATGGACCGGCTTGTCGGCCAGAATCGTGCTCAGTCCCTGACCGCTCGTCCAGTTCAAGGTCAGCGTTCCGGCCGTAACCTGATTTTCGGCCATGATGAGCCGGGCCTTCCCCTCCACCATGATTTTCGGCGTTTTCTTGCTGTTGACGATCCGAATCTTGGCCCCGGTCAGCAGCACCTTGTCATCTCCTTCCTGAAACGAGAACAACACATCGCGGTCGGCGACGATCTCCTGGTCGGCGATATACAGGTCCTGACAACGGAGTTTGAGCTTCTCCTGGGTCACTTCCACCGCACCCGTGTAGCGGATACTGCCCTGGCGGTCCTCGAGGTCGACCGTCGCGGCGCGGATCATCACCGGTTCGGCGCTGAAGGGCGGGCGCTTTTTCAGGGTCACGCTCGAGGTCACTCCGTTCCCGGATTGCAGAGCGTTACGAGCCGTATCGACCTCGATGCTCTTGCCGTGAAACAGTTGTCCCCGCTTGCGGATCCAGGTGCCGGGTCCGGAAATGACGGCCAGATTCCTTTTGGGTTTGTAGATCAGCTTGTCGCCTTGTCCCGAATACGCATTCAGCTTGAAGTCGACCTGACCGTTGGACTCGCTTTCAGCCAGTTCCCCCCGGTCGTCGAAGTCGAAACGTCCCTGGTTGCCGGTCACTTGAAAATTTCGCCGTTCTCCCTGGTAAATCCACTCCCCACGACCGGGCATTTCCACCTGTTTGACAAAACCGCCGACCTCGTCGAGGCGCACCCGAAAAGATTCCGATCTGCCGCTCACATGGCCTGAAGGCGTATCGATATCCAGTTCCACCGTGCCGTGCAATTCCGACTCGCGCAACAGTCCGCCCTGGTAAAGTCCGAGCATCCGTCCCGCCTTGTAGGCGTAACGGTTTTTATCCTCGGTACCGGGACTGGGGGAGGAAAACAGCTGCACGTCGTCGACGGCCAGAACGCTTTTGGTTTCCTTCATGGCGTCGTCGAAATCGACGGCCATGCGCTGGCAGACCAGTTTTTTTCCCGCGCCCTCGATGAAGACGTCACCCAGGAAATGGACGCGGTGGGCGGTGCGGGTCACGGTCAGCTCGCGGCAACGGAAGGTGTGGGGCGAGCCCTCCCAATCCATGACCCCATCGACATCGAAGAGTTTGACGATTTCCTTGAGCATGTTGTAGTTGAGGCCTTTTTTGGCCTTGCCCGACACCTGGTTGAGACGGAAACTCATCTCGTCTTTTCCGGTCAGATAGTTCTTGTCCTTGAGCAGCAGGTGGGGACCGGTGAGCAGCAGCGATTTGGATTCGATGCGCACATTGTCGTTGAGCTCGATATTGTACTCGTTGTTGAACAGGTAAGCGTGATCGGAAAAGGCATGAAAGACCTCGCCCTGAGCGCTTTTAGGCTCTATTTCGGCCTCGAAGCCCTCGAAATGGCGGTCCCGCCCTTCGGCGTTGCGCTGCAGCCGCGCCTTGATGCGGATCTGTTTCTTGTTACCGACCGCAAAGCTGATGATTTCCACACCCTCGCCGTCGGCCACACGCTGCGTCTTCTCGACCTGGGGTTCGGGCATGAATATCAGCCAGACCGAAGCGGCCAGGGCAGTCAGGGCCGCGAGCCAACCAGCGAGTTTCAGAATTTTTCTTTTCATGTCCGTACAGACCTGCATACCGGAAAACGGTATCATTATAACAAAAGATCACCGGCAGGCAATGCCGGCTTTTCAGAAACATACCCCGTTCCGATTGACCCCGCCGGACGCTTTCATTATAATTCTGGACCATGAGACTCTTCCTGCTCATCATTCTGGTCGCGACTCTGGGCCTTAATTCCTGCCGGCAGCGGATTGAAACCATTCCCCCTTTGTCCGCGCCGCTGTTGCAGGAGGAACTCGCCCGCCTGCCCGGAAATGCCCTGCTGATCATTCCCAAACCGGACAGAATCCTCGTTCTGTGCGACAACGGCGCCCTGATCGAAACCCCGTCCGGTCGAAAACTCCTCGACCTCAACCAGACCATAAGCAAGGCCTTTCTCGTCCAGCCCGACCACCTGGTGATCCAGAGCGACAAACGGATCGCCGAGGTTTTCATCAAACCCGGCGAAGTGGTCATGAACCCGCTGCCGCTGCCCGGAAACGCCCGTTTGCTGACAGCCAGCGCATCCGGACTGGTTTACGCTCACAAAGACCGGCTGATCTGGGCGTCGCTGAACGGTCTGAAAACCACGGACTTGAAAGAGAATCCGGAACACTTCCTGACCGTACTGGAAAACGGGGACCAACGCATCCAACTGTTCTGCAACGACACCGTGTACAGCAAACGCTACGCAGACAAGGAATTCCGAAAAACAAGCCTGGATCGCAGACTGGACTTTCCTCCAACCCTCATCGGCCGGCACATCTGGGCCATGGATTCACAGCGCCGTTTGCTCAAGTACCGAAACGACGACCTGACTCTGCTCTGGTCCAGGGATCTGGACCATAAACTGCTCTTTGCGCCGGTCAGCGGCCAGCGGGAAAGTTTCCTCATCACGCACTCGGCCACGCTGTTGGCCGTCAACGAGCGAGGCACCCAGGCCTGGTACGCCTACCTGGGCGGTTTACCTCTCAGCGCCCCGCTGCTCATCGATCAACGCATCGCCGTTCCGGTCCGCGTCCGCGAGACTGTCCAGCTCCGCATCTACGACCGGCACGGCCGATTGCTCGCCGACCATCCTTTGGGCGAGGACGCCCAAGCGCCCTTTCTGCTTCAGGACGACAGACTGCTCTACCTCGGTCGGGCGCAGGACAAGACCCCGACCCTCCAGCAGGCTTCGACTCTGTTCGCGGTCAGCAGCAACCTGGCGGCCATGAGCCAGGTGCCCAAAGACACTTTGCTGCCCATCGAAGTGAGCAGCATCAACCTCATCAGGCCAAGCCACAAGCTGACCATAAACGACAGCGGCAAAAAAACCGTCTGGACGGCGCAGATCGGCCCGTTGGAACGGAAAACCCCCGTCTGGAAGCCGGAACAGGCCGGAAACTATACCCTGCTCATCGAAACCGACAGTCAGAACCAATCCACCCTGCAGCTCGAAACCCCCTTCACGGTGTTCGATCGGACGGCTCTTTTCCGCCCCTCCCTGGACAAATACCTGCAGTACATCCTGCGCCAGGAAGACGATCGGAAACCATGAGGGTCAGCCAGGGAATCGAGGGTCGGCAGCTGACCACCATCCGCATCGGCGGTCCCCTGCGGCAATTGATCCAGACCGATTCGGTTCAGGAGCTCAGCGAACTGGTTCGAAAATTCCGTAAAGAAAACGAGCCGTTCGTCCTGATCGGCTGCGGCAGCAACATCGTTTTCCCTGAACGGGCCGAACAACTCAGCGTTCTGCGTTTTACCGGCTGCGCCATTGCCGAGTGCGGACTGGATTGCATCGAGCTGGAAAGCGGTTGTACCATTTCCCGGCTGATGGGCTGGTGCCATGGTCACGGCCGCGGCGGCCTGGAATTTCTGATCGGCATTCCCGGCAGCCTCGGCGGTGCCCTGGCCGTGAACGCCGGCGCCTTCGGAGAATCGGTCGGCGATCGGCTGATCTCGGCCCAGGTCATCGACGATCAGGGCCGGCTGCAGAGCTGGTCGACACGGGATTTCGCCTTCAGCTACCGGGACTGTCGGATCAAATTCGGCCAGGAGATCATCGTCAGCGCCATACTGACCGCTCCAGCTGACTGCCGGGAGAACATCGGTCGCCGCATGCGCGAACACATCGCTCACCGTTTGGCCAACCATCCGGTCAAATCCCCGTCGGCGGGATGTTTCTTCAAAAATCCCCGCCCCGGAAAAGACGGCATCAGCGCCGGCAGGCTGATCGACCAATGCGGCCTGAAGGGATTTTGCCGCGGCGATTTGCAGATCTCCAGCGAACACGCCAACTTCATCGTCAACAACGGTCGGGCGGACCTCGGCCAGTTGAACGAATTCTCGCGCTTCATCCAGGAGCAGGTGCAGCGGAAAACCGCCTTCACACTGGAGCGGGAGGTCATCTGGATCGCACCCGACGGGCGTAAATACTGACATGTCCGCCAAGAGCCTGATCTTTCTTTTCCTGGACGGTGTCGGCATCGGCGAAAACGACGGTCAGATCAACCCGTTCCGCCGCCTGAACAGCGACTGGCTGCCTTTCTTTTCCCCGACTCCGGACAACGACGGCTCCCGCCCCTACTGCCTCAAGGCCGTCGATGCCTGCCTGGGCGTACCGGGAATCCCCCAGAGCGGGTCCGGTCAGACTACACTGTTCAGCGGACTCTCCTACCCCGGGTTCAGCGGCGAACACGCCGGCAGTTTTCCGACCCGGTCCATGCGGCAATGGCTTTTCGAGCACAACCTGCTGAAAAGGCTCATCGCCGCCGGATGCCCGGCGCGTTTCTTCAACGCCTACCCCTTCCATGCCGAACTGTTTGCCGCACCCAACCTGCAGCTGAGCGCCGACGGTTGTCTGCACTTTTCATCGGCCTTCCCCAGTCTGTTCCGCCGCCGCATATCGGCCACCACCTCCATGATGCTCAGCACCGGACAGGCGGTGGCCTCGGAGCATGACATGCTCCAGGAAAAAGCGCTCTACCAGGATTTCAGCAATCGTTCGCTGATTCGACGCGGCGCCGATCTGCCCCTGCTCAGCCCCGCTCAGGCCGGCAGGATTCTGGGCCGCTGCGGCCGGGACAACCCCGGACTGACCCTGTACGAATTCTTTCTGAGCGACCAGACCGGCCACCGCGGCCGACTCGACGACGCCGTCAGCCTGCTGGGAGACTTGGCGGAGTTCGTCGCCGCCGTCGGCTCCGTTCTGGACGCCGACCGTCACACCCTGCTCATCTGCAGCGACCACGGTAACATCGAGGACATGAGCCATCCGGGACATACCCGTAACCCAGTGCCGCTCTGGATCTGGGGGCGCGGCCGGGAACGGCTCTGCGCAGAGGTCGACACCATCGCCGACCTGAGTCCGGCCATCATCCGCTACCTGCTGGCGAAAGAATAGAACCGCACGGGAAACCGACCCGGCACAGGCCGATTATCGGTCCGTCGCCACGACGAGCTCCAGGGTCTGCTTCCGGGCATGAGCCGAACGGTACTCCAGAGTCAGCGTCCCCTGGCCTTCGACCAGAAAATCGTAGCACAGCGTTCCGAAGGCCGGAACCGTGAGAAACTGCACTTGAGGCCGATGGATCTGGTAATCCACCCGGTCGGTGAATTCGTCGCGTACCAGTCCTGCGGCCCGGACCTTGAGCCCCGAAGCCCTGAGCGTGTCCTGAGGGTAGAGCTGGAGCTGCCGGGCCAGAGCGGACATGGTCGGCAATCCCTGGCTGTTGTGCAAACGAACCCGTACCCGGCTCAAACCGCCGCCCATGGAGGTCAGACTGATCTTTTCCAGTTTGACCAGCGGCAGGTTCTCGGCGGTGAAGATGACGGCGGCTGCGCTCCGGTGCACCATGTCCTTGATCATGAACGGCGCCGGCATACGGGAACTCGTCTTGACCCAGCCGCCGATTTCGATGTCGCCGTAGGTCGGATGCCGAAACGGTTTCCAGGCCTTGTAGAGCTCGCCATGGGCCAGATGGTCGTTGAACTTGAGCCGCTCGCGGTCACGCTCGATACGACTCGAGAAAAAATCTTCTTCCTCCTCCCGTCCCTTGCGGTCCTGGTCCTGGCGGCTCCGGTAGGTCTCGCTGGCACTGTTGAACAGTTCGCCGACAAAGCCGAAGGCACCCTGCACATTGCTCATCCATTCCACAAAATCGCCGTAGGTGGGATACAGATCCTTCCAGGAGATCATGTAGCGGTATCCGGGCAGCATATTCTCGGCGTTCTTTCCCAGGTAATCGTAAACGGCCACATCCTCGCGGGGGTATTCTCCCTGCTCCCTGGCGCTGGGCCCGCGCAGAATCATGCCGCCGCAGTTGTGAAAGGCCCAGGCCACGCAGATGTTGGGACGTTTGCGGATGAAACGGGCCAGGGCGCGGATACCGGCTCCGGAAAACGGGTACTGGCCGCTGCCGCTCTCGACATAGGACGGCTGCCAGTTGAAACCCCAGTTGCGGTTGCCGTCGACATAGCCCTCTCCGTCTTCGTTGATTTCACCATCGTCGTCGTTGTCGATGCCTTCCTCGCCCAGAACACGCCATTGCCCGGTCTCGCCGGGTTTGATGCGCACCAGCAGCCGACTGTCCTCGGCGTCTTGCTTCCAGCCGCCGAAGGGATCGCGGATGCGCATGGTGGCGATGGTGCCGTCACCGTCCAGGTCGTCGACGGGATCCTCGTCGCACAAGCCGTCGTTGTCGTCGTCGCTGGGAATGCGCAGGCTGCGGTTGCCGCCGTAGGCGCTGGCCTGACCGTGGAAGAAATGATGGCGGCCGTCGACGTTGACCACCGGAACGATGTAGAAAACCGCCCGTTCCAGCAACTGGCTCAGACTAAGGTTTCGTCCGTATTGACCGAGCAGGTAATCGGCCAGGTACAGGCAGACTTCACCGGCCTGAATCTCGTTGCCATGAATGTTTCCGTCGACGTAAACGGCCGGTTTTTCCAAAAAATCCCCGGTCCGGCGGTCGTTGATGGTCAGACACAGAATCGGCCGTCCCTCGTCGCTTTTGCCGACCTCGTCGAGTCGGGTCAGTTCCGGATAGGCGGAATGGAGAGCGTATAGGGCCTCGTTGACCTCGGCGTCGTCGAAATAACGGTCGAAACGCAGAGGGATTTCGATTTTATCCTGCCCGGCCGACCAAAACGGCGCAGTCAGCAACAAGCCCAGGATCAGACAAAAGAGCGGACGTTTCACTGTGCACCTCCGACAGACACGGTTCGGGTATCGACACCGGCATAATCGCTGCTCGACCGGATCTGCAACCGGGCCGCACCCTCCAGACGGATCAGCCACTCGACCTTGCCCAGGCCATTGCCGCCGACCAGCGCGATCCGTTCCCGCTTTTTCCCCTTGAGAATCTTCAGCCCCGGCCCGTCGAGAACAACGATCACCGGCCTTGTCCGTCGATTGCGCATGCCCATGGCCGTGGGATAGGGCAGCATGCCCCGGTTCTCGATCCAGGCGCTGACCCGGTACAGACCGGCGCCTTCGGGTTCTATTTTCGTCGAATGGATGGAAAGTCGGGCCCGCCGGGCCGCCAGTTCGAATATCCAGGAAATCTGGCTGTGCAGCAGCGTTTCCATCTGGGCGGCAGGCGGGGTATGGGCGAGACCGGGAATGAAACCGCCGACCTCCACTTCCCCGAATCCGGGATGCCGGCACCTGCTCCAGGGCACAAAGCCTTTTTTATCCAAAACCTGGTCGCTGTAACGAAGCAGGGCCGACTCCAGAGGATCGGCGCCGCTCTGCGGCTTGTCGGTGCCGGTCAATGCGTCTGTTTCTTCCTTGGTCTTCCCGGTCTGGGGCACCGACCAGAAATCGAGGCTGAAGGAGGGCAGCCCCAGATGGTAATAAGCCCACAATTCGAACGAGCCGTCACGGTCCCGAGCCGGAGCGAACCGTTCCGTCGGCAGTTTGGCCCTGCCCAGAAAGCTGCGGTAGTCATCCGAGATTCTCTGGTAAAACTTCAGGTCTTCCGGCAGGGGGTTGACCACGGCGCCCAAACCGAGGAACGAAGCCAGCGTCGCTTCGGTCAGATCCATGTCCGGCGGAGCCATCTTCTGGGCCTGGACCATGAGTTCCGCCATGGTGTAGGTCCGGCCGGTATCGATGCCGAACCGCTTGCCGATGTCTTCGGGTACGGTGATTTTGGAGAAATCGGTCTGACCGCGGCGTCCGCCCTGCGGCACTTGATAACAGAAATTGCCCTCGCCCAGCACCAGGGTCATGGCGATCTCGCGGTGAGCCGCGACGAAACGGATCAGTTCGAAAGCCTCGCTCTCGCTGCCCGGCCATTCCCCGGACTGAACCTGCCTGGCCGGGAAAAGGTGTGGAAAATTGACGGCCACATCGACACCTCCGGGACCATCCTCGTTGATCCGACCGTCGCCGTCGTTGTCGATGCCCTCGTCATAGAGTTTGTAGATGCCCCGCTCACCCCGGAGCGGATCGGCCCGGCGCAGCAGCCGGGGCTCCCGTTCGTCCGGCAGCCACTCGCCCTCGGGATCGGCCACCCGCATCCGGGTGATCAAACCATCACCGTTGAGATCGTCGGCCGGATCCTCCCCCTCCTGCCCGTCCCGGTCGGCGTCGACCGGAGCTTCGTTGAGCACGGAATACTCCTTGAGCGGAGCTAAACAACGCTGATGGGCATCGGGATTGAGTGAAGGCACCACATACCAGTCCAGGTCCCGGTATCGCTCCGGTTCGGCCAGCAAACGTTCGACGAGCCGCAACGCTCCCTCGCTGGCCAGCGGAACCTGCCCGGAAGGGTTGGCGACAACCAGGATCGCCGGCCGAACGGCGCCATCGGTCCGCTCGGCGGAGCGGATAGTCGCCAGATAGACCGGCCTTTGTCCAGGACTCCGAGCCAAAACCTGGACTGTGAGGACATGCCCGTGCCTGTCGTGCTGGTTCTGCAGCCATGTCCCGATCTGATCGGGACTGCGGTAACCCGTCGTCTGCGCGCCCAACAGCCAGGCCACCCCCAGGACGCAAACGGCAGCAAGGATCAATCTGGTTTTCATGATCACCTCAACTGGATTTTCTATATGCCGGATACATGTACAAAATCAATCCGCCAACCATCGATCTGGTACGGAACCGCTGTGAATAAAGTTCAAAAAGCCCAGCCGTATCCTTGAATGGAATACTTTTTTTGCCTATAATAGCCCCGTAAAGAACGCAATCCGTTCTATTCGACTGCGCAAATAAGGATGTGAACATGAGACAGGATGACCGGCCTTACCTGGAAATTCGCATCACCTTGATCCACATCGTCATCATGATCGTGGCGGTGATACTTCTCGGCTTTCTGCTGACCTACCTGGGCTACAAGGCCGGCAGATCCTCGGCCATGGATCACCAGGCACCCGCCGTCGCCGTACAGGAATTTTCACCCCAAACCCAGGAATTGACCGTCACGGCGACACAGGTCCACGACGACATCAAGACCGAAACGGAAGCCCAGCCCCGAACCGAGCCGGCCCCAGAACCAGTCTCCACTCAGCCGCCGGCAACGGACAAGACCAGCGCCGCCACTTCGGCCATCGAAGAGGAACTGCGTTTGCACAAGAACGCCAATTTGTCCGAAAATCAAAGCGGGAAGACGGAACCGCCGCCCGAAGCCATCAGCCCGAAATCGGTTTCCGACAAGGAATATTTCGCCATCCAGGTCGGGGCCTTCGGCAGTTTCCAGAACGCCAAAGTCTACGCCACCCATTTCAACGAGATGGGCTACAAAACCGAGATCGTCTCCTCCGAAGGCGCGGGCGGAACGCTCTATCGGCTCTGGGTCGGCCAGTTCGAGAACCGCAATCAGGCCATGCAGGAAAAGAGCAAACTGGAAAAGAAGGAGAACCGAAAATTCTCCCTGGTTCGAAACCGTTGATGTACTGGCTGCTGCCGCCGCTTTCCGGCGTACTGTTCGCGCTGGCCCAGCCCGGATTCGACTGCAATTGGCTGTCCTATGTCTGCCTGATTCCCCTGCTGCACTTCTTCACGCGCCGGCCGTCGCACCCGCTGCCGGCCTTCGCCGTTTTCGAATTGACCCGCAACCTGCTGCTGCTGACCTTCATTCCCAAGGTCATGACCCACTACGGTGGCATGAGCCCGACCCTGGGCTTCACCGGCTGGATCGGACTGGCGATTTTTCTGGCTCTGCTCTGCGCCCCGTTCGCCGCACTCATCAACCGGGTACTGCCCATGCCCAGAGCCTGGCTGCTGATCCCGCTGCTCTTTGCCGGCAAAGACGCGCTGCTCGAGATCGCCTTCGGCGGATTCCCCTGGTGCCTGCTCGCCTACTCGCAGCTGAAAACTCCCTGGCTGATGCAATGGGCAGAACTGGGCGGCGTGCACCTGGTCGGCGCGCTGGTCGTCCTGATCAACCTGCTCGGTCTGCGCCTGCTGCAGGCCAGAAACCGCACCCGCCTGCTGCAGCTGCTGGCCATCCTGATCATCGTCCTGAGCAGCGGCGCCCTGCTGCGCCGTCAGGCTGCCGTTGAAATTGCCCGGGCCGGCCCCATCAAACTGGCTGTTCTGCAGCCCAACAGCAGCTACGACAACTTCCGGGGCTACGAGCCCCGCCTGACCGAGTTGCTGACCGCCTCCCAGGAGCTGGTCCAAGCCGGTGCCCGGGCCGTGATCTGGCCCGAGTACTCCCTGCCCATCTACCCGCGGCAATGGCCATCCTATACGGAGCGGTTCCAGTCGTTTGCCGCCGCCAACGCCCCGCTGATCGGCGGATTCACCGACCGTCGCGGTCCCAAGGAGGTCTACAACGCCGTCATGCTCTTCGACGGCCGGACCATCCAGCAATACAACAAAATACACCTGGCCCCTTTCGGCGAATACATCCCCTTCCGACCGCTGTTTTTCTTCATCCGCCGCATCACCGACGAAATCAGCGATTTCACCCCCGGCAGCGGCCCCCAGACTCTGAATCTGTTGGGTCACCGCATCGGCCTGCCCATCTGCTACGAGGCCATTTTTCCCGGCCTGGTGCAACGTTTCGTCAGGCAGGGTGCGGAATTGCTCGTCGTCACCTCGAACGATTCCTGGTACTGCGGCGACCGCGCCCACCGTCAGCTCTTGGCCATGAGCGCGGCCCGGGCCGTCGAAAACCGCCGTACCCTGCTGCGCAGCACGGCCAACGGCATCTCGGCCTGGGTCAGTCCCCTGGGCGAGATCCGCCGCGAAATTCCCTACGGAGTGCAGGACGGCTTCATTGCGGACAGCGTTTTTCTGTCCTCGAAAACCGTATTCACCCTGGGCGGAGTGCACTTCGGACTGGCCTGCCTGATCTTGTGCGCATTGATGGCCGTCTGGATGATCAAACGCCGCTACTTCCGCTGATACGCCCCATGTTCTTTTCCTGTGAAACCGTTAACAATCTTGTCGTTAATGCAATATTTTCACGATTTATTTGCGGAAAGAATAATTAGCCGTGTTTTCCCGGCCCGATCCGACCGCACAGGTTGCATTAGCCAAGTTCTTGTGCTACTAATACTTTAATGAAAGTGGCCACAGACACCCTGAATTGACAATTTAAAATAAGATAAACAAGGGAGGTTTTTCATGACTTATAACGTTGCCATCAATGGTTTTGGACGCATCGGCCGGCTCTTTTTCAGGGCCAGTATGGAAAACAAGGCCTTCAACATCGTCGCCGTCAACGACATCACTTCCGCGGCCACATTGGCCCACCTTCTCAAATATGACAGCGTCTTCGGTCGTTTCCCCTATCCAGTCGAAGCCAGACCGGACGCCATCGTCGTCAACGGCCGGGAGATCAAGGTATTCTCGGAAAAGAACCCCGAGGCCCTGCCCTGGGCTAAGCTCGGCATCGACCTGGTCGTCGAATCCACCGGACTGTTCAAGAAACACGAACAGCTGGACATGCACCGCAAAGCCGGCGCCAAGAAGGTCATCATCTCCGCCCCGGCCGACGATCCCGACATCACCATCGTCATGGGCGTCAACGATGTCGATTACGACGCGCAGAAGCATCACGTCATCTCCAACGCCTCCTGCACCACCAACTGCATCGCCCCGGTCATCAAGCTCCTCCACGAGAAATACGGAGTCATCAACGGCAACATGACCACCATCCATGCCTACACCAACGACCAGCGCATCCTGGATCTGCCGCACAAAGACCTGCGCCGCGCCCGCGCCGCCGCCCTCAACATCATCCCCACCACCACCGGCGCCGCCAAGGCCGTCGGCCTGGTCATCCCGGCCATGAAAGGCAAGATCACCGGCAGCTCCCTGCGCGTTCCCGTACCCGACGGTTCTCTGGTGGATTTGGTCCTCAACATCGAAAAACCGGCCACCGTCGCCGAAATCAAGACCCTGTTCAAGGACGGTGCCGCCGGCTGTCTGCAAGGCATCCTGGAATACTCCGAAGACGCCCTGGTGTCCAGCGATATCGTCGGCAATCCCCATTCCAGCATCATCGATGGCGAATTCATCACCCTCATCTCCGACAAGACCATCAAGATTCTGGCCTGGTACGACAACGAGTGGGGCTATTCCAATCGTATCGTCGACCTGATCCAGAAGATCAGCAAAGGCTGAAGTCCATGAACGCGCAGCCCAGAACGGTGAAGGATTTTGCGGTCAAAGACAAGACTGTCTTTGTGCGCAACGATTTCAACGTACCCCTGACCGACAAGGGGGTCATCACCGACGATACCCGCATCCGGGAATCCCTGCCCACCCTCCGTCATCTCAGCGAGCAGGGCGCCCGCATCGTCTGCGCCTCGCACCTGGGACGGCCCAAGGGCATTCCGACCGCCAAGGATTCCCTGCGCTCGGTGGCCAAACGTCTCGGTGAACTGCTGGGCAAACCGGTCCAGTTCTGCCCGGAAACGCTGGGTTCCGAAGTGGACAAGATGAAGAAGAATCTGGCCGCCGGTGAGATCCTGCTGATCGAAAACCTGCGCATCGACGACCGAGAGACCAAAAACGATCCAGACTTCGCCCGAGAGCTGGCCAAGGGCATCGACATCTACATCAACGACGCCTTCGGCGCCTGCCACCGTGCCCACGCCTCCATCGACGCCATAGCCGACCTGATCCCGCAGAAAGGCATGGGCCTGCTGCTGGAAAAAGAAATCCGCTACCTGTCGATGGCCACCCAGAATCCGCCCAAGCCGTACGTGGTCATCTTGGGCGGAGCCAAGGTCGCCGACAAGATTCCCATCATCGAAAACCTGATCGGCAAGGCCAGCTGCCTGCTGATCGGCGGGGCCATGGCCTACACCTTCCTGGCCGCCCAGGGCAAGTTCGTCGGCCGTTCCCGGGTCGAACCGGAATTCATCGAACTGTGCAAACGACTGCTCCAGGAAGCCCCGCTGAAAGGCACGCGCATCGTTCTGCCCGTCGACCACATCGCCGCCGTCCGGATCGAGCCGGAAATCACCGTGCGCATGGTCGGCCAGGACGAAACCATCCCCGATTCGATGATGGGTCTGGATATCGGCTTTGATTCCGTCAAGCTGTTCCGCCTGGAGATCGAGTCGGCCAAACTGATTGTTTGGAACGGCCCCATGGGCGTTTTCGAGATCGACACCTTTTCCGGCGGTACAATGGGCGTGGCCCAGGCCATTGCGGAATGTCAAGCCACCAGCCTGGTCGGCGGCGGCGATTCGGTCGCCGCCATCCACAAGTACGGACTGGCCGACAAGATCACCCATATTTCCACCGGCGGCGGCGCTTCCCTGGAGTTTCTGTCCGGACTGACCCTGCCCGGTATCGCCGCCTTGTGCCGCTGAGCGACAGGTATCACCATGTCCAGACCGATCATCATCGCCGGCAATTGGAAAATGAACAAGACGGTCAGCGAAGGCCTGCAGTTCCTGGCCGAGCTCACCCTGCCGCCCGGGAACAAGCCGAACCTGGAAGTCATGATCTTCCCGCCGGCCACCTCGCTGTACAGCCTCGGCCGCCAGCGCCCCGAACTGACCTTCGGCGCCCAGAACATCCATGAACAGCCCAGCGGAGCCTTCACCGGCGAGATTTCGGCGACCATGACCCGCGAATGCGCTACCGTCGCCCTCATCGGCCACTCGGAACGCCGCCACCTGTTCCAGGAGTCCGACCGTCGCATCCGGGAGAAAGTCCTGGCCGCACTGCAAAGCGATCTCCGACCCATGCTCTGCCTGGGCGAGACACTCGAAGAACGGCAGCAGGGGCGAACGGACAGCGTCGTGCTCCGGCAGCTTGAGCAGGACTTGTCAGAAATCGGGGCCAGTAAACTCGGCCGTTTGATGATCGCTTA
Source organism: uncultured Clostridia bacterium (assembly GCA_964465065.1). Classification (GTDB taxonomy): domain Bacteria; phylum Acidobacteriota; class Aminicenantia; order UBA2199; family UBA2199; genus CAYMND01. Next base: position 81,514 of record CAYXHZ010000003.1, read on the forward strand.
CGAACCTGTCTGGGCCATCGGCACCGGTCTGACCGCCACTCCTCAGCAGGCCCAGGAGGTTCACGCCCTGATCCGCCGGCAGCTGACCACCATGGGACTGGGCGAGGCACCGATCCTCTACGGCGGCTCGGTCAAGCCGGACAACGCCCGGGAACTGCTCTGCCAAGCCGATATCGACGGTCTGCTGATCGGTGGCGCCTCCTTGCAAGCGCAAAATTTTTCTGATATAATTGCGCTGGCCTATGAGCTTCTAGTCTGACAGGAGGAATCTTGCAAGCTTTTTTAATGTTTGTACACATATTCGTCAGCATTCTGCTGATCATCGTCGTCCTGTTGCAGAGCGGCAAGAGCGCGGACCTGGCCGGAGCCTTCGGCGGCGCCGGTTCACAGTCGACCTTCGGGCCGCGTGGAACGGCTTCCCTGCTGTCCAAGATCACCACCACCCTGGCCATTTTGTTCATGGTCACCTCGCTGCTGTTGTGGATCACCGCGGCCAAAAAGAGTAAAACCGGCAGCGTCGTCAAGACCGAGAGCAAGTCGGTGATCACGCAGACCGCGCCAGAGGGCGGACAGACACCGGCCGAGGAAAACAAACCGGCGGCGACTCCGACCGAAAAAAAGGAAGAAGGCCAGCCGGCGGAAAAACCGGCCTCTCAGGAACCGGCCCCCGCTGAGCAACAGCCGGAAGAACAGAAGTAAACAGCAACCGGTCGGTCAGGTTGCCCGATCGGTTAAAAATACCGCCTTTATGCCGAGGTGGTGAAATTGGTAGACACGCAAGCTTGAGGTGCTTGTGGGCGTAGCCTGTAGGGGTTCGAGTCCCCTCCTCGGCATTTAGACACCTGGAGAGGTGCGAGAGCGGCTGAATCGGACTGCCTGCTAAGCAGTTGATCGGGGTAACCTGATCCGAGGGTTCGAATCCCTCCCTCTCCGCCATTTTTTTCCGAATTCCTTACTTTCATCACTATACCTCTATCTCAACCAGAAGCAGTCACTGGATTCGAACCCGAGCAGAGGGTTTGACTGAAACGGATGACCCGTTTCAGAACGGCCGCAGGCCGCCCGTCAGGGTGGACCGCAGCAGCGGGCCATTCATCCCTCCCTCTCCGCCATTTTTTC
>CAYXHZ010000003.1:82732-113814 GCA_964465065.1 uncultured Clostridia bacterium
GTCAGGGTGGACCGCAGCAGCGGGCCATTCATCCCTCCCTCTCCGCCATTTTTTCCCGAATTCCTTACTTTCATCACTATACCTCTATCTCAACCAGAAGCAGTCACTGGATTCGAACCCGAGCAGAGGGTTTGACTGAAACGGATGACCCGTTTCAGAACGGCCGCAGGCCGCCCGTCAGGGTGGACCGCAGCAGCGGGCCATTCATCCCTCCCTCTCCGCCATTTTTTCGCTTCTCTCCATCTTCCCAAAAAGCAAAATCCCAATTCGAATTCGAGACCTTCCTTGCATACCCGTTCCATATGACATACACTACAGCTCAGACAAGCATGGATACACTCCGCAAACCCCTGGTCGGCATCAGTCGCTGCCTTCTCGGCCACCCGGTCCGCTACGACGGTCAGCACAAGCTGGACAGGTACCTGCGCGACCGTCTGGGACAATTCGTCACATACCATCCCGTTTGCCCGGAGATCGAATGCGGCCTGCCCGTCCCCCGCGAAGCCATGCGCCTGGTCGAAATCGACGGCGAAATCCGTCTGCTGACCCAAAAGAGCGGCCGGGACATGACCGGGCAGATGCAGCGCTGGCTGAAACCGACCCTGGAAGAACTGGCCGAGCTGCCGCTCTGCGGCTTCATATTCAAGTCCAAATCCCCCAGCTCCGGCCTGTACCGGGTCAAGGTGTACCGCATGCAAATCCCCGGCGCCAACGGTCGCGGCCTGTTCGCCGCTGCCTTCTGCCGACGCTTTCCCTGGCTGCCCGTCGAAGAGGAAGGCCGGCTCAACGACCCCAGGCTGCGCGACAACTTCGTCACCCGCCTGTTCGTCATGCAGAACTGGCTGGAGCTCTGTCAGAAAGAAAAAAGCCTGAAAGACCTGATCGAGTTTCACGCCGTTCACAAATACACCCTCATGGCCCATTGCCCCAAAACCCAGAAAGAACTGGGCCGGCTGCTGGCGGCGGGGAAAGAGACAGATCCGGACGAGCTCTACGAGCGCTATTTTGCTATCTTTATCGGCGCTCTCGGCAAACTGGCCACTGTCAGCAAGGTCTGCAACGTCCTGCAGCACCTCGCGGGCTACTTCAAGAAGAACCTGGACAGCGACGAAAAAGACGAGCTGTTGAATCTGATCGAGCGCTACCGCCAGGGCCAGCTGCCGCTCATCGTACCGATCACCCTGATCAACCACTATGTCAGAAAATTCAGGCCTCCCTATCTGGAACATCAGCATTTCCTCAACCCCCACCCCTTGGAATTGATGCTGCGCAACCAGGTTTGAACGCCGAGCGGCGCCAGGGACGGCTTGACCGGCCGACCGGATCTGTGCCATGATGATACCGACATGATCGTACGAAAAGGATGGATCCCATGGACCGAAGCCAAGCACTCACTTTATTGAAGGAACACCTGAAAGCCGATAATCTGATCGCCCATTCCCTGGCTGTGGAAGCCTGCATGCGCGCCTTCGCCGCCCGATTCGGCGAAGACGGGGACCTGTGGGGCCTGGCCGGTCTGCTGCACGATCTGGATTACGCCTACACTGTGGACCAGCCCGGTCTGCACGCCAAAAAGACCGCCGAAATGCTGGCCGCCTACAAACTGGACGAGCGCATCATCCAGGCCATTCTGGGCCACAACGACCAGGCCGAGCGCCGTACTCCGATGGACCACGCCCTGTACGCCATCGACCCGACCACCGGTTTCATCACCGCCGTCGCGCTGATGCACCCCTCCAAAAGCATCGAAGCCGCCGAACTCGGCCGCATGAAGAAACGATTCAAGGAACTCAAGTTCGCCGCCGGCGCCGACCGCTCCCAGATGGCCGCCTGCAGCCGCCTGGGGCTTGAACTCGACGACTTCCTGATCACCTGCCAGAAGGCCATGCAGGGGATTCACGATCAGATCGGCCTGTAACCGGTAGTCTCAACCGCCGGATTCTTCAACCCAGCAGCTGACCGATATCCTTGCCGATGATGAAGCTGGCCTGCTGTATGGCGAATTCGACGATTTGCGCCTCGTCTTCGACCGCTTTGGCTTTGTCCTTGGATATGCCCAGTGACTCGACCAATTTGATCCGGCCGTCAAAACCCTCCTGGGCTTCGACCACCTGGAAAATCTTTGCCAGAATCAGACCCATGTTTCACGTCCTATTGACCGGTGATGGCTTCTTCGAAAACGGCGATGGCCCGGGGAATGGCGATACTCAGTACCAGCCCCAGCTGCACCTTGGTGCGATCGATCAGCATGCCCCAGCGGAAGTCGCCCAAGGGCAGCACCACCACGAATTTTTCGCCGACCAGATCGACCATGAAATACTTGCCGAGTTTGGGGAACCCGCTGCCTTCCAGAGTCTTGGCCAGGTAATCCGCCATCTGGTTGAACATGGCTGTCGCTTCCGGCTGGCTGTTCAATCCGACGATCGAAGTACCATCGGAAACTACCCAGATATCGGTAGCCATCAGCCCTTCGCCGAGATTTTCCTTCAGCACGTCCACCGCTTTCTGCAATTTCTTGACGTTCATCGTTACCTCCTGCTTGAGTCGTGACGAAGCCTTCCGCGGCCGGGCACGCTCAGATTTTCGCTTGATTATGGTATCGATCGGAGACTTGATCTCCCGATTGTTACGGTCGCAGCTGTTGAAAATGTTGATCACCGACTGGTCCCAGTCCATGATTTCGTAGACCGCCTCCTCTCCGCTCAGTTCACCGGCCTCGGTGTCGATCAGCTCCCCGTCCAGAAAATACAGGGTACCGGTTCTATCCTTGGACTTGACCACCAGGGTGCAGGTTTTCTTTTCCAGGCGGATGAGTTCCATGAACGAAGACAGGGTGAATACTTCCTGGATGAACTCCTGCGAGCTGACGGCCAGTCCATCGAAAATGCGATCGGCCAGGTGCTCGATATCCAGCGGTTTCTCGAGGTAGCCGAGTATTCCTTTGGCAAAGAGCCGTTCTTCGATTTCCGGTGTCCCGAAAGCGGTGATGACGATAACCGGTATCCGCGGAAAGATGTGACTGACCTTGATCAGCAGCTCGAAACCATCCATGACCGGCATCTTGAGGTCGGTCACCAACAGGTCGAAGTTTCTTTCCATCAATTTTTCCAAGGCTTGAACGCCGTTTCCGGCCGTGTAGACCGTAAAATTCTTCGCGTAGGCTTTCAGGCCTTCGGCGGCACTGCTGAGAAAGGCTTCTTCGTCGTCGACGATCAGTACGTTTTTCATCGTCACCTCTGCCTGGCGAGCGGCACCATGATGATCACCTCGGTTCCACGCCCCTTGACGCTCTGCACTCGGATCGACCCGTTCATCTGCACGGTCATCTTCTTGGCGATGACCAGCCCCAGGCCCGAACCGCCTTTCTTGTTGGTGAAAAAAGGTTTGAAAATGTGGCTCAGCTGTTTGTCATCCATACCGACGCCGTTGTCGGCGATGACCACACTGACGAAATCCCCCTGCAGCGAGGCCGTCAGGGTCAACATGGGCCGGTCGACGGCGCTCAATGCGTCGAAGGCGTTGCCGATGATGTTGAGCAGAACCTGCTGAAAGGCTCGAAAATCGATGATGAAATCGCGTTCCCGGACCTGATTGACGTATTCGAGGCGGATCGACCGGGTCTGGCAGTCTTCACGGATCAGGTCCATGAACTTCAAGAAAAACTGGTCGGTGTTGAAGGACTCGAGCTCCATGCGGTCATAGATGGTGAAATTCTTGAGCGACTTGAGCAGGAATTCGATCTTGGCCAATTCGCCCAGGGAGCGCAGGATGTAGTTCTCGACCGCCTGACGATCGAAATGGTCCAGGCTGTTCTTGAGCACGGACAAAGTCATCTTTATGGAATTGAGCGGATTGCCGATCTCGTGCCGGATACCGGAAAAGATACAGCCGATCTGGTTCATGGTCACGACCGCTTCGGCGATGGATTCCAGGCGCAGTTTTTCGGTGACATCACGGATGATCATCAGGGCGTGCCGGCTGCTCAGAGGAGAAAAACGGGCCTCGAAAAATTTCTCCACCCCGGCGACAGGGTATCGGAAATCGATGTTTCTGGGCTCGCCTTTGCGGCACACCTCGGACAGCGTTTCTTCCAGTTGCCCGGCCACTGGCCGGGGGAAAAAGGACGCGATGGTCCGCTTGTCTTCCGGCCAGGATATACCGACTCCTTTGCCGCCTTTGACATCCAGGACCTTTCCCTGGCAATCGGCGTAGACGTAGAGATCGGGAAACGATTCCAGGATGGCCTGCAGCTCCAGCTCCGTCTGATTGAGGCGGCTTTCGACCTGCTTGAACTCGGTCATGTCCTGGGCGACCAGCACCGTCTTTCCCAACCCGTTCCGGTCCCGGGAGCGGGGATGAATGAAGACCGGGCGGGCTTCGACCCGTAAAAAGCGATTCAACGGCGCATCGAACCATTCTCCCAGAGGGAATTCACCTCGGCGCAGGCGCTCGGTGACTGCGTTCAGAAAAACCGCCAGATGACAGGTCTCCGGCTGGCACCGTGGATGGGCCACCTCGTGAAGCGGCCGCCCCAGCACCGATTCCACTTCGACGCCGCGCCAGCGTTCGATGGTCCGGTTGATGCGGACCACCCGCATGTTCTCGTCGACCAGGCAGATCAACTCCTTCAATGAATCGACCGTCCTTTCCCACTCGTAGTAGACCGGGTCGGCATTCCAGGGCTCGATCGGACTGTCCCCCGCCCGATCGGCAAGCGGTACTGCGTTGACAATGGCGTGCCTGTTCAACAATTCGGAATCCTTTTTTCAACCCCCCACGGCAACCCGTTCTGCGGGCGGCCTGGTCGGCTTTCTCTGCATCCTTCCCCTGCCGATGAACACACAATAATGAGAACATCGGCGCATTCTATAATATATAATTCAAAAAATATTTCAGCCAAAAAGCGTCCAGACAGCAGACGGCGACAGCTTTCCTGTTCGCCGGGCACGCTTTGCGGAATCCGCGCTATTGATCCCTGGGCGCCAATTCCGGTACAATGTGCAATGCTTTTCATAAAAACCGAGCCTGAAAAAAAAGAACGAACTGGACGGGAAAGCGCCGCCTATTCCAGGTTTTTGATCGAGCTGATGCTCTTTCTGTTCTTCGTCAACACCTTTCTGGTGCAGAGTTTCGTCATTCCCAGCGGTTCGATGCAAAACAACCTGCTCATCGGCGACCATCTGCTGGTCGATAAATTCTCCTACTCGCAATCGATCGACCGTCTGGACGCGATGGTTTTTCCGCAACGCTCAATCCGCCGCGGCATGATGGTCACCTTCAAGGCCCCGACCGAACCGGGCAAGGAATACGTCAAACGGGTCATCGGCCTGCCGGGGGAACGGATCCGCATCCAGGAGAACACCGTGTTCATCGACGACCGTCCCCTGGTGGAAAAGTACACTTTTTTTCTGGAGGATACACCCGGCCAGTTTCACGGTGAAACCATGAGCGAACTGCTCATCCCGGCCGACAGCTATTTCTGCATGGGTGACAACCGCTGGAACAGCTCGGATTCCCGGTTCTGGGGGCCCGTACACCGCGATCTCATCGTCGGCCGCCCCTGGTTGATCTACTGGTCCATCGAAGCCGACCGCAACGACTACCGCAACGCCAGCCTGCCGGCCAGACTGAAAGCCATGTTCTCGGCCACTTTGCACTTCTTTTCCAGAACCCGCTGGGAGCGTACCATCAAACCCCTGAGCTGAGGTCGTTCGTATCGGCTTGATTCGTGGGGATGCTTCGGGTACAATGGACCATGCTCAACATGTTTAAGAAAGAAAAGAAAGCCAAGGAAAAGAAAGAGCCGCAGGGGTTTCGCGCCTATTTCGAACTGTTCAGCGAAACCTTGATCTACGTCTTCTTCGTCATGACCTTCCTGCTGCAATCCTTCGTCATTCCCACCGGCTCCATGCAGGACAACCTGCTCATCGGCGACCATCTGCTGGTCGACAAATTTTCCTACTCGCAGTCCATCGGCGGCGCCGACGCTCTGTTCTTCCCGCAACTGGAAATCAAACGGGGCATGATCGTCACCTTCAAATCGCCGGTTGAGCCCGAGAAGGAATACGTCAAGCGGGCCATCGGCCTGCCCGGCGAGCGCATCAAGGTCGAAAACAATGTCGTTTTCATCAACGGCCAGGCGCTCCAGGAAAATTATACCTTTTTCAAGGGTGACAATCCCGGTCCCAACCGCGGCGAGAACATGAGCGAACGGCTCATCCCGGCCGACAGTTACTACTGCATCGGCGACAACCGCTGGAACAGCTGGGATTCCCGTTTCTGGGGCCCGGTGCACCGCAATCTGATCGTCGGCAAGCCCTGGCTTATCTACTGGTCCTACGATTCCGACCGTGACGAATACGTCAGCAGCGACCTGTTGACAAAGCTCAAACAACTGGCCCTCACCGTCGTCAATTTCATCACCAAAACCCGCTGGGACCGGACGATCATGCTGGTTCGTTGAACACCGGGAAAGGAAAAAACATGAAAAAAACAGCACTCATCACCGGAATCACCGGTCAGGACGGCTCTTATCTGGCAGATTTCCTGCTCGGGAAAGGCTACCGTGTCGTCGGCATGGTCCGGCGTTCCAGCAGCGAAAAATTCGACCGCATCGCCCATCTTGGCGACAAGGTCGAAATATACCAGGCCGACCTGCTCGACCAGTACTCCATCACCCGTTTGGTCGAGGATGTCCGCCCGGACGAAATCTACAATCTGGCCGCCATGAGTTTCGTACCCACCTCCTGGACGCAGCCGGTGCTGACCGCCGAATTCACGGCCATCGGTGTCACCCGCATGCTGGAGGCCATCCGGGCCGTCGACCCCAAAATCCGCTTTTACCAAGCCTCTTCTTCGGAAATGTTCGGCAAGGTTCAGGAAATACCCCAGGTCGAGACCACCCCCTTCCATCCGCGCAGCCCGTACGGTGTGGCCAAGGTCTACGGACATTGGATCACGGTCAACTACCGGGAAAGCTACGATTTGTTCGCCGTTTCCGGAATCCTGTTCAACCACGAGTCGCCACGCAGAGGCCTCGAGTTCGTCACCCGCAAGGTCAGCAACGCCGCCGCCCGGATCAAACTCGGTCTGGCCGACAAACTGCCCATGGGCAACCTGGACTCCAAGCGCGACTGGGGCTTCGCCGGAGACTACGTTCAGGCCATGTGGCTGATGCTGCAGCAGGACAAACCCGACGATTTTCTGGTGGCCACCGGCGAGACCCATTCCGTTCGCGAACTGGCCGAAGTCGCCTTTTCGCATGTCGGACTCGATTACCGCAACCATGTCGTTCAGGACGAGCGCTTCATGCGCCCGGCCGAGGTCGACCTGTTGATCGGCAATCCGGACAAGGCCAAGCGGGTACTGGGCTGGCAGCCGCAAGTCAATTTCGAAGAATTGGTGCGCATGATGGTCGACGCCGACCTCAAAACCCTGCAGAACGGAAAATAATCGCATGTCCCATTACACCGAAAACCGCCCCTGGGGCTCGTTTGAAATCCTCTACGAAGAGGATGGTTTCAAGGTCAAACGCATCACCGTCCAGCCCGGCCAGCGTCTGTCGCTGCAGAGTCACGAGCAGCGTCAGGAAACCTGGACCCTGCTCGCCGGCCGCGGCGAAGTCGAACTGGGCAACGGTTCTGTCGTCTGGCTGCCGCACCAGAGCGTGTTCATCCCGCGCCAGACCCGACACCGGGTGAAAAACACCGGCCCGGACGCGCTGGTGTTCACCGAAGTTCAGGAAGGCAGCTACCTGGGCGAAGACGACATCACCCGTTACCAGGACGATTACCGGCGCGGCTGACAGCCCGTTCGTTCCCCTCCCTAAGCCGAAAAATTATTTTTTTGTAAATTTTTGAATCCATTTCGGCGAATTTGGTGTTTTACTGGTATGAGAAACATCAAGGAGCCCCAATGAGTGCATTCAATTATTCCGACGTACTGATACGTCTTCTTTACAACGGTCTGACGGCCTTCATCATCATCCGTTTCGTTTATTTTCCCGTGATCGCAGACCGGAATACCTGTTCACCTTCCTGATCTTCAACCAGATGATTTTCTTCGTCTGCACCTTCCTCAAATACATCATGATGGATATCGGGTTCGCCTTCGGCCTGTTCGCCATCTTCAGCATCCTGCGGTACCGGACCGAAAGCATACCCATCCGCGAGATGACCTACCAGTTTCTGGTCATCACCCTGGGCGCTCTCAACGGGCTGGTCAGTCATGGCAGCTGGCATCCGGAACTCCTGGCCGTCAACCTGTTCGTCCTGATCGCCGTCGTGCTTCTGGACGGCCATTTTCTGAACCGCAGCGGCTCCAGCCAGACAGTCCGCTACGAGAAAATCGAGCTGATTCGGCCCGACCGGCGCAACGAACTCATCAGCGACCTCAAGATCCGCACCGGACTGAACGTCACCGCAGTTCAGATCAACGGCATCGACTTCATGCGCGATTCCGCCGATCTGGTCGTGTTTTATCAAAAATAGGCGGCCGTCATGAAAAAAACCATTTTATACTTGTTCCTGATCCTGGCCGTCCGCCTGCCCGGCCTGGCTGACGACAACGCCGTCCAGTTCTGGCAGATATTCGATTTCGACTGGCATGCCGACCAGAGATTGACACTCGGCCTGTCCAAACAGCTGCGCTACCAGGACACCTTTACCGTCGTCGAATCCGACATCAGCGAAGTCAGCGCCAGTTATAAACTGGAGAACTGGCTGTCCGTCCATGGGCAATACCGTTTCATCGCCAAGGGCGACGAGACGCGCAACCGCTTCATCGCCGGTCTGAACCTGAAATTCGACCTGGGCGCTATCAGCATCAGCAACCGTGCCCGTATCCAGAACGAACACTGCACTTTTAACGACAGCCCAAGCGAAACCAGCTGGGTTTTTCGCGACCGCATCCAGGTCACCTTTTGCCGCCAGCGTCCGTTGCGCCCCTTCGTCGGTGCGGAGATTTTTCTGGGTATGAATGATGACAGCAAAAGCGAAGACAAATTCCGCCTAAGTGGCGGGTTGGACTTTCATGCTTCCAAGGCGATCGAACTGTCGCTCTTTTACCATTTCGAGCATGACCTGGGTGAAAAAACCAATGAAACCACCCATGTTCTGGCCGGAAAAATCGGCTTCTCGTTTTAAGGCCAGGAGGTGACAATATGATCAGACTGTCGACGATTATGCTGTTGATCATGCTGAGCTGCAGTTGTGCACTCAAGGAGAGCGAGACCGAAAACGGAGACGATGCGGGCGATGATACCCAGACCGGCACGAACATCGCCAGCGGCGTTGACGCCGCCGACGCCGACCTGCCCCGTCGCATGGCTTTTTCCCAGGACGGTCACCGCCTGGTCAACGGCAGCGGCGATCGGAAAGAGTATTACCGGAGCGATTACATCGGCCGCATCGACCTGACCTTTCCCCAGTCCGACTGGTGGTCGCTGCTGACCGCCAACTATCAATCCGAGACGGAAATAGCGGCGGCCATGTCCTATGACGGCGCTCCGCTGGCCTACAATGTCGGCGTCCGCTTCAAGGGCTTCACCAGTTACAACCAGAATAGAACCGAAAAGAAATCCTTCAACATTTCGGTCGATTACGAAAACAGCGAACAGGACGTCAACGGCTACCAGAATCTCAACCTGAACTGTGCCTTCGGCGATGACAGCTTCATGCGCGAAGTCGTCTACGAGACGGTCAGCCAGCACTATATCCCGGCTCTGGCCAACAACTACGTCGAACTGTACATCAACGGTCAGTACTGGGGCATTTACGTCAACTCGCAGCAGGTGGACGGCGACCTGCTCAAGGAGTGGTTTCTGAGCAACGACGGTACGCGCTGGCGGGCCGAACCCAGCTCCGGGATGGGCGGCGGCGGCTTCGGCGGCGGCTATTCGGGTTTGAATTATCTGGGCGACAGCACTTCGAATTACGAACCCTATTACACTCTCAAGAAGGCCAACAAGGACAATCCTTGGACCGACCTGGTGACGACCTGCAGCAAACTGAACAACACCAGCACTTCCTCGTATACGGATGTGGCTACGGTTCTGGATATCGACAAGGCCTTGTGGTTTCTGGCCTGCGAGAACATCTTCACCGACGAAGACAGCTACATCTCCAAAGGCGGCACCGACTATTACATCTACTGGGAGGTGGAAACGGGACGCATCTCCCCGCTCGAATACGACGGCAACAGCTGCCTGGAAAGCCGCTACGCCAGCTGGAGCCCTTTCTACAACGCCACCAGCAGCAAATATCCTCTGCTCTACAAGCTGCTCAATATTCCGGAATACCGGCAACGCTACCTGGCCCATTACCGGACAATCCTGGCCGAACGCTTCAACCCGGACTTCATGAACGATTTGATCGACGAGACGGCGGCCCGCATCGACGATTACATCCAGGCCGACCCCAAAAAGATGATGAGCTATTCCGAATTCACCACCGCCGTCAGCACGCTGAAATCGATCGTCAGCAGCCGCTACAATTACCTGGTTTCCAACAGTGAAGTCCAGGCCAGCGGCCTGACCATCAGCGACAGTTGCTGGCTGGTCAACGGCGTGCAGTGGGCCCAGCCGGACGCCAGCCAGGCCATCCTGGTGACGACCCGCATCGGCGAGCCCAGCGCAGTCGCCTCGGTCATCCTGCATGCCGCCACCGGCATCGTCGGCAACTTTTCCAGCCACAGCATGTACGACGACGGAGCCCACGGCGACGGAGCCGCCGACGACGGTGTTTTCGGCTGCACGATTCCGGCTCAGTCGTCGGGCTACCGCGTCCGCTTCTACATCGAGGCTATCGCCTCCGACAGCGCCAAAACCAAGACTTTCGACCCCGCCGGAGCCGAACACGATTTCTATACTGTCCGGGTGAAATGATGGGCAGCGCCATGTTCCACGACAATCACGTCCCCAACAGAGATTTTCCCGTCGAGCTGCTCTCCCCCTTTGCCATCGTTCCCGGTGAAAAGGCCGACGACCTGTCCCGGCACCGCTACGACACCAAATTCATCTTGCCGAAACGAATGATGCCCGAGCTTCTCGGCTCGCTTTCCCCGTCTTACCGACTGATCTGCTTCCACAATCAACTGATTCAAAACTATCGGACCATCTACTTCGACGACGCCGATTTCTCGCTGTACCACGATCACCAGCGCGGCAAATTGAACCGCTTCAAGATCCGTATGCGGAATTACCCGTCATCGGCCTGCAGTTATCTGGAAATCAAGACCAAAACCAACCATCACCTGACCAAAAAGTCCCGTTTCTCCGTGAGCGAAAACCAGTTTGAACGCGGTGCCATTTCCAGTGCCGGTTACAAGCTGCTGCAGGATTTCCTCAACTCCTCCCTCAACCCGTTGGCCGTCACCATCGCCAACCACTTCACTCGTATCGCCATGGTCTCCACGGACGGTAGGGAACGGCTGACTTTCGACATGGACCTGCGCTTCGGCGATTTTTCCGACCAGACGGTCGTCAATCCCGGTGATTTCGTCGTCGCCGAGATCAAGCAGAGCCGACCGACCGCCAATTCAGCCTTCCGTCAGCTCATGAAAAAATTCATGATGACGCCCCGTTCGTTCAGCAAGTACTGCTTCGGCGTCTACCTCATCTACCCGCAGATCAAGCACAACCTGTTCAAGGAGAGTTATCGGTCATTGGGGGAACGGTTTCACTGACAGCTCAGGAACGATTCAGAATTTATTCTCAAGCGGACGATACTGTCCGCCTCATCAGACGGAACAGACGGCGGCGGATGCGGTTGAAATTGACCGACTCGTCGACTCGGGGATGGATGCGGTTGCTGAGCACGATCAGGCGCAGGCCCGCCTGCGGTTCCATCCAGGCCGTGCACCCGGTAAAGCCGTGATGGCCGATGGCCTTGCGGCTGAGAACGCGTCCGGCGGCGGCGCTCAGCGACGAGTTGCGTTTGAAGCCGAAAGTGCGGTGCGCCGGCGACCAGGGCGTCAGGTTCTTCCAGAACCAGGCGCACAGATCGGGCCTGTCCCCGAGCAGGCTCGTCGTCAGCGGATCGCATTGGTTGAGCAGGCGCAGCAGCTCGACGGCCGTCGAAAACAGGCCGGCGTTGCCGCCGAAACCACCCAGGAATCGGGCATTGAGATCATGGGTGAGCCCATGGGCGGTTTCACTCGGCCAATCGTAAGTCTGCAGCGGAAAGCCCTGTTTTTTGGCCAGTTTCTGTTCGAATCCGCTGCCGGTCTCGGTCGGCATGACCCGGGCCGAGCCGAGCAGGGCTATATCGCCGCCAAAAAAAGTGTCCCGCAGACCGAGCGGAGCGAAAATCCGCCGCCGGCACCAGTCCTGTGGCGTCTCCGGTTCGATCAGCCGCTGCCAGATCATGCGCAGCAGAATGTATCCGGGGCAGGAATAAACGACGGTCCGGCAGGGTTTGGCTGCAGCCAGCAGTTCGTTCGCCCGTTCAAAGAAACGATCTCCGAACAGATAGAACGGGTACCAGTCGATCAAACCGGCACAATGGGCCGCCAGGTGGTATAGACGCAGTTGCGGATGAGCTGCGGGGATAAAATCGGTGACGGCTTGGTCCGGGGCGATCAGGCCGTCCTGGCAGAGCAGAATCAGCGCCAAAGCCGTCAGCGCCGGTTTGGTCAGGGACGCCAGATCGTAAATCGGATCGAGGGATGCCTCTGACCGCGCCGCGCCGGATTCTTTCCGGACAAAGGTCTGATGCAACAGGATGTCCTGACCACGGGCGGCCAGCAGTACCAGCGATGGCGTGATTCCGGTATCGATCAGTCGGCGGCAAACGGCATTCAGCTCGTCCACTGTCCTCAGCGTACAGTCTGGATGGCCGCGATGATCTGCTGGGCCATGCGCAGGGCTTCGCGGGCGTCCTGCCCGCTGACGATCCGGTGCGGCTGACCCAAAACCGCCTGTCCGAAATTCCGCCACATGTTCATCAGCGGTTCCTGATCGTCAATCTCCGGAATGTCTTCGACGATCTCGCCGTTTTTCAAAGAAAAGCTCTTGACCCGTCGTTTACCGTAATCGATCGACATGTACTGGTTTTTTTGAAATATCCGCAGCTTGCGGGTCTTGGCCTGGGATACCCGACTGGCGGTCACATTGGCTACCAGCCCGGAATTGAATTCCAGCCGGACGGTGGCGATATCGAACTTGCTGGAAATGATCGGGATCCCGGAGGCGTGGATCTGGGCCAGGCCGCTCTTGTCCCAGGAGGCGATGATGTCCAGGTCATGGATCATCAGGTCCATGATGACATCGATGTCCAGAGAGCGGTAAGAAAACGGACCCAGGCGCTGCACCTCGATGAATCGAGGGTTGTCGACCAATTTCGCGGCGTACTCGACCGCCGGATTGAAACGCTCCAGGTGTCCGACGGCCAGGACGCAGGCGTTTTTCCGAGCCAGATCGATCAGCTCGTCCGCCTCCTGAATGGTCATGGCGATCGGCTTTTCAACCATGGTATGGCAACCGTTGGCCAAGAAAAAGCCGGCGATTTCGTGATGGTTGACGGTCGGGGCCGAAACCATCACGGCGTCGACCATACCCAGCAGGCTGCGGTAATCGCTGAAGGCGGGGCAGGAATAGTTGGCCGACAATTCTGCGTGAAGCTGCGTGTTGCAGTCGGCAAAACCGACCAGCTTCATCTCGGGCAGGCTGGAAACCACCCGTAGATGGTTGCGACCCATCGAACCGGTTCCGACGACAGCAATGCGTAGCATTTCGACCTCGATGTCAGCAGTTGTTGAAGCTCTTGAGGATCCCGCGTTTGGTTTTGGTGATGAACTCGGTGATCAAACGCGCCTCGTCCAGTCCCGGAAACATCTGGCTGATCTTTTCCACCGACTGGCTGGTGTTCAGGTCCTGATGGAAAAGGAGATCGAAAATCTCCTTGATGTTGTTGATGTAGGAGCGTTCGAAGCCGTTGCGCATCATGCCGATGGAATTGGGTCCGTACAGGCTGTAGTCGCCGCGGTTCTGAGCGATCTTGGCAAAAGGCAGCACATCCTGCAGTACGATGGTGTAGCCGCCGATGTAGCTGTTGCGGCCGATGCGGACGAACTGATGCACCGAGGAGAAGGCACCGATCACGGCGTAGTCCTCGACCTCGACATGGCCGGCCAGGGTGGCCCCGTTGATCAGGTAGACATGGCTGCCGACCTGACAGTCGTGCGCCACATGGGAATAGGCCATCAGGTAATTGTCGTCGCCGATACGGGTGTGTTTGCCGCCCTTGGTCGTACCCCGGTTGACGGTGGTGAATTCGCGGATCTTGTTGCGCCGGCCGATCTCGACGAAAGTGTCCTCGCCCATGAAGGTGGTGTCCTGCGGAGCCGTGCCCAGCGAACAGAACGGGAACAGGATCGTCTCCTCGCCCACCGAGGTGTTGCAGTCGATGGTGACGTGGTGCATCACCTTGCAGCCGTCGGCCAGGCTGACCCGGTCGCCGATCACCGAATAGGCTCCGATCTCCACTCCGCTGCCGATCTGGGCATGCGGACTGATCACCGCGGTTGGATGGATGTTGTTTTCCTTCATTATTTCGCCAGCGCGGACATCATCTCCGCTTCCGCCGCCAGTTGGCCGTCTACACTGGCCTTGCCATGCATGACCACGAAGCTGCCTCGGTCCCGGACCAGGGTCACTTCCAGGTCCATACGGTCCCCCGGCAATACCTGCCGTTTGAAACGGGCCTTGTCGATCCCGGCGAAAAAGGCCATGCGTTGCTCTTTTGGATAACGGCGCAGGATCATGACCGCTCCAAGCTGGGCCAGGGCTTCCATGATCAAAACCCCGGGAAAGACGGCTTTCCCGGGGAAATGACCAGTGAACATCGGTTCGTTGACCGAAACGTTTTTGTAGCCCTTGATGGTCCCCTCGGCGCTGATCTCGGTCACCCGATCAACCAGAAGGAAGGGGTAGCGATGCGGAAGAATGTCACGGATGGCTTCGATATCGAGAGGTCCACTTTCAGTCATCGTTCCGATTATCCAGTTATTTCTTGGCGGCGGATTTGGCGTTGTAGGCGGCGATCACGTCGCTGCTGATATCGATGGCCGAATCGAAGTAGGCGACGCCGGCGTTGCCCAGGTCGAACACGAGCGCAAAGCCTTTCTGCTTGCCGATTTCCTGAATGATGGGCGTCACTTCCTCGGAGAGTCTCTGCACCATCTTGTTGCGCTTCTCGCCCAGCTCGCGCTGACTGTCTTCGACGAAACGCTTGTAGTTGGTCTCCTTGGTGGCCAGGGTGGCGGCCTTCTTCTCGCGGGTCTCGGTGTTGAGCGCGGGCGAGCTGAGTTCCTTGCGCAGATTGTTGATCTCGTTCTGGAAGGCGACGTTCTGTTTCTGCTTCTCGGCGGCCGCGGCCTCGAAATCGGCGATCATGGCTTTGCCGGTATTGCTCTGTTCCAAAACGACCATCGGGTTGACGACGGCGATCTTCTGGGCCTGGGCGCTGAGCGCGATCCCGACCGATAAAAGCAGGGTGAGTGTCAAGGCTGTCTTCTTCATCACTGAATCTCCTTAATTATAGCTAAGTTGTTATCTTGTCACATTTCGAGGGCAACATCAATAGAACGAGGGCCCGATCCCGAAGCGGAACACGAAATGGTCGGCATCAGCCACGTCCAGGCGCGGGTTGTAGGAAAAGATCAAACGGAACGGCACGCCGAGCATGGGGATGTAGATTTTCGTCTCCAGCCCCATGGACTGGTAGAGGTCCTTGAGGTCGATCGATTTGCCCAGGTCGTAGGCATTGCCGACATCGTAGAAGAAAATGAACGAGAATTCCTTGGTGATCGGAATCTGGTATTCGGCCTGAAACAGGATCGACTTGGTGCCGCCGTAGACATTGCCCTTGGTGTCCTTGGGACCGATCTGGTAGATATCGAAACCGCGCACGCTGCGCTCGCCGCCCATATAGAAACGTTCGTAGGGGGGAATCCAGCCGGCGCCGAAGCTCTTGAGTCCCTCGTATTCCAGATGGAAGCCCAGGGTGTGCTTGCGTTTCCACAGCGGGAAGAACTGCACGCCCTCCAGCTTGAACTTGTGCAAATCGACGTCGCCGCCCAAAAAGCCGCCCGAGTAGCGGTAGCTGAACAACAGTTTCGAGCCGCTGCTGGGAAAGACGGGCGAATCGACCGTGCTGTAGTAGAGAATGGGGTTGATCGAAGAAATCGTCCGTTTCCCTTCCTGATAGTAATACGCGTAATAAGGGTTTGTATATTCGAGATCTTCATTGACATCAGCGATTTCCACCCGTTCGAAGCTGTAGACCAGGTTGCCGCCCCAGAAACGCCAGAAGCGCCAGGAGGTGGACACGTTGAAGCCGGCGCCTTCACGGGTGTACAAACCGGGGTAGCGGTAGGAGGTCTTGAAGATGTCCAGACCGCCGGAGGCGCTGAGGTTGAAGATATAGGGCTCGGTGAAGGCCAGGCGGTAGTTCTGCGAACGGCTGCCGTACTGCACGTTGGCCGTCAGCGACTCGCCCATGCCCATGAAGTTCTTGGTCGAATAGCCCAGGGCGACGAAAAAGCCGTCGTACCCGCTGTACCCGGTGCTGAAGTTGACCATCTGCCGGTTGAGTTCCTGAACCTCGACATCCATGTCGATCACCTGGACGTTGTCGGGGTTCTGCTTGAGCTTGGGTTCCTTTTCGACATTGACCAGTCCCAGCTGCTTCATGCGCCGCACCGAGTCTTCCAGCAGCGGCATGCGCAGACGCGAGCCCTCCTGAACCAGCCATTCGCGACGGATGACATGGTCCTTGGTGAAGGTGTTGCCGATGAAGTTGATCTTGCCGACGTAGACCAGGTCGTTTTCCATGATGTTGAGCTTGAGGTCGGCCACCTGCTTGACCGGGTCCAGATTTTCCTCCGGTACGATCCGGCAGTAGACATAACCGATGGAGCTGTAAAACTTCTGGATCTCCTCCACCGCCTTGTTGCGCTTCTTGAGGTCGAAATAGCGGCCTTTCTTCATCGGAATCAAGGTCGCCAGGTATTCGGTGCGGATGATCTTGTTGCCCTCGATCTTGATGTCGGCCAGCTTGTAACGCGGGCCCATCTCGACCGGAATGGACAGCTTCATCATTTTCCGGGACTTGCGGAACAAGGGCGTCCTCTTCACTTCGGAAATTTCGGGCTGACCGACCTTGGCCTCCAGATAGCCCTTGGATTTGAGCCGCAGGCTGACCTCTTCCAGATCCTCGCTGATTTTTTCCCGGTTGTAGACGTCCTTGCCGGTGACCATGGATACCAGGCCGTGCTGCTTGTTGTTCTTCATGCCGCGGCGCAGAAAGCCGGCCGACACTACATCTTTGTCGAGGCCGGGGAAGTCGATCTCGCCGATTTTGGTCTTGGCCCCCTGGATGACTTCGACGACCAGTTCGACCTGGTCGCCGTTCTCGGTGACCTTGATGTCCGCCTTGCCGTCGTTGAAACCTTTGTCCTGGAGAAGTCCCAGAATCAGGCTTTCGACGCGCTTCTTCTTGACCGGGTTGTAGTAGGTGAACGGAGCCAGCGAAACGTTTTCCTCAACCAGTTTATCGGTGATATCCTTTTCTTTGATCTTGCGTCCGGTCTTGTAACTGACCTTGGCGATCAGCGGATTCTCGCTCAGGTTGACGATCACCTTGCGGCCGCCGTTGAGAGGCTCGCTTTCGATGCGGATGTCGGCGAAGAATCCGGTCTCCCACAGCGACATGAAATCGGCGCGCAGCATGTCCGGAGAATACACCCCGTTCACCTTGGATTTCATGTAAAAGAGGACGGTGTCGGTAGAAACCTTACGGTTCCCGTTCACGACAATCTGTTCGATGTTTTCGGCGGACAAACCGATGGAAAAGAGACAACAGAGCATAAGCCGGCAGATGATACTTTTCATAATTTGAGCCTCTTTTTAAAGTGTTTTTATACCATACTTCGGAGTGAAGTGCAATTTTGCTTCCACTCGCCACCATCTTATGACGTTGAACGGGTGGATTCCGGTTTCAAAAAAGTTGGATTATGCGGCAGACAATCCCAAGCCTTGAGAGTATAATAGTTTTATTATTCCGGAAGCGCTAGCGGAAACCCGATACCGGGTATGCTATGTTTGTATGTATTAACATAATATGGTAAGGACATCATTTGTAAGAGCTTTAAGGAGGAACGATGAAAAAGAGTATCGTACTGACTCTCTGCTTGCTGCTTTGCCTGACCGCAACCGTCAATCTGAGCGCCGCGGATAAAATCCGTCTGGGCGTACTGCGCTTCACCAACCAGACGTCCGCCGGTTGGTGGAGCGCCAGCGTGGCCAGCGACCTTCAGGACATGCTGATCACCGAACTCGCCAATTCCAAATCCTTCTCCGTTCTGGAACGCAAAGAGCTCGACGCCGTGCTCAGCGAACAGGACCTGGGAGCTTCCGGAAGAGTCAGCAGCGCCACCAAAGCCAAGATGAAGAAGATCAAAGGGGCACAGTATCTGGTCGCCGCCACGGTATCCGCTTTCGAGGAGAACACCTCCGGCAAGGGCGGCAAGGTCGGCTTCAAGGGGCTGAGTCTGGGTGGCAGCAAGTCCAAATCCTACGTAGCCGTGGACCTGAAGGTGATCGACACCGAAACCGGCGAGATCGTCGACAGCCGCACCCTCGAGGGCGAAGCCAAGGCCGGCGGCATCGATGCCGGACTGAGCGTCAAGAACTTCTCCATCGCCGGCGATTCCTACAAAAAGACCCCGACCGGCAAGGCCATCCGCGCCTGCATCCTGTACATGGTCGAATACCTTAATTGTTCGCTGGTCGAAGGCGAGGATGCCGACTGTATGGATGAATGGAACAAACGCGACGAAAAACGCAAGAAAAAAACCAAGGATTCCATCGATATCGACTGAAAATGATGTACAATCCTCCTCTGCGGTCCCAATGACCGCAGAGGAGGTCGTGACCGCGTCATGAACCGCGTGCTGATCACCGGCGGAGCCGGTTTCATCGGTTCCCATCTGGCGGACCGTTTCATCGCCGAAGGCTGGGAAGTCGTCGTCCTGGACAACCTGATCACCAGTACGGTCGACAATATCGCCCACCTGATGGGCAATCCACGCTTCCGTTTCGTCCGCTACGATGTCACCCATTACCTTTTTTTCGCCGAAGACATCGATCTGATTCTGCATTTTGCCTGCCCGGCCTCCCCGGTCGACTACAGCCGCCACCCCATCCACACCATGAAGGTGGACTCGCTGGGAACCCTGAATTCGCTGGGCCTGGCCCGCAGCAAACGGGCCCGCTACGTCTTCGCATCGACCTCCGAAATCTACGGTTCGCCGCTGCAGCATCCCCAGACCGAAACCTACTGGGGACACGTCAACCCCATCGGCCCCCGCTCGGTCTACGACGAGGCCAAACGCTTCTCGGAAGCCATGTGCATGGCCTACCACCGCCAGCACGGCCTGGATATCCGCATCGTCCGCATATTCAACTGCTACGGGCAACGGATGCGCCTCAGCGACGGACGGGTCATCCCCAACCTGATCACCCAGGGATTGCGCGGACAGGCCATGACCATATGCGGCGACGGCGCGCAGACCCGCAGCTTCTGTTACATATCGGACATGGTGGACGGATTGTTCCAGCTGTCGATCCGGCCGGAACTGGCCGGTGAAGTGTTCAACCTGGGCAACCCGGACGAGCTGACCATCCGCGAACTGGCCGAAACCATAAACCGCCAGCTGGCCCGGCCGGTACCGATCGTTTTCACGCCCATGCCCGTCGACGATCCGCCCAAGCGTTGCCCCGACATCGGCAAGGCCGCCGCCAAGCTGTCATTCCGGCCGCAGGTCGGCCTGAGCGACGGAATCGCCCAAATCATCCCCTGGTTTTCGGAGCGCATCCATGATTGACCCCAATGCCGACCCCACCGGCAATCAGTACGTCTTCGGTCCGGTTCCTTCCCGCCGACTGGGCATCTCGCTGGGCGTGGACCTGATCCCCTACAAGCACTGCAGTCTCGACTGCCTGTATTGCGAATGCGGCCGGACCACCTGCCTGCAGAGCGAACGCAGCAGTTTCGTCGATCCGCAACTGGTCAAAACGCAGATCCAGGAGGCCCTGGCCACTCGAAAACACCTCGATTACATCACCTTCTCCGGCTCCGGAGAGCCGTTGCTCAGTCTGGACATCGGCGAAATCATCGCCTTCATCAAGACCCTGACCCGGGTACCGGTGGCCATCCTGACCAACGGCACCCTGCTGCACCAGGCGGACGTCCTGGCCGACATCGCCGCCTGCGACCTGCTGCTGCCCTCCCTGGACGCTGCCGATATCGAGACATTCAACCTGATCAACCGTCCCAGCCCCCTGCTGGATTTCGACCGCTACATCGACGGACTCGTCCAACTCAAATCCCGCTTTTCGGCCCCGGTCTGGCTCGAGGTGTTCCTGGCCAAGGGCATCAACGACGATCCGCGCCAGCTCGGTCTGCTGCGCGACCTGATCGCCCGCATCGGACCCGACAAGGTGCAGCTGAATTCCCTGGACCGGCCGCCAGCCTATGCTTCCGTCCTGCCCCTGAGCAGCGACGAACTGGAACGGATCGCCAGATCCTGGCCGGAACTGCCGGTCGAGGTCATCAAACGTACCAGCCAGGCCAGCGAGATCGACCATTTCAGCGACAACCTGCTGCACAACCTGCTCAACACCATCCGCCGCCGGCCGCTCAGCCTGCCCGACCTGGTACAGCTGACCGGCAAGGAAAGCGCCGAAATCCGCCGCTACCTGGATATTCTCGAAAGCGAAAAGAAGATCCGCGCTATAATCAGCGGCGACCGGATCCACTTCAGCGCCTACGAGCCAGCGGAAATCGTCCCGAGCGTCAAGAACTGACAAAATATGGTATCATAGCCGCATGATCGACCAGAAAACCTGTCCGGTCTGCGGATCGGACGCCAGCCAAACCATACGTCAGGCCACCTTCGATCCGGCCAAACTGAACAGCGACGACTTCCGCATCACCGACAACCGCTACGGCCATTGCTGGACATTCAAACGCTGCCGGCAATGCCGGATGGTCTATTCCTCGCCCGCCCCCCAGGCCCAGGACCTGATCCGCTTCTACAGCCTGCTCGACGATCAGGAGTACGGCGCTGAAGCCGACGGGCGGGCCAAGAACTTTCGCACCATCCTCGAAACCCTGCAAAAAAACGTCCGCCAAGGCAGCCGCCTGCTCGACATCGGCGCCGCCAACGGCCTGTTCGTGCACCTGGCCCGGCAGCAAGGCTATCGGGCCGACGGCATCGAGCCCTCGCTCGCTCTGGTCAAAGAGGCGCAGGAGCGTTACGGTATCCAGCTGCATGCCCAGACTCTGGAAACCTTTGCGGCCGCCGAGCCCTACGACGTGGTCAGCCTGCTGGACCTGATCGAGCACGTCGCCGAGCCTCTGGTCTTTCTGGAGCGCGTCAACCGCCTTATGAGCGCCGACGGTCTTTTGGTCATCGTCACCCCGGACATCGACAGCCTGGCTGCCTGCCTGTTCAAACGGCGCTGGTGGCATCACCGCATCGCCCACATCAATTTTTTCCCGCTGACGACCCTGCAACTGCTCCTGGAACGCTGCGGATTCCAGCTGCAGAAGAAGCGGCGTTACGCCTGGCATTTCTCGGCCTTCTACCTGGTCAGCCGGCTGATTCCCGCACGCTTTCTGCCTGCCGGTTTACAAAAACTGCTAAAAAAGTTAAACTTGAAGGTTCAGCTTTTCGACTCCTGGGAGATCTATGCCAAAAAAAGCCGCCCTTTACCTTGACGCTCTGCGCCTGAACCGCTGGCCGCGCAGTCTGGCCATCCTGCCGGGCTACATCGCCGCCCTGGTCCTGACCGACAGTCCGGCACCGGCTCTGTCCGGTTACCTGCTGCTCAGCGAGGCCTTTCTGCTGACCTGGCTGGTCTCGACCGCCAACTACATCATCAACGAGATCACCGACGCCCCCTTCGACGCTCATCACCCCGGCAAACGGCACCGTCCGCTGGTACAGAAACAGATCGACTGGAAAATTCTGATGGTCATCTGGAGCACGATGGTCGGTCTGTGCGCCCTGCTCAGCACGACCCGCTACAACCTGCAGTTCAATCTCAGCCTGCTGGCCCTGCTGATCGCCGGCATCCTGTACAACGTACCGCCCATCCGGCTCAAGGACATTCCCTTCGTCGATTCGACCGCCGAATCGGCCAACAACCCCATCCGTTTCCTGATCGGCTGGTACGCTTTCGGCACCCTGCCGCCCCCGGTTTGGCTGCTGGTCGCCTGGTGGTTGTTCGGCAATTTCCTGATGATCGGCAAACGGGTCGCCGAAAAGAAATTTCTCAGCCGGGAGGAATCTCAGGGTTACCGCAAGTCTTTGAACCGCATCGATACCCCGGCCCTGGTGGGCTTCATGCTGGCCAACGGCATCGGCTTTCTGCTCACCCTGACCCTGTTCCTCTGGCAGAGCAACCTGCGCATCATGCTCTGGTCCCTGCCTCTGGTCACCGGTTACCTGGCCATATTCTTCAAAAAATCCCTGCAAGACCGCGACGGAGCCGAAGAGCCCGAACGTCTTCTCAAAAATCCCGTTTTCGCCGTCTACACCATTTTTCTTGTCATTTTTTTCCTGGTGATTTATTATCTGCGCGGAGCCTGACCGCCCATGCTGGAAGCCGAAACCTTGCTCAAGATCCTCCTGGCCGCCCTGCTGGGCGGCATCATCGGACTGGAGCGGGAATGGTCCGGCAAAGGTACGGGGCTGCGCGCCAACATCCTGATCGCCGCCGGCAGCACCTTGCTGACCCTGTTGTCGCAATGGATCGCCGCATCGGCCGAAAACGGCAACCCCGGCCAGCTGACCGCTCAGATCGTGTCGGCCGTCGGTTTTCTGGGAGCCGGAATCATCATCCAATCCCGTCTGACCGTGCACGGCTTGACCTGCGCCGCCACCACCTGGATCGTGGCCGCCATCGGGATCACCGTCGGCCTGGGCCGGCAACTGCTGGCTTTTCTGGTCACCGTTCTGGTAATCCTCGTATTGGCGGTATTCCAATGGATCGGGCGGAAGCTGGAAAAGAGCCGCAAAGGCTTCGCCTACACCATCAAAACCGCGGAACACGCCGCAGTGCTGAGCGAGATCAAGAAGGTCATCCACGAGTTGGCCATCAGTTACGACGGAGCCCGCGTCGGCAAAGGCAAAGACGGATACGTAATCGATATCCTGCTGCAGACCTCGGAAGAGAAAAACCGCGAATTCATCGACCGCATCATGCTCCTGCAGCAGGTTTCCGAGATCAGCAATGAAAATCTCTAGCTTCGTTCTGGCCAGCCAGAATCCGGGTAAACTGAACGAGTTCAGACTCTTCATGATCGATGTACTGCAAAAACACCCGCCGCTGCGCATCGAGACTCTGGCCGAGGGAATACCCAGCCCCGAGGAGACCGGCTCCAGCTTTCAGGAAAACGCCGAATTGAAGGCCCTGTATTACAGCCGTTTCCTCCAGCCGGGCAGCTGCGTCGTCGCCGAGGATTCCGGTCTGTCGGTGGACTGCCTGAACGGCGCCCCCGGAGTGTACTCCTCCCGTTTCGCCGGCGAGCAGGCCGACGACGGGCAGAACATCGACAAACTGCTGACCCTGCTTGCCGACAGCGACGACCGTCAGGCTCATTTCACCACGGTCATCGCCCTGGCCCAGGGCGGCCAGATCCTGGCCAGTTTCACCGGAACGGTCCAAGGCCGGATCGCCCGGGAACGTGCTGGCGACAACGGTTTCGGCTACGACCCGGTCTTCTATTACCCGCCGCTGAACCGCTGCTTCGCTCAGCTGAGCTCCCGGGAAAAAAATCAGGTCTCGCACCGCGCCCGGGCCATGCAACAGCTGCGCGACTACCTGTCGCGCCTGGAAATCGATTTCTGAACAAACCGGGCGCCGTCAGGAGCCGTAACGCACGCTCAGCGAAAACCAGCGTCCGGAGACCTTCACCCCTGCGATCTCCTCGTACAACTGGTTGGCCAGGTTCTGTCCCAGCAGAACCAGGGTGAACTTGCCGCCGAAGCGGCACTGCAGCTGCAGATCGACCAGCTGGGCCGTCTCGGCGCTGGCCAGCAGCCGTTTGAACTGGTAAGTCCAGCTCAACGACAAACCGGCGCCGAACGGCATCAGGCCGCTGGCCCGCAGCACCAGATCCGGAAAACGGAAGCCGTACTTGCTGGCGTAACCGACGCCGGCCGCCCCCCGGCTCCAGGTGCGCTCCAGGCCCAGGTTGAGGCGGTGGCCGCCCAGCGCGACCGTATAGGCGAACTCGACGCCGTCGACGCTGTACGGAGCCAGGTTGACCGCCTGCCAGAAGACGGCTTCACCGGCAATCCGGTCCACCCAGTCGATACTGTAGCGCTGACGGCGGTGAAACAGCGAGATTTCGAACAGGCCGAAGCGGCGCGGAGACATCAGGCTGAGCTCGTAATTGTGACTGAGTTCGCTGCGCAGGTCCTCCGCTCCGCCGTTGGTCGGGGATTGGTAGAAGCGTTCGGTGAAATTCGGACGCCGGGTGCTTTTGCCCAGACTGAACTTGATCAGCCAGGCCGGAGCGGCTTGCCAGGCCAGTCCGCCGTAATAGACCAGGGCGGGACGGTGACCCTGCCACCATTGACCGCGCAGTCCCCAGTCCAGAGTCAGTCGGGCTCTGCCCCACTGGCCGTTCAGGTACAGATCGCCTCCGCTTTCGCGCGGTCGTCCCATAGCCAGGCTGTCCATGCGGTCCAGATTCAGGTCGCCGCCCAGGCGCAGCTCCGTCAGCGGCAGCCGGAAAACGCTCTCGGCCATGACCAGCCAGCGTTCCGTCCGCGAGCGGTTGCTGAAATATTCCGGACGGTTGCGGTCCAGCTCGAAATAATCGTCATGGGTCTGCCGGCTCAGGCTGAGGCGCAGCGGATCGGATCGCCCGCCGCCTTTCAGGCGCCAATGCAGGTTGAGCATGGTGGCGTCGCTCTCCTCACGGGATGGCAACGGGGCGTAAAAGCCGGCCGCGCCGAACTGCTTGCGGTTGCAGCCGAAATCGGCGTTCAGGGCCATGACCCGGTTCTCCCAGTTCAGGGAAGTGTTGAGGGCCAGCTGGCGGTTCTCGCGACCGGAATAGAACCCGTCGCTGCAATCGTAGCGCAGACCGGCCAGCAGTTTCAGACCGTCGGCCAGAGCGGCGCCGCCGCTGAACCCGCTGCTGAGCAAGCCATACTGTCCGGCGGACATCATCGCCGCCAAGTCCGTCCTGCGCCGGGTGACGATGTTGATGGCTCCGGCGAAGCTGCTGCCGTAGCGGGCCCCGTTGCCGCCGCGGATCAGCTGCACGGATTCGATTTCCTCCAGGCCGACCGGCAGATCGGCGTTGAAGTGGCCGGTCTGGGAATTGTTCCAGGCTACCCCGTCGATCATGATCAGGGTCTGCTCGAAATTGCCGCCCCGGAAAGACACATCGTAAACCGCCCCCATCGGCCCTTTCCGGCTCAGGTGCACGCCGGGCAGCAGGGCCAGCAGGTCGACCAGGCCGGCGACCGGCAGGGCCTTGATCTCGGCGCGGTTCAGGGTGACGACCACCTGACTGTCGTTGGCCATCTCGGCCAGTTTGCCCCGGACCCAGACGTATTCGACGATGGGCTTTTCCTCCTGCTGATCGGCATGCAGGAGGGCCAGGCAAACAGTCGCCATCAGCACGAGTGGCAGAATACGTTGAATCATGGTCTTTTGAATACGGATCATCGGCTGGCTCGCAAGGAATGTCGGCTTTTCCGCCGCCCCGCATCTTAGCACAGCTCCGCCTGCATGTCCAACCCCGGCAACGCATTGCATCCCGAGGCCAGCTGGTCTATGATTGAGTTGAAATTGACAGCGATGCTTCAGTACCAGATCAGTCGTCCAGAAAAGGAGGGTGACATGCCTCGAATCAACATTATCATCCTGTTCGTTGCGCTAGCGCTCGGCGCCATACTGCCCGCCCAGACGGCCAACCCCGGCAGCAGCCAGCCCCGGCAGAGAATCGTCCCGCACGGCCGTGCCGATCACCGCCAGTCCCTCGAGAGTCTGAGCCAGGAGCTCGTCCTGCAGGCGGAATACCTGTCGCAGACCAGCTTCGATTACTTCATGAGCTGGAACGGTGTCATCAGCGAGCGCGAGCAGGCCGTACTCTTCAAGACCGAGGAATTCTCGGCCGCCTGCCGCCTGTTCCTCAAACTGCTGCAAAACCAGGACAACTATTTCCGCAGCGAATCCCTGCGCACCAACATCTACAACGCCTTCCACTATGTCCTGGACGACTACCGCCAGCTCGAGGAGCAGATGCGCAAGGGCGGATTCCAGAGCGATTTCAGAACCATGCGCCGCGACGGGCGGCCGTTCGCGCTGCCACGCCGTCCCGGTCAGCCGCAGCGGACCGGACTCATGGAATGCCGGCGCATCCTGAAAACGATCGAAGCCTCGTTCGGCGGCTGGCGCTGATCCCTGCCCGCCCCGATTGTGGTAGAATAGAGACTTGATGGCCGCAGTCCAGTCTGCTCGATCCGACTCGGCCGGGATGGTGAACGGCATGGCGAAACGCGGTGAACTGGCGATCATGGCCTGCGAGTCGGGCAAACCTTTCGCGCTCAAGATTCTCGATCATATCAGGGATATCGTGCACAGGGAAAGGGCCGAGGAAAACGTTCAATTCATCGTTTCCAAGGAGACGCACTTCGCCAACACCGAGATCAAGACCGAAGTGCTGGACAGCATCCGCGGTACGGACATCTACATCATCCAGGATGTCGAAAATTCGGTCTACGGCCAGTCGGTCGACCAGAACCTGCGGGCCCTGAAAACCGCCATCGACGCAGCCTGGCGCGCCGGCGCCGGAAACATCAGCGTCGTCATCCCCACCTTCCCCTACGCCAGGCAGGACAAACCGAAATCCCGCGAGGGCATCACCGCCGCCCGGGTGGCCGAGGAAATCGAGAACAACAAGGCCACCCAGATCCTGACCCTGGATGTCCACAACTCGGCCATCGCCGGTTTTTTCCGCATGGCCCGTTTCGAGGACCTGCACGCTTCCAAGAACATCATGGATTACGTCGCCGAGCATCTGGACACCCAAAATCTGGTCGTCCTTTCCCCCGATGCCGGCGGGGCTCCCCGAGCCGAACACTACGCCTCGCGGCTGAAAACGGAACTGGGCTTCATCTATAAAAAGCGCGACTATTCGAAATGCAACTGCGTCAGCCAGTCGATCCTCTTGGGGGATGTCCATGGCAAGGACGTCCTGCTGGTCGACGACATGGTCGACACCGGCGGAACGGTGGTATCGACCGTCAATCTGCTCAAAGAAAAGGAAGGCGCCCGCAGGATCTATTTTTCCTGTTCGCTGCCCCTCTTCAACGGCGCGGCGGTGGAGAAGCTGGACGAACTGTACCGGAAAGGCTACCTGACCGGCCTGATCGGCACCGACGCCGTCTTCCACGGAGACGATTTTTCCAGGCAGTACCCCTGGTTCATCGAAGTCTCGGTAGCCAAGTATTTCGCCCGGGTCATCTTCAACATCAACCACAACCGCTCCATCTCCAAGCTGCTGGAATAAAGCTCAGGTCTTGATCGTCAGGGCGTGACAGTGGTTGAGGGGGCCACGGCCCCTGCCCAGGCGCAGATTGGCGCGCAGAGCGGCGGAAACATAGTCCTTGGCCCGGCGCACGCTGTCAGACAGGCTGCAACCGGCGGCCAGATTGCAGGCGATGGCCGAAGACAGGGTGCAGCCGGTTCCGTGGGTGTTGGGGTTGTCGATGTGTTCGCCCGCAAACCACTGCGCCCGGCCCTCGACATAGAGCAGGTCGTTGGCGTCATTCAGGTTGTGACCGCCCTTGATCAGGATCGCCCCGGAGTAGCTGCGGGCGATTTCGGCCGCGGCCGCGACCATGCCGTCGGCGTCGCCGATCCGCAATCCGCTCAGCACCTCGGCCTCGGGGATATTGGGGGTGATCAGGCAGGCCAGCGGGATCAGCTGCCCGATCAGGCAGTTCAGCGCGTCGTCGGCCAGAAGCCGGCAGCCGCTGGTGGAGATCATCACCGGGTCGACGACGAGGTTCTTCACCGCGACGGCACCCAGCCTGCCGACGATGGTTCGGATCAATTCCCGGCCCGAAACCATGCCGATCTTGACGGCATCGGGGAAGATGTCGTTGAAGATACAGTCCAGCTGTAGGCCGAGGAATTCGGGCTCGACATCCATGATGCCGTACACCCCGGTGGTGTTCTGGGCCGTCAGGGCGGTAACGGCGCTCATGGCGTACATGCGGTGCGCCGTGATGGTCTTGATGTCGGCCTGGATACCGGCGCCGCCGCTGCAGTCGCTGCCCGCTATGGTCAATACGGTCTTCATGTCGGTCTGTCCCGGCCAGGCATCGTCATGTCTCCCGGCGGTCGATTTTATTGACCAGATCGTCGAGGTCGGCTGCCGTCTCCGCCTTCTCCCCTTTGACCACCCGGACCCGGCAGGAACCATCTTCGCTGAACAGTCCGTGCACATCGTGCCGTCCGCCGGTCCGCATCGCTTCCTGAACCATGTCGATCATGTCCTGACTGATCTTCAGGCCCGGCAGGAACACGGGGATGCCCGGCGGGTAGGGCACCAGCATTTGGGCGCAGATCCGGCCGACGCTCTCCGGGAGCTCCACCAGTTCCGTATCGGCCTCGACGGCGTCGCGGGGCGGCATGCACACCTGGCCGTCCAGCCGGATATGCCCGTTTCCGGCTCCGGGCCGGCCCAGCAGCCGAAAATTGTCGATGATCACCTGTTTGAGCTGTTTGATGTGATCCAGAAAGGTGCCGATGGTGACCAGGAACTCGATGCAGCCGCTGGCGGCCTTCTCCCACTGGATATTGGCCTCCAGCAGGGCCTGACGGAAGCGCAGGCCGCTCTTTTCGTCGGCAAAGCCCAGAATGATCTTCAGTGGATCTTTGAGGTAATCCCGGTAAGCGGCCGGATTGCCGTCGCCGACGATATCGGCCAGCCCCAGCACGGCGCCGCCGGTCAACCCGTTCACGTCCCGGCTGAACTCCTCGACCCAGGCCAGACGCTCGTCGAGCAGACGCTGCCCCTCCAGGCCCATCTGGATGCCGGACAGGTCCAGGGTGGCGATCATAGGGTAATGCGGCGAGGTGGAGTACCAGTAGCGCAGGGTTTCCGACAGGTCATGACGAAATCTGGCGTACGAGCCGCGCCCGCGATCGGAGAATTTACGCTGCAGCCAGTCCCACTGAGCCGGTCCGGATTCCAGCAGTTCCCGGAAACGCTGCGAGACATGGATCATCGAGGCCTGACTGAAGGCGGCCAGGGCCTTGTGGGTGGAGTGGACTGTGAAATGCGCCCCGCCGTCGCAGGCGTTGTAGCGCCAGATGGTACCGTTTTCCCGGTCGATCCGGCTGTAGAAGGGGTGAAAACGCAGGTAGGGCGCCCAGGCCTCGTCGGCGTAGAAGAGAATGCCGCTTGCCTCGCACAGCTCGGCGATCCGGCGCATGGGGTAGAGAACCCCCTCGTAGCTGCAGCTGGTCAATACCAGCATGCGGGGCTTGCGACCGGGTGGGTAGGGATACCTGAGAAAGCGCTCCAGGGTGTCCAGGCCGATCGGGCTCCAGATCCCCAGGCTCCGGTTGTACAAGGGCGGCATGTAGACGGGCAGCGCCCCGGCCAGGACCACCGCCTGGTGCACGGATTTATGGCAGTTGCGGTCCAGCAGGACCGGATCGCCCCGGTTCAGCAGGGTCGTCAGCATCGCCTTGTTGGACGAGGAACTGCCGTTGGTGATGTAGAAGCTTTCCTCGGCCCCGAACAGCTCGGCCGTCCTCTTGCGGGCCCTTTGAATGGGGGAATTCTGGTCCGGTTCGGACAGGTCGCCCAGTTCGGCCACCGAAACGCTCAAATCGGTCCAGAAGGCCGTCTCGCCGAACTTGCGGTAGAACTCGCTCTGGTAGGGGGAACGCTGGAAGGCGTTGCCGTGGTTGTGGCCCGGCGTATGCCAGGAGGTTCGCGAGTTGGATTGGCCGTACTTGTAGAGTTCCCGCCAGAATACCGGTGCCCACAGGGTCCGGAGCTGGTTGAGCAGCAGGATCTTCAGGTCGTCGGGGTCCCGCTCCTTGACCGTCTCTTCCGGGAGGTACAGAAACCCCGCCGGCTTGCTGATCTGCGCCGGGTCCTGACCGGTCAGCACGATCTTGGGCACGGCCGGAAACAGTCCGTCCAGCCAGCGGGCGAACGGCAGACCGTCCACGAGCACGGTGTTGATGTTCTCATGGGCGGAGAGATCGTATTCCATCAGAAACAGCAGACAGTTCTGGGCCTTCCCGCTCAGACGCGACCTGTCGCCGGCAAAGAGTCCGGCGGCGAATTCCCCGACCGTGGCCGATTGCACGAATTCCAGCGTGAAGACCGGTACCTCGTCCGGGTTGGCCTCGTTCATGAAATAGAACGATTCCCTGAAAAATTCGTTGAAGGCCTCCTCGAAAGTGGCCTGCATGCTCCTGAGTTTCTGGCGGTCTTGGGCGCAGGGGTCCAGATGGAACACGGTGATCTTTTCGTGTCTGCGGTTCACGGATACTCCCGGCCGCCTCGATGCCGAGCCGGCGCAACGGATTTAGTAAAGAAACAGGCTGCGCCTGGGGCCTACAATTCCTCGATCTTGGCGTCGGGGGCGTTCTTCTTCACCGATTCGATGCCCTTGAGGCAGCTGGCCTTGGTTTCATAGGCCTCGCCGGTGGCGATGATCTGGTTGTTGCCGGCCTTGAGCTTGAAACGGAATTTGCCGGCTTTGTCGGTGTAGTCCTCGAACATATGCTTCTCGGCCGCCGCGTTCTTGCGCACCGATTCGATACCGTTCAGGCACGACGCCTTGGCTTCATAGGCCTCGCTGGTGGCGATCACTTCGCCATTTCCGGCTTTCAGTCTGAAACGGAACTTGCCCGCCTTGTCGGTGTACACTTCAAATTTTCCAGCCATGGATTCCTCCTGTTTTCGCAACTGAATATCGTTACCATAAGAGTATCGCGAAATCGGCCCTTTATCAAGTTTCAG
>CAYXHZ010000004.1:0-7915 GCA_964465065.1 uncultured Clostridia bacterium
GGGGCTTTTGTTTCAGTGGCGATTGTGGTAAAATGCAAGCCGTAAACAGTATCGGGGCGTGGCGCAGGCTGGTAGCGCGCTCGGTTCGGGACCGAGAGGCCGGAGGTTCGAATCCTCTCGCCCCGATATTTAGTTTTCCACCTGTCAATCTTCTGACAGTAATTTTCAAACCAAATCAATCAAATCCTTTATTATCGCATCTTTTAAAATTGGCATCTCTATTGCTTAAATCGTGGAGGTCAAATTGGATATTTCCACGATTTTGGGAGTGATCAGCGCCTTTGGTCTACTGGGATTGGCAATTTTCACTCAGGGTGATTTTACCGTTTTTTTCAATCTCAATGCGTTTCTTATCGTCATCGGCGGTACGTTTGGCGCTTTGATGGTCAATTTCCCACTGAAAGAGATCGTCAAGGTTTTCCGCGTAGTCAAGAAGGCCTTCATTCACCAGGACGACGAACTCCTGGAATTGATTCCCCCCATGGTGCGCTATGCCCGCATTGCCCGCAAAAGCGGTGTACTGGCCCTTGACAAGGAATTGATGGCAATTCGTGACAATTTTCTGTATGAAGGACTGCGTATGGTCGTCGACCGTTTTTCCGCCGATGCGATTCGGGATATCATGCGCAACGAGTTGAATTTCACCGCCGAACGCCATCGCATCGGTCGGTCGATTTTCAAAACCATGGGCAATTTCGCTCCGGCGTTCGGTATGATCGGCACCCTGATCGGTTTGATCTTCATGCTGAGAAACCTGACCGACGCTTCGCAGATCGCCTCCGCCATGGCGGTTGCTCTGGTGACAACATTTTACGGGGCATTGCTGGCCAACATCATTTTTTTACCGATTGCCGGTAAATTGGAAGAGCGCTCCCAGGCTGAATTGCTAAAAAAGGAAATGACTTTGGCTGGTATTATGGCGATTCATGCCGGAGATGTTCCTCATATGGTCGAGCAGCGCATGATTTCATTTTTACCCGAAGAGTACCGGGTTTTATACAGGCAAAATAATCCATGACCAATCGGGCCGGGCTCACGAGAATAGAAGAAGACGGGATGCCGTTGGTCCTCATTTCTCTTTTTCTGGTTTTGATCACGTTTTTCATCGTGTTGATTCGCTTTGTGGAAACCGACCCCGAGAAAGTTGAACACTTCAAACGTGATTACAGCCGATCTCTTTCATTGAAGCCTGCGCTTGGTGCGGCAAAGAGGACAGTTGAAAAAAAAGCCGCGGTATACGACGATTTCGATCCGCTGCAAACCTTGATCAATCGTATGAAGGTGGAAGGGATCAGCGTTCCGTTGATGAACCAGTATCTGACTACCAACCAGATCAAAACCCTGCAGCTGATATCCGGTGAAACTGGCCTGGTTCTGAGATTGCCACAGGCGATCAATATGCATGAAGGCTCTGCTGCCATCAGCGACGACGGCAGAAAAAACCTCGACAAGCTGTCGGCTCTGTTGCTGGAATTGCCCTATACGATCGAAATCCACGGGGTTGGCGTTGCCCGGGAACGACCTGCGGATTTCCAAACACTCGAGAAGGGGGTAATGGCTTCGCAGAGTGTGTATCGGTACCTGTTGCAAATTGGAATTGTCCCGGAGAAATTGAAAATATCCGGGACAACGGCGGATATGACCACCGATCTTGAGTCTTACGTGGATTTGACCTTTCGGGAGAACACCTGATGTTTGGCAAAGGCTGGATGACATCTTTCATTGACATGCTGATGCTGTTGTTCACCTTTCTGGTTTTCATCATCGCCATTTCTCGTTTCAAGGGTGATACGGAAATTGGGCCGGCCGACTATCCGCTTGTGGAAGGTTCTCTTGCCGATTCCAGGCTGGCTCGGCACATCAAAGGTACGGCAATCGAACTGATCAAAGGCTTGAAAACGCCCCGCATACCGGACAAGGCCCAGAAAATTCTGACGGAGATGGCCATGGCTGCGCAAGCCGGTACTTATAAAGGCATCAACATGGTTTACAACGAGAGCAAAATCTCGTTGATTTTCCCGGATCAATTGACCTTTGTATCCGGTTCATCGTCCCTGGATGGCGCAGCCGGAAAAGTTTTAAAAGACCTGGTCGTTCGCTTGGCAAATTCACCCTATCCGATATCCATTGAAGGGCACACCGACACTTCTGTCAATGAGAAGTATGACAATATCGACCTTTCCCTGAACAGGGCCTTGTCGGTAGCCAAGTATCTGGTCGAAAACGGTTTGCCTTTGTCGAAAATATCTGTCAGCGGTTACGGTCCGCATCGGCCGATTGCAGATAATTCCAATCCCGATACAAAAGGATTGAATAGACGGGTGGAAATACACATTATGTTCAATGAAGAGATATTGTAGGAGGTAAGGTCGATGGCGGAAGAAGAGGTACAGGAAGGCAAAAAGGGCGGATTAGGCGGAATCAAACTGATCGTTATCGTTGCCGTTGCCGTTGTGGTGGTCGGCGCCGGCGGTTTCTTTCTTGGAAAAATGCTTTCCGGATCGGACCCGGTTCCTGAAAAGCCAAAAACCGAGGATGTTACCGAAAAAAAAGATCCTTCCCAAAACGGTGGTGAACAGGGTGAGCTGACTCAGGAAGGCGAACCCCGGAAAAATGACGGAGATGCGCTAGACCCGTCAGTAAACTCGGAAAGTGACCCGCCCGGATTGTTGGTTTTGGAAAAATTCACAGTCAACCTGAATGACCCATTCGGAAGACGTTATGCGGAAATTCTGATCAACCTGAAACTCGACCACAAGAGCATGGTCACCAAAATTCAGTCGCATGAACTGATTCTGCCTCAGATCCGGGATGAGATTTTCATGATCATTTCCTCTAAAAGTTACCCTGAGCTGAACAGCGTAGCGGGGAAAATTACACTCAAGGAGGAAATCATGATTCGTGTCAACGAACTGATCAAGGAAAGCCTGGGTCAGGAACCGGTCCAGGATGTCTTTTTCGGGACATTCATAATCCAATGAAAAGCGAAAGTAAACAACAGGCCGTCTTGGCGGATCTGAACAAGAACAATGCCTATGAAGAAACCTTTTCGATGGTGGTCAAAGAGCTGGAGGACTTCGTCGAGGTGCCGATCCACGTCAACGTTTTGTTGGGGCAAAGGCAGGTGAAGATCCGGGACCTGCTGGATTTCTCTCCGGGCTACCTTCTGGATTTGAAGCGCTCTGCCGGTGAAAGTCTGCTGGTTTTTCTGGAAAACGTATTTTTCGCCAAAGGGGAGGTAACCATCATCGAGGATACTTTTGGTGTACGCATCACGGAAATACACGACCCGAGGAAAGTGTAATGCCCAATTCAAACGAAGTCTTGTCCGGTTCCGATACCTGGCTGCGCATGTCCCTGGCCCTGGCATTTGTGATCGGACTGGTTTTTCTGAGCGCTTGGCTCTTCAGAAAAATTTCATTCGGTCGTGTTCCGGCCATCGGTTCCCAGGCTTCCGATTTGAAAATATCCGCCAGAATTCCACTGGGTGAGAAACGATTTCTGATGGTGGTCTCGATCGCTGAAAAGCACTTCCTTTTGGGCGTCACCCCGCAAAATATCAACCTGATCAGTGAATTGGACCATTTCAACGTACGGGATACAGCCCGAAATTCTCTGTTTGAAAGATTGTTCACCACTGCGAGAAACACCCACGACAAGGGGGATAAGTGAACAAAATCACGGTTCGTATACTTTTTTTCCTGTTTTTTACTGCACTGCTGACCGGCCAGGACGCAAAAGGCCTGACCATCAATATCGGTGACACCGGGCAATTGTCGACCAGCATCCGGATCGCCCTGATGATCACCCTGGTCACTCTGACCCCTTCCATCCTGATGCTGATGACCTCCTTCACCCGCCTGATCATCAGTTTTCACTTTCTCAAGCAGGCAATGGCACTGCAAGGTATACCACCCAACCAGGTCTTGATCGGACTCAGCCTTTTTTTGACCTTGTTCATCATGATGCCGGTTGGAACGAAAATATACGACAACGCCATCATCCCGTTCAACAAGGGTGAGATAACGGAGGTTCAGGCTTTGGAACGGAGTGCGGGGCCATTGCGTGAATTCATGCTCGCCCAGACTCGTGAAAAGGACCTGGCTCTGTTTTACAACCTGAGCAAAACGCCGTTGCCGCAAAACCGCCAGGAAGTGAAAATGCTCATCCTGATTCCGGCATATATACTTTCCGAATTGAAAACGGCATTCCAGATCGGGTTTTTATTGTACGTCCCTTTTCTGATCATCGATGTGGTCATAGCCTCCATTCTGGTCTCTCTGGGCATGATTTTTCTACCTCCGGTCATGGTGTCCATGCCGTTCAAGATTGTCCTGTTCATTTTGGCCGATGGCTGGACACTTTTGGTCAGCTCATTGTTGAAAAGTTTTTCCATGTGAGACGAGGAGAACGCTGTAATGGACAGTGCAACTGTTTTAACGATCAGTAAAAATGCCATGGTCACTGCTTTTTGGGTGGCGGCGCCAATTTTGGGCGTCACCCTGGTGGTCGGTCTGTTGATATCCATTTTCCAGGCGGCCACATCCATTTCCGACGCTTCGTTGAACTTTGCCCCAAAAGTGATCATCGCCGGTCTGATGTTGTTGTTTCTTGGTCCCTGGATGATCAACAAACTGGTTTTTTTGTTGACCTCGCTCATGGAGCAGATACCCAATTTGATACGATGACTGAAATCAACTTTTCTCTTCTGACTGCCCCCCTGTTGCCGATGATGGTGATATGGGTCCGCGTCACGTCATTTCTGGCCTTTGTGCCTTTTTTCAATGCTGCCCGCACCAGCGCTGTCATGTTCAAGACCGCCCTGGCGCTGGTTATCTCCGTCCTGATCGTCAACGCCTTGCCGACTGCGAATTGGCAAGTTCCCAGCCATGTGCTGGCGTTTCTGATTTTTCTGTCGGGAGAGGTTATTGTCGGGATTTTGATATCCCTGATCGTCACGACGCTGTTCATGATCTTGCAGATACTTGGGCATATTCTAGGCTACCAGATGGCCTTTTCAATGGCCAAGATGATCGACACAACGATGGGTGAGCAGAGCGATGTCATCAGTGTCATGTTGGTCAGTATCGGTACCGTTATCCTGATCGCAGTCGGCGGAGACCACCTGCTGATCTGGTCATTGTACAAGAGCTTTGAAATCGTCCCTCCCGGTCATCTGCTGATCGGCAAGGATTTGCTCGATTTTCTGGTTGGATTCGTTACCCGTTCCTTTGAACTGGGCGTCAAAGTCGCATTTCCCGGCATCATTCTTCTTTTGTCCGTAGACTTGGTTCTGGGATTGATCGGCAGAACCGCCTCCAAGATGCAGATCTTTTTCGTCGGCTTACCTTTGAAGATTTCACTGGGTCTATACATTTTGATAATCGGACTGGGCTACGTCATGGCTGTCTGGAGACGCGAGATAGCTCAGATTCCCCAATTGATCGGTCAGGCTCTGGACCTGATGAGGACATAGTCATGTCAGGTAAAGAGAGTAAAACTGAAAAACCAACCGGCAAGCGCCTACGGGACGCCAAAAACAAAGGCGATGTCGCTCGTTCCCAGGATTTGGCTGCATCGTTTTCCCTGGGAATCACCTTGCTGTTCTTTGTGATCTCGGTACCGGGCATGGCCAGCAAGCTGATCGAGTTCTGGCGGCAACAATTGAGCTCGATTCATCGGCAGGATTGGAGTGTCAATTTTTTGACTGGCATATTCAGCCAGAGTTTCAACCTTTTTTTGACCATGCTGGTGCCGCTTTTCCTGATTCTGGCCGCTATGGCTCTGTTCACCAACATGATACAGGGTGGGGGATTCGCCTTGCATGTGGAGAATCTGAAGTTCAAATTCAATAAATTCAACATTTTCAAAGGAATCAAACGGATCATGTTTTCCACTCAGTCCCTGATGGAATTGTTGAAATCGATTGTCAAGGTCGCAATTATCGGCGTGATCGCCTTCAAGGTGGTGAAAGCGGACTTTTACCGGATCATTTCCCTCTACGATCAGCCGTTGAGCGACTCGCTTCATGTCATGGGGCGGCTTTTTCTGAAATTGGCGGCGGCCATCATCATTTTTCTGCTGGTGTTGTCGGTTGTGGATTATTTATTCCAGAAATTGCAATACATCAAAAAGATGAAAATGACCAAACAGGAAATTAAGGATGAGTACAAGCAGATGGAAGGAGATCCAAAAATCAAAGGCAAAAGGAGACAAATCCAATTTCAGAGAGCCATGAGTCGGATGATGGAGAAAATTCCCCAGGCTGATGTGGTTATCACCAACCCGACCCATTTTGCGGTCGCCTTGAAGTATGAGTACAAAAAAATGAAATCTCCGATCGTCATCGCCAAGGGCAAGAACCTGATCGCCCTGAATATCATCGAAAGAGCGAAACGCCAACAGATTCCGATCGTTGAGAATCCGCCCCTGGCCC
This sequence comes from uncultured Clostridia bacterium, assembly GCA_964465065.1. Lineage (GTDB taxonomy): Bacteria > Acidobacteriota > Aminicenantia > UBA2199 > UBA2199 > CAYMND01. The sequence continues at coordinate 6,437 of CAYXHZ010000004.1, forward strand.
GGGGCCTGTACGCAACTGTGGAATTGAATCAGCCGATACCGGAAACCTATTTTCAGCCGGTTGCGGAAGTATTGGCATACATCTACAAAATTAAAACCAGGAGAGTGGGCTGATGGCCAGCAGCAGCATAATTTTGAAGGCGCGTTCTTTCGGACACCTGACGGCGCCAGTCGGGCTCATGATGATCGTTTTCCTGATTCTGGTCCCTTTACCGTCCCAGGTGCTGGATCTGTTCTTCACGCTGAACATCGTTCTCTCAGTCACCATCCTGCTGATATCGACCTACGTCAAGGACCCGGTGGATTTTTCGGTTTATCCATCGATTCTGTTGATCGCCACTTTGTACCGTCTGGCCCTGAACATCTCTTCGACCCGACTGATTCTTTCCAAAGGCGAAGAGGGTGCCAACGCAGCCGGCAAGGTAATCGGCGCATTCGGTCAATTTGTCATCGGTGGGAACTTCCTCATCGGTATCGTGATTTTCGTCATCATCATCGCCATCCAATATATTGTAGTGGCGGCTGGTGCCGGTCGGGCATCCGAAGTGGCGGCCCGCTTCACCTTGGATAAAATGCCCGGTAAACAGCTCAGTATCGATGCCGATCTGAACTCCGGACTGATCACGGAAAAAGAGGCGATCGAGCGCCGTTTGCGAATCGAAAAGGAGGCGGACTTCTATGGAGCCATGGATGGTGCGATCAAATTCACCACCAAAGAGGCCCTGGTTTCAATCATCATCACCTTGATCAATATCATCGGCGGTATTTTGATCGGCGTTTTTCAAAAAGGGATGGATCTAGGTACCGCCGGGCAAACCTTCACAATTCTAACAGTAGGCGATGGACTCATGGCGGCGATCCCGTCCCTGCTGGTTACGATTTCCGGCGGCTTGATCACGACGCGGGCCGCTTCCGACGATACTCTTGGTGACGATCTGACCCGACAAACCTTGTCGAACGCCAATCCCATCAAAATGTCCGGTGCCGGCCTGGCCATCCTGGCCTTGATTCCCGGTTTACCCAAATTGCCGTTTTTACTGATCGGTGCCGGGTTTCTGTTTGTCGCTTTTCAGATCGAAAAACAAAAAAAACTGGACAAGGCAATCAGCGAAGAAGAGAAGAAGAGCCAGCTGCAGCCTCCGCCTGAGAAAATCGAGAGTCTGCTCAAGGTCGACCTGCTCGGATTGGAAATCGGGTATTCGCTGATACCGCTGGTTGATACGGCACAGGGAGGGACGTTGTTGCAGCGGATCAAATCCATGCGTAAGCAATTGGCTCTGGATTTGGGGATCATCGTGCCGCCGGTTCGCATCCGTGACAACCTGCAACTCGGACCCAAAGCATATACCATTTTGTTGAAGGGAATCGCCATCGCCCAGGGTGAAGTGCTGCCCAGCCATCATCTGGCAATAAACCCCGGACATGTCAAAGAAAAGCTGAAAGGCGCCGAAACCCGTGAACCGGCCTTCGGCTTGCCGGC
>CAYXHZ010000004.1:8015-24687 GCA_964465065.1 uncultured Clostridia bacterium
CTGATTCAAAAAGTGCAAAAGATCCAGGATATCGAGCAATTGGTAATCGATCCGAACAGCGCTCATAAACTAATCAACAAGATTAAAGCGACGGTTGAACAATCCGGAATGAAAGTGCAACCGATTCTACTATGTTCCTCGATGCTCAGACCGCATATTCACAACCTTACCGAACGTTTTCTGCCGGAATTGGTAGTTTTGGCGGCCAACGAGGTTCCGCCCAACATCAATATCGTCTCATTAGGAGTGGTTCAATATGAGAATTAAAAAATACTTGGTGAAAAGCTTTGACGAGGCCCTGTCCAGTATCAAAAAGGAGCTCGGCGACGATGCTTATATCATGACAACCCGTAAAATACATAAAAAGGGCGCTTTGAGTCTGGGTCGGGAGGAATGGCTGGAAGTGACGGCAGCGGTGGAACGGGACCTCAGGGAATCTGAATCATCCAGGTTTTCGCCATTGCTGCTAAAAAAGGCGTACGGGGATTCCCCCTTGACCAAATCTGAAAAGCAGACACTTCCTGCAGCGGGAAGCCATAAAACCGCCGTTGCTGAACCATTGGCGAAAGCCGTTTGCCTGGATCCGCTTCAGCCTTTGCGCGAGGAAATCAGCGAATTGAAATGGCTGCTTCAGAACCAGGCGCCGGTCGATGCCCTGTCCAGGGAAAAAGTCAACTTTCCCGGTCGATACAACCTTTGTTTCAAAAATCTGATCAACAGGGGTGTGGAACAGAACCTGGCAGTACGCCTGATCGACAGTCTGTTGATGAGCACCGGCCAGATCCAGACGCAAGACGAGAATACGCTGAACAAAAAACTCGTTGACGTCATATCCACACACTTGGGCAAAGCGGCGCCGATCACACTGGATAAGAAAAACAAACTGGTGGTCCTGGTCGGTCCGACTGGAGTGGGCAAGACGACCACCATTGCCAAACTGGCTGCTTACTTCAAACTCCTGGAAGGCAAACGGATTGCGTTGGCCAGCATGGACGGCTTTCGTATCGGCGGTTTCGCTCAGTTGCGAACCTATGGCGATCTCATCGACATTCCCGTCTTCGCGGTACGGGATGCCGCCGACATGGCCGGTGTGATCAATCGATCCGAACAGTACGATCTCATTCTTTTCGACAGTCCCGGCTTTTCGCCGGGCGATCATGCTTCTCTGTCGGCTCTGGCTGAAAAAATCTCCATTCTGTTCAACGCAGAGGCCGAAATCCATCTCCTGCTCGATGCCACACGTAAAGAAAGCGATCTGAAAACTGTCTATCAGGCATATCAGATCCTGCACCCCAACCGCTTGATCTTTTCCAAGGTCGATGAAAGTGCTTCGCTCGGGTCCCTGTTCAATATCAGAGTCCATAGCGGTTTTTCGGTTTCTTACCTGACCATCGGGCAGCGTGTGCCCGAAGATATCGAAGTGGCACACCCCAGACGAATTGCCAGCCGGTTGCTGGGATTGTTCGCCATGAATGGAGGCAGGTTATGAATCAGGCGCAGACCTTGATCGAAATGACCCGTCACCTGGGGGGCCATTCCAACCGCATGGCCACGATGGCCATTACCTCCGGAAAAGGTGGGGTCGGGAAAACCAATGTCGTGATCAATCTGGCGGTCTCACTATCGAGAAGAGGATACAAAATATTGTTGCTGGATGCCGATTTCGGTCTGGGCAACATCGATATTCTTTTGGGCATCGATCCGCCCAAAGATATTTACGACTTGCTGTACAAAGGCATACCCATCGCTGAGGTGCTCATCGAGTATGAAGGGATTTCGATTATTCCGGCCTCATCCGGCGTGCAGAACCTGACGGACATAACTACTGAGCAGGAGGAACGACTCCAGAACGCCCTGTCGGAACTCAACGATCAGATGGATCTGCTGATGATCGATACGGCGGCGGGTATATCGGACAACGTGATTTCACTGCTGTTGAGTTCGGATGACATCATCCTGGTTGTCAGCACCGAGCCCACTTCGATTGTGGATGCCTACGCCGTGATCAAAGTGATGGGCGAATTGGACGCAAGCAAACGCTTCTGGGTGGTGGCAAACATGGTGGACAATGCGGACGAGGGCAGCGAGTTGTTCAGGAAGCTGGCCAACGCCGCCCAGCGTTTTCTCAACAAACAGATTCATTATCTGGCACATATCCGCAGAGACCGGAAGATCGTGGAAGCCGTGCGCTCTCAACAGCCGGTGGTTCGCCTGTTTCCCCAGGCGGCAGTGAGTCGGGATTTTTCGCGCCTGGCTCTCAGTATCATCGAGAAAATGGCCCTGAAAAAGGGGAAGAAAATAGAAAAATGAAACCGGATGAGAAGGACGAGGTCAGGAATCAGTTGATTTTAAGCCATATCGGCATGGTCAAGATTATCGCCTTGAAGATTTCTGCCCGTTTACCTCCCCATATCGAATTGAACGATCTGATCCATTCCGGTGTCCTGGGACTGATCGATGCCGCCGAAAAGTTCAACGAGCAAAAAGGCATAAAGTTTTCGACCTATGCCTCGCTGAGAATCAAGGGCGCCATTCTGGACGATCTGCGCCAGATGGATTGGGCGACCCGAACGCAACGGCAGAAGATCAAGGACCTGGAACGAATCACCCTGGAACTCAACAACCTTCTCGGCCGGCCTCCGACAGAGGAAGAGCTAGCTCTGGAGATGAAACTGGACATGACCGATCTGTATCACCTCTTGGAACAAAGTAAAGGGATAGGTGCCGGAGTTTTTCGCTATCAGGAGGATCGGGAAGGGCAAATCGGTGAGGAGAAGACTCTGCTGTTTTCTTCGGAAGATCGCGCACCGGACCCAGGTGATTGTTTACTCGAGCAGGAAATGAAGAGCATTCTCAGCCAGGTGATCGATCAATTGCCTGAGAAAGAGAAAATGGTACTGAGCCTTTATTACCAGGACGATCTCAACCTCAAGGAAATCGGCAAGATCATGAATTTAACTGAATCGCGAATTTCACAGATCCGCTCGCTGGCATTGACGAGAATCCGTTCCAAAATCGGTCAGATCATTCAGGACAGAGGAAAAAAAAACAAAAAACTGCTGTAGGAGAGCCCCATGGCCAAGATATTGTCACAGGATGAAGTGGATGCTTTGCTGACGGAGTTTTCCGATGACGGAGAAAAACCGCCCAAGGAAGAAGTCGTCGCGCCGAAGGCGAAAAAGAAGGCCGTTCAGGACAAGAAGGTATCCATTTACAATTTCCGGAGACCGGACCGTGTTTCCAAGGAACAACTGCGTTCGTTGCACTACCTTCATGACCGTTTCGCCCGGAACTTCTCCTCTTCACTCTCGGCCTACCTGAGGGCTTTAATTGACGTTAACCTGTATTCGGTGGAACAGTTCACCTATGCCGAGTTCATTCTGTCCCTTCCGGACCCAACCTATTTCAATGCCATCGCCATGGATCCCCTGGAAGGCAATTCCGTCCTGGAAATCAATCCGCGCATCCTTTTTCCCATGATCGATAAGATTCTGGGCGGAAAAGGGGAGGATTTCGGTGGGGGAATGAGAACTATTACCGATATCGAAAGAACTCTGATCGAAGGGGTGGTCAAACTCATTCTCCGAGACCTGGAAGAATCCTGGAAACAGATCATACGCTTGAACATGTCCATTGTGGCCACAGAGACATCGCCGCAACTGATTCAGGTAGTCGCGCCCAACGAGATCGTGGTGCTGATCGTTTTCGAGTTGAAAGTCGGTGATGCCAAAGGATTTATGAATTTTTGTATCCCGTCGATCGTTCTGGAACCGATCGCCCACCGTTTCTCGCAGGATTGGTATGCTGATCGGGCGAAGACCAGTGTCGAGGAAATGAAAAAAATCAAACTCAATCTCTTGAAAACCCCGATCATGCTGGATACCGGTTTACTGGGCAACACCCTTTCCGCTTCAACTCTGATGGAAATCAAGGTGGGTGATCTGATCAAACTGGAATCCCAGGTGACCGACGAGATGATGGTGAGATTGAATGGCGTTCCGAAGTTCAAGGTGTATCCTGTCAGAAAGGACCGCAAGAAAGCGGTACAGATTGTCGATGTGATTCAAAGGGAGTTTAAAAATGAATGAGACAGAGCAATTATCCAAGATATTTCAGGAAAACTGGTTGTCTGTTTTCAACACGATACTGGGAAAAGATGTTGCTATCGACATTCAATCCGTTAAAAGCGCCGACAGTCCGGAGATCATAAAGGATTTCGAACAATTGGCCCAGGTGATCCGCATTGATTATGGGGAAGGGGGTGAGGCATTGATCCTCATGGCTTCCGACAACCGGCTGATATCCATTGTCAGCAACCTGATGATCGGCCTGGATACCTTCACCGACGAAATCAGCGACGATGACCGCGACGCGTTCGCCGAAGCCATCAACCAGCTCTTTTCCTCCTGTCAGGTCCCAATCCTTGACAGCATGGGTGTCAGTGTCAAATTCGGCAACATCCATTTCATCGCAAAAGAGGAAGCCCGCGATCTGACACAGGGGAAAAAATGGAAAATGTGGCTGGTGCAGATCGACTTTCCTGGAATATCCAAAGAGATATTTTCCCTGCTTCTTCCGGATCCCTTCGCGGACAAGTCAGCCGTGAAGGAACAGGTGGACGATGAAGAAGAGAACTTGGTTGACACACCCAAGACCCAACCATATAATAAAAATGATGCCATCATGACAGGGAAGAGCAATATCAACCTGCTGATGGATGTTGAACTTCCGGTCACCATCCGAATCGGTTCAACGGAGATGAAATTGATCGATATTATGAGATTGGGCCTGGGAAGTATCATAGAACTCGAGAAACTGGTCGATGATCCGGTTGACGTACTGGTCAACGACACCTTGGTCGCCAAGGGGGAAGTGGTCGTATACGACAGCAATTTTGCCATACGCATCACCCATGTTGAAAGCCGGGAAGACCGGATTCGTTCGCTGGGCTAAGGAGTCCATCATCAGCACGTTAAGCTTGAGCAATCAGGAATTCAAGGAACTCCAGGATTTCATCTACAAAAAGTCCGGCATGTTCTTCCCGATATCCCGGAAAAACTATATCGAACAGAAAATCTCGCGCCGGATTGAAGCCATGCGCCTGAACTCTTTTGCCGAATACCTCAATATTTTGCGAAAAGAGCTGTTGCGTACCGAGATCATCAAACTGTTCAACGAAATCACCGTGAATGAGACTTTCTTTTTTCGGGATATGCCTCAGCTGAAAGCCTTGAAAGATCAGATAATACCGCAGCTTCAGTCCAACGCTTCGGTGAGGATTTTGAGTGCCGGCTGCTCCTCGGGAGAAGAAGCCTATACCCTGTCGATCATTTTACGGGAATATTTCCCAGGCTTTTCCTTCTACATCCTGGGAATAGACATATCGGAACAGGTTGTGGCCAAGGCGGTAAAGGCACATTACAGCGACTATGCCGTCCGCTTTGTACCCCAGACGATCAAGGAAAAATACTTTACCCATCAGGACAGTTCGTCCTGGGTTTACAAGGATGAAGGCAAGAAAGGGGTCGAGTTCCGGAAACTGAACCTGATGGAGCTGGATACGCAGCCGTCTGCATACCGCTTCGACATCATTTTCTGCCGTTATGTTTTGATTTATTTCGATTTGGATTCCAAAAAAAAGGTGGTTAACGACTTATACAATATCCTGAATAAAGGGGGGCACCTTTTCATGGGCAATTCGGAATCCCTGTATTCGGTTACCGAAGATTTCGACATGATGCACTTCCCGTCGGCGATTGTGTACAAAAAAAAGGAGAAGTAGATGAATACTGTCATGGAAAAAGCACGACAACTGGTGGACAAGGTTGGAGAAATACCACCAATTCCGGGGGTCATTCTGGAATCGATGTCGCTTCTCAACGATCCATCGGTCACCGTTAAAAGAATACAGGAACAGATACTGCTCGACCAGGCTTTGACGGCATTCATACTCAAAGTGGCCAATTCGGCCCTTTACGGCCTCAGAAGGGAAGTCAGCACGATCACATACGCCATCAACCTCATGGGCTACAACACCACCAAATCGATTTTGTTGGCTTACCTGACCAAGAACCTGTACCGTACCAAGGGCAGCAAAATGATCCAGAATGCGTTGTGGAAGCATGCCATCGCCAGTGCGGTTTTCGGAAAAAAAATCGCGGAACTGCACCGTCATGTCAACGTGGAAGAAGCTTTCATATCCTCCCTTCTTCACGATATCGGCAAAAGCGTTCTGTTGAAAAACCGTACGGAAGAATTTGAAGAAATCGTCTCCGAAGAGTTCAATGCCGACGTGATTTCAGTCAACATAGAAATGAAAAAGCTGGAATTCACCCATGTCGAAGTCGGTTACGTATTGATGAGCAAGTGGAGATTTTCGGAAAACATCATCGAGTCTCTGATTTATCACCACAATATCCAGGAATATTATGGCGACAACCCGATGGTGCCGATCGTCAGTCTGGCCAACAAGTTGAGCCATACCAACGGTTACGCCTTCCGGCCCGGCGAACGGGACATGTTCGAGGCCCAGATTTTGAAACTCAGTAAACAGCAGATCGAAGACATCCAGGCCAGAGGGAAGGATGAAATCGAAGTACTCTTAGAGGTTGTCGGATGAGCGGTCACAAGCGAATTTTTCAGGACTTGTTCAGCCAAAACCATCATCTGCCCGCACTACCGGCTATTTATCACGATGCCATCCGCTTGATCGACTCACCCTCCACCACCACTGCCAAACTGGCAGCCTTGATCATCCAGGATCAGGCGATAGTATCCCAGATCATCCGTTTGTGTAACAGCCCTCTGTTTGCCGCCAGACAGGAGATCACCACCCTCAATTCAGCCATCAATTATCTGGGCATGAACGAGATCAAGGACATGTTGCTGCAGATTTCTCTGGTTAAAACCTTTCCGTTCGACAACAGAAAAGTTCCGGATTTTGATCTGGCCATATTCTGGGAACATTCGCTGGGTACTGCGTACATGACCGAACACATTGCCGGGAAACTGCATCTCCATCCCAGTAAGTATCATTATATCGGCGGTCTGCTCCATGATATCGGCAAACTGCTGATCTACCATGTACATCCGGATAAGTTTGCCAGAATCGTTGCCTTGCAGGTCGAAAATGGCTACGACGACCTCAGCGCCGAAACCGAGATTCTGGGTATGAATCATGCGCAGATCGGTGCCATCCTGGCCGAGAAATGGAATTTCTCTCCGGAAGTGATTGCCATGATCGGGTTGCACCACGAACCAAGAGGCGGTGACCAGATCGACATCTGCCTGGTCCGAATCGCCAACCATTTCACCAAGGCCACCGGCTTGATCTTCCCATGGGAAAGCCGGGAAATACCGATCACCCGCGATTTCGCATGGGACGTTCTGACCGGAGGCGACCGTCAGAAAGTCGATGTCGAACGAATGACTTTCGAGATCATGGATGAAGCGGAAAAAGTGAAGGAAACCGTACAGTCGCTGCTGTCAAGGCGGCAAAGCAGGTGAAGCGATGAATCCATTCTGGGTGATGCTTTCTCTGATTCTTGCCGTCGTCGTCGCCATGATCGTACTGCTGATCCGCCAGAATCGTCTGAAGCGCGCGATTGCCGCGATCGACAGGAAGCTCGGACAATTGACATCCATCAGTTCCCTTTTTCCCAAATTCCTGGAGCAGGGTGAACATTTGACCCGTAACTGGACCGATGAGATCGACTGGCGGCAATCGGCCCTGAAAAATCTGATCCATCAAGCCGACGATTCGCTGTCCCGCCTGGATCATATCCAACGCGACCTCAAGAACAGTCAGATTTCCAAGACCACCATCGAAGAAATTTTGATCCTGATCAACCAGGGCTTTGCTGTGGAGGAGATTTCCCGGCGAATGAACCTGCCGCAAGGTGAGGTGGAGGTCGCGGTTCGTCTGCGGCAATACCTCAATGACCCGATGGTTGAAAAATTGTAGAAAATGAGCCGAGTCTGTCGTTATACTCTCTGTCAGCAAGCTGAAACGACCAAGAAAGGCCAGATCAAGGGATACAATACGGACAATGGGGACTGGTACTGCTCCCACCGCTGCTTTGTTTTGGACACAGCCGACCAGATAATCGAACGTAAAAAGAAGCGCTCGCATCAAACCATCTGGAAGATGCAGCTGGGGCTGTTGCTCTTGAAGCGCAACCTGATCGATCAAAGCAAGCTGAATCAGGCCTTGCTGGAAAAGAACCGCAGCGGCAAACGCATCGGGGAGATTCTGGTCGATTCGGGACATATTTCGGAAGCCGATCTGAAAAAAGTTCTGTCTATCCAGGCTGGTGTAGCGCCCATTTCGATCGACCCCGGCAAACCGGTCTGCCTCAGCGATGTCATTCCCGGTCGATTTTATTATTTTTTTTGTATGTCGGTTTTCAATGTCAGTGAGGATGAAAAGGTGATTTCGGTCGCGGTCAGCGATGTACAGGATCTCAGTTACCTGCAACTCTTTTTTGATCGTACCTATCCAGATTATCTATGTAAATTTTATCTGGACAGCTGCGATCACATCAACGCCAACCTCAATCTTACCTTCGCAAATGAAGAAGCGGCCGCCAAGGTGAGCGACAGATCGTTCGGGCCCATCATCGAACAGCAGGTGGAACCGGTCATCCTCAATTTTTTACAGTTTCTGGACCGTTTGGGCGGGAAAAACACCAAATTGGACCATCTGGACCAATCTCTCTGGGTCAGAAGCGAATTGGAAGGCCATCAGGTGGATATTTACCTGACCCCCAAGGGCAAGTAGTGGTCAGCATTTATCCGGTTTCTCTGCTCGAATTTCTGGACGGCAGCGAACTGGAACGGTTTATGCTGGAAAAGCAGAGTCTGCAGGCTGGAGAAGTTCTGGACGGCCGGGTGATCAAACTTTTTGCTCAAGGGGAAGCGCTGGTTGATTTTGGCCGTTTCCGTGCCAGAGCGCTGGTGCAGATGCCCCTGGCCGAAGGCGAAAGGCTTCGGGTGATGGTGCTGGAGACCGGGGAGCAGATCCGCTTCCAGATCCAGAACCCGGAAAAGAATCTGCAGGCGGAAACCCGGGTACGTCCGGAATTGCTGTCCAGGAGCCAGGTCTTCGATCTTCCCAGGATCGTCGAGGTTATCAAGCGCATCGCAGACTCACTGCCTTCCGAACCCTCGAACACCATGCCGTCAGCTCCCAGCAACGAAACGGCTGTCGTCAATAACCCGCAACCGTCTCGTGCGACGGTATCCGAACTGCCGCCGGTATCAGACAATCAAAGCATCCTCAGCGCCCTGGCCAACCTGAAAACAATGGTCAAGGGACTGGATTTGAATGGAAACGCTCAGGCCGTAGCGGCGAAACTGGGGCAATTGACCCTGGGCAGTGGCTTGTTCTGGGAAAACAAGATCGTTTCCCTGGTTTTGGCCCATTCCGGAACGCAAATGGATGCAACGGAAACGATCGATTGGCAGGCATTGGTAAGCCAGCTGCAGTCAATCGGTCAGGATGATATCAAGCAACAGCTCGCTGAACTGGTCCATAAGCTGCGGGACAGCGATCCTGCCGAAAAACCGGAATTGAATCGAAGCGTCAGTATGGCACCGCAGCAATCGGAGTTGGAAGTTTTACTGGACAGTATGGTCGGACAGCAACGGCAGATTTTTGAAGAAATTCAGCATAAGCAGGACAACCAGGTGATTTTTGCTTTCAATTTGCCGTTCGAACAGGCAAAAATAAGCGGTAAATTGAAACTGTACCTGAAAAAAGGGAAAACCAAGAAACAGGACAGCGCCTGGCGCATATCCCTGTTGCTCAACCTGTCCAGACTCGGGGAGATCCGCACCGATTTCTATTACCTGCCCAAACTGTTGCGCCTGACTATGTTCGTGCTGGACCGAGCCGCCCAGAACGAAATCTTGCAGAATTCAACCGGGCTGATCGAATACCTGCGTCACTACATTGAATCGGTGCATCTGGAGGTACTGGTATCCAAAACCAAAATCGACCATTTTGAGGACGAGGAATGGCTGGAAGAGATAGATGACAAGTCGCTGAGTGTCGACATCAAGGTGTAATGAGGATGTGGGGCTGAGCCAATGACGGTCCATAAAAAAGAGCAAACCAAGGCCGTGGCCTTGCGGTATAATAAACAGAAAGAGAACGCCCCGCGTCTCCTGGCCAAAGGTCAGGGCGAGTTGGCCCGCCGAATCGTGGAAAAGGCCAAGGATTACGGAGTCCCGGTGTACCAGGACGACGACCTGATCGAGGTTCTGGCGGGGCTTGAACTCGATACGGAAATTCCGACGGAGTTGTACAGGGCGGTTGCCGAAGTGATGGTGTTTGTTTATAAACTAAATGGAAAAAGAGTATAAGCCGGATCAAGTTGTCACCGACTCGGTTTATCGAGTCTTGGTCGAAGATTGCGGTCCGTTTGAACTGCGTGAAAAAGCCTCCCGTTTCATCGCCTTCGCCGCTGTGGTCGGCAATGCAACGGATGTGGACAATACCCTGCAGCGTTACCGCAAGAAATTTCATGACGCCACACATCTATGTTATGCCTACCGTCTCCGCGACAAAAAAAACGAGATCAGACGCTGCAGCGATGACGGTGAACCGTCAGGAACCGCTGGTGCACCGATTCTGCAGGAGATAATGGGGAAGGATATCTGGAATGTCCTGGTCATGGTCGTCCGCTATTTCGGAGGTACTAAATTGGGTACAGGCGGACTGTCCAGGGCTTTTGCCGGTGCAGCCCGCATGGCTATGGATGCAGCCAAGACCACGGAAGTGGAACCCTGTCATACCGGCAGCATCAGCTTTTCGTTCAACGATACCGGGCTGGTCATGCAGTGGCTCAACCGGTACCGGGCCATTCCGATCGGTCAGGAGTTCAGCGACAGAGGAATCGTTATGACCTGTTCGCTGCCGGACAAAGAGATGCAGTACGCCAAACAGGCACTTATCGACATGAGTTCCGGTCGTCTTCTTTGGCGAGAAAGCCGAGACCAGTGACCGTATCCTCGTCCATCATCCCGGTCAACTGTCTTGCCTGATCTGGACTGTGATGAAAGACAGACTGTGCATTTTCTATGATCTTGACTTCAGTTGAGCATATGTTAGAATTTTTTCCTGTGTAGAATCCGTATAACCCATATGATGGTCTATTGAGGATACAAAAGATTTGTATAAAAGGAGATGCCCATGATCCGTGTTGAAAACCTGGTGAAATTCTATGGGGATTTCTGCGCGCTGGACGGCGTCAGCTTCGAAGTCAAGAAAGGTGAAATTCTTGGCTTGCTGGGCCCGAACGGTGCGGGGAAAACCACTACTTATCGCATCCTGACCGGATATCTGAGCCCGTCGTCCGGGAACATCTGGGTCGGGGACTTGAATGTCAAGGACGATCTGGATCAAATCAAACAGATGATCGGCTACCTGCCGGAGTCGGCTCCCATTTACAAGGATATGCTCGTTTTTGACTACCTCAGTTTTATTGCCGATGTGCGTGGAGTGGCGAAAGATCAGCAGATCAAGCAGATCAAGCACCTATCTGAATTGTGCAGCCTCAATGAGGTCATGCACAAAACCATCAACGAATTGTCCAAGGGTTACCGTCAGCGGGTCGGAATCGCTCACGCCCTGATGGGAGATCCGGAAATATTGGTCCTGGACGAACCAACCTCCGGTCTGGATCCCAACCAGATCCTGGAGACGCGCGAAATCATCAAACGCATCGGCAAAGAGAAGACCATCATTTTTTCCACCCACATTCTCAGTGAAGCCGAAGCGACCTGTGACCGCCTAGTCATCATCAGCAACGGCAAGAAGGTGGCCGATGCCACCATCAGCGAGCTCAAGGAACAGAACAATGAAGAAAGCCTGGAAAAGATTTTTCATCAACTGACCCGACGGGGGAACGCATGAACAAGAGCAAACAGATATTTCTGAAAGAGTTCAAGGCCTATTTCTATTCGCCGATCGCCTACATTGTCATTTCCGTGTTCCTGGCCATCATCGGCTGGCTGTTTTTCTCGACCTTTTTTCTCGAGCAACAGGCCAGCTTGAACCGGTTTTTCTCACTCCTGCCGATAACCTTCGCATTCATCATACCGGCCATCACGATGAGACTGTTTTCGGAGGAGATCAATCAGGGTTCCTACGAACTGCTGTTGACTCTGCCGGTCAGCTTCCGTGATATCATCATGGGAAAATTTCTGGCCGCGGTGGCATTTATCAGCGTTATGCTAAGCCCGACATTGATTTACGCGGTTTCGACTTCGTTTATCGGGGACCTGGACTGGGGACCGGTTATCGGTGGCTATTGCGGTGCCATCCTGCTGGCGGCGGCCTTCGCGGCCATCGGTCTGTTCGCTTCCACTTTGACCCGCAATCAGGTGGTGGCTTTCATCATCGGCATGACCATCTGTTTCCTGCTGACTCAGCTCATCAATTTCCTGTTGTATTTTCTGCCTTTGGAACTGGTCGGCTTTTTCCAGTATTTCAGCGCCCAGAGTCATTTCGACACCATCGCCAAGGGGATAATCGACACCCGTGACATCCTCTATTTCCTGACCGTCTGTTTTGTAGCCCTGTACGGTGCCAACCTGGTCATGGAAGAAAAGAAATAGGAGCCCATCATGCTGAACAAGAAAAACGAACAGCTCTCGTTCAAGTACATGAAGTTTTTTCTATACCTGCTGATGATCGTGCTGATCAACCTGGCAGGCATCAAACTGTTTGTCCGCGCGGATCTGACGAAAAACAGCCTGTACTCGCTGTCCACGGCCAGTATTCAGGCGGTGGAATCTCTCAACGAACCTTTGACCATCCATGTCTTTTTCTCCAGCAATCTGCCGGCGCCCTACAACAACATCGAGCGTTACCTGCGAGACCTGCTGGCGGAATACGCCCAGCATGTCAAGGACAGATTGAACTTCAATTACAGCTTTCACAATGTGACCGCCTCGGAAACGGATGTCACCGACCAGGTCGACGAGAACCGCAAACAGGCCGAAGATTACGGTATTTATCCGGTCCAGGTCAATGTCATCGAAAAGGATCAGGTCAAAGCCATGCGGGCGTACATGGGCATGGTGATGGTGCACGGCGATGTCATGGAAAAGTTGCCGGCCATCAATTCCACCGAAGGACTGGAATACAAGATCACTTCGACCATGCAAAAGATGAGCAACAAAATATCCGCCTTGCTCAACCTGGACGGCAAGATCATGGTCACCTTGGCAAATTCCGGTTCTCTCAATCAGATCGCTCCGCTGATACAGCTCAAGAATCTGGATACGCTTCCGGCCTTGATGAAGAACGTGGTTGACCGCGTCAACGCCAAAAGTTATGGACGTCTGCAGCTGTCCATCGTCGATCCGGGTCTGGATACGACGGCCGCCGAACGCTTCGCCGGTTACATGCTGCGTTGGAACGAGATGTTCGACCCGAGCGGTAACAAAATCGCTGCAGGTCAGGGTACGATCGCCCTTGGCCTCTCATACCAGGACAAGAAGCTGGAAATTCCCCTGTTGCAAAAGAGCATGGCGCTGACCAATCAGGGCCTGGTCGAACAGTTCAGCCTGGTGGAAGAGAAGGCGATCGATGAATTCATCACTTCCAACATCGATCGGATCATCAGCGTCAATCAGGATATCGCCTACCTCAGTTCCCATGGTACGGCACTGCTCGGTTCATCGCTGCCGCCGCAATTGCAAATGATGCAGCAGAATATTCCCAGCCTGAAAACCTTCGGCGAGCTGATCGGTGAGAATTACGAAATCAAGAACGTCGATCTCAAGAACGCCGAGATTCCCACTGGCGTCAACACCTTGATCATCGCCGGTCCGACCGAAGAGTTCAGCGACTGGGAATTGTACCAGATCGACCAGTTTCTGATGAATGGGGGTTCCTTGGCTCTGTTCGTCGACACCTTCCAGGAAGTGCAGCAGCAGAACAATCCCTACGGCGGCGGTTACAACCAACCCAATTATCTGCCCATCAACACCGGACTGGACAAACTGCTCAACCACTATGGTCTTGCCGTTAAACGGTCCTATATCCTGGATGAAGAGTGTTATGAGGAACCGGGCGACATGAACCGGGCGGCTATGAAGGTCTATTTCGCACCGATGATCAAAAACGAGCAGATCAATCAGAGTGTCGAGGTTTTGCAGACGCTCAAGATGATGATCGGTTTCAAGATGTCCCCACTGGAGTTCAATCAGGAGAGACTGGAGAAACTGAACCTGAAATTGACCAAATTGATACGGAGTTCTCCGCGAGCCTGGGAAATGAGCGGACGCATCAACCTGATGCCTATGTTTATCCAGGCACCGACGGAAAACGACAAGTTTTCCCAGTTCGATCTGGCCTGCTTGCTGGAAGGCTCTTTCCCCAGCTATTTCGCCGATAAAGCCATCCCGGAAAAGCCAAAGAAAGAAGAAAAGACGCCGGACGAGCGGAAAGATGCCAAAAAAGAGGAAGCGCCGCTGGCGCCAGCGCCTGTGCCTTCGAATGTGAGCAGCGAGCAGGGACGGATCAAGCAGGGAAAACCGGCCAAGGTCTTCATCATGCCATCGGCCAGTATGGTACAGGACATGGTCCTGGCCAGTCCGGATCTGGCCAACCGTGATTTCATCGTCAACATGATCGACAAACTGAACGGGCGGGAAGGCATGGCCATCATGCGCAGCAAGAATCAGCGTTTCAATCCTTTGCATGAAGTCGGTCCCAAAGGTAAATTCTTCGTAAAAGCGATCAATATCGTCGGTTTGCCGCTTCTGGCAATCGTAATGGGCCTGTTGGTGTATTTCCGACGTCAGCGTCGCAAGAGCTGGATTCAGACCGAATTCAGTCAAAAATAGGAGGTTGCCGTGGCACGCAGAAAATTAACCAGGGAAGTCATTGTCGTACTGGTAGTCAGTCTGGCCGCACTGATATACCTGCTGGTGCAGCGCAACGATCATACCCAATACCGGGTGCCGGTACTCGTCACGCTCGACCAGAAAGGTCTCAGTAAAATTTTAATTGAAAAAAGCGATGAAACCATCGAACTTGTCAACCGTGATGGAGCCTGGATCATCGCCCCGAATCAGTATCAGACCGACAAGGAAAAAGTGCAGAAAGCCATCGATGCGGTCGCCAACCTGAAGCTGGCCGAACTGATATCCAGATCCGGAAACGATGCCATGTATGACCTGAACGCTGATAAAAGAATCCGGGTATCTCTGTTCAAAGGAAGCGAGATGATTCGCCAGATCGATTTCGGTAAGGTTGCCGGGACCTATCGTCATACCTTTGTTCGCCTGCAGAACCAGAGCGAGGTCTACCAGGCATCAGGCTCGTTGCGCAGCGATCTGGACTTGAAAAGCGATGATTTCCGCGACAAGATGGTTTTCAAGGTCGACAGTAACGAAGTCACCAAGATCAAACTCAGCAATGCAGGTCAAAACTTCGAATTCAGTAAAACCGTCAGCACAGCGCAGCCTGCAACAGCTGCGGCACCGGCTGGCCAGCCTGCGCCCGCACCTGCGGAAATCGTCAACTGGAATGCGGTTCCAGAGCGGAAAGAAGCTGTCAAAAAAGAAGCCCTGGACGATTTACTCGCTAAATTGCAGGACTTGCGTTGCGACCGTTTCGCCGCCGAGGATACGACAGTCGGGGAGGTGATGTTCGAACTCACCGTCCAGGCAGCTGCTGCACATACCTTGACTCTTTTCAAGCCGGCCAGTGATGAAGCTACCGAAATCCTGGCTCGCTCCTCGCAATCTCCGTACCTGTTTTATTTGTCAAAATGGTCGGCGGACGGGATCAAGAAAAACGAAGCCGATCTGTTTGTGATTCCCCAGGCCGATCCGGCCAAGTAAGAACGATTTTTGCCCCCGTACACCCGCGGAAATGGGTGTACGGGGGATTATTGTACCGTCAAAATCAAAAACACACTAATAGTATTGCTAGACAACTCTATTTGCGTTGTTCAACCTTTCAAAACGGTAAATAATCACCATCCTGAATTATAGAATGCAAACTATTGTCGGCGTAATGAAGGTCCAGGCTTTTGACAACGATTCGCGGCTGAGTCGAGGGAATATAGATTCGATCCAGGTGGATGACATCGGCAGGTGATGGGAATTTTCCGGGGGCAACCTGACCACCGAAGTGGTCGCTGCGTCCAAAAGCCACGTGAAATCCGAGTTTCTCGTCTAACAAAATCTCATTGATGGGGGAGAGACCGAAATCACCCAAAACGCCGAAGCCCAATTCAGCCATATTGCCGTAAGCGGGGACACGGGCCAGATGATCCCTTTCGTCTCGTAAAGCCTGTCCATCCTGACCGTCAACGGAGACGGCCCGATTCTCCTGAATGGTGTAAAAGAGGACAGATTCTCCGATCTGAACCGGCAGGATTCCGGCAGTCTGGCTTTTCAGGCCACATTCACCTTCATACGGAACGATGTAGGTTTCGCCGCTGGGCAGATTACCGGCCACACCGGGTTCGGGGAAACGGCCGGAACTGAGGTGAGCGGTTCGGTAGCGCAGATCGAAAAACATTCGATAATTGAATTGCCCGTCAACTGTAAAATTGACCCAGGCGCCATGCGCCGGATCGACCAGCTCCTTGAGAAGCTGACAGCGTCTGCTGACTTCCTGATAGTCAATACGCAGCGCGGGTATCAT
>CAYXHZ010000004.1:24787-107745 GCA_964465065.1 uncultured Clostridia bacterium
GAAGCTGACAGCGTCTGCTGACTTCCTGATAGTCAATACGCAGCGCGGGTATCATCGCCGCCGAAAAACCAGGCATTGTTGCCGCCCGAATCGGAAATCGTTTGGCGGCGTTCTTCAACGGGGCAGTGGTCGAATACTCGGTCGGTGCCAGGAACAGCTGGTAATTGGCGTAAATCTGGGAAAAAGGAATTTGCGGGAGTGGTTGCAATTCATCGGCAAGATCGATCGCCCGATCCAGCGGAGCCTGGCTGACCGTATCCGGAAGATCGGCGTTGTTGGATCCGACATCCGCGTACGCAAGCAGGCTCACCTCATCCAGCGCCAAGCGGGTTTTGTTCCGCTGCAGGGCGGCAGCCCATTGCCAGGCCAATTGCCGGCGCATGCGCCAATCACGATTGTCGGAATCCGCACTTTTCGGAATATCGACCAGAATACCCAAACGTTTATCCGTCTCTTTGATGGAAAACACCGAGCGAATCAAATTGACCAATTCACCGTCCGCTAACAGTTCTTGCATGTTGACTCCTTTATTTCTTCATGGGTTGGGAAAGTCATTGTTGATGACCACCATCTTGAGATTCGTCATTTCCTCGATGGCGTAACGGGCTCCTTCTCGGCCGATCCCGCTGTCCTTGACACCACCGTAGGGCATCTGATCCAAGCGGTAGGAGGGAATGTCGTTGACGATGATTCCGCCGACCTGCAAATCCGAAATCGCTCTTTCGGCCACATCGATTCTACGGGTGAAAATACCGGCCTGTAAACCGAAACGACTGGAATTGACGCGATTCAAGGCTTCCGACATGTTGTCCACGGATTCGATGATCACCACCGGTCCGAAAGCCTCCTGTGCCGCCAGCGGATCGGCAGGGTTGACGTCGGTCAGGACTGTTGGGGAAATGAACGAGCCATTGCGTCGGCCGCCGTACAACATTCTGGCGCCGTTTTCGAGTGACATTTCTATCCAGGACTGGATACGCTGGGCCTCGGCAGCGCTGATCATCGGACCGATGTCGGTCGTTTCCAGAGCCGGATCACCACATATCAATTTTTCCGTATTTGCGACAAATGCGTCGATGAAGCGGGAAAAAATGTCTTTATGCACATATATCCGCTGTACTGAAATACAAACCTGTCCTTGATAATAGAAGGCACCAAAGCAAAGTCTCCGAACCGTATAATCGAAATCGATCAATTCGTTGTCGACGATGGCCGCGCTGTTGGAACCGAGTTCAAATGTCAGTTTTTTGATTCCTGCGCAGGAGGCGATTCTGACACCTGTCTCATAGGAACCGGTAAAGGTGACCATGGCGATATCCGGGCTTTGCACCAAAGGAGCGGCCACATCGGTACCGGATCCGCACAGGCAGGAAATCGCGGTTTCGGGTAAGCCGCCGGCAAGCAAGGCCTTGGTCAACCACAGGGCGGCGGCTGGCGTCTTGGAAGCTGGTTTCAAGATCACCGGACAACCGGCGGCGATGGCTGGAGCCACCTTGTGGGCGGCCAGATTCAGTGGAAAATTGAATGGAGAAATCGCCAGTACGATACCAACCGGTTCTCGTATCCAGTAGCCTTTTCGATTTACGCCAACTGGCGAGGCGTCCATGGGCAGCATTTCGCCATGAATCTGTTTGGCGGTTTCCGAGCAATTCACCAGATTTTCAATACAACGATCAAACTCGGCGATTGCATACCGAAGCGGCTTGCCGGCATCCTCGACGATCGAAGCGATCACGACGCTGCGGTTTTTTTCCAGATAATCGGCCGCAGAACGGAGAATGCCGGCACGCTGGAAAAGAGGCATCTTTTTCATAGGCAGGCAAGATTGACGGGCACCGTTCAGAGCCATGACGATTTCATGGTCTCCGGCAGTGCACACCGTGTAATTAACCTTGCCATCAAATGGATTGTTCACCGTAATGAAATGATCCGTGAAGGTTTCCCGGCCACAGACGATCAACGGCTTGCTATTGTTCAGATTGCTCATCGAGGGAACGACTCCTGTAGGATTTATTTTACCGACATAAAGATAAAAATGCAAAGCCAGGCCGATGTGCATTACTGTGGAAAAATAGCGGGCTTTTTCAACATATTTTTCCACAAATCAAAATTGTCAGGTTTGATGCGGGTTTTAAGGAACAGATTTTATATGTCGGATAAGGTATATTATGTAAACTAGAATCGTAAACTTAAATAAAATTCAAATCAAATTTTTTTTGATCAAAACGGCAAATCGCCGATCTTGCCTTCTTTGATGTCGTTGATCAGATTTTCCAGGATAAAAACCAGTTTTTCTCGATTCATGCCGTTGGCTTTGATGTTAAAATCAAGTTTCAGCGCTTTATCTTCACTGGTAAAATGGAACTTTAATCTTCTCGGTAAACCGGGTGTTTTTTCTACCTGGTCACCCTGTTCTGTTTCTGATACAGGCTGTTCTTCGTTTTCATTTCTAAAATCCTTTACCTGGTCACGGGATAGCGGATTTTTCTGATATTCGTCTAAAACCGCAATCATTTTCACGCTGTCGTCCAGTTTTACCAATTCCGTCAAAAATGTTTTTGATTCAATTTTAAGGTCCTGGCAGCGGATCAATACTTCCGGAGGCAAATCCGTGATGCGGATCAGTTCGGTCACGGTCACTCGGGATTTACCCAATTTCTTGGCAATTTCCTGATGTGTGTAGCCGTAAATATCCGACAAAGATTTCAACGAAAAAGCATGTTCGAAAATATCTAAATTTTTTCTCTGAATGTTTTCAATGATGGAAATTTCCAAGGCTTCATTATCAGGGATATCGAATTCGATACAGGGCACCTGGGTGTTTCCAGCCATCTGAGCCGCACGAAAGCGTCTTTCACCGGCAATAATTTCGAAAAAACCGTCTTTTGGGCGAACCAGAATGGGTTCCAGGATACCTTTTTCGACTATTGATTCCTTCAATTCTTCCAGATCGCCAAAATCTTTTCGTGGTTGTATGTTGTTGGTTACCAGCTTTTCTATCGGAATATTTCTAATTATTGTGGTTTTGGTACGACGGGTTATCTCGTCAACCAGATGATGTTCCGGTCTGTTTTTTACAAAATCAGGCAAACCAACTTTCTTCGTCTTAGGCATTTTTCAATATTTCCTCAGCCAGAGCCTTGTATTCTTCGGCTCCTTTGGAAGTCGGCGCAAAGGTGAATATCGATTCCTTATAGGCCGGACTTTCTTCCAAACGAACGTTCCTGGAAATTTTCGTGTCAAATACTCTTTTGCCAAAAATATTTTCGATATGTGAAACGCTGTCTTTGGCAATTACGGTTCGTTTATCGTAGAGCGTGATCAGAACCCCGATAATATCAAGTTCGGGATTGCTGCGCAATTTAATTTTTTCAAAGGTTTCGAGAAGATCCGCTGCGCCTTCCAGTGCAAAATAAGAGGATTGAATCGGAACCAGCAAATGAGTCGCCGCAACGAATGAATTGAGCGTGATCAGACCCAATGTCGGAGGCGTGTCGATGATAATGAAATCGTAATGGTGCTTGAAGCTTTCCAATCTGTCCTTCAGTCGAAAATGGCTGTCGATCTCCCCGATCAGTTTCGACTCCAGTTTGGCCAGAGAAATTGCGGCTGGTAACAGAAAAAGATTATCGACTTTCGTTTTCATTACAACGTCTTCGAAGGCAATATCATGATTTTCCAAAAAATCAAAAACCGACAACTGAACATCCGTGTTGTCAATGAAAGAAACCGTGGAATTGGCTTGCGGATCCATGTCGATCAGCAAGGTCCGATAGCCCATAAGTGCAAAAGCTGCCGATAAATTGATGGACGTGGTCGTCTTCCCTACTCCGCCTTTTTGGTTAGCAATGGTAATGATCACGATTTTCTCCTACTTTTGTATCAGTGAAACGATCAGATTCCGATACCCGAATGGTACGTAAAAGCCCCGAGAAAGTCAAGACTTTACAAACACCGGACTGCGTAATGTCGACGCGTCGACATCATGAATCAGCAAGAAAACGATCAACTCCCCTTTCTGGCCGTACGGATGATTTTTATGAAAACCGGTATGCCACGTAATTTAAATGTTTCAATCAATTTCTTTTTCAAATGGATCTCGACAGCCGGTCGCAAATGCTCGGATCGGGAACAGGAAAATACAAAGAAAAAGGGCTGAGTGGTTTCCACGGCCGCATATTTAACCGAGAAAGGCATGCCGTTCATGGTTTTGTATTGCTCGTTGGCAACGATTTCTTTGATGAACCGGGTGACTTCCTGGGCCTTGTAACTGGCATTCAGTCTTTCAAAAATAGCCAAAGATTCCGAGAGGATTTTTTGTACTTGCCGGTTTTCGATTGCGGATGTGTAAATGGCAGGAGCGAAATAATAATGATACAGTTGACGGTACAGACGATCCTGATAAAAGTTCAGCTCTTCTTTGTTGACAACCAAGTCCCACTTGTTGGCAGCGATGAGAACCGGTTTGTGGCTTTCTTCAATTTTTTTGGCAATGTAGAGGTCGGTCTGATCCAGCTTTTTGGAAATATCGACCACAAAAATGATGACATCCACTTCGCTGATCAGGCGAATCGCACGTAATACGGCTGCACTTTCCGTGGATTCTTTTACTTTCTGCATCTTCCGGATACCGGCATTATCGACAATGACGAACTGCTTCCCATGCCATTTGAATTGCAAATCGACGGAATCACGGGTCGTGCCAGGAATTTCACTGACAATGGCCACATCTTCGTTGAAAATGGCATTGACGAGTGACGACTTGCCAACATTGGGTTTGCCGATGAAGCCGATCCGCAGCGGCCGGTCCGTGTCGGTTTCCGGCGCAGCACCTTTCAATGTCTCGGATATTTTTTCCAATAAAACATCGATATTGTGACCGTGCTCAGCCGATATGGGCAGAAACATGTCGCTCAGCTTGTAATAGCTGTTCGGCAGGTAAAAACGATTGGGATTATCGGCTTTATTGACAACACATAAAATCGTTTTACCCATTTTTTTAATTTCCAGGTACAAATCCTCTTCATATCCCAGCAATTCTCGACGACCATCAAACAGAAACAAGATCAAATCACTCTTCTGGGACACATCGAGAACGCGTTTCCTGATCGCCAGGCTGATCGTGTCCTGATCAGTAAAAACGCCGCCAGTATCCTGCAACAAGTACTCCTGGGAATCGATAAACAGTGCGCCGTTGTGAACATCCCGGGTCATGCCGGGGTCGGCATGGATCAGCGCTTTCCTGGTCTCGGTCAGCCGGTTGAACAAGGTGGATTTTCCGGTATTGGGAACCCCGACAATGGTTATGATTGGTTTGGCGTTTTTCATATTATTCCGTTTTATCGACATATATCAACACGGCACTGTAAGCCTCTATGGCTTCGCCTCGTCCTGTGGCATCCATGTTTTCCTTGGTTTTGGCCTTGACATTGATACGCTCGGTGGGAATCTGCAGCACTTCTGCAAGCTTGCTCCTGATTTTTTCTTTATGGGAGCTCAGTTTTATCTCCTGCAGAATCACCGTCGAATCGACATTGATGATTGAGGCACGGTGTTTTTGTGCCAGATTTACGACCTGTTCCAGAAGAATCAGACTGGAAATATTTCTGTATTGAGAATCAGTGTCCGGGAAATGTTCTCCGATATCCCCCAGCCCCAAAGCCCCCAGTATCGCATCTATAAGGGAGTGAATCAGTACATCGCCGTCCGAATGCGCCTGAGCGCAGACTCCTTCCTGAACCGTAACGCCGCCAACGGTCAACTGCCTCTGCGGATTCATCAGCAAGCCATGAATATCATAGCCGAAACCGCTTCGATATCCGATATTCATCCTTTTTTTCCAAAGATCATTTTTCCGGAAGTGGTCTGAAGCACCGAAGTGACCTCGACCTGCATTTTTTTACCGATATCGGTTTTGGCGTCGTCGATAACCACCATGGTACCATCCTCAAGGTAGGCAATCCCCTGTTTTTTCTCCTTTCCTTCCTTGCTGATCGTCA
The DNA here is from genome assembly GCA_964465065.1 of uncultured Clostridia bacterium. GTDB lineage: Bacteria > Acidobacteriota > Aminicenantia > UBA2199 > UBA2199 > CAYMND01. Next base: position 30,787 of record CAYXHZ010000004.1, read on the forward strand.
CTTTCAACATTTCTCCAGGGTAGACGATCGGCTTGATGGCGTAGGCCAGTTCATTGACATTCAAGACCTTTACATCTTGCAACTTGGCTATTTTGGCTAAATTAACGTCATTGGTGATCAACTTGAACTTCTGCTCTTTCGCCAGCATGATCAATTTCTGATCCACTTCCTTGATGCCGCTCACGGTCTTGTTGAGGATGGTCAGGTTGATCTGGTTGTCCGATCTCATCTTTTCGATGATATCGAGTCCTCTTTTGCCACGAATTTTTTTATTGCTGTCCGAAGAATCGGCAATATTCTGCAATTCGGCCAACACAAATTGCGTGATGATGATTTCTCCTTCAATGAAGCCGGATTGAATGATCGGTACGATTCGTCCATCGATGATCGCGCTGGTATCCAGCAGAAACGAATCGGTGAAGGCACTGCTGCCACGGAAAAATTCTTTGATGTTCAACGGTGAAAACATGTTGGGCTTGTGAATGCCAATAAAGAGTCCCGATATGGGTACACCAAGCAAAAATAGTGTCTTATAAAAAATAAAGCCGCTCAAAGAGATCTTAATCACATTATAAAACATAAAAAACAGCAACCAACCCATCAGCATTCCGCCGAAAAGTCCGAGACTGGCTCCCCAGATGGTTTTCAATTCACTTTTCTTGATCTTGACAGACAACAAAGACAGGGCGGCTGCGAATCCTCCGCCGAGAAAGCCGTTGGTAAAGGGTGGTAACGAATTGATCGGTGGATAGGTGTAACCGAAATAGGCAAAAAATGCGATGAAAAAAATATGAAAAATAAAAATTAACATGGAAAACTCCTGTAATGAAAAAGATAATTTTGCATTATATCACAAAAAAAAAGGCCTGGTTTTACCCAGGCCTTATCTTCTGGAAACGCCAGAACGAAGCAATCAGTTGATTGCGATCACGATCCGTTCGGCTTTCAGCTTATCCGGTTGGAGGATATCGATCAGCACCTTCTGGTTTTCTTCCTCGAATGTCACTTTGTAATCGACATTTTCCTTGTAAAAATTCGGGTACAGAGCGATTTTGCTGATAGAAGACAGATTGTAGGAGTTGGCGAACAGTACAATCTGCTGAGTCGAGCGCAAATCTATGGACTCTTTGAAGATGGACGGATCGACATTATCCAGTTTAGTGGATTTCAGAAAGCCGCCTTTGAGAATCTTCGAGTTCTTGAGCTCTTTGCGGGTATCCGCCAAGTAGAAAAGGGAATTGATCTGATCCTGCATATCGGTGTTCTCAACGGACAATTCGTTCATTCGCGTCAACAGATTCTGCTTCTCCTGGGCCAGAAGCTCCAACTGTTGAATGATTTCATTTTTTTTCTCTTCCAGAGAGGCGATTTCAACGGCCAGCTGATTCTTCTCGGCAATGGCCTGATCTTTGGCGTCAACCAGTTTTTTCTTGGCGCGACGGTTGACTTCGTTGGGAGAAATGGGCGCGTCTCCCTGGGTTACGAAAGTGCCGTAATCTTCTCCGGAATAGAAGTTCCACACCTTGAATCCTGGCATCAGGGTGTCAAACAAGGCGCTGCGTTCGATCAACTCCATGGCCTTCTCTTTGTCCAGTTGTTTTTCACCGACCAAAAAGTTCATGGCAATAGAATAATGGTTTTCGCCTTCTTGCACGATCGTGGGCTTGGGCAGAAGTGCCTCGACCTCACTGATCTTGGTTTTGAGTTCATCTATTTCCTGGTTCTTGTCCAGGATGTCCGACAAGAGTGATTTGATGGACACATCCGATTCGGTGCGAATCTTTTCCTCCAGAACTTTTTTCTGATCTTCGGTCAAATCCAGCATGTTGGCATGAGGAAGGTCCTGGCCGGTTTTGTCCTTGTATTGGCCAAGCAGAGAGAAAACCTCATTCTGTTTGGAATTGATCTCCTGTTCCAGTGTGCGGATCTTGCCGACCATCTCCTGCATCTGTTTGACTTTCGGGTTCAGATTGTCGTCGCCGCTTTTTTTGTTTTCACCAAAAAACAGGAAATAGGCCATGACAACAATGGCCAGCACCAGCATCGAGATCAAAACATACACGCTTTTGGGCGGCGTCCCGGTGCTGTTCAATTCCGGTTCGATGCGTACCGTTTCGTCTTCAACCTGATTCTCTACCCGCGTGGACATAAAATCTTCAGCTTTGTTTTCCTTTTTCTTTTTTTCCATCTTTTACGCTCCTCCAAACATGATCCTGAAAAAATTCTGTCACAAGCAGACTTTATTGTCAACAATCGGAAGGCGACGGTTTGAGTCGCTCAATCTTTCGGGTAGGAAAATTTAGCGATGGCGATGCTGAGAAGATACAATATCAGCATCGGGCCGGCAAATAGGGACTGGGTGACCATATCCGGTGTCGGAGTGATGACGGCGGCTATGATGAAAATGAGAACGATAGCATATTTGATGTACTTGATCAGGAATTTCGCGGTTACGATCCGCAGTCTGGCCAACAGAAAGATCAGTACCGGCAACTCGAAAACGACGGCGACACCGATGATGACACGGAAAGCAAGAGAAAAATATTCGTTTATGGTTATAATAGCCTGAAAGTCTTGACCTACATTCAAAAAAAATTGGCAGGCCCATGGAAAGACTCCATAGTATGCAAAAGCCCCGCCCAGAAAAAAGAAAAAGGTCGTCGACAACACAAAGGGAAAGACCAGCCGCTTCTCCTTGGGGTACAAGCCGGGGGCGATGAATTTCCACAACTGCCAGAAAATCAAAGGGGCCGATGCAAAAAATCCGGTAATGAATGCCAGCTTGATATACATCATGAACGGTTCAGTCAAAGATGTAAACGCCAATTTCTGTCCAGAGGGCAGAAACTTCTGGACCGGATAGGAAATGAAGCGATATATTTCATCGACAAAGGGCCAAGCACCCATGAAACAGACCATGACGGAAAGCAATGACCAAAAAATTCGGCGTCTCAATTCACCCAGATGTTCGAAGAATGTCATCTCATTGGGATGACTGGTCATTTGATTCCTCACTCCGATATGGGTCCAGGTCTGTTCGCAACGGGTCAAGATCCGACTTCATTTGTGCGATATCCTTTGTCAGGTCGGCTTGATCCAGTTCCTGCTTGATCGTCATCTTGGCATCGTCGACCGTATCGCGAATGGTGCGCACCGTCTTGCCGAAAAATTTGGCGAATTCGGGAAGTTTTTCGGGTCCGAACAGAAGGATCACCAGCAAAAAAATCAGAGCCAACTCGGAAAAACCAATAGAACCGAACATTTTATTATCGTATTATACCTTAAATAAATCAGCCCCCGCTAGTTCAGCGGAAATAAATAAAAGCCAACTTTTCCGTCATGCGCAGAGACTTGATGATCTCCCGCTGCATGGGCTTCCTGGGCACACGCTTGAGCTTGGCAAGCGCGGCGATATATGCCCGGACATATACCAGTGTCTTCTGCTCCAGGCTGTGGTATACGCAGGAGAAAAAGAAAGACAAGCTTTTTCTGCAGAGCCAAAGCAGCGGCCAGTATTGCCAATAGAGCCAGAAGAGATTGCGTGTGTAATAAAACGGGGCCCGCAGGGAATCTCGATTCTGAGGAGAATACTGATGCAGGGCGATGATCCGCTCGTCCCAGTGAATGGTGAAACCAGCCTGAACGACCCGTAAGGCCAGATCCAACTCGTTCCAGTACAGAAAGAAGGCCGGTGAGTATCCGCCGACTTTTTCCAGAACCGAACGACGGAACCCGGCCCCGGCTCCATTGAAACCAAGTTGACAGGGCGGCACCGACTGTTCAGTTTTTTCATGTTCCTGTGCAGCGGCTTGAAAATGACTCACATTGCGGACATTGAAAGCGACGATACCGATTTTCTCATCGCTCTGGAAGCACTGGACCATGCGGGCGATGGCTTCAGGCAAGGGGTAAGAGTCATCGTCGATGATGACGATGAATTCTCCGGCTGCAGAGAAAAAGCCGCGGTTGGCGGCGGCTACGCCCAGATTCTCATCCAGACGGATCAGTTTGACATCGGGAAAGCGACGGCGTACCTGTTCGCAGGTCCCATCGCTGGATGCGTTGTCGACCACGATGAATTCCAACTTTTCATAGGCGATGAGGTGTAGCTGCTCCAATCCGTTCACAACATCGGCCAGACGATTGTAACTGAGCATAACGATCGAAACCAGAGGCTGCGGATCGGCTGTCTGACTCATAGTCCCAGGGTGACAGGCGCCTGATAGAAAAACACACGCTTGACATGGTCGCATTCAAGCTGAATATCCTTTTCGATGCCGTTGATCAATGAGTTGAGTTCCGATGAACTGAGTTGATCGTTGAAAACGGCTTTAATGGCCAGCAGGATCGAATCCTCGTCAAGTTGCACTGAATGCAAATCGACTATTTCCTTTATCCATTCTTCTTTCTGGAGTAAGGCATACATGCGTTTGATCACGGACAGGTCGGCGCTCTCGCCGATCAACAAATCCTGCATCTTCAAGCCAGAGACCACTGCACTGCCCAGCATGACCATACCGATCATGACGGCAGCGACGCCGTCCATGCGAAGCCAATAGCCGGTATGCTTGACGATGGCGGAGAAGACAGCCAGGAAAATTGTGATCAGCAGGCCTGTTTCCTGCAGCAAGGTCGTGATCAGGTCAACGTTCTTCGACTTTCTGACAAAAGCGAGCAATGTCATCGGTCCGCGCAGGCGGGCGCAGAAATGAAAAAAAATGTAGCTGACGAAAACCGTCAAGGACACAGCCAGGCCGAACAAACCGAAATGCCAGCTGAGCTCCTGTGCGACAGCCGCCGGTCGCCTCAGCGCGATGATCCCCGACATCAGCGAATAGAATGCCCCACAGGACAGGAAGATCACTGAAACAACGTGATAAAAAAAATAGAACCTTCCGGAGAATCCGAAAGGGTTGTCTCTGGATCTGGGAACCTTTCCCTTTCCAATGCCCAGACGGCTCATGAGCTGTCCGATCGTCACGATCCAGGAGTGAACAGTGTTGGCAGTCCAGGCAATGTCAGCGAAAAAGAACAGAGAGACCGTGTAAAAAACTGTCATGATGAAATTGAGAATGAATGCCAATAAGAGGTTCTTTTTCAATTTTCGTAAAATTTCCATGCAGGAATAGTAATGCAGCTTGCCCTGGCTGTCAAATCAGTCGGCCAACGTGAAAGGCTCAACATTTCATGACTGAATTCGATGGATTCCGTTCCGTGACAGCTTTGATCAGCGCCTTCAGGTTCTCCTTGTCGATGGCCTTGTCCAAAGCCTCTTCAGCCGTAACTGTCCCCTCGTTGACCAGTTGACTGAGATGAGCGTTCAGCATCTGTTGCCCCATCTTTTTCCCGGTTTGCATGATTGTGCTGATCTGATAGGTTTTCCCTTCCCGGATCAGGTTGGAAACGGCGATGTTGGCAACCATCACTTCGTAAGCGGCGATTCTCCCGCCAACGATCTTTTTCAGCAGCATCTGCGAAATTACGCCGATCAATGCGTCAGCCAACATCGTCCGGATCTGAGCCTGCCGATCGGGTGGAAACTGATCGATGATGCGATCGACTGTGGACACCGCCGTTGATGTGTGCAGGGTCCCCAGAACCAGATGCCCTGTAACCGCCATTTCGATGGCGATGGCGATGGTCTCCAGGTCCCGCATCTCACCGACCAGAATGATGTCGGGATCCTCGCGCAAGGCCGCCCGCAGAGCCTTCTTGAAGGATTCCGTATGGGTGTGCACCTCTCTTTGGTTGATCAAGGACAATTGGTTGCGATGGACAAATTCCACCGGATCCTCAATGGTGATGATGTGTTTGCGCTGCGTCCGATTGATGTGATCGATCAGGGATGCCAGCGTCGTCGATTTTCCGCTTCCGGTCGGACCGGTCACCAAGAGTAAACCTTTGGGCATTTTGCAGAGTTCCAGAATTACTTCCGGGACCTGGAGCTTATCCACCGTTAAAATCTCGGAAGGAATCAGCCGGAACACGGCTCCGATGCCATGCTGATCCTGGAAAACATTGGAGCGGTAGCGCCCGTACCCTTCGATTTCATATGCAAAATCAGTATCCTTTAAAGCCAGAAATTCTTCCTGATTCCGTTTGGGCATGATCGCCAACAGACGTTCCCACAATTCTTCGGAACAGACTGGCAGGATAGCCTCAATCGCCCTCATCTCACCGTCAATCCGAAAATATGGGTTGTTATCGCTGCCGAGATGCAGATCGGACGCCTTCATTTTGACCATCAAAGACAGAATGCCTTCGATGGTGTCGGTATTGAATTGAGAAACCAGAGCCCGGATCCTGTCCGCATCCGTCTCCTCGGCTTCCTTTTTTTCTTTTTGATCCGCAATCGGGTCCGGCCGGGGCTCCGGCATTTCTGAAACCGCCGGCATCGTTTTTTCAACCGTTGCCTGAGCGTGACCATCGGGCAGCAAACTGATCTGGACAAGCATACCCTCATCTTGAATCAGCAATTCCCTGTCCTGAACCACCAGGCGCTGCGAACCCCCGGAAAAGGCGGACAGCTCCTGCATGAGCAGATAATACTCCCGTTCACTCAATTCCTTTTTCAACAAAGGAATTTTCTTGTTTTCTTTGAAGATATAAACCGGCTCGCTGGTACCGATCACGACCCGCTCCCCTTTCCAGGTGATCAGGGCGTCGACAATTCTTTTGATGTTATTCATGTTCGGTCACCTTGGCGATACAATCCTTGTTGAAATAGACAAAGAAATCGTTCAGTAAAAAGACCAGGAACTGGATTCCCAGATTCAGGTAATCCTGAAGTCTGGAATGCTCGCTGGGCAGATCCGCAATCATCGAAACGTTATGCAGTTCCCCATTTGAAAGGAAGATAATAGCCGGCGGCCCGATCATCTGCTCCCGGGTCGGCAAAGGCTCGAGCAGGTAGTCGATGCATTTACGGTTGATCTGGAAAAACAATCCGTTCTGTTGATCCAGAAACGGGAAAAAAGGCTCTTTCCGACGGTTGAGGAAATCATCGATGGTTTCCGGTCCATTGCGAAAGGGAGAGCATGCCTCGAGAAATATCTTTCCCTGCAAAAGGGCGTTCCCCTTGCCAGTCAAGGCGATGGATACCCCGGTTTCCAGTTTTGGCATCAGCAACGAAGTCATTGCGCCTCCTGTAAATATGGAAACATCATGTTTTTTAAACCTGCTATTCATAACAATAACGTATTTTTTATATTTTGGTACTGGCGATTATGTGATTTAAACCGGTATTTTCTTGACTCTCCCCTGGCTTTTGACTATGATCATAAATATGTTGAAAATTTCCTTTTCGGGCGCTCCCGGTTGTGGAAGATCATCGCTGTCTCAAGAAGTATGCAAAATTCTGTCTCTGCGTTACAGGGTAAGCCTGATCGACGAAATCAGCTGGAAGAATCCCTTCGATGACGCCCAAAAATCAAGTTTCGAAAGCCAGTTCTTTTTTCTCACCACTCAAATCAACGAAGAAAACCGACTGGCCTTTTCGCTTGTGGATTACATCGTTTGCGATCAATCCGTACTCGATCAATGGGTTTCTTGGCTGAGTTTTTACGAAAGACAAAACGAAAAGACACAGAAAAAACTGGCGGAGCACCATCAACTGATGCAAAGCCTTTTCAAATTCTGGGTGCACTCGTACTCCATGCATTTTTTTATCCGCGTTTCTCATGATGTCTGGACGAAACGTCAGGCGGAAATCAAGCTGCGTCAGGTAAACGGCCTGGATCAACCGGAACGGGAAAAACGGTTCATCAAGACAATTCAGGAAGAAAACATCCCGGTGATAGAAATATGGAACAACACCACGGTCGATGAAACCGCGCTGAACATCATTCAGCACATCCAGGATTATCAATCGCGTACAAAATCCGATGCGCCGGGAGACAGACCCGTTCTTTGATTGCCAGGGGGACAGGGAGGAGTTATGGATATCCGTTTAGCCGGTTTCAATGTAGAAAAAGAAATTTTGGATCAGATCGACCCGCAGGGGAAAGTCATCGGACCTGAAGTGTTCAGCGCCGCCTACGCCCGGATCAGCCGCAGCAATAAATCCATCGACCAGCTCCGCAGCGAATCACGCACCGATATCGATAAAGCACGCAAATCGAATGAAAAGATCATCTTTGGAATGGGACACCATTCGGTAGCCGAACACGCAGTTTTCAATTTTGACCTGATGTCGATATCCCGTCTGGCGCTGGAGGCCGTCGAACAGTTCCGTTTGGTTTCCTATACCGAAAAATCTCAGCGTTACGTCACTCTGCGAAACGACTGGATTTTGGCCCAGGAGATCCAGGATGCCGGCTTGACAGAGAGTTTTACCAGTCTGGTTGAAACCCTGTACGGCTTTTACCATCGATCCGCAGCGGCTTTGTTCGATCGCTTGTGCGCTCAGCACGGAATACCGGAAAAGAAAACGGTTCGCACCGACCTGGAATGTCGCGCCAAAGAGGATGCCCGCTATGTTCTGCCGCTGTCCGCTGCCGGGCAGGTGGGCATGACCATCAATGCCCGGAATCTTGAGCATCTGCTGCGCCGACTCCGGCTCAGTCCCCTCAACGAAGTGCAACGGATCGGTCAGGAACTCTACCGGCTGACCGAACCCATCACGCCTTCGCTTCTTCTCTTCCCCGATCCTTCCCGATTCGAGAGCCAGTTCAGTCATGGTGATCGCAAAGTGGCGAACGATTCCCCAAGCTCTTCCGACGATCCTTTTCAACTCAATTTTTGGGAAATTCCGGACCATGGCGACGACACTGTTTTGGCCCTTCTTCTGTCTTATGATCAGCAAGTTCCTTTTGCCCAGGCCAGCAGACAGGTTGAACGTTTTTCCTTGGATCAGAAGAGGAAGTGGTTTGCCGATCTTTTCCGCAGCATGGAATTCTTTGACGCTCCGCCTCGTCAGTTCGAATTCATTTCGATATCGTTTGAAGCCATCGTCAGCGCTTCCTGTTATGCCCAGCTCAAACGGCACCGCATGGCGACTCTGATCGCCGGTCCCTACGATCCCGAACTGGGACACACCATTCCCGATCAGCATCGGCAGGCCGGTCTGGATGACGAACTGGAGCGATTGATCGCCGAGGTCGACAAATTCTACCACAAACACGCTACCGTTCTGATGCAGGCCGCTCAGTACGCTCTTACCAATGCCCATCGCCGTCGGGTGATGATGCGCTTCAATCTCCGCGATCTCTACCATTTCATTCGGCTACGTGCCGATGCCCATTCACAATGGGAAATCAGAGACCTGGCGCTGCGAATCGAAAGCCGTATACGGGCGGAATTGCCCTTGACCGGCATGATGCTGGCGGGAAAAGACATGTTTCCCGCCAGACACGATGAACTGACTAGGCAATGATCTTCAGCTTCCGGCCGACTGCGGCGAAGGCGTCGATGGCGGTCTTGACCTGTACGTGGCTGTGAGCCGCCGAGATCTGCACGCGGATACGCGCCTCCCCTCTGGGTACAACCGGAAATGAGAAGCCAACCACGTAAATCCCCTCTTCGTACAGTTCGGCGGCCATCTGTTGGGCCAGCTTGGCGTCATCCTTGAAGTGCCCCAGCAGAATCGGGACTATCGGGTGAATGCCGGGTACGATACGGAAGCCGTTCTCAATCATGGATTTTCTGAAGTACTGGGTGTTTTCGCGAAGCTGTTCCCGTAGCTCAGGCAGATTTTCGGCCAGTTCGAAAGCCTTGATGGCCGCTGCGGCAATGGATGGGGCCAGTGTATTGGAAAACAGGTATGGACGCGAGCGCTGGCGTAACATGGCGATGATTTCTTTTCTTCCGGTGACAAAACCGCCGGAAGCGCCGCCCATGGCCTTACCCAGAGTCGAGGTGATGATATCGATATCGGCAAGCACGCCACAGTGGTCAGCGGCGCCGCGGCCGTTTGGCCCGAAAAAACCGGTGGCATGGGATTCGTCCACCATCGTCAACGCACCGAACTCTTTGGCGAGCTTGACGATCTCGTGCAACAGAGCAACGTCTCCGTCCATGGAGAACACCCCGTCGGAGGCGATGAGGGTCCGTCGGATGGGCTGTTCCAAGGTTTCGCCCTTGGGACCGAATCCCTGTTTGATTTTCTGCAGGATCTGACGCAATTCGTCCATATTGTTGTGTTTGTATATGAATCGGTGGGCTTTGGACAGGCGAATGCCATCGATGATGCTGGCATGGTTGAGCGAATCGGTGACGATGGCGTCCTCTGCGGAGGTGATGGTTTCAAACAGGCCGCCGTTGGCGTCAAAACAGGATGAGTACAGAATCGTGTCCGCTGTGCCATGAAAATCGGAAATCTTTTTTTCAAGTTCCTTGTGCAAATCCTGTGTGCCGCAGATGAAACGGACCGACGACATGCCGAACCCGTACTTGTCCAGGGCGTCTTTGGCAACCTGGATGATTTCCGGATGGTTGGCCAGTCCCAGGTAGTTGTTGGCGCAGAAGTTGAGAACGCTGCGCGCCGGTTCTTCCGGATTGCGGGAAACCGTGATCTGGGTGGCCTGAGGGGAACGGATGAGCTTTTCCGACTTGAACAACCCAGCCTCTTGGATCTCGTTCAGTTCATCCTGTAGTCCGAGTAGAGTGCTTTGTACCATTGATGACTCCTTTGTTTTGTCACTCGCTGAAACCGCGAGCCGATTGGCTGAAGAAGCTGCAACTTTGAATTTTACACCACTAAGACGGTGCTGAAAAGAGGAAAAAGGCAAAATGTGAAACTTTGCGGATGAACGGTGAACTGCTGTCGGTCGTTTTCAACTTTTGGCAGGAACGATACTGAACACGGTCAATTCGGAACGGAACGGAAAACGTAACGGCGGTCCCCAAATGCCGGTTCCTTTTGAGGTGTATATCGAACTGTCCTCGAGACGATACAGGCCGCTGGGGTAACGGAAACCCGCGAAAACGATCAAATTGAGAGGGATGGTTTGCCCGGCATGGGTGTGCCCGGACAGTTGCAGGTGAATACCATGCCCGACGTGTTCGGCAAAGTCTTCCGGTCGATGGTAGAGCAAGATGTTGTAGCGTTGCCTGTCCAAACTGTGTAGCAGTTCCAGCTGCCGATTTCTCAGATTTTTATCCAGACGAAGGAATTCCCGATCGTCAAAACCCAGCAGAGTCAGTTCCGATCCAATGTCGAGCCGTTCGTTCCGCAGAAAAACGATATTGCAGGCCTTCAGGAAACTTTCGACGTAGCGGAGGCCCGTGTACAGTTCGTGATTGCCGCTGACCGCGTATACGCCGAGAGGGGCTTTCAATCGTGAAAATTGGTGAACCAGACCGTCTTCCAGAGGCATTTCCTCCTCGAGAATGTCACCGGTGATGACAATCAGGTCGGGTGCTTGCGCCAGGGTGTCGTCCACGATCCGGGAAATCCGGTTCATGGACGAATTCCTGGCGATATGCAGATCGGACAGTTGAACAAGTTTGACAGTTCTGGTCAACGAAACGGTTGCAGGCGCATTCAGGCGTATCCGATTGATCACATGGCCGCGGCTGTAGTTGATCAGTCCGGCTACGGTGATCAGCAAGGTTAGAACCAGAACGATCCAGGCAAGCGCTACGTTCCAGCGGGGTTTGAGAAGATTGACGGGTATGGCGGTCAAGAGTAGGAAAAAAAGCAGCGAAACCACTCCCAGCCATATGTAGCTGATCTCCTGCAGCAGATAAAAATGGAACTTTTCCGCCAGAACCCTGCCGATAACGAAAGACAAAGCCAGGGCCAGGAGAACAATTTTCAGCAGCAGGCGCACACGCGGTCCGAAGGTGAACAGTTTCACCAGCCGGAAATAAACCAGCAGATGCATCCCGCTCCATACACAGAGAATCAGCGAAACAAAAAACACTATTGGCAGAACTTTCATGAATCCACACCAAACCTATAGTTTTAAATGCCACAGTATACCATGGTGAAGCAATATAGAAGAAATTATCTGGCTTTTTCACCGACCTTCTTGAGCAGTTCCTCGACAGCCCGTTCCAGTTGCTGGTCGCGTCCCCGATCCACGGAACCGGGCATGTTTTTAACCACCACATCGGGCACTGTCTGGTTGTTTTCCATCCATTCCCCGGCCATGTTGCGGGCGCTGACCGGTATGGAACCCCAGAGAATGTTGCCGTTCTGCAGCATTTCCCAACCGGCGAAGCTGCATGTGCCGGGGACAGGCATGCCGATCAGGGTGCCGATACCCAGTTCCTGGTAAGCGCAGGCGAAGCAGTGGCCATCGCTGTAGTTGTCCTCGTTGACCAGAGCCACGCTGGGTTTGGTCCAGCGGTATCCCGGTTCGCCGCCCAGGTCTCTGGAATCGGTGGCGTAGGTGATGAAGCGTTTTCCGGTCAGGAACATGGTGATGTCACCGACCAGGTCGCCGCCGCTGTTGTTACGCGTATCGACGATCAGTCCGTCACAATGACTGTATTTCCCCATGGCTTTTTCGTAGGTGTGCCGGTAGGAGCCGTCGTTCATACCCGGTATGTGCACATAGCCCAAGCGGCCCTGGCTCAGTCGGGTGACTTCGGCCTCGTTGATCCGTACCCAGCGCTCGTAGAGAAGATCATTCTCTTCCATCAGGCTGATCGGTTTGACGGTGACCATCTGCCGGTTGCCATTCTGCGGGTCGACAATTTCCAAAGCGGTCTGTTGTCCAGCCAAACGGTTGAAATGGCGAGCCCAGTCGTCCTGGGCGATGGCAATTCCGTTGACTTTTTCGATCACCATGCCGGCCTTGGCCTTGACATGGCTTTGATCCAGTGGCCCCTTCTCCAGAATTTCGGCGATTTTGATGCCCTGACCATGGTAGTCATGATCAATCAGAATACCCAAAGCGGCCGTTGCATCGCCGTTTTCATCACGACCTCGAAAGCGTGCGCCGCAATGGGACACATTGAGCTCGCCCAGCATCTCCGACAACAATTCGCTGAATTCACGGTCGTTGCCGACAGAAACGAGTTTTGGAGAATAATTTCTGTACATGGCTATCCAGTCGATCCCATGAAAGTTGCGCGAGTAGAACATATCGTTGGTACGATGCCAAACATGCTCGAACATTTCACGCCGTTCGGCGCTCTCATCGAAACTGATCAGTCCGGCAATGGCTACAGGTTCCTTGACCCCCTTGTCCGGCTCCAGCTTGGAAATTCGCCCATCAGCCAGTAAAAAGAGATTTTTCATCTCTTTATCCCATTGCAGTTGCCCCCCACGCACACCCAGCTTGACGGCCACTTTGGTTTCACGGCTGCGCAAATCGGTACTCCAGAGATCGGCCTTGTCGTCAAAACGCCCCAAATAATAGAGGGTCTCACCGTCTTTGGAGAGTACAGCATCGCTCAGAAAGGAAGAATGAATGGTCAATCTGGCTTTTCGCTCCGTCAGGCCATTCCAGTCGATTTCGATATTGGCGGCTTTCGCCTCGTCTTTTGCAGACGGTTTTTTCTTGTCCTTGTCTTTATCGGCACCTTTATTTTGTTCCGCTTCCTTCTCCTCGATCTCTTTTTTCAGCGCCAATTCCTCCTTGCTCAGCAGAAAGCGTTCAAATGCAGATCGGTTGAGGAACAGACTGTATACATCGCGCTGACGGCTGCCGCTGTTGGCGTAGGAACGCAGACCGTGCCGATCACTGAACCACAGGAGCTGCTTCCCCTCGTTGACCCATTTGGGACTCGAATCTCCGTAACCGCTCTCGGTGAGGTTGACAGGCTGTTTTGTCCCGTCCGCCTTGACCAGCAGGATCTCCGTGTTCCCCATATCCGGAATGTATTCCACTGTCAGCCACTGGCTGTCCGGGCTCCACTCAAAATATTGGTCGCCGTCGCTCATGTAATACAGACGACTGTTGTCGACCAGAATACGGCTGGATTTTCCAGTCAGGTCCAGAACCCGGAGAACGTTGCGGTTTTCGATATAGGCCAGGCTTTTGCCGTCCGGAGATATCTTGGGCTGGTAATTATCCTGATCGTTGACCAGAAGAGCTTCTTCCCGAAGTATGGTCGAAGCGTAGAAACAGCTCTCCTTGTCGTTCACACGGCGAGTTTTGTATATCCCCCAATGACCGTTACGTTCGCTGGCGTACACAATCGAGTGACCGTCGTCGGCAAACGAGACGAAGGACTCTGCCGCCGGATTGTCCGTGATGCGCTTGCACCATTCTCCCTCGACCGAAGCGGCGAAAATTTCACCGCGTACCACCAGTGCAACTTCTTTTCCGCTCGGAGCAACGGCCATTTCCGTGATCCGACCGTTGACGGAGACCAGCTGAGCATCGTTGCGACGCGAGGCGCTGTTGATGCTGACCTTGACCTCCTGCGCTTCACGCCCCAGCTCTTTCGTATAGAGAGCTCCATTGTAGGTGAAACATAGCGTCCCGTTGGCGGCAATCGACAAAAAGCGGACCGGGTGAAGCTTGAACCTGCTGATCGCTTCCGTTTTGGCCGGATCGTTCAGGTCCATGAAGTGCACATTGAAACTTCCGCTTTCCTCGCTGAGATAGTAATAGCCCCGGCCGTCTGGAGCGAAGACCGGGTTGCGGTCTTCACCGGAAAAGGCAGTCAGCATACGGTGCGAACCGCTGCCGAAATCGTAACTCCAGATATCGCGGGCAATACTTGATTTGTGATGTTTGCGCCAGGCGTTCTCCCCGCCTTTGAGATCATGGTACAGCATCGTTTTCCCGTCGGGACTGATCTGAACCGCCTCTGCCGGAACCGTGAAGACCTGTTCCACTCTGCCTTTGTCTACCGGCACAGTGTAGAGTTCGAGTAGAGCGCTGTCGGGAAACTGCCGGTTCGAGGCGCTGTCGCCGCGGTTGGCACCGAAGTACACCAGGCGGTCATCGGCGCTGAAACAGTATGGGGTTTCATCGACGGAATGGTGAGTAAGCCGTACGGCTTCGCCACCGTCGGCGTTGACGACGAACACGTCAAGATTGCCGTAGCGATCCGAAGCGAAGGCGATGCTGCGTCCGTCATGGCTCCAAACCGGTGCAAAATCACTGGCCTGGTGGAAAGTCAGCGGGCTGGCCGTGCCGCCACGGGCATCAACCAGGTATATATCTCCCTTGAAGGCGAAGGCGATCCGATCCCCTTTCGGCGAAATGGCCGAATAACGGATCCATTGCGATTCGGATTGTGAGAAGCCCAGACTGCTCAACAGAATCAGATACAGTAAAAACCATTGTTTCATAGTTTCCTCGCTTGCGGATGACAGTCACTGGCATGCTGCATCCGATTTTTCCGTTAAAAGAGATAATACGTTGGCCAATGTCGAAAAGATTACCCGAGTGTCGTTTTTCGTGGATAGAGAGTTTTTAAAAACTTTGCAGTGTAGGACAAGGGCCAGTTTCCGCTGACGATCTGTTCCGGACTTCCCTGGGCGGTCAGTTTCCCTCCCTGCGGGCCAGCACCGGGGCCAAGATCGATCAACCAGTCCGCGCCGGCCATAAACACAGGATGGTGGCTGACCACCAGCGCGGCGTGCCGATCCCCCACATGACGCCGCAGGCATTCGAGAAGTTGGCGGCATTCGTTGGCAGACAGACCGCTGTCCGGCTCGTCGAGTAGAAGCAGTGACGCCTGCTCACCGAGCCCGAGCAGAATACGCGCTATTGTCAAACGCTGTCTTTCCCCGACAGACAACGAACCCATCTTCCGATTCAAAGACAGATAATCCAGAGAAAATTCTTTGGCCAAGGCCAGTTCCCGTTGCAGACCGGCAGCCGTGACAATCGATGCCGGCAAATCGCCGATTTCACAGCTCAAGGTGTCTGCCAGAGATACAGTCCCGACCTTTGCCGCCAGGGTGGCCGTTTCGTAACCGGTCTGGAGACAGAACGGACACTCCGACGCATACGAGCCCATGTAATCGAGATCGGTGCGCATCTCCCCTTCTCCCTGGCAATGTGGGCAAGCTGATAAAACCGGTTTGCCGAAAAGGCGCATGATGGGTTCCCGCATGGACAGAAAATCGAGCAAACTCTCTCCCGGGCCGTTGCTACCCATTCGATTGTCAAAGAAATGAACGGCAGAAAACCGATCGAGGCCGTTAATCTCCTGACAATGAACCGGACTGGCTGCCGTGAAACTGCGACCGATCACCTCGCGCATCAGCGTCGTTTTCCCGCTGCCCGAGACACCGCACAGCACCGTGATACCGCTTGCCGGTATTTCGATATCGATCCCATCCAGATTGTTGACTTTTGCCTGGCGCACGATGATTGCCCCAGCTGACGGCATGGCCGCAATGCGAAGCGGATCCGGGGAAAAGTCGGTTCTATTGCCTTGACCCATGCGGCAAATTTGTCCTCCCCGCTTACCGCCGCCGGGTCCCAGCTCGATCAGCCAGTCGGCCTCCCGCTGCACCAAGGGGTGATGGTCGATCAAGGCCACTGTGTTGCGCCGGGCCAGCAACTGGCCGATCACCCCTGACAGGCTGGCGATGTCCAGAGGGTGCAAACCGCGGCTGATTTCGTCCAGAATGAACAGGCAATGATTAAGGCGATTGCCAAGGAATGCAGCCAGGCGCAAACGCTGCATTTCTCCATAGGAAAGTGAATCCGCAGCTCTGGACAGGTTCAGATAACCCAGACCCAGAGCCAGAATCTGCTCCAGTTGCAGCTGCAGGTCAGGCATCAGCTCCGTGCACACCGCCAACTCGTTTCGACTGGGATTGTCTGCGAAGAGGGCGCTTGAAAATGTTCTGAACTGTTTGTGCAAGTCCGTCAGGAAGGCCGACAACACATCCCGTAAACTGACCCGGCCCAACCTGACTTCCAGAGTGGTGTTTTTGAGACGGAGACCGTGACAAACCGGGCAATCCCCCGTGAAGACGACTTGCTGGAAATTGATGGCCTGCTTTTTATGCTCTTTCTTCTGCCGCCAGGCTTCCAGAATCAGACGGTTGAAACCCGGCCAGGGGGCTTGATAGCGATGCTCGCCGCTGCGTTTTCCACGCGAATAGTTCCATACAACCGGAAAATCCCCTTCGTGACCATTCAGAATCAGGTCTTTGGCCTGAGAACTCAGCGCACACCAGGGAGCCATGACATCGATATTGAGTGCCCTGGCCGCTCCAAGCAGTTCGGCAATGCGCCGGCCATCTGCTGCAAAGAAGAATTGACAGCCCTTGTCCGCCGAAAAAGCGCCGTTCAGAATGCCGAGTTGCGGATCGACCAGCCAGCGGCTGGCGTCGGCTTGGGTTACCGTCCCCAGGCCGGTGCAGAAACTGCAGGCGCCATCGGGATGATTGAAGGAAAAGTCGGCGGCACGCAGGGTTTTGTTCACTGCGTTTGGTTCCGGCTGTCCCAGGCGAGAAAACAGAACGCGCAAGGTATCGTTGATACCGGACAGCGTGCCGACCGTCGATCTGGGATTGCCGCCGCCATGATGGCTGACCAGCGACAAGGCCGGCATGTATGGGTTGATCTCATCGACATCGCCGTGCCCTCCCAGAGCCAGTCGATCCCGCAGGTAAGGAGAAAGGTGCTCGGCGTAACGACGCTGGCATGTCTTGTACAGAGTCTCGTGCAAAAGAGAACTCTTGCCGCTACCCGATGGACCGCACACTACGGTGAGTTTGCGTTTGGGAATCACCAGCGACAGGTTTTGCAGATTCCGGGTCCGGACTCCATGCATTACAATCTTGTCCGGATCGGCATCCCTGCCGGCACTGATTTCCGTACTCGAGGGGTCGGGCTTGCGGTTTACGAGTTCCAGCAATCGGTCGCAACCGGAAACGAACAAAGGATTGTTTTCGGCGATCACCAGGGCGGCGCCCTGTCCGGCCAACTTTTTCAAGGCGTACAGCAAACAGGGAATATCCTGGTCATGAAGTCCCAGGCATGGTTCGTCCAGCAGGTACAATGTCCGGTTTCTCTGGCCGGGAGCGATGAATGAAGCCAGTCGGACCCGCTGAGCTTCCCCTCCAGACAGACTGGATGACGGCTGGCCGATGGTCAAGTACCCCAGCCCGAGATCCGCCAGGACTTTCAGGCGTGCCGAAATTTTTTTCTCCTTGTGAAAAAAGGCCAGCGCCTGGCTGACTGTCAGAGAGAGGACTTCATCGATGGCCAGTCCCTCATATTGGATACCGAGGACTTCAGGTTGATAACGGCGTCCCTGACAGCCTTCGCAGATCTGACTGATTGGACTGAGGTGGTGCAGACTGATCTCGATCATTCCACTCCCCTGGCAACTCGGACAAGCTCCCGCCTGGCTGTTGAAAGAAAATGCCGAGCTGCTGAGCCCTTGTTCTCTGGCCTGCGTCTGACGTGCGAAAAGCGTGCGGATATCATCGAAAAGACCGGTGTAGGTTGCCGGGTTGCTGCGTGAGTTTTTCCCCAGTGGCTGCTGGTCGACGAACTGAACCCAGTCGAAATCCCGCTCGCGTTCATCGAGTCGTTCATGACCTTGAGCCAATTTACCGAGCAGTGAAGTCTTGCCGGAACCGGACAAGCCACTGACCACGGTAATCAGGCCGCATTCCGCCACAGCCTGTTGAGATTGTATTCGCTGCTGCGGAGCCTGGGTCATAGGTTTTGACCAGGCCGTCATCGTCGGCGTCAGTGTCGGGTCGTGTGCGATCCGATTCCGGAAGTCGTCAGCCTTTCCGGAAAAAAGCACATTTCCCCCTTGTGCTCCTCCACCAGGCCCCATCTCGACAACCCAGTCCGCATAATCAAGCGCCGCCCGGTCGTGACTGACCAGCAGAATCGTGCAATTCTGTGCGAGCAGATTACGGATATGCCGATAGACTGGCGGCTTTTCAAAAGGGTGAAGAGCGGATGCCGGTTCATCTAAAACGTAAAGCATATCGCTGATTGGGCTTTTCAGCAGAGAGGCCAGGCGAATGCCCTGAATCTCGGCCGGAGACAGACTGGGTATCGACCGCAGCAATTGCAGATGCCCCAGCCTGAGATCGACCAGCAGCCGTGAATGCCGGTTCAACTCATCCAGAAGTCGTTTTTCCGGTTCCTGCAGCTTACCGAGCTTCAGTTCTCCAAAACTCCAGTCAGCCAGTTCGCTAACGGTGAAAGCGAGCAGAGTGCCCAGGTCTGTCTGCCGGTACCGCAAACCGTGCATCTGTCGACGCAAGCGCAACCCTTGACAGTTCGGACAGGGCTGCTGGCGGCACCAGCGCAGGATATTCGGATTGGGATCACGCTTGAGAATCTCTTCCATGATGGGAACGATACCGCGGTAATGGCCCAGTTCCCTGGGTTTGGCGGTGATGCCGCTCCATTTGAGCCGCGATTCGAGCGGGTGCTTGCCGAAAGGGATTTCAATTCGGTCGCTACCGTACAATACCACCTGCTTTTGTTCGTCGCGGAGATCCTGCCAGGCAATATCCACCGAGAAACCATGCGCCCTGCAAACCTGGTCGAGGACATCGATGGTCACCTGGGAATAAATAATGTAACCGTTTGGTGTGCTGAGCCGGAGCGCTCCCTGTCTCAGGCTCAGTCTGCCGTCCCGGATCAGACTTTCATGATCGAGAGTGTACACCTGGCCCAGCCCCTGACAGTCGGGGCAGGCTCCCAAAGGGTGGTTGAAGGAAAGATGTGAGCGGGTCGGCTTGTTGGCTGCCGATATCTGGGCGAAACGCGAATAGAGCAGGCGAATCGGGCTGTAGAGGTCACTGAGCGTGGCCACGGTGGAGCGGGGGTTATGATTCAGGAAGACCTGTTCCAGTGCCAAGGCGGGCGGGATGTTATCTATCCTTCTGGTGTGGGAACGGTTGAGACGAGCCTGAAAAATCCGTGCGTAAGCAGAAAAACTTTCTAAAAAACGTCCCTGTCCCTCGGCAAAACAGACATCATGGGCCAATGTCGATTTACCCGACCCCGATACACCGCACAGCAGAGTCAGACTTCCCAGCGGTATCTGCAAGGAGATATTTTTCAGGTTGTGTTCCTTGCATTCCGTTAACGTTATCCATTCTTTTTGTTCCGTCATATATCAACCATAAATCCGATTTCCATTGGACTCGGCGAAGAAAAAAGCATAACATAGGCCTTGCGTAAACGAAACCGAATATGGAGATGCAATAATGACCTGGAAGCGTAGCACATCGTTAGTCGCCTTGTTGACAACACTGTTGACCTTCATGACTTCTGCCTGCCAGAACAACGGCGGCGATCAGGATGCGACAAGCCGGCCGGACCTCGCCACTCAGGCCTTCGATTCCGTCAATGAACAACGACGCCAATCGGGACGGACGCTCCTGACCTGGAACGGAGCGGTTGCGGGAATCGCCGAAGCGCACAGCCTGGACATGGCCATCGGCAAGACCGCTTTCGGTCACGACGGTTTCACGGAACGCCTGAATCAACTCCGCGCCTCGCTGAATTTCACCACTGCCGGAGAGAATGTCGGTTACGCTATCGGTCAAAGCAATCCGGTCAAGGTCATCGTCGACGGCTGGATGCAGAAAACGGACCACCGGGCCAACATACTCGGAGATTTCCAGCTGAGCGGCATCGGAGCCGCCCAGGGGCCGGACGGTGAAATCTACATCACCCAGATCTTTCTGAAAACCAATTAGTTGCCGGCGTTCATCTCTTGAAGCAGGTGGCCGCCGCCGGTCGATTCGATGTACCAGAGAATGAAGCGGATATCCAGACCGATCGAGCGGCTGTAGCCTTCATCCCAGGCGTAATCGTTGATGGTGGCTTCAAAGGCGCGGTCGAAGTTGATTCCGACCAGTTGGCCGCGGGCGTTCAGAACCGGGCTGCCGGAATTGCCGCCGGTGGTATCGGCATCATACAGGAAGTTAACCGGAACCCCGCCAATTTTTTCCTGACGGAAGCTCGAATTTTTCCCCTGACGGATCAGGGCACTGACGTTTTCTTCCAATTGATAGTCGCCGCCCTGCATGGATTTCTCCAGCATGCCTTCCAGTACGGTGAACGGCTTCATATAGACGGCGTCCCGCGGGCAGTACCCTTTGACACGTCCCCAGGTCAGACGCAGGGTGCTGTTGGCGTCCGGCAAAAACCGCCCTTTTTCCAATATCTGTTTGAGATCGATCCAAGCGGCCATAGCCGAATCAAGGCGTCCTTTCCAATTGTCCTCACGGTCGCGGATCTGTTTGGTCAAGGGGTATACGGCCAAAGCCAGCTGTACAATCGGGATGTCACACTTTCGGAGTTCGTCGAGTTGCACCTGATCGAACCATTTTCCGAAGGTCTCGGCGTCCATAAAACGTTCATGGTAATAGGAAGCGATGATTTTTTTCCGATCCGGAGCCGCTGCCGTGCACAAGGAGTGCAGAACCGGCGGCAATTGCTGCGCAGTGAGTGACTCGGCCAAAGACAGGAACAGGTAATCGGCGATCTGCTGATCCACTGGCGTATACAGATTTTTGATTGAACGCACCAGTCTTTCCCGAGTTCTTTCCAGATTGCGGGTCATGTACGGAGCTTCCCGCTCCTGATCCTTCTTGATTCTTTCGTGGGCGTATTCTACCAGGGCGGATGCGCTGCTCAGCAGGCTCCAGTTTGAATTGAGGCTGCCGATAAAATGCTGAAAAGGGTAATCGGCAGTCATCTCATGGTAGACACTGGCCATTTCCAGCTGCAATTTACGGTATTTCTCCTTCGTTTCCGGGTCCTGTATTTGCGATGACAAGGCCTCTTCCTGAGCCTGCTTCTTGGCAGTCAGGCCTAGATTGTGCAAGCCCTTCAGCTTTCCCTGATAATTTTTCATGCGGTTGGCCAGGCCCTTGATGCGGGCAGCCAGTTTCAATTGAACATCACGTTCCTCTCCACCCGCCTTCTCCATGGTGGCAATCAACCATTGGGACAGTTTGACCACCGCCGGCATGTGGATTTCTTCCTGAAAACGCAGGTAACTGGCCGGTTGATGACGGTATGTTCGCCCCGGATAACCCAAAATGAACATCAGGTCGCCCTCGCTGATTCCTTCCGGAGCAATTTGGAGATATTTTCTGGGCTTATATGGCACATTCTCTGCAGAATAGGCGGCACTTTCCCCGTTGGGTCCGGCATAGGCGCGCAGGATGGTGAAATCGCCGGTATGTCTTGGCCAGACCCAGTTGTCGCTCTCGCCTCCGAATTCACCGATGCTGCGGGGCGGGACATAGACCAGACGGACATCCTTGAGATAAGTCGACAGAAATAGTACGTAGACCTTGCCCTGGAACATCTCGGCGATCTCGGCTCGTTTTCCGGGATTTTTCTTTTCGGCGCCGATTTCCATTTCCTTGATTCTTTTTTCGATGGCTTTGGTTCTGTCCAAAGGGCTCATGCCCTTTTTAACCACTTGAAGCACGGCAGCGGACACATCCCGATAGGATTCGGTGATCTTTACGGTCATGCCCTTGGCCGGAATTTCTTCCTTGAGATTGCGTGTCACCAGTCCGTTGCGTAAATAGTCGTTTTCTGCCGAGCTGGCATCCTGAACGGCACCGAATGCGCAGTGGTGGTTGGTGAGAATCAAACCGTTGGCGGATATGAAAGAGGCCGAACAACCGCTGAGATTGATGATGGCGTCGACCAGGGACACCGAGCCGTCTGGATTGAATATTTCCCGGGCGCCGAGGGCAAAACCCGCTTTGGTCAGATCGAGCTTGTCCAGTTCGCTGAGCGGCCACATGCCCTCGTCGGCGTGCAGTGGAGATATGAACGAAATCATACACAACAAGATCGGCAAGACAGTTTTTTTCATCGTTACACCTTTCAATTCGTTGATCAATCTTTGATTATCAGAAAGAACAGAAACAGGACGACGGCGATGACCAGAACCAGGCCGAATATCTTGAGGAAGCTGTACGGCCGCTCCCCCTTCACTTTGCCGCTCTGACCGTTGATCAGAAAGCGGTAAACTTTCTTGTTGTACCGGTATGAGCTTATCCACACCGGCAACAGGATATGTTTGAAGGTGATCCGGTCGTACTTGGAATGGCAGGTCAGAATGCGCTGTTCGTCACCGCCGATACGGATACGGATTTGGTTTTCGATTTCCGCCTTCATGATCACCTTGGCTGCATCCAGGCCTTCCTTTACATCAACGCCATAGGTCTCGCAACGGAAACCGCTCAGAAAACGGTCGTCGTACGGTTTCAGCTGGCTCAAATCCCAGGGCGGCAGCACATGCAGGGTTTTCTCAGGCAAAGAATGGGTTGCAGGAACCAGCACATCGTCAAAAGGCACTTCTACGGTCCCGGCGCGTGGCGACCAGCTTGTTTTACGTACCTGACGGGTTTTATAGACCGTTTTGCCGTTTTCCCGGGTGCTGTAATGCTCGGTGACATAGTAATAGGTGCCGCGCAAACCGGTGTAATCGTTCACGGTCTGGGCGTCATAGGTCCAATATGGCACGTACATGCCATCCATGGCCTCTTTGGCGACCCGTTCCTTGAGATCTCCCGGAGCGAACCAGAGTTTGGCGATCCATTCTTGAAAAAGCTGATTGCCCTTCTTTTTATCGATAACGAACGGAACCAGCGATTTTGGTTTGACAATCGCCATCTCGCCGCCTTCGCTGACCACGAGTCGCGTATCGCAGTATGGACAGGCGTCGGCCGTCACCTTCTCGTCCAGGGTGATCTGCGCACCGCAACCCGGACAGCGGACTGTCCGTACGGTGATCTGTTCGGATTCCTGCAGCGGTTGGGTAATGAAAGCCTCGTAATCGATCTCCTCGATGGGCGCTTCTACAAGAGAGATCGGATTTTCGGCTCCGCAGTAATTGCATTTGAGCGAAGTCGTTCCCGGAGCGAAATCCAAGGTCGCCCCGCAACCTTTACAGGCCAATTCCTGGTTGACGGATTCATTGATTTCAGGCTGAACTTCGGACATGGTTATGTTTCCCGTAACGCAGGCCCAGGTTTATGACTGGGGTACCGGCGGCGGCGGTGGCGGCGGTACAGCACCGAAGACAGCGGTGAGGTCCGGAACGTTCTCTGCCGCCAGCCAGCCGGCCATTCCCGCTTTCCAGGCCAAAGTTTTGGGCGTCAACTGCCCGCTAGCCGCCATCTGCTGCAGTTGCTGCAGGCTGAACGGCCCCTGCTGCTGGCCGTTGACGGCCAAGTAAAAGACGGCCAGAGGCGGTGGACTCGTCTGGACCTGGGGTGCACCCTGGTTGGCGTACATATGTGCCATCTGATTGGCCATGGCGAAGCCCATACCCATACCGATGCCATCGCTGGCTCCCCCGCCCGGATTCTGGGCGGCCTGGGACATGGACAATCCGGACTGATACTGCATATACTTGTTCAAATCGCCTATAACGCCGATACTGCTTCGTTTGTCGATAGCCTCCTCGACTTCCGGCGGGAAAGACACGTTCTCGATCAGCAGGGTACCCAACTCGAGACCGTATTCCTTGTACTCTTCGTTGACCAAACCCTGCAGAGTCTGGGACAGCTCATTGTAGCGGGCGGCCAAATCGATGGCCGGAATCTTGCTCTCGGCCAGCATATCGGAAAAACGGGTGATGATGATGTTGCGCAACTGCTCGGTGATTTCATCGGTAGTGAAATGAGCATCGGTACCGGCGATCTCTTTGACCAGCTTGGCCGGATCGTTTACCTTGAACGTATACGTACCGAAGGAACGCAGACGAACGGGGCCGAATTCAGGATCGCGCAAAATGATCGGATTCTTGGTGCCCCATTTACGATCGGTGAACTTCCGGGTGGAGACGAAGTAGACCTCGGCTTTGAACGGGCTCTGAAAGCCGTACTTCCAGCCTTTCAGCGTGGTCAGGATGGGCATGTTCTGAGTTTGCAGGGTGTATGTGCCCGGCGTGAAGACATCGGCCAGCTGCCCCTCGTTGACAAAGACCGCCATCTGAGATTCCCGCACCACCAGTTTGGCGTTGTACTTGATTTCGTTGCCGTACCGTTCGAAACGGTATACCAGAGTGTCCGAGGAGTTGTCCAACCACTCGATGATATCAATGAATTCGCCTTTGAGCTTGTCGAAAATGCCCATCGCCTGCCTCCAGTGTTTTGATTTTTGACTTGAAATGATTATAGGAAGCAGGCGCTTTCTTTGTCAAGCGATTCCCGACAATAAGTTGGCCCGGAGACGGACGATCATCCGCCTCCGGGTCTGCCATGATACAGAATTACCTGTTGCCGATCAGAATCTTTGCCATTTCCGCCAGACGGACAAATTCCTGCCGATATCCGTACGGATCTTTTCCGATACTGCTCTGCGCCCGTTCGATCAGTTTTTCGAAAGAAGCCTGACCTTTATACTGCGAATCGCGCAGCAGCATGCCGAACTCGGCAACGGCCGATGCGAAACGCATACTCTGGGAAGCCTGGGCGATCGTCCGATCGGTATCGTCCAGGGTCTCGACCATTTCCACACTGGTTTCCAAATCGGGCTTTTTATAGCGAACCCGGACGGTGAGGAGTTCCTCGCTCGATCGGGCGCTGTCCTTGATACGACTGTCCATATATTTCAACTGTTCGGGATCTTTCTTGTCCAGGGCCGCCGGGACGATCTCGTAAAAAACCGTCACACTGTGGCCGGATCCGACTTCACCGGCGTCTTTGCGATCGTCGCGAAAATCCTCTTTTTTGAGCAGGCGGTTCTCATAACCGAGCAAACGGTAAGACCCGACCTTGGATGGGTTGAATTCCACCTGGATCTTGACATCCTTGGCAATGGTGAACAGGGTCTTGCGCATGTCATTGGCCAGCACTTTCTGGGCTTCTATCAGGGAATCGATGTAGGCGTAATTGCCGTTACCCTTGTCGGCCAGGGTTTCCATCTTGGAGTCCTTGTAATTGCCCATACCGAAGCCGAGAACGCTCAGGAAAACGCCCTGGCCTCGTTTTTCCTCGATCAATCGTTCCATTTCGGCATCGCTGGATGCGCCGACATTGAAGTCTCCGTCGGTGGCCAGAATGACCCGGTTGTTGCCACCCTTTATGAAATTGTCGACGGCGACCTGATAGGCCAGATTGATTCCTGCACCGCCGGCGGTCGAGCCGCCAGCCTGCAACCGGTCCAGAGCGTCCATGATGGTCTTCTTGTCGGCGGCCGAAGTCGATGGCAAAACCAGACCGGCGGCTCCGGCGTAGACGACGATGGCAACCCGATCTTTCTTACTGAGCTGTCGCACCAGCAGTTTGCAGGACTCACGAAGCAGCGGCAGTTTATTTGGTTCGTTCATAGAACCCGACACATCGAGTAAAAACACCAGATTGGCTGGCGGCAGTTCCGTTTCACGGATATCCTGGCCCTGCAAGGCCAGCATGACCAGGCTGTGTTCCGGATTCCAGGGCGCGCTGCAGACTTCGCGGTGTACGGCGAAAGGCGTCTCGCCTTTCGGCAATTCGTAATCGTAATCGAAATAATTGATCAGTTCTTCGATGCGCACGGCGTCGACGGGAGGCAGCCTGTTCTGCATCAGGAAACGGCGTACGTTGGCATACGAAGCGGTATCGACATCGATGGAAAAAGTGGACAACGGGTTGTCGACAGCCAGTAAGAAATCGTTTTCATGTACGGCGGCGTAGCCTTCGGTATTGAATTCTTCACGCTTGGCCTCCGCTTCCCGGTACCAATCGGCTTTGCTGGCAGGGGCGATCGCCTTCCTCTCTTCGTTCATGCCCATCGCAGTGCCAAGCACTCCCCCCAGGACTCCCCCTTCAACTCCACCGACAGCTGCACCTTCAACCGCGTTCTCGACTCCCTCTACTTCGCTGTCCCTGCTTACCACCTCAGCCCCTTTGTCCTTTCGCATGATGGAAGGAGAAGGCGGTAGCGCATGTGTCTGCCCGGATTCCTTTTTCTCTTCCGTTTTCGGTTTTTCTGACGGTACAATTTCCTGCATATCGCTTTGCCGTGAAGTGGGGATTATATCCTGTAACGATATGGTGGCTGTATTGCTCTTTGTATCCGGTGAAAACCAGAACGACAGAGCCACAACACCGAGTGTCAACATGGCCGCCAGTCCCCAATACACCATCCTCGTCGATTTGGACGAGGACCTCTTCTTGGAAAACTGCTTGAGAAGTTCGACCTTCAATTCGGCTTTGTAGGCCTCGTCGAATCCGGTTTCGGGCTTCTCGCTCAGCAGTTTTTCAATGGTCTTTTTCATCGATTCCTCCTGACCCTGCAGCGAAGGGTCAAGCTCCAGCAGTTCCCGGATAATCTGTGCGATCTGTTCGTTCATTTCGTCCTCCATTTCCTAGGGTTTGAAAATCAGGAGCCACATGAGCAGCTGAGGCATCTGCCGGCGCAATTGTTTGATCAGACGGTGAAAAGCCATTTTGCAACTGCCTTCGCTGACACCCTGCAAACGGGCGATCTCGGCAAACGGCAGATCCTGCCAGATCCGCAGCGTAAGCAGTTCCCGCTGTCCGGCCTCGAGCCGGTGCAGGCAGTCGTGCAGGACTTCATAACGTTCCCGGTTCTGTTCATCGAGTTGCACATCGTGATCGGCCGCCAGATCCCAGACATCCTCCAGCGCCAGGCTGGGGTGGCGGGTCCGGTAATGATCGACGACGGTGTTGCGGGCAATGGCAAAAATCCAGGCGCAAAAGGAACCAGTGCGATCATCGAGTCGATCGATTCCCTCGATGGCTTTGAGGAAAACAGTCTGAGTCAGATCCCGGGCCGTTTCCCGCTGAAAAGTCTTGTGATAGATGAAATCATGAATCCGCTGCGCGTAGCTGTCGTACAGGCGAGCGAACGCTTGCGAATTCCCCTGCTGGGTTTCTCTGACCAAACGCTGCTCTTCAAATCGGATCTTCTCTGCCGAATCTGTCATGTTTTCGCTCCCGGAAAATCAGAACGAACGATCAAGAAAAAGGTAACACGAATCCCGGGGGAAATAAATCTCCACCCTGAATCGGCTTCAGCTTTGTCACGACCGTATTTCCTGCTACAATGCGTCAATGACTCTCTTGAAACGCAACATCAACCTGTTTTTATGGCAACGATTCCTGCACGAATTCCTGCTCATCGCACCAATTCTCATTCCTTTCTACCAATACAACCGTCTGGGTGCATTCGCCTTTTACCTCTCCCAGTCGGCATATGCGCTGACCGTGTTTATCATGGAAGTCCCATCCGGTTATCTGGCCGACGTCGTCGGCCGGCGCAACACCTTGCGATTGGGCGCTTTCCTGTACCCGTTTGGATTCCTGCTCTATGCCGCCGGCTCGTCGCTGGCTCTGTTTTTGTGCGCTGAAATCATCATGGCTGTGGCCAACAGTATGCGCTCCGGCTGCGATTCCGCGCTTTTATACGACAGCCTCAGTGTTCTTTCCCGGCAGGATGAATATGCCGCTGTGGAAGGGAAAGGCCATCAGTTCGCCCGGACGGGAACGGGTATCGCCTCCATCGCCGGCGGTCTTCTGGCTTCCATCGCCCTGCGCCTGCCATTTTGGTCCAATTTCATCCTGGCCCTGGCCGCCATCCCTCTGGCCCTGGCTTTTAGCGAACCGACCAGGGAAAAGGCCCAGGCCGAAAGACCGCTGCATAACATCATTCTCATCGCCAAAAACTCACTGCACGATTCCAGCCTCAGGCCATTCATCCTGTACGTGGGCCTGATCGGTTCGGTAAGCATCATCTCCCTTTGGGCTTACTTTCTTTATTATCAGGCTCTGTCCATTCCTTTGGCTTATTTCGGCCTGTTGTTTGCCGCCTTCCAATTCTCGGCGGCCCTGGCGGCCCGATTTTCAGCAAGTCTGGTCAGTTCTTTCGGCCCTGACCGTATTTTACAGCTGTCAGTCCTCATCGCTCCGATACTGCTTCTGATCGGCTTGATCCGCTCGCCCTTCATGCTGATCGCCATCATGATCCACCCCTTTCTTTGGAATATGACCCTGCCGGTTCTCCTGGAACAGATCAACATCAAAACCGTTCCGCAGATCAGGGCGACGGTCCTGTCACTGGCCAACATGGGAGTCAGTTTCGGCTACGTTCTGATCGGCCCGGTTTTCGGACAATTGAGCGACCGGCTCCCGCTGCAACTCTGCTTTACGATTCTGGCCGTACTGTTCCTGCTGGGGGCTTTGATCCTGGTCTACCAGATCAAACAGCATTGGAGCGAACCTGCCTGCCAAGGGCAGCGTCCATGATCCGAACCAGTTATCCGCATACAAGCGGAATCTGAACGGTGAAGGTGACACCGCCATCGGGTCGGTTTTGCCAAATGATTTTTCCCTTGTGGCGGTTTTCGACGATGGCTCGTGACAGAGTCAGGCCCTGACCCGTCCCTTTTCCGGCTTCCTTGGTGGTGAAAAAAGGCGCGAACATCTGGGCGCCGACTTCCAGTGTGATGCCGCTACCGTTGTCGGCGACGGAAATAGCGATGAATTCTCCGTCCAAGGCTGTTTTAATCGTAATTTCCCCTTTGCCCTGCAGAGACTCCACCGCATCGGCGGCATTGCTGAGCAGGTTGAGCAGAACTTGACTCAGCTCGGCCGGATAAGCCTGGATCAACGGTAGATCCTCGGCCAATTCGATCAGAATCCTGGCTCTTTTCTGCAAAGAATTGCGGGTTACCATCAGCGTCGTTTCGATCAGTTTATTGACATTGACCGTTTCTTTCTGATTTCGCCCTGGATAGAACAATTCCTTGGCCGATTTGATGATGGCGAATACCCGGTCAATATTGCTCTGAATAACGGCCAGGCCATCCTTGAATTCCTGCTTGAGGGTTTGGCTCGCATCCTTGTTTTCGGCCAGCGCTTGATCCAGCAGGTAAGCCTGAAACTTGGCTTCCTGGATCGGGGTGCCGATCTCATGAGTGATTTCTGCCTGCAGTTGCCCGATAGTCTTCAACTTTTCCCACAAATACTGTTGCGTCTCCTGAACAGTCTGCTCGGTGATATCCGTCCAGAGCAGCAGCAAACCCTGAAAATCAGACTCGTCAGTCATGATCGGATAAACCAGGAGATGATATATGCGGTGTTCCGATTTCCGATCGAGGACGAATTGTTTTTCCTTTACCAGCACCGGTTCGGCATAAGCCCAATCCAACAAGGCGGCCATTGGCGCAAACTCGCCGGTCAGCATTTGGGCCAGCGGTTTGTTCAGCATCGCCTCATGATCGGTATTGAAAAATGCCGCCGCCCGAGTGTTGCACTCGCCGATCCTTCCGTCCCGATCGACCGCCACCAGGGTGGATGTGATGGACGCCATGAGCTGTCGAAGCTGTACCAGACGCAAAGCTGCAGCCTGATGCGCTCTTTGCAGTTCGTTCTGCGATTCCTCCAAAACCTTGCGGATCTGGCGCTCTTCATCGAGACGTCTTCTCAGCGTCCGCACCCGCACCGTGTAAAACGTGTAGACAAAAGCGCATAAAAACATCAACACCAGAATTCGGAACCACCAGGTCTTCCAGAATGGCGGAATTTTGATAACCGTCATTCGCAGTGATTCCGAACTCCAGTTGGCCCCGTCCAGCGACGCCTTGACCTTGAAGACGAACCGTCCGGGTGGAAGTTGGTTGTAGTGGGCGGTGCGCTGGTAACCGGCATAGGTCCAGGCCTGATCCACTCCTTCCAGGATATACTGGTAGGAAGTTTGCTGCGGCGAGCTGTAATCATCCGAGGCAAAGCTGATGGTCAGCCGGTCTTCATAGGCTCCCAGTCTGACTTCCTCTGTCTGATAAACGGGATGTTCCCCCGACCATGGCTGGCCCATGACGAGTATGTCGGTGGCATGAATGGACGCTCGGTGGTGAACTTCCATCAGATCTTCCGGAAAAAAGCGGTTGAAACCATTGATACCACCGAGAAAAAGTTCTCCCTGCCTGGATTTTGCCGCTGCACCCCGGTTGAATTCCGTTCCCTGCAGACCATCTTTGGTCGTGTAGTTTCTGACTGCGCCGTTTTCTGGGCAAAAACAAGTCAACCCGGCGGTGTGAGTGATCCAAAGATTGCCGCTATTGTCCGGAACGATGGCGGCGATGGCGGAACTGGGTAAACCGTTGCGGCGCCCGTAACGCAGAAACGACTGCCTTTCCGGGTCGAACAGGTTGAGCCCGTCTGCCGTGCCGACCCACAAACGATCTTTGGAATCACGACAAATTGCCGAAACGCTGTTGTGGCTCAAGCTGGACCGGTCCGTCGGTGAATGACAATAGTTGTGAAACTTTCCGCTGCCGATATCGAACCTTGAAAGCCCGCCTCCGGCTGTCCCCACCCAGAGTTCAGCATCCCTGTCCTGGTAAAGGGTTATCACCATATCATGCGGCAGTGAATGGCTGTCTTTGGGATCATGCAGGTAATGAATGAAATCCCGGCCGTTCTCGGCCAGACGGTTCAGTCCATGGTATGTGCCCGCCCAGATTCGCCCCTCCCGGTCAGCCAGTACACTGTATACAATCTGATGGCTGAGGCTGTTGGCGTCGCTGTCGTCATGTTCGAACCAGGTGAAAGCGTGAGCATCCTGATCAAATCTGGCGATGCCGGAAAAAGTCCCCATCCAGATCGCCGACTGGGCGTCTTCGCAAAGACTCTCGATCAGTACCCGTCCCCGCTCTTCTTCCCGTTCGACGTTTTGCAAGGGTATGAACACATCGGCGACCGGTTCATAGATATTCAGACCGCGATATGTGCCTATCCACAACTGCTGACGATGATCAATCAGTAGAGAACGCACGAAGCCATTGGGAAGCGATCCGGCCGAAAGCGGATCATGACCGTATCGTTTGAAAAGATTCTTGTGCCGGACGAATTTGTCGAGACCGGCGGAAGTGGTTCCGATCCACAAAACATGATTGCGATCCTCATAGAGGGCACTGATATCGTCCTGGCTGATCGAGTCCCGCAAGTGGTCGGCATGTCGATAACATATGAAGCTTTGCTGCTCTCGGTTGTAGCGGTTCAATCCACCGGCGCTGGTGCCGACCCACAGCATGCCGTCACTGTCCTCCAGAAGCGATTTGATTTCGTGATGAGACAGGGAACCCGTTGCGTAAGAAGGCATGAACCGCAGGCAATCCTGCGTGTCCAGATCATAGCGGATCAGTCCCATGTCCCATGTGCCGATCCACAGTTCGTTGGCATGCTTGACCGAACGTACAAGGGAACGGACATGCATGTTTTTCATGCTCCATTCCGTCTGGTTTCCCGCCAAGGCTTTGAACGTCCCCTCCTGAGCATCGAGTAATGTGACACCGCCACCGGCCGTTCCGATCCAAACCTGTCCCAGGTGGTCCGGATAGACGGTCTGTACGTCGTTGTGACTCAGGCTGGTCGGGTCACCGGGCACATGGATGTAATGACGGTCGATCCGGCGGGTGCCTGGATCGAATCGCAACAGGCCCTGGCCGGTTGTCCCGATCCAAATATAATTCTGGGGATCGGCGTACAAGGAAGTGATGGTGATCACGTCGTTCAGACCGTTATCCAGATCGGTGACCCGTTCGAAGGTTTCCTGCCTGCGATTGAAACAGTTGAGTCCGTTATCGGTTCCCACCCAGATGGTGCCGTCGTTCCCTTCACAAATCGCCAGAACGATATTGTCGCTTAGGGATGTCAGGTCATCGGCATCTCGCGTGAAAACATGGATGCGCTGGCCGTCATACAGGTTGAGACCGACTTCGGTGCCGATCCAGAGCATGCCGTAACGGTCCTGCAGGATGGCGAAAACGCTGTTTTGCGAAAGACCGTCCTCTATAGTCAGATGTTCAAACCGCAGTGATGAGTTGATTGCCGAGGCGTTTCCATTGAAAAACAGGATGCCGAACACGATCCAAATTAAAACACGCTTCATGGTTGAACTTGATATGTTGCTGCCGCTAGCGTTTTTTCAACCGGAATCTCCTTTGTTGAAACCGTAGTCTTCCAATTTACGGTACAACGACGATCTGGCCAAACCCAAGACTTCGGCACATTTTTTATAATTATTGCCGTATTTCTTCAACACGGACAGGATGTATTGCATTTCCACTTCGCGAAGGCTGAGCTGTGGGTCATGTTCATCGTTGCCGATGTCGTCGGTCTCGGAGGCGGATTCCGGTATACTGTGAAAGCGGCTGGGCAGATCAACGGCGCGGATCACCTCGTCTTCGGCCAGGGCCGTCATCTCCATGATCAGATTCTTCAGTTCACGAATATTTCCTGGCCAATCGTACCGGATCAACAATTCGGCGGCAGCCGGATCAATTTTTTCTACACGGGTAGAACCGATAATGTTGGCAATTTGCAAGAAGTGCTCGATGAGCGGAATAATATCTTCCGGCCTCTGCCTGAGAGGGGGCAGCTGTAGTGACAGAGTGTTGATGCGGTAATACAGATCCTCGCGAAAGCGTCCGGCTTTCACTTCGGCCTGAAGGTCGCGATTGGTGGCCGCCAGAACCCGTACGTCAACCGAAACCGTATCGGCACCTTTCAAGGGCGTGATTTCCTTGTTCTCCAAAACGCGCAACAGTTTGGCTTGTACCGACAAGGGTAATTCGCCGATCTCATCGAGAAACAGGGTGCCGCCGTCGGCTATTTTAAATTTTCCGGCATAGTCGTTACCCGCCCCGGTAAACGCGCCCTTCTTGAAACCGAACAGTTCCGATTCCGCCAGTGTTTCGGGTATTGTGGCACTGTTGACGGTGATGAATTTCTGCTGACCGCGCCTGGATGCCTTGTGAATGGCCCGAGCCAGCAATTCCTTTCCGGTGCCGGTTTCTCCGCTGATCAACAGGTTGTGATCGGTCAGGGCCAGCTTTTCCGCTTTTTTCAGCAAAGCCTTCATCAATTGGCTCTGCCCCAGAATCTGTTCGAAAGCGGATTCCTTGCTGACAGCTTTCTTGAGGTGGTTGTGATCGTTCTGCAACAGGTAAAAATCGGCTGCCTTTTCCAGGGTAATCAAGAGATGGCCAGGATCCACCGGTTTTTCCAGAAAATCGAAAGCTCCTTTTTTCATCGCCGCCACGGTTGTCTGTATCGAGCCGTGCCCGGTCAGTATGATGATCCGATTGCGATAGCTTTCGGCATACTGGTCCAACAGTTCCATCCCATCTCCGTCCGGCAGCGAAAGGTCCAGCAAAATCAAGCCAAACGCCTGATCGGCCAACAGGTCCCTGGCCTGCCGAATGGATGCGGCGCACTCGATACGGTATGGAGCGTCCTTCATGATCTGCCGGTATTGATTCTGAAGATTCAGACTGTCTTCCACGATCAATACGGATATCCGCTTACCCAGATCCACCATGATAGGTCCCTAACCCTGTTGTTGATCTCAATATAATAATTGTAACTATATGGAATCGCGATTACAAGAGCACGGCTGCAATCATTCGGCCGTTACCCGGTTACGTCCCTTATTTTTGCTTTCATAGAGAAGCCCGTCCAGGCGGTTGAACAGATCCTGCCCTTTTTCCCGGCCGTGATAGGCCGTCACCCCAAAACTGCAGGTAACCTTGCCTACTGTCTCAAAAGCGGTGTCCTCGATACCTAGACGGATGCGTTCGGCCAAGACGACCGCCTCGTTGCAGGTGGTATGGGGCAGCAGGAGAATAAACTCCTCTCCGCCCCAGCGGAAAAGTGAATCGGTGTCCCGGATCCGGTGGCGCACTTGAGAGGAGATCGCCTTGAGAACGCTATCGCCGCAGTCGTGACCATAGTTGTCGTTGACCAGTTTGAAATGGTCGATATCGAACATGATGAAGGCCAAAGGAATCCCGTAGCGGGCGGAACGCGACATTTCCGCTTCCGAAACCGTTTGAAAATGGTTCCGGTTGAACAGTCCGGTCAGCGCGTCGGTAATCGACAGCTGGTGAAGTCTTTCCTCCATCCTTTTCATCTCGGTCAGATCGACGGCATGAAAAACCAGGCCGGATATGGTCTGCCGACCGGAAAACAACGGATAAATATGAGTCTGTAAATACCGTTCACCCTGTTGCGGCAATTTATACCAGCTCTGAGATCCGACTGGAGCTCCCTTCTTGGCTTCCTGCATCAGTTGACCGATGTTCTGATCGTAATTGTCGGTGCCGATCATGTCGGCGATTTTCATGTTTTCCAGCACGCCGCTGCCCTGGGTGAAAACCGACACGAAGGCGTCGTTGACCCGTTTCAGATTCTCCTGATCATCCAGAATAGCCATGGGATGCTGAACGGTTGACAAAATCTGATTGGTCAGGAACAGATCATCCTCCATCCGCTTCTGTTCCGTTTCATCATCTGCGATCAGCACAACTGTCTGCAGATCCTCTCCGGCAAAAACAGGATGCAAGGAGGCAGTGAACAAGCGGGCATTGAGCAGAATCTGAAAGGAATGAGCTTGTTGCGAGCGCTGCATGACCATCAGGTGTGCCCGTACCACATCCTGATCCTGCGGCGGTAAAACGGACAGGATGGATCTGCCCGTGGTGTCGTCATAAGATGTATAGACCCCGCCGATCAAGGCAGCGGCCGCCGGGTTGAGGGCGATGATCTTGAATTGTCCGTCGAGAATCATGATCAACGAGGACGAAGCGTCCAGCAGAGTCTGGACCAGCGGATCGTTCAACGAAACGTGTTGCTCATTCCGGCTCATGATTCCCGACGTACTGTACGTTACATATTATAGTTTCAGCGGCAATTTTTTACTCTTTTTTTTCAGGCGGAGCTTTGTAGCGGTCGCCAGTGCTGTCGAGAATCTGTTTGTACCAGGTTTTCGGGTAAGGCGGATGGGTCGGCTGACCGAATTCGGTCTTTGGGTTACCGTCAAGGTATTTGTATACGAGATGCTCACCCAGGGCCCGCCAGCGTTTTACGGTCCTGACGGCCTGTTCCGAACTGTATTCGGTCAGGTACATGCGGGCTCGCTCCGGTGAGACGGAATGAAGCGCCAGCGCCTCCTGCTCGACTCTGGGCTGCATCTCCTCGAATTCCCCTTCCAGCTGTCGCTGCGCCTTCTGAACATCGACCACCATATCGCTGAAGCGTGAATAGGTGTAATTGGAGACGAAATTGAAAACCCAGAAAGCAGAATCCCAACTGAAAGCGTTGAAATTTCCGCTGCCCACGGCATACGGTTTGGCCGTGCCGCGGATGCCGCAGTACATGGGCACATAAACAGTCAGGAAGGTGTCATCCACACCGAACCAGATGATGCCGCCGATCGGATCGGGCAAATTGGCCCGGCTCTGGGTGATGAAGGAGAAGCCGGTTTGCTGGGTGGAGATGGCCCGCTCGTGAAAGCCATTCTGTCCATCGACCTCCCAGGTCATCGGCCGCCAACGGTACGGCAAACCGTAGGGACCGGCCCCGACATCCCGGGTCATGTCCATCGCTGTACCCGTATAATGATCCCGCATCAGTTCCTGGACATCGCGTACCGACAGCTTCCGATCCGGTTTGATCCATAGCGGGAGCTTCTCGGCTTTGGTGTCGCCCATGACCCAGGCCGGCGAGATTTTCATAGAGGCGGCCGCCCGGTTGAACACGCTCCAGACCCGGGCCTCGCAAAATCGCAAAGCACCGAAATCCACTGGAGCTACGGTATCTGCAAAGCTGAATTCCTCGTCTTTACCGGAAAACCAGCCTTTGTCTCTGGCAAAACGAATCATGTCTTTGGCATACAGGCAGGTTTGGGGATCGTTGAGCGGGAACTGGCGGATCCGCGACTGATTGGCGTGGGCGGAAATGTAGCCATCGGGAACCCGCCGGGCCACCCAAAGCGTACCTTTCAGGCCCGGTCCCTTGCCGATCATTTCCAGGATCCAGGCTTCGTTTTTATCGGACACCGAAAATGATTCGCCATCGCTGCAATAGCCATGCTCCTCGGCCAGACCGGTCATGACCTGAATGGCCTCCCGGGCCGTCTTGGCCCTCTGCAAAGCGATGTATATCAGGCTGCCATAATCGACTTTTCCTTCCGGATTCCGCAGTTCTGCGCGGCCGCCGAAGGTTGTCTCGCCGATGGCGACCTGGTATTCATTGATATTGCCGACAACGGAAAAAGTCCGTCTGACTTGCGGAATCAAACCGAGAAATTTTCCGGTATCCCATTCGTAAACCTCGAGCATTTCCCCATCGAGGTGTATGGCTGCCGGCGTATAGTACAGTTCGCCGTACAGGGTATGCGAGTCGGCCGCATAGCTGATCATGACCGATCCGTCCACGGAGGCACCCTTGCTGACCAGAATATTGGTGCAGGTGAAAAGATCGCCGGCCATGAATGTCAGAACCAGAAACAATACCGCCATACCGGTATGAAATGCATTTTTCCTCATCAATCAACCTCCGCATTCGTTCGCTGTCGTTCTTGAATTGCCATTGTAACCCGATGGTCCCCCAAAAGCAAAATTATTATCCCCGTCGATGCGGAGGCGAAGCTGTCGCTCAGATCTGCGCCTTTTCCAGAAAGGGTACGTATTCCATATCGCTGCCAGAAATATGCGTGTTGAACCAGTCCAGGAGTTTTCCATGCAGCTCGGCAGCATCGAGTTTATCCATCAGGAACAGCTGCACCCAACCTTTCAGGTTGTTTTCGAAGCTGCGATGCTGCTCCATATGCTCTTCGATTTTCGGGTAAGCGGCCATCTTCAAATACCCCTCTTCGGTACTGAAGTGCTCGGATGAAAATTGAAAGAGCTGGGAAAGCACATCGAGCAATTCCTTGTCGTAATCGGTCTTGTTCATCATCACGAGCAGTTGGTCGATGAGTTTGACCAGTTTGAGATGCTGCTTGTCCAATTGGTCTATACCCGTTAGCGGGAGTAGTAAAGCCATAATTTTTACTCTTTGACACCTGTTTTTTTGATGATGTGATAGCCGAACTGGGTTCTCACCGGTTTGCTGATCCGACCGCTGCCAAGTTTTCTGACCGCTTCCTCGAATTCCTTGACCATCTGGCCGGGACCGAACCAACCGAGGTCTCCGCCTTTGCCCTTGCTGGGGCATTGCGAATGTTCTTTGGCGAGTTCGGAAAAATTCGCACCTTCGCTCAGTTTTTTAAAAAGATGTTCTGCCAGAGTTTTGTCCTTGACTAAAATATGGCTTGCTTTCCATTCCATAGTTGTTCCTCTAACTTTTATTCAGCCTGCAATTATGAAGATGATACCGCCAAAATTGCAAATTTTCAAGTCCTGAATGATCTTGAGCCTCCAGTCATTCGCATGACGGTCTCTGCCGTCGGCGACGAATGTGTTATAATTATCGGTACGTAACACAGGTGAGTCATGAACAAGAAAAAAACCACAATTTTCGGCGGACTGCTGATCCTGGCTATGCTGGCCTCCACCTGGTCATGCTCGGTCAAGAAAATGGCCATGAACACGGTCGCCAACGCCTTGACTGCCGATGAAGGCGGAAACGTCTTCTTGTCGGACAACGATCCCGAACTCATTGCCGACGCCCTGCCCTTCGCCATCAAGACATACGAATCACTCTTATTGGCCATGCCCAGGCATTCCAGACTGCGGCTTCGTACCGGCAGCCTCTACGTCATGTACGCCAACGCTTTTCTGCAAAGCCCCGCCGAACTGCTGCCCGATGAACAGTACCAGCAGAAGGACCACTTGCTGAAACGTTCCAAAAACCTTTACCTGCGCGGCCGGGACATGCTGCTCGATGGTCTTGAGTTGAAATACACGGGCTTTTTGCAGGCATTGCATAAAAAAGAATACGACAAGGCCAAAAAAATGGTCCGGATCGAAGATATCGACCATCTGTACTGGGCTGGAGCCGGATGGCTCGGCGCCTTTGCCATAGATCCTTTCGACATGAAACTGGGCATCACCCTGCCGCAAGCTGCAGCGCTCATGGAGAGAGTCAGAGAGCTCGACGCCAATTACGGCAACGGTTCGATCGACGACTTCTATGTCCTGTACTACGGAGCCTTGCCGGAATATATGGGCGGCAGCGCGACCAAGGCGCGTGAGCATTTCGAAAAGGCGCTGATTGCTTCCAAGGGCCGTTCCGGTTCGCCGTTTCTGTCGCTGGCCACAACGATTTCGATCAATGAACAGAAACGAGACGAATTCATGAGCCTTTTGGACAAGGTAATGGCCATCGAACCGGATTCCGATCCGGACAACCGGCTTTTGCATGTGATCAACCGCCGCAAGGCCCAATGGTTCAAAGACCATGTGGATAATTTTTTTCTTGACAATAGCAGCGATGAATCATCGTCCGCCGATGAAGGAGAAAAGCAATGAATCGTCTGTCTCATAATGCCAGAAAAGCAGTCATGCTTGTACTGGCACCAGTCCTGCTCAGCATTACACTCAACGCGATAACCATCAAGATTGCCAGTATCGTACCCGCCAAATCTCCATGGGCCAACGCCCTGGATGAAATCGGCCGTGAATGGAAGAAAATCACCAACGGCCAGGTCGACATCCGGGTTTACCCAGGTGGAATTGCCGGCAGCGAAGAAGACACCATCCGCAAGATGAGGATGGGTATGCTGGGTGGGGCCATGCTCAGCAATTTCGGAATGCAGAAAATCCTCAAGGACGTTTACGTTCTCAACATTCCGTTCATGATTCATTCCGATGCCGAACTGAATTACGTACTGGAACGCCTGCAGCCCCATCTTGAGAAACAGATCGAAGCGCAGGGATTCAAGGTCGTCATCTGGTCCAGTTCGGGTTGGGTCAAATTCTTTTCCAAGGATCCGGTCGTCTACCCTGAAGACCTGAAAAAGCACAAACTTTCATTCACCACCGGCGAACCGGAGCTGGAGCAATCTTTTAAAAAATCCGGATTCCACATTGTACCCATCGAACTGAAGGATCTGATGATGGGACTGCAGAGCGGTATGGTCAATGCTTTTTACCTGCCCCCCCTGATCGCCGCATCGGGCCAATACTTCGGCATCACCGGCAATATGTGTCCCATCGATGTGGCCCCCATCATCGGCGGTATCGTCATCAGCGATAGAACCTGGAAGCAGATTCCGGCCCAGTACCATCAGGCCATGACCGATATCACCAAAAAGCTCAGTGCCAGATTGCTCAAGGAAGCGGCCGAACTGGAAAAAGAGGCCATACAGACCATGATCGAAAATGGCCTGAAAATCATTCCTTCGCCTGCCGATGCCCGGGAACGCTGGTCGAAAACCGTTGCTCAAGGCACCGACGAACTGATCGGGAAAGCCTTCTCCAAGGAGATTTACGATCGCGTGCTGGCGCTTGTCGCCGAGTATCGAAACAAATCGAAATAGGAAGCTCTTAAAAATGAGTGGCAAAGATTTCTTCAGAAAAGCGGAAAACGCACTGGCGGCCATGATCGTTCTGCCTCTGGCCCTTTTCCCGACCATGGAAGTGATCGCCCGAAAATTTTTCAAAACCGGCATCGCCAATTCCAGTTTTTATACCCAGCATCTCGTTTTTTTATTGGCATTCGTCGCCGCCATGATCACCGCCCGTGAGAAGAAACACCTGTCACTCTCCCTGGACCTGACCATACCGGATAAACTGCGCAGAATCACCCATTTCTTCGTGGCCACACTTTCCATCATGGTCACAGCGGCACTGGCCATCGCCTCGATCGGTTTTCTTCTGACCGCTCTGGACGAACAATTCAAAGTCTGGATCATTCCCGGCCGCATTTTCATGAGCATTTTCCCGATCAGTTTCGTGGTCATGGCTTCCCGTTTTTTGGAACCGCTTCAGGGCAACACCAGAAAATGGCTGGCGGCTGCGATCGGAGTCTGCCTGGGATTGATCATCAGTGTCCCCTCTTTGGTGGATATTTTCATGGGCATGGGCAAAGACTTGCCGGCTTTTTTGCAGAGCCTGACCGACATACTGACTCCGGCTTACTCCTTTATCACGGTTTTTCTGATCGGCGCCCTGCTGGTTTCCTCTATCTTCGGAACGCCGATTTTCATCCTGATGGGCGGTATCGCCATGCTGCTGTTCATCCGCAGCGGCTCGGGCAGTGCGA
Organism: uncultured Clostridia bacterium; assembly: GCA_964465065.1. Lineage (GTDB taxonomy): Bacteria > Acidobacteriota > Aminicenantia > UBA2199 > UBA2199 > CAYMND01. Next base: position 71,612 of record CAYXHZ010000004.1, read on the forward strand.
TCATCCCCAATGAAGCCTATTCGATGCTCATCGACATATCGGTTCCGGCAATTCCCCTGTTCGCCATCGCCGGCTTCATCCTTTCCGAAAGCAAGGCCGGCGAACGTCTGGTTCGGTTGTTCCGGGCGCTGTTCGGCTGGTTCCCGGGCGGTCTGGCCGTCATGGCCATCCTGGTCAGCACATTTTTCACCACCTTCACCGGTGCCTCCGGCGTAACCATTCTGGCGCTGGGAGCGTTGCTGTCGATGGTTTTGATCAAAGGGGAATACCCCAAAAACCTCAGTTACGGTTTGCTCACCTCCAGCGGTAGTATCGGCCTGCTTTTTCCCCCCAGTCTGCCGATTATCATTTACGGAATCAGCGCCCAGGTCAGCATCAAGGACATGTTCATCGGCGGTATCGTTCCGGGTATTCTGATGGTTTTCGTGATGATGGGTTATGTGATATTTTTTGCCAAAAGAAAGAAGGTGCCGACCGAGCGCTTCCATCTCCGAGAAGCGATACTGTCCATCAGAGAATCGATTTGGGAGATCCTGCTGCCCGTCATCATCATTCTGTCTTTTTTCGGCGGTTTGACAACCCTGGTCGAAAGCAGTGCCATCGCCGTGATCTATACCTTGATCGTCCAGCTGTTCGTCAAACGGGACCTCAAAATCCGCCAGCTGATGGGAGTAGTCAACAAGGCTGTTCCAATCATCGGCGGCGTTTTGATCATACTGGCCGTAGCCAAAGGACTTTCCTACTACATCGTCGACGCCCAGATTCCCATGAAGCTCAGCGAATGGGTCAGCGCCAACATCGGTTCCAAGCTGGCCTTTCTCCTGCTTCTGAACATCGCCCTGCTGATCACCGGCTGTCTGATGGATATTTTTTCGGCGATCATTGTAGTCGTGCCACTCATCCTGCCTCTCGGAGCTCATTTCGGCATCAACCCGGTTCACCTGGGCATCATTTTTCTGGCCAACATGGAACTGGGTTACCTCACCCCTCCCGTCGGCCTGAACCTGTTTCTGGCCTCGTACCGTTTCAACGAGCCTCTTCCCAGGATCTATCGGGAGGTCATTCCCTTTTTACTCATCCAGCTGATCGCTGTTTTGATCATCACCTATATTCCGGGCCTGTCCACCGGCCTGCTGTCCTTGATTTCCTGACGAAAACGACCGTTGGTTGACAACTCGGAATCGAGCTAGCATAATGATAGCTTCCAGATCAGCTGACATAGCGAGGATACCCGTGCACTTGATTCGACCTGTCGATAAAACCGCCGTCCGTTACCAACAAGACAGCCTCTCGTATTCGGAATTACTGGATCGCATCAACCTCTACAAGGCTGTTCTTGCCAGTGCACCGGCCAGCCGGGTGGCCATTTTTTCGGAAAACCGTCCGGAATGGATCTTTTCATTTTACGCCGCCTGGTACCACGGTGCGGAGGCCGTCCCCATCGATCATCTTTCGTCCGCCGCGGAAGTATCTTTCATCCTGGAGGACTGCCGGCCGGATACGATCTTCTGCTCTTCAGCCTGTTCGGAACTGATCGGCAAAATCCTGCCTGAGCTTTCTTTTCCGCTGCGGATGCTGGTCTTTGAGAACCTGACCAACAACGCTACGCAAACCGCTTTACAGGCGGACTGGCAGCCGGACCCGCAAAAAACCGCCCTGATCATTTATACATCGGGCACCACCGGCAGTCCCAAAGGTGTCATGCTCTCTTTTGAGAACATCTGGGCCAACATCAGCGGTGTCAGCGAAAAGATTCCGATTTTTCAAAAACAGGAACGGGTCCTGATCATGCTGCCCCTGCACCATACCTTCCCGCTGCTCGGCAGTCTGGTTGCCCCTCTGTCCGTCGGCGCGACGGTGGCCATCACCCCCTCCTTGTCTTCGGATGACATTATCAACACACTTCAGCAAAACAAAATCACCATTATTATCGGAGTTCCCCGTTTTTACAACCTGATTCGCAAAGGCATCCGCGACAAGGTCAACAAAAGCCTGGCAGCCCGCTTGGCGCTCAAAGTGGCAAGTCTTGTCCATTCGCCCAGACTGTCACGTCGCCTGTTCGCCCAGGTTCATGAAAAATTCGGCGGACAGCTCAAGTACCTGGTTTGCGGCGGTGCGGCCATCGACATCGAAGTGGCCCGCGATTTCCGAACCCTGGGCTTTGAGATGCTGGAAGGGTACGGCATGACTGAAGCCGCGCCGATGATCACCTTCACCCGTCCGGGTCATCGCAAGCTGGGCTCGGCCGGCCAGGCCCTTCCGGGTACGGAAATCACCGTCCGTGACAACGAAATCGTAGTCCGTGGCAAAAACGTCATGAAAGGGTACTACAACCGCCCGCATGAAAGTACGGATATCCTCCGCGATGGCTGGTTGTATACAGGCGACATGGGCTACATGGACCCGGACGGTTTCATTTTTCTCACCGGTAGAAAAAAGGAAATCATCGTTCTTTCCAACGGCAAGAACATCAATCCGGAAGAGACAGAAAAATCTTTGTGCAGTTTTTGCCCCAACATCGCCGAAGCCGGAGTGTACGCCAAAAACGACCAGTTGCATTGCATCATCGTTCCGGACTTCAACAAATTGCGTCAAGCCGAGGTCCATCAGATCGACGCCTATTTCCGTGAAATTGTCGACCGCTTCAACCTGACGGTTTCCGCTTACAAAAAGCTGATGAAAATCACTCTCATCAAAAGCGAGCTGCCCAGAACGAGACTGGGAAAAATTCAACGTTTCATGCTGGAAGATCTGGCTAGTCAGGAATCGCGTCTGCAATCCTGTGGAAAAGAACCGGATTTCCCCGAGTACGAAATCATCAAAGACTATTTGGCCAAAACCTGCGACAGCCGGATCAACCCCGACGATCACCTGGAAATCGACCTGGGCATCGACTCGCTGGATAAGGTCAACCTGATCACGTTCCTGCAGAATTCTTTCGGTATCAATACGGGTGAATCCCTCTTTTCCGAATATCAGACTGTCGCTTCCTTGGCTGAATACTGTCATCAGAACAAGAGCCGAATCAGTGCCGAAAACGTCAACTGGCAGGCTATTTTCAAGGAAAACATCGATATTTCCCTACCCAAAAGCTGGTTGAGTCACCATCTTTTCAAATACCTGCTCAAACTGATCTTCAAAATCTTTTTCCGCCTGAAAGGACACGGTTTGGACAATCTGCCCGAGACGCCGTGCATCATCACCCCCAACCATCAGAGTTTCATCGACGGGTTTTACATCACCTCTCTTCTCAAGACCGGTCACCTGAAAAAGACGATATTTTTCGCCAAGGAAAAACATCTGAGGAAGAGATGGCAGAAATTCATCGCCGGCCGACACAACATCATCATCATGGACATCAACAAAGACTTGAAAAATTCTTTGCAGAAGATGGCGGCGGCCCTGAAAAAAGGTAAAAACATCATCATATTTCCGGAAGGCACCCGATCCAAGGACGGCAAACTGGGCCGGTTCAAAAAGTTCTTCGCCATCTTGAGCAAAGAATTGAATGTACCGGTGGTGCCGGTAATCATCCAGGGCGCTTTCGAAGCCCTGCCCACCGGCCGTCATCTGCCCAAATTCGGTCAGAAGGTCAGCATATCGTTCAGCAAACCGATTTTCCCGGAAAACCATACTGTCGAGTCCCTGCAGGAATCGGTCTACCGAGCCATGCAGGACAATCTGGCAACGAGCAACTGAAGATACTTTTTCTTCCTGACCGGCTCAGGGTCAGCGAAACTACATGCCGTACATTTCCACGATTTCCTGTTTGGTTTTCCCTAAAATATCGTACTTCTTGCCGATTTTTCGAAACGCATCCAGGGCTTTATCCAAATGATGCCGCTCATGGGCCGCGGAAATCTGCGTGCGGATCCGGGCCGCGCCATTGGCAACCACCGGAAAGAAAAACCCGATGGCGTAAACACCCTCGGCAAACAGGTCCCGGGAAAAATCCTGCGACAGTTTGGCATTGAAAAACATGACCGGCACGATCGGGGTATCCCCTTCCTTGAGAATGAAACCGGCTTCGCTCAACCCTTTACGCCAGTAGGCGGTGTTGGCCTCCAGTTTGTCGCGCCGTTCCGTACTCCGGGAAAGAATCTCCAGCACTTTCAGGACGCCGGACACGACCACTGGCGCGATGGTATTGGAAAACAGGTACGGCCTGGCCTTTTGCCGGCACATTTCGACAATCTCTCTGCGTCCGGACACGCAGCCGCCTGAGGCACCGCCCAGCGCCTTGCCGAAGGTTGTCGTGATAATATCCACTTTACCGAGCACGCCGCATTTCTCGGCCGTTCCGCGTCCTGTTTTGCCGATAAATCCAGATGAATGCGAATCGTCGACAAACAGCATGGCGTCATACTTTTCGCATAAGCTGACCATCTCATCGAGCTTGGCGGTGTCTCCATCCATGGAATAAACACCGTCGTTGATGACCACTTTGAGACGCTTGTCGGCATGAAGCTGCAGTTTGCTTTCCAGATGTTCCATGTCGGAATGCTTGAAGGTGTCGTGCTCGGCGCTGCAAAGGCGCATACCATCGATAATCGAGGCATGGACCAGTCTGTCGGAGATCATCACGTCATCGCTGGTGAGAACGGCCTCGAACACGCCGGCATTGGCATCCATGCAGGAAGGAAACAGGATCGTGTCCTCCGTGCCCAGAAACTCCGTCATCTTTTGCTCCAGCTGCCGGTGGATATCCTGGGTTCCGCAAATGAAACGCACCGAAGACATACCGTAGCCTCGGGAGTCCAGACCGGCGTGTGCGGCCGCAACGACTTCCGGATGACTGGACAGGCCCAGGTAATTATTGGCACAGATGTTGATCACCTTCTTGGGGCTGGAGCCGCTGGGAAATTCGACATCGATGTCAGCCGCCTGACAGGAGTGTATAAAGCGCTCCTGTTTGAACAATCCCTTGTCCATGATTTCCTGGAGCTGCTTCTGATAGATGGTTTTTACCCGTTCGCTGTATCCCATGATGAGTTTCCCGTCTACTTGCCGATGTAGGTGTTCACCAAGGCCACGATCGAATTGACCGAATCGAAGGCCTCCGGTGTGGCTTTGTCATCCGGGATTTTGATTTTATATTTGTTTTCCAGGAAGCGCTTGAGCGAAACCATGGAAAAAGAATCGACGATACCGCCAGAAATCAATGGAGTATCGTAAGTCAGTTCCTCTTCATCATCTTCCAGGTACTCGTTGACGACATATTCCAGAATCACATCCTTGATATTTTCCATATTTCACCTCACGTATAGATTTTACTCAATCGTTTTCCAGAGTCGATGTGTCGCCTATCTCCTCGCCCCATTCCTTGGCGTGCAGGAGACGACGCATGATTTTACCGCTGCGGGTTTTTGGCAGAGAGGCCACATATTCGATTTCCTGCGGCATAGCCAATGGCGACAGTTTTTTCCGGATAAAATTCATGATTTCCAGTTCTAGGTCCGCACTGGCCTGATAGCCGGGTTTGAGCGTGACGAAGGCCTTGACCACCTCCATGTTCACTTCATCCGGTTTGGCGACAACCGCCGATTCCGCCACAGCCGGATGCTCAAGCAGCGCCGATTCCACTTCAAACGGGCTGACCAGATGCCCGCCAGTGTTGATCACGTCATCGTCGCGGCCGATGAACCAGTAATAACCGTCGGCATCCATGGTGGCCCTGTCACCGGGTATATACCAGCCCGAGATGAATTTCTTTTTGAAGGTTTCCTCGTTACGCCAATACGTGCGCATCATGGATGGCCAATCCGGTTTGAATGCGATCAATCCCGGTTTGTGCTGCTCATGGATCAGCTGATGGCTGTCCGGATCGATCAAGGTGGCGGTGATTCCAGGAAAGGGTTTGCCCATCGATCCCGGTTTTATTTTCATGCCCGGGTAGTTGCTGATCATGATCGAACCGGTTTCGGTTTGCCAGTAGGTATCCAGAAAAGGCAGGCCGAATACCCGTTCCGACCAGACGACGGCCTCGGCGTTGAGCGGTTCACCGACACTGGCCAGATGCCGCAATGAACTCAGGTCGTACTGTTTCACCAAATCATCCCCTGCTTTCATCAGCGAGCGAATGGCTGTCGGTGCCGAATACCACATACTGATCCTGTTTTTTTCGATAAACCGGTACCAGGCCTCGGCGGAAAAGCCCAGATCCATGACACATTGTGTGGCTCCCAGGCTCCAAGGACCGATGATGCCGTACGAAGTGCCCGTTACCCAGCCAGGGTCAGCAGTGCACCAGTAGATATCGGATTCATGAATGTCCAGCACCCATTTGCTGGTCAAATATTGGGATACCAGCGAATAATGAACATGCTTGACCCCTTTGGGCTGCCCGGTCGTTCCCGAGGTGTAATGTAAAACGGAAGGCGATTCGGCCCGAGTCGGGAAACAGTCGAATTGGTCGATCGCCTCGGCCTCTTCCAGCGAGAAGGGAACTTCGCGCTCCTTGAGAGACTTCATACCGTCGTGATCCACGATGATGATATGCTTGAGGTATGGCATCTGTTCGATGATTTTACGAACCTTGCCGACATGCTTACGCTGGGTGATGACGGCGCTGGTCTGCGCATTGTCCATGCGGACGAGCAGTGATTCGTCACCAAAAGCCGAAAACAGAGGCTGCGCGATGGCACCGATTTTCAGAACACCCAGAAAACTGAGATACAATTCCGGAATTTTGTCCATGAACAGACAGATCCGGTCTTCGTTTTTCAGCCCAAGTTTTCGTAAAAATGTTCCGATCGTGTTGCTGGCCAGGCGGATGTCGTTGAAGGTATAGCGTTTTTCTATTCCGCCCAGTCCTTCCCAGATCAAAGCCGTTTTATCCGCCTTACCCTGTAAACAGATTCGATCGGAACAGTACCAGCCGATATTCAGAATCCCCCCCGGCTGATAATCCAGCTCTTTTTCGGCAATTTCCCAGGAAAAGTTATTCACCCGCTCCGCATATGATCCGATATGGGACATCCTGCCTCCTCATCGTTTCCATTACTCAGTCAGTCAGAAAGCGGAATACAGTTTATCTTTGTCGATTGCCTGAATAAACATGAAACTAGATGATTGGCAAAAAAATGTCAATAGTGACCGATTAAAAACCCCTCGCGTAAAAATTCCAGAGCCGGTCGCCCAGGTCCCAGTAGCGGTTGACCAATGCGTCGCAGAACTGATGGACGTATTCGGTCAGCATGGCATTGGCGGCCGCTTTGTCCTTGGCCGCCATTTCCAGATAGTCTTTCTCCAGGTACGGCAACTCGCGCAGCGCCTTGGCTTCAAACTCCTTCATGACGGCCTCGACCGGAGCTTTGCAGAGGTCCCAGCGGATCATGGCCAATTTGGCAACCCTGCGGAAAGCCCAAGTGGCGGAATCATGCCGGAAATACTCCTGGCCACAGATCGTATAGGATGGCAGTACGGAATTGATACCCATGTACAGGGGGGCCTTCACCGTCATGGCCGGGTTGTCAAGACCAAACCAGATCCGCCCGCCGATCTCATTGGGTAGCCAGCCACGTGCCTGAACGATCGTATGGTAAGCGCAGTACTGTACGGCGATCGGCCGGTGATAGACGACGCTGTCCGGTTTCAAGGTGTTCAACAGCGTGTGCATTTGACGAGACACCCAAGGATTGACCATCGGACTGACTATTTCCTTCTCCTCGCCGGTATCGCGATTCTTCTGCTTGACCAGCATTTTCCGGGTCCAGTCAAAATCAGATCCGATATAACTGGCTTTATACAATTCGATCATATCCTCGACCGTCACCTTCTTTTCCGCTTTAACGCTGAAAGGCAACTCTTCGGCGTTGAAATCCAGTTTCAGGGAAGGGGCCAGGGTGTTGAATACCCAATACTCCCGGACACTGAACGGTTTACCCGAGTAACTTTCGCCGTACGCTTTCCAGAACTTGAACGGACCCGTCTTGGGATCCCACCATTTGTTCTTTTTGGCCAGCGAGTAGACGTTGGCCGAAGCCCTGTAGAAATCTGGCTGCTTGAGATCGATTTCACCGATACGGCTGATATTTGCCGATACTCCGACATGATCGTCCGGGATTCTCACCGCCGCCCAGACACCGCCCAGCTCTCCTTTCCCGGGTCCCAGAATTTCCATATGCCATACTTCCTGGGGATCGATGATGGTGATACACTCACCGCCATCACAGTAGCCGTATTTTTTGATCAGTTCACCGATCAAGTCGATCGCTTCCCGAGCCGTTTTACAACGTTCCAAGGCGATTCGCTGCAGTTCTTCCACATAAAACATGCCTTTTTCGCTGACCAGTTCCTTCCGCCCGCCGAATGTGGTCTCGCCCATGCCCAGCTGGTATTCATTCATCACCGGATATGCGGTATGAAGGTAGCGGTAAGTTTTCTCCACCTGGGGAATCGTCCCCATCTTCTCGATTACCCGTTTGTCTCCGGAAAAAAAGTTATGCATGCTGCCCTTGAAAATATCCGCCATGTCTCCATTCTTATGGACTTTAGCCGGTACGAAATCGATCCAAGTCCGATAATTGGCATCGCAGGTATGTGCGGTCATGACCGATCCGTCGGCACTGGCCGCTTTTCCGATCATGATGCTGGTGCAACTGTCGTAGTCCGGTTCATCGACAGTAAAAAGCGTGAATGTGCACAAAAGCGGCAATAGCAGGTATAAGTACAATCGGTTCGACATCCCTTATCTCCTTGTGAAACGGATCTGTATCATAATTGAAAGGTCATTGTATTGAAAGGTCGATGCATAGTCAAAATATTCGTCGTCAAGATGCCATAATATGGCGCCAAAGCGCTATTTGATTGTGCCCGCCGAATTAATCGTCCTGCTGAGCGGCATGGAAAGTCTTACCGGTAAAAGCAATATTTGCTATCATGGAACTTTGTTGACGCAACTGCCGTTAATGCTTATGTGACAAGGAGACAAGATGAAGAAACTGCAACGGTCTAAATCGAACAAGGTGTTTTTTGGCGTCTGTGGCGGTCTGGCTGAATATTTGGATCTGGATCCCGTTGTCGTTCGTCTGATTTTCATTCTGGTGACCCTGTTTGGCGGAATGGGAGTCCTGGCCTATATCATCGGAGTGATCATCATTCCGGAAGCTTCGCAAGAAAATGTCGACCAGGCATCCGTTGAGAATGCGAGTTTACCGGAAGCCGCGCATCCGCCGGTTCCTGCCAGTGGAAAAGACAAGAGCGGTCAAATCGTCGGCCTCGTTCTCATCACCTTCGGTTTGTACTTTTTGCTCCGTAGAATCAGCTTTTTAGAGGACTACTTCGATTGGATCGGCTACCATTTCTGGAGCATTCTGATGCCGCTCATCCTCCTCGTATTGGGCGTATCGCTGATCATGCGCAGTAAAAAACAATGAAGCCTGTGCGTACGAATTTCACGCAAAGCGCATATTTGATAGATATAACGCAAAACAAAATTCAACGGTCACTCGGTACGATTCAGTAAAATATTTGTTACTGCATAGACACCGTGAATCCATCTTGACGCAACAGATTCACGATACCGGAACGGCCGATCAAGTGTGCTGCGCCGACAACGACCAGGCACCGTTTACCGTTCCGTATGAGACGACCGATTTTTTCAGCCATTTCCTGGTTACGGGAATGCAGGAGAGAATTATAGAATCCTTTCAGCTCCGGCGTTTCATTTTCTTTGCCCTCCAAAATCGCCGACAGAGCATCCATATCTCCATTTTTCCATGCCGAAACCAATTGCTCGACACTTTTGTTTTGAGACTTCTCCTCCATTATGGTACTGAAGAGGAACGCTTCTTCTTCCGCAGAACTCATTTTCTGAAACAAGGCGATCTGATAATCGACTCCTTCAAGCTCCTGTATTTCCATACCTGCCGCTTCGGCCCGGTTGATGAAGTGTAAATCGACACCCAGCATGGGATTGTAACCCTGCTGAATCATGGACAAGGAAGATATCGTTAAAGCCAACATCCACGGACGGTAAGTGCGGTACAGGTCCAGGTTCACACCGATTTCTTTCGTGACAAGTTCCAACTCGCGGTACTTTTCCGTTGAGAGTATCCCGCTCAATTCCTCGCCTTCGGGTAGCATACCGGCCTGTAACATTTTTCCGGCGTTCTCCAGCATATTTTCAGAACTGATATGAGCTTCGACGACCAAACATCGGCTTTCGGAAAAGGCAGCCTCGATTTCTTCCCGGAATGGGGTGACCGGCTCTTTCAGCAAATGGAACGAACCCAGCAGATAAACATGTCCATGCTGGTGCTCGATTGTCCATAACGGAATCTTTTCGGCAGCCGCCCCAAGCTGGATGTTGAGCAGTATCGGGATCAAAAAGAGCTTCAGAGCTTTTATCATATGGGAGCTCCTGCATGATTTTGCACAAAAAACATGGTGTCACCAGGTTTGAGACCCGTAAATTCAGCGGCGCTGGCCTGTCTGCATGCAATTTCGACATAGCCATGACTGCCGATCAGCAGACCGACGCCCCGGTCAATATCCTGATAACAGTCGACCCAGTGGTCATATAGCATGTGCCTGTGCTGCAATGCCCAGGCGGTGACGGCCTCAGGGAGACAGGCAGCCTTCAGTGAGGTGACGATATTGCCGAAATGATCGACATGGATAACCTTCACTTGCATTCTATCAACGACAGGGCGATCGACAAGGTTATGCGCTTCGGTATGGGCTGAATGCTTGTCAACCGCCCGTACCCAATTCAACGGGTCGCTGCCCTGCAGAATATGGCCCATGAAGGGAGCCATCCGATCTCTGGCTTCAAATGTGCTCCGCTTGGCATCACAGAAAGGCAGCTGGTCATCGACGACGAACAACTCGCTCTTTTCCTGCTGAATCAGAAAACTCATACAGCCGTTATCCGGCCCCACCCAAATCCGCTTCTGCAGTCTGACCATCAGAATCCTGCGCATACTGCCTACGCCGGGATCGCATATCACCAGGCCATGGGTCCCAGCAGGAAGGAATGGATATGTCTGTTCCAGAAAAAAATTGGCGGATTGAGGGCAATGAGCCGCGACTCGATGTGATATGTCAAGGATGCAAAGGTTGGCAACCATGTTGTGCATGATTCCTTTGATGACCGCGACATAATAATCTGACTCGCCGAAATCAGTCAGTAGAGCCAGGTATGTCTTTTCCACGGGAAATGATCAATAAAAAACGGTCGAGGCAACCTTATCGACATACTCGTTGTTGGTCAGTTTGAATCCGTTGTTATAGTAATGTAACGCCTTTTCCTGATCATTATCGGCTAATTTGAGATAATGTTGATATATTTTGATGCCCAGGTCCAAATTGTAGTCAATATCGAAAATTTTCTGATGGTCGATATTCAATTCTTCTTTCCAGATCGAGAAGTTGATCTGCATCAGCCCGTATGCTCCCGCCGATGAAACCGCATATGGATTGAAAGCGCTCTCGGTTTCAATGATGCTCATCAGCAGATTGGCATCGATACGATGTTCCCGGCTTTTTTCATACACCGCTTTGACAACTCTTGAAAAATGCGGATACTTTCTCTCCATCACGTCCGCCTTGAAGCGAAGCAGGCCCAGGTCGGCATGGGGTTCTTCGATTTCATTCTCTATGGAGGCATAATTCAGCTGCTCTTGCTGATTGACAACTGCCATACGGGTTTTCAAAAGGGAATTTTCGGAAATCAAACGCCAGACAACAAAGAAAAGCATGGCGACCATCACCAAGGTGCCAAATAGAAAGACAAATACCGTTTTATGACTTTGCTGCATCTCCTCTCCAGATTTTTTCATTTTATCAAAAAAATGTTCATCGTACAACCATAAAAATCAAAAAATTCCGGCGCGGGCCGTCTGATTGATAATACACTGGAATCACACTATCATATGGGATGACCATGAACGAAAGCGAGCGCCTGGGACTGTACTTCAGTCCGATCGAGCTGAATCGCTTGCAGATCAATAAAATCATCACATTCGATCTGTACCTGAATGTGGACGATAAATACATACTGTACAAGAACCGTGATATCCGGATCAGTGCGGATGATTTGCAGCGGCTTATCGACCATGACAAAACCGTCCTGTACATTCACAACAACGACAAGAAAAATTTCCGCATCTATATGGAAAACAGTTTGGAGAGCATCCTGAAATCGGACCTGGTTCCCATGGGGAAAAAAGCGGAGATCCTGTATGAATCCGCAATCAATGTCGTCGAGGATGTCTTTGCCAACCCCAGATCCGGAGAGATCATTCAACGTTCCCGTCAACTGATCAATCATTCCGTCGATTTTATACTGTCGGATGCCAAGGCCTATGTAAATTTATTGAAAATACGCAGACACGACTATTACACTTTCACTCATTCGGTCAATGTCTGTACCTTTTTGGTTTCGTTGGCCCAAAATCTTGGCATCGATGACAAAAAAACTCTGCTGGAGATCGGAGAAGGCGGACTTTTGCACGACCTCGGCAAAAGTCAAATACCATCCAGCATCATCAACAAACAGGGACAACTGACCAGCAGCGAGTGGCATATCATGCGGCAGCATCCCCAACTGGGACTCCAGCTCGCCAAAGACACCCGAGAAATGGCGCAGATCTCACTGATCATCATCGGACAGCACCATGAACGATGCTCCGGAAAAGGCTACCCGGACGGGCTGAAAGGTTCCGAGCTCAACCTGTATGCCAATATGGCCAGTATTGTCGATGTCTACGATGCCATCACCACCAATCGTTCCTATTCACAGGCCAAAACTCCGGTCGATGCCGCAAAATTCTTGCTCAGTGTCCGTGAGGATTTCGACGAAAGCATCCTGAAACGATTCATCAGCGCCCTTGCCGTGGCCTGAAATCCCGAAACGATCGGCGCCGTGATGTGGTTCTGTCTGCTCATTGACCGCTCGCCATTGCGGCCATTGGCAAAAACCGATAAAATGTAGGCAATTGGTATTTTTTGCAGGATACCCGAGCAAAGGAGAAATCTCAATGAATGCATTGATCAGTGTCTATCACAAACAAGGAATCGAGACGGTAGCGCAAACCCTGATACAAGCGGGCTGGACCATCTTTTCCACTGGAGGCACGTTCCGTTACCTGCACGATAACGGAATTCCGGCTGTAGAAATTTCTTCTTTGACCGCGTTTCCCGAAATCCTTGATGGCCGGGTCAAAACGCTTCACCCCAAAGTCTTTGCCCCCATTTTGGCCAAGCATACAGCAGACCATCTGGCCCAACTCGAATCGATCGACTCCAGTCCGTTTTCTCTGGTAATCGTCAATTTTTACCCGTTCGAATCCGCTCTGGCTTCCGACAGAAGTGCAGACCACGCTTTCATGACCGAACAAATCGATATCGGCGGACCGTCCATGGTCCGTGCGGCAGCCAAAAACCACGAAAATGTAACGGTCATAACCGATCCCGATGACTACAAACTGATTGCGGATTTTATCGAACAGCCCGATCAACGCCCCAATATCGAGTTGCGAAGGCACTTGGCCTTCCAGGCTTTTTCATACACATCCTATTACGATCACCTGATATCACTGTACTTTAAAAACCTGCTGGGAGAGCAGATGCCCCAGTATTGCAGCTTCACCGGGCGTAAAGAGGCCGAAATGCGTTACGGCGAGAACCCGCATCAGGCCGCAGCGCTTTACCACAGCAGCCCCCTGTCGCCGCTCAAAAAAATGAAAACTCTCTGGGGAAAACCGCTTTCTTTCAACAATATGCTCGATTTGTCGACTGTGTATGAAATCTGCAATACCTTCAACCAAGTGGAACCCTTTGCGGTCATCGTCAAGCACCAAAATCCATGTGGTGCGGCGCAGGCAAATACTCAAGTCGAGGCTTTCAGCAAAGCGTTGGCCGGTGATCCGCTTTCCGCTTACGGTGGAATCATCGGCTTCAATCAGGAGGTTAATCCGGATACCGCCCGGGAAGTGGCCAAAACGTTTTTCGAAGTGATCGTAGCCCCAGCCTATACTCCTGAAGCTTTAGAATTGCTCAAAAAGAAAAAAAACCTGCGCCTGATCGAGTGGCCGCCTTCGGCACCGCTCAGACAGGAATTCCGTCAGATCCCGGGCGGTTTCCTGCTGCAGGATTGCGATACCCTGATCGATGAACCATCCAGCTGGCAATATCCCAGCGGATCCGTCCCGGACGAACTGCAGCGCAAAACGATACTCTTCGGTTTGAAAATGATTCGCTTCGTCAAATCCAATGCCATCATCCTGGTACAGGATTGCAGTCTGACCGGAGTCGGTGCCGGGCAGATGAGCCGGATTGATTCCGTGCGCATGGCTATCGAGAAGGCCGGTAATCGAGCCGGCAGCAGTTTACTGATCTCCGATGCCTTCTTCCCTTTTGCAGATTCGATCGATCTGGCCCATCAGACAGGTATCAACACCGTTGTCGAACCCGGAGGGTCGATACGAGACGAAGAAGTGATCAAGCGCGCTCAGGAATTGAAAATCAACCTGGTTTTTACCAGTATCAGACACTTCCGCCATTAGAAAGAATCGGCAAGCCGATTTCGCTGCCCATTCGATAAAACAGGTGGAGGGGAAAGCCCATGACGTTAAAAAAGCAGCCATCGATTCTGGGGATGAAAACTGCCGCGAATGATTGAATGCCGTATCCACCGGCTTTATCTTTATAGTCCCCTGTTTCCAGATATGCCTTTATCATGTCGTCAGACAGCGGCACGAATTCCACCATGGTCGACTCGAATCGGACGAGGCTTCGCTGTTTCCAGAACAGCGCCAGTGCGGTTAGCACCCGATGTTCCCTGCCAGACAGTTTGTGCATGAAAATTTCAGCCTCAGCTTCATCCCGCGGCTTTCCCATGATCAGGTCATCCAACACGACGACCGTGTCCGCACCGATCACGGCAGTATCATCGCCGACGATATCGACAATGGCCCGACCTTTCTGAGCGGCCAGGCGCATGGCGTACTGTTCGGCTTGTTCGTTTCCGCAGGACAGTTCGTCGATATCTGCGACACGGACAGTCGGATTCAGACCGATCTGCTGGAGCAGTTGCAAGCGTCGGGGAGATGCGGAGGCTAAAATAATCGGAAAATTGATCATAGGTCACTCAGAATATCCTGGAGAAAAAATCGTTTAAAAAATCCTTGGTGAACGGTTTTTGCAGTAAAACGAAGCCAGGTATGTTTTCCAAGTCAGCGTACTTTGCAGGGGCCTGAGTGATGATGATCACCTTTTTTACCTGTTTGGTCAGTTGTTTCTCCAACAATTTCAGCTTCTCGCTACTCCCGTTTTCGATCAGTTGCTCTGAGACCCAAATCATCGAGCAATTTTCTCTGTTCCATACCGAATCATCCGGCCATTCCTTGTAATTATTCACTTGGTAACCATGTTCTTCCAAAGCGACATTGATCAGTTTGGAGATATAGAACAGTGGTTCAATGACAACGGCATCCAAACTGGCTGTTTTATAGTTAGCCTGTATACGTTCCAAGGCTTTGGTGGCTGCAACCCTCACCCCCAGACTCTGATCCTGGGCTTTAGCGAGAGCGAGCTGCGGGATGTAATCCGCTGTACCGTACTCGGCCAGAAGCTCTGCTGATATACTTCGGATCTTCCAGTCATCGGCTTCCTTGAGCATCCGGGTGAGAAAAAGACCGAAGCGTTTCAAAAAATCGGGACTGATTTCGCTGAGTTCAGCCAATTGCACTTTCAACTTTTCCAGTCTGGGAACATCGATGGATTGCGGTTCCAGGTCAAAAAGAACCTCGATATGTTTGATTTTCTCTTCAGCTTCTTCAAAATGCGTGCTGAGTTGATTGAGTCTGGCGACGCATTCCTGGATATTGTTGATCAAAGTCTGATTCATCTGTTTTTCATGATATTTCATGAAAATCAACAACTCTTTCTTGATGCTCCTGACTTGAATCGATTGCGTATACGTCAGCCCAGGTAAAATTTTCAGCACTGTCTGTAAAAATTCCAAACGTTCTTCGGCGTAGCTTTTAAAGTATTCCAATAGAATTTTTACAATTTTTTTACTGAACTCCGCATCAACGTTCTTTTTCCCTTTCACCGTCCGCATCAAGGCGTCCAGTATGACTGCTTTGTTGTTGAAAAGCGGTTGCGATATCAATGCATCCAATAGATACTCTTCCCTTTTCTCATCTACGAAGTGTTCAAAGACAGAGGTGGCCGCTTTGATCATTTCAAACGAATAACCCGTTTTAATTTTTGTCAAGAAGAGATCGATGGGAAAGGGATCGATATCCAAGGCCTTGATGTTGTCGGTGGCCAGTTGAACAACCTGACGGTTTTCATCATCGAGAAGTTCAATGTATGACGGCAGAAAATCAGCCGATATATTCTCGAGCAAGGCGGTCAGCAGGTACACTTTCTGCTTTTCGAGCATTTGGGGAACAGCGGCGATCAGGGCCTGCTTACCCTGGGGAAATTCGAGCATATTGCGGATTAGAAATTCATGGTTTAGGGAATCCTCTTGCAGACCGACAGAGAAAAAATCCATTCGCCGCACGGAGTCGACATAGCTGTAAACGTGATATATGGCCCGCCTTTCTTTCGTGGTCAGATCCTTGAAAACCGAATAGAAAAATTCTCCGGACTCCCCTGATACGGCGATCAGTTTGATCAGACTGAAACGCAGGTCCTCGTGTTTGGTCCTTTTAAATATTTCCAGCAACTGCAAACGCAGTTCCTCATCTTGCAGATCATTCAGGCGGACAATACCGTATAATGCTTCAACGATTTCAATAATATTGGTGAAAAACTTGGCTTCACGGTACTCTTCATCCGGGAAAAAGGTCAGGCCCTTGATCGACTGCAGCAATTGTGACTGTAGAGGCGAGAATGCATTCCGACAACCCATTTGCCCCAAAATGTATCGAGCCATTTTACGTATGGCCAGATCGGAAGTGTCCAAGTATTCGAGAAATTTTTCTGCATCTTCCCGCTTTCCTTGATTGATCAAGGTTTTGGCGGCAATTTTGGCGGATTTGGCATCCGTGGCAACCTGAAGTATCTTTTGATACAGCTGAATCTTTTCTTTTTCTTCCATATTAACAATTATAATATAAAAAATGAAATGCCAGACAGAATTCCATGATTCTAACTGGTCTTTTTGTTAAATAGTTTCTCCAACAAATAGCGCATGGAACGGTAAGATATACCCAACAAATCCGCTGCCTGCCGCTGATTCTGGCTGCATTTTTCCAAGGCCGAAACCAATAGCTGTTCTGTTATGGCATCAAGAAATTCCTGAATATTCATTCCGCTTTTGTAAAAGAAGGCATCCAGCCCCTCTGGAATCCTCCGGTGTGCATCCATATGGTACACAAGTTCCCTGGGAATCGATTGCATGCCGATCACATGCTCTTGCTCCAAGGCTACCGCGCGTTCAATGGTATTCTCCAGCTCTCGCACATTACCCGGCCAATTGAAACCGGTCAACACATCCAGCACTTTTTCGTCAAAGCCGACAATGTCCTTGTTCAATTTTTTCTTATACCGGTTGAGAAAGAATGTCATCAACAATGGAATATCTTCCGCCCTGTCCCGTAAGGGGGGAATTTTTATACTGAAGACATTCAAACGGTAAAACAAATCGGCCCGGAATGTCCCGTTTTCGATTTCACGTTTTAGATCGCGGTTGGTGGCCGAGATGATCTTGACGTTCACTTCAATCTCCTGTTGCCCGCCTACCGGCCTGATTTTTTGCTCCTGAATGGCTCGCAACAGTTTGACTTGCATGTGAAGCGACATTTCGCTGATTTCATCCAAAAACAAAGTTCCCAGATGAGCCGCTTCAAACAATCCCTTTTTATCACGGTATGCATCCGTAAAGGCCCCCTTGACGTGTCCGAACAACTCGCTTTCCAGCAATGTTTCCGGCATGGCTCCGCAGTTGATGGACACAAAAGGATAGTTTTTTCTCGGGCTTTGCCGATGGATCGCCTGGGCGATCAACTCTTTTCCGGTTCCGCTCTCCCCCTGAATCAACACGGATGAATCCGTGTTGGCTATCGTTGTGATCAAGGAAAATATCTTCTGCATCGCGCTGCTTTTGCCGATCAGGTTTTCATACTTGTCCCGGCACTCGATTTCCTCCTTGAGCTTGATGTTCTCGTTTTTCAGATCGCTGGCATTCAATGCCCTTTCCACCACTACCTTCAGTTCATCAATGTTGAACGGTTTGGTGATATAGTCAAAGGCGCCCAGTTTCATGGCCTCGACAGCCTCATCTGTCGATGCGTAGGCCGTTATCATGATTACCGGTAATTCGGGATTGACGGTTTTCACTTTCTTGAGCAGGGCAATTCCAGTGATGTCCGGCATTTTGATGTCGCTGATCAGCAATTCCACCTTCTCATCGGTCAGAATTTTCAATGCCTCGATCGCATCATTGGCCGTTAACAATTCACGATTCTCCTCTTTCAGCACGATCAGCAACATGCTGCGGATACTGGCATCATCGTCGACTATGAGTATTTTACGTTTCGTCATATCCAGACCACCACTTCTGTTCCCTTCCCCCGTTCCGAATTGATTTCAATTTCATAGCGATGTTCATCGACTATCTTTTTCACGATGGCCATGCCCAAACCGATCCCTTTTGAGAATTTCGAAAAAAACGGGGTGAATATTTCTTTCAAGACATCGGCATCCATGCCGATTCCACTATCCTTTACCGCCAGGCGCGTCTTCCCGTTTCCGCTCGTCAACGACACGGTCAGATTGCCGGACTTCTCAATAGCCTTCAAGCCATTGGACAACAAATTCTGCAGCAACTGCCTCATTTTTTCATAATCGGCATCGATCCAGAAGGCCGACTGCGGATAATCTTTCCGGATATGAACACCGTCCCGTTGCGCTATCTGTACGAGCTGCACCACTTCGTCCACAAGCTCAGTCAAATTGAAGGTCGTCTTACGCAGCGGATTGTCTCGGGCAAAATCGAGAAAATCCTCGATCGACTTGGACAGGCGTTTCGTTTCCGTCACGATGATCTGCATCAGATTTTGCGTATCGTCATCCAGCTGCAATCTTTTCTGCAAATATTGCACGGAACCGGAAATGGATGCCAAAGGGTTGCGCAGCTCATGAGCCATTCCGGCAGAAATTTCTCCGATCAGGGCCAGATGCTCTTTTTTTCGTAACTCTTGTTCTATGACTCTCTTTTCCGTCAAATCATGAACGACAAAAATATAAAATTCCGCAAAGGAATAAACGTTCTGCAGGCGGTTTACCGATACCCCGAGGTTTTTATCCGGTAAATCATATTCGAAATAGGCGTAATTCTCATCATGGGCCAGTCTTTTCACGGCTTGTTGAATGAGATTCTGCGCCATTCGTTTCGACTCGGGCAGCTTGAGCAACGCCTGCGCCTTTTTATTGTTGGAAACGATCTGACAGTTTCCGTCGGCAGTGAAAAATCCGTCCTCGATTTGGTCCAGCAGGGTTGAATTGAGTTCCAGCAGGTCCTTGAGGTTGGCGACGGCATTGGCCAGCTCCTTCTTGGCCAATCGTATATGTTCAAAATAATAGGAAGACAGTACGGCCACAATTAAAAACGAAAAAAAGGCCATGGCCAGATTGTAGATGAAACCACCGATCGGAATGGCGGTTTCATCCGAATTGAAAGGCGGAATCACTCGAAGAAAAATCAAATCGGCAAGAATGCCAAAAAGAATGAATGTTAGTGAGGCGACAATTACAGTGTCTCTTCTCTTTAAAAAGTTGGCAGTTATAATGATTGGAAAGAGATAAAGAAAGTATAAAGGGCTAAAAATACCTCCACTGATATACACTAACAAGCTGATCAATACACTGTCAATCACAATAAAACTGTATAATGCAGGCCTAGTAGTTATTGTCGTAAATATTTTCTTATGGAAGAGAGTCCATATTAACGAAATAGCTATTACAATTAGCGATAACAACCAAACCGGTTTACTTTCATGTGAAAGATATAATACAACCGAAATGATAAAAAAAATTGTATAAAGTGTTAAGCGTATAATATTAATATTAAGTAGAACTTGTTCGCTACGCTGATGACGCTGTGACACCTCAATACTCA
Organism: uncultured Clostridia bacterium; assembly: GCA_964465065.1. Lineage (GTDB taxonomy): Bacteria > Acidobacteriota > Aminicenantia > UBA2199 > UBA2199 > CAYMND01. Next base: position 91,692 of record CAYXHZ010000004.1, read on the forward strand.
ATGTTTTTCAACCAGTATAGCGCCTCTACACTTTTGATATCAGGTCAAACATCGGCAAATACATAGCAACAACGACACCGCCGATCAAAAGACCTAAAACGACGATCATCAACGGCTCGATCAGGGAAAGCAATGCGGAAACTGCCTGATCGACCTCCTCGTCGTAGAAATCGGCGACCTTGCCGAGCATGGTGGAGAGCGAACCGGTCTGCTCGCCGACCATGACCATTTGCGTGACCATGTAGGGGAACATCTTCTGCTCTTCCCAGGATTCTCCCAGAGAGCGGCCTTCCTGCACCGCAGCCCGGCTGCGCATAACCGCATCCTCGATAATTGCGTTACCGGAGGTTTTGGCGGTGATGGTCATGCTTTCGATAATTTCCACGCCGGAATTGAGAAGCGTTTCCAGGGTCCGCGTCACCCGGGCGACAGCGGTTTTGGTCAAGAGAGTGCCGATGACCCAGATCTTCAGCTTGATCTTGTCAAAAACACGGCGGCCTTTATACGTTTTATTGTATGCCTTCAGAAAAAGTACCAAAGCAACGATTGCGATGATAATAATAAGAATATTGTTGGCCAGAAAATTAGACATACCTACCACCATGAGTGTTGGCAAAGGCAAGGTGGCCCCCAATCCCGCAAACAGATCGGCAAATACCGGGACGACCTTGACCAGGATGACGTAGGTCAACCCGATGGCCAAGGTGAGCACCGAAATGGGATAGGCCAACGCCGATTTCACCTTGCCGATGAGTTTGGCCATGTTTTCGGTGTATTCAGACAGACGCATCAGAATCGTATCCAGATTTCCGGATGCCTCACCGGCCTGGATCATACTGGTGTACAATTCATTGAAAACCTTGGGATGTTTTTTCAGGGCGTTGGACAGGTTGGAACCACCCTCGACATCCTTGCGTACGTTTTCCAGCACGGATTTGAAAAATTTGTTCTGCTGCTGCTCGGAAAGGATCTGCAGCGTCTGGGTAATGGGCAGGCCGGCGTTGAACATGACGGAAAACTGGCGGTTGAACACCGACAGGTCTCTGATTTTGATCTTCTCCCTGCCTTTCATAAACGGAATTTTCAATTCGACTGGCTTTTTCTTGATGTTGATGACTTCAATCTGTTCTTTCTCGAGAGCTGATGCCAGTTCCTGAGGATTTTGGGCTACCCGTTCGCCTTCGATGATGTTGCCGATACGGTTTCTGCCTTTGTATTGAAATATTGGCATATTTCCCCCTTAAAATGTAGGATTTTTATTGACTGAGCCAACGGCATTTGTTACGGTGGCGTGACTGTTCCTGAACTGAGTGGACAAGGCACTCGGTCCCCGCTTGATGATCTCGTTGAGTTCTTCCGGATTATGAGAAACCGACATGGCCATATCCAGGGAAATATCCCGCTTGAAATACAAATAAGCCAGCGATTGGTTGAAGGTGATCATTCCGTATTTTTCCTGCCCTGTCTGCATCGTCGAATAGATCTGATGAATTTTATTGTCGCGGATCAAATGGCGGATAGCCGGATTGGGGACCAGAACTTCGCAGGCCAATACACGACCCCGACCGTCCAATTTGGGAAGTAAAGACTGCGTGATGATGCCTTCCAGGTTCATCGACAACTGCGTACGTACCTGTTCCTGCTGATGGGGTGGAAACACATCGACGATACGGTTGATGGTCTGGGAGGCCGAATTGGTGTGCAGGGTAGCGAAAGTCAAGTGTCCGGTTTCGGCGATGGTGATGGCGGCCTGTATCGTTTCCAGGTCGCGCATTTCTCCGATCAGCACGACATCGGGATCTTCACGAAGGACCGATTTCAACGCCTTGACAAAGCTCTGGGTGTCTGCATGAAGCTCGCGTTGATTGACCATGGCCTTCTGATGTGAATGCAAGTACTCGATCGGATCCTCAATGGTAATGATATGAACCGGATGCTCGCGATTGATCTTGTCGATCATCGAAGCCAGCGTGGTGGTTTTCCCCGATCCGGTCGGACCGGTCACCAGAATCAGTCCGCGCGGTTTATCGGCCATATTGGCCACAGTGGGCGGCAAGCCCAGCTTTTCAAAACTATAAATTTCATAGGGAATACGCCGGAAGGCACCGGCCACGGCGCCACGCTGCATGAAAACGTTGGCTCGGAACCGGGCCACATTCTTGACCCCGAAAGAAAAATCCAGCTCCCAATCTTCTTCGAAAGTATGTTTCTGAGTATCGTTCAAAATCGAATATATGATCTGTTTGGTTTCGGCGGGACTCAGATTCGGATGATCGATGCGGCGCAGTTTCCCATGCACACGGATGATGGGCGGCGAATTGGTGGTCAGGTGAAGGTCGGTTCCGCCTTCGTCCACCATGATCTTCAACAATTGAGGTAATGGTAAAGCCATCTTGCATTCTCCTACATCCGTGACGTTTCCCGCAATATTTCTTCAATCGATGTCATACCAGCCTTCAGCTTTTCGATACCGCTCATCCGCAAAGTGAGCATGCCCTTCTCTTTGGCTTTCTGACGCAATTCCGATGTGGAGGCACCCACCATGATCAGTTCGCGGATCTCCTCGTCGATCTCCATGACTTCATACAGACCGACACGGCCTTTGTAACCCGTACTCGTACAGCGTTCACAGCCTTTGGGCTCATACACCTTGATCGTCTTGGCTTCCTCGGGAGGCACGCCGATATCGATCAGGGTTTGCGCCGGAATTTTGGCTTCCTGTTTGCAATTGGAGCACAAGCGGCGGATCAGACGCTGGGCGACGACCAGACGCACAGCGCTCGAAACCAGAAACGGTTCGATACCCATATTGATCAGACGGGCAATGGTGGAAGGGGCATCGTTGGTGTGAATGGTTGACAAGACCAAATGGCCGGTCAGTGCCGATTTGATCGCGATGTCGGCGGTCTCGAAATCGCGGATCTCCCCGACCAATATGATGTTGGGATCCTGGCGGAGAAATGAACGCAACGAGGCCGGAAAGGTCAAACCGATCGATTCCCGGATGTTGACCTGGTTGATGCCGAAGATGTTGAACTCAACCGGGTTTTCAGCAGTCATGATGTTGACTTCTTCGCTGTTGAGCAGGGATATGGCGGAGTACAGGGTGTTGGTCTTTCCGGAACCGGTCGGGCCGGTTACCAATACGATTCCCCATGGTTCGGAAATGCTTTTTTTGAATTTGACCAATGATTCCGGTTCAAAGCCCAACTTGGTCATGTCCAGCATCAGGTTGTCTTTATCCAATATTCGGATAACAATTTTTTCACCGTGAATCGTGGGCAGGGACGAAACCCGCATGTCAACCATCTTGCTTTGATCATTGATCTTCATTTTGGTTTTAATGCGACCGTCCTGGGGCAATCTGCGTTCGGCGATGTCAATTCCTGAAATCAGTTTGACGCGGGAAAGAATCTTGTTGCGCAGATTCATCGGCGGAGTCATATATTCGTGCAAGACGCCGTCAATTCTGAAGCGGATTCTGAACACTTTTTCGTAGGGTTCGAAATGGATATCGGAAGCTCCTTTCTGAATGGCGTCCTGGAAAATCAAGTTCACCAGTTTGATCGCCGGAGCATCTTCATCTCCTTCTCCGGTTCCGAATACGTCTTCATCGACCTCTTCATCCATCAGTTCAATGGAGCCCTCGGCCTTGTCGACATCGATTTCTTCCAGAAATTTCTGCGCTTCGATACCGGTAGAAGATCCGTAATAACGGTCGATCGACTCCAAAATTGAGGATTCGGGAGCGATCACCGCCTGTATGCGCAAATTGGTGCTGAAGCGGATCTCTTCCTGAACAAACAGGTTGGATGGATCGGCCATCGCCAGAGTCAAAATGGAACCGATGCGGTGAACCGGCATCACCACATGTTTTCTGGCGATTTCCGGCTTGATCAGCTCCAGCACTCTTTCGCCGATATCGAATTTCGACAAATTGATCGAAGGGTATCCGAACTGTTTGCTCAAAGCCTGGGCAATATCCTCTTCGGTGACGTAACCGAGCCGGATCAGTACGCTGCCGATCTTACCCGGTTCCTTTTTTTGAATTTCCAGCGCGTGATTCAGCTGCTCCTGGGATATCTTGCCTTCCTGCTGTAAGAACTCTCCAATCTTCATAACTTCCCTTCTCTTCGCTCTATGCTAACGCTTTTTGAGCCTAACTCAATTTACTACATAATACCCGGCAATTGCAAGTCCATTGACCGTTCCGTTTCCATTTAATATCAACCCCGCATCGACCAGGAAGGCGTTGACGCGAATACCGACCCCGAAACTGAGTGTCATGTAGGAATTCTTGCCAAGAATGTATTTACGGCTGATGTCCGTATTGAAACCCGCACGCAGAAAAGCGCTGTTTTGAAAAAAGCCTTTCTCTATCCCCAAAGAAACCGGTTGTCTTTTCTGTTCGAATCCCGGATAGATGGGCGTCTTGTTGATGTCGGCATCCACATAAAATCCCCAATCCAGAACCGGACGAAACGAAAAAGAAGCTCGGTAGCGATGTTTCAGCTCAATGTTGATCCCTTTATCTTCGTCTTCGAGCAGAGACGGATCGCCAATATTTTCCACTGTCAGTGAAACATCGAAAGTCTGTGCCACCTTCCAGGTCAGGCCGATATGGCAGACAATCTTGGTAAATTTCTCCTTACAGGAATCGACGGCACGATTTACATAATCATGGGTATCGAGGCCGATTTCAAAAAAAGAGTCGTTGATGGAATAATCGTTCACCCCGATCTTACCGGTCATGAAATGGGCGCCGAGGCCGAAAAAAACATTCTGACTGACCGGCATGGCGTAGGCCAGGCTGTACTGCGTGTATTTCAGCGCCACCGCATGGAACAGCGGTTCGCCACTATCCGCCGCGATAATGGAACCATCGACCAGTACCGGTGCCATGAAAGCCGATTCGGTGCGCGCGACGCCGACTCCGAAGTTTTTGATCAAAAATCCGGGAATCTTGGCATCGAATCCGTATAAACCCGAGCCGGATTCAGACAATGCGTTCAGATGCTCCTGCCCCTCGCTCCCCAAAGGCAGTCCGGAGCCCTTTTGCCGCCAGGACTGGAGCAATCCGTCGAGATGCTCTTCCATTTTCAGAAGATCGCTGTACCGATTCTGGTAAGTCAGGCCGGTGACACTGAACTGAAAATTGCTCAGCAAGGCGGGGTTACCGTACAAGGCGGTAAAGTCATAGGAAAAACTGAGTCCCCCCATCCCCAGTGCCAGGGCTCTGGGTGAAAAAAAATCGATGACAGCGGAAAGGGGCGATACCAATGTTACCAAAAGTGTTATTACAATAACATATCTCATATTCTTTCCAATCATACTCTAACTTTTTTCGTAAAGTCAACAGATATTGGCATTCACCGACCTTTTAATCTTTTTTCGACCGCCGCTCTGACAATGGTGTGCAACTGAGGTGAACGGTACAGCTGTCGGACGATTCCCAGCGGCAGAATCGGTATAACCATGAGCAAGGCACGTATTGGAGTCTGCGGGTCTCTGGCCAGCATCTCGGCCACCGACAAGTTGTTGATCCAGCGGGATTGCATGACAGCCTGATAGACTCCCGATCCCGGCCCTTTCTTGCGCAGCATATCCACGACGAGCTCCTCAGTGCACCTCGGGTTGTTCAGCATTGCAGCAAGTAATTGTGAATCGGTCATATTGCTGAACTGTCTGAGCAGGTTAGGCCCCATCTGCTTTAAAATACTGATCTGTTCTCCCTTTTGCATCTGCCGAAAACGCTCATTGAAAGCCATTTCGGCTTTTTGGCGTACAAACGGTGTCGTCCTGGGCCCCTGGGCGATTCTCAAAAGTTCCACAGAATACAACCTGTTCATAACCGACAAGGCCTGATGCTGAGGGAACTCCGCTTTCTGAAGAAGTGCGGTCAGTAACCGTTTATCGGCGGGGTACTGCTCCAACAGCGCTTGGATCTCTTCCGGATTCAGGATTCGCGAATCCATTTCCCGGATGAAATCGATCGTAACTCTTGAATAGGGTTTTGGAGAATCAGGTCTCATCTGTCTTGAACAGGTGATTCTGAGCGAAGCGGCCTTGACTGTCGAGTTGAAAATGCTTCATGGCTTTCTCGGTTGCTACACGTCCCCGGGACGTGGTATGCATGTAGCCGCAACTGACCAGGTACGGCTCGTAAACGTCCTCGATTGTCGACCTTTCCTCCTGGATGGCCGTTGCCAGGGTGCTCAACCCGACCGGACCGCCAGCGAATGTAAAAATGATGGTCCTCAATATTTTCCGGTCGACATCGTCAAAACCGGCATGGTCGATTCCCAGTGCGCTGAAGGCTCTTTCGGCCAACTCGCCATCGATCAGTCCCTGGTTTTCAACCAGAGCGAAGTCCCGCAGTCTCCTGAGTAAGCGGTTGGCGATTCTGGGTGTGCCGCGGGAGCGGGAAGCGATCATTTTTTTGCTGTCATCGGTCAATGTCACCTTGACCAGTTTGGCGTTGCGCTCGATCAAACGACACAGTTCCTCGGCCGGATAGAAATCGAAGTGAAAAGAAATCCCAAAACGGTCCCGCAACGGGGACGACAACAGCCCCGATTTGGTGGTGGCACCGATCAGGGTGAACGGCTGAATGTCGATGGCGATACTCTTGGCCCCAACCCCCTGCCCGACCATAATGTCCAGTTTGAAATCCTCCATGGCTTTGTAAAGAATTTCTTCCAGAGAAGTTCGCAAACGGTGTATTTCATCTATGAACAGAACGTCATTGGCTTTCAAATCAGTCAGAATGGCGGTCAGATCTCCCTTTTTTTCGATAATGGGTCCCGATGTCTGATAAATGGATGTCCCCAGCTCCTGGGCGACGATATTGGCAAGCGTTGTCTTGCCCAAACCGGGCGGTCCGCTGAGGAGCACATGATCCAGGGGCTCGCCCCGTTTCATGGCGCTGGCCACATAGGTACGCAGATTCTTCACGTGTTGGGGCTGGCCGATAAATTCGTCGATCCGATTCGGCCGTAACGCGTAATCCGTCGAATTCTCGGCCGCTTCAGGCTCTAAAAGGGTCTCGTAGGGTTTCATCGCTTGCTGACCTCTTTGAGAGCCTGCTTGAACATCGGCTCAAAGGATTTCTGCTCCGACGAACTCAGCAATTTCAAGACAATCTCTTTCGACTTTTTCTCGTGAAAGCCCAGGTTGACCAGTGCCGAAATCAGTTCCTCGCCCAGGGCGGGGATATTGGCATCTTCTTCCTTCTTCAAAATTTCCAAGCCGCCCGACAGTTCCAGAATCATCCGCTGAGCTGTTTTCTTGCCGATCCCCGGAATGGCGGAAATGCGTTGATCGTCGTGAACCATGAAAATATGGGTAATCTCTTCTATGGAATATGCCGATAAAACCGCCAACGCAGTTTTTCCTCCGACCCCGGATACAGTCAGCAGTTTCCGGAACACTTCTAGTTCTTTCTCGCTCAAAAAACCGTACAGATGCGCCTCGTCTTCGCGGATTCGGTATGCGGTGAACAAAGACATGGATTGACCGACGTTCAATTTCGGGTAGTAGGAAACCGGAACCCAGATCCGGTATGCCAACCCGCCAGCGGTTTTTAGCAACAGGCTGCCAGGTTTTTTGGAGATACATTCACCGAAAACCGCTTCGATCATGTTCGTTCCTTGAGGTAATGGCAATAGGCGATGGCCAAAGCGTCGCTTTCATCATCGGATAAGGCCGCTATTTTTGAACCGAGCAGGATGGTCAGCCCTTTGCGGAGTTGCTCTTTTTCGGCGTTGCCGTACCCGGTGACCGCCAGCTTGACGGTACGTGGACTATAGGAATAAAACGGGATGCGCCGCTGGAGCAGCAGGGTCATCAACATGCCCCTGATCTTGGCCAGGACTTCGACGGTTTTCACGTTTTTACTAAGGAAACCTTCCTCGATGGCGGCCGCATCGACATGGTGCGTATCAAGAAACGATTCCAAGCGGGTGATCAATGAAGCCATCCGGGACGTCAGATCTCCTGATTCGGGGCTGATCCGTTCCGCGGTCAAAAAAAGCGCTTTACCCTGGCTGATTTCCAACAGTGACAGCCCCAAATGCTGAGACCCGGGGTCGATCCCAAGTATCGTCATCGCCTATCGGTGGTCAGTCGGCCTCTGAGTCTTGCGTGTCTTCGTCGATATCGGCATTCGACCAGACATATTGGCTGTCGTCCAATTCTTCCAGCTTTTCGAGCAGTTTCAATGTCTGTTCGGCTTGTTTGCCTTCCAGATGGATCGTATTGTTCGGAATCATCGAAACCTCGGAAGAAAAAGACTCCACGCCGGCCGCCTTGATGGTGTCATTGACTTTGATGAGATCGTCCGGAGCGGTGATGACCTCGTAGCTGTCCTCTTCGGTTCTGATATCCTCCGCGCCGGCTTCCAGGGCCATTTCGATCAGGGAATCTTCGGCAATGGCATCCTTTTCGATCAGAATCAGGCCTTTGCGGGAAAACATCCAGCCTACGCTGCCCGATTCGCCCAGATTCCCGTTGTACTTGCTGAATGTGTGGCGGATTTCAGAAACCGTGCGATTCTTGTTGTCGCTCAAAGTTTCGACAATGATGGCCACACCACCGGGTCCGTAGCCTTCGTAACGGTTTTCTTCGTAATTAACGCCTTCGAGTTCTCCGGTGCCCCGCATGATGGCTTTTTTAATATTATCGGCCGGCATGTTGACCGTTTTTGCGCCATCGATAGCATGGCGCAATCGGGCATTGCTTTCCGGATCACCGCCACCCATGCGCGCCGCAATGGTGATTTCCTTGATGAAGCGAGTGAACATTTTTCCTCGCTTGGCATCAATGGCCGCCTTCTTGTGTTTAATTGAATGCCATTTTGAATGTCCGCTCATATCCAGTCTCCTTATAATTCAAGCGCTTATCATTATAGATAATCTTTCAATACGTTGTAAACACACAATTCACCGCACATCGAACAGGCATTGCTCTGGCTGTGGCGTTTACTGCGTACCTCGCGAAAACGAACCGGATCGATACACAGACGTTCCTGCTCGTTCCAATCGAGATTTTTCCGGGCCTGAGCCATTTTTCGATCCCATTCGAGAGCACCGGGAACTCCTTTGGCGATATCGGCGACGTGGGCGGCGATTCTGGAGGCAATGATTCCGTCTTTGACATCCTGCACTCCCGGGAGACCGAGATGCTCGGTCGGTGTGACGTAGCACAGGAAGTCGGCTCCGGCAGAGGCGGCGATCGCCCCGCCCATTGCCGCCGTGATATGGTCATAGCCTGGAGCGATGTCGGTAAGAATCGGCCCCAGAACATAGAAAGGCGCACCATGACAAACCACTTTCTGTAATTTGATGTTGATATCGACCTGATTGATCGGTAAATGTCCCGGGCCTTCTACCATGACCTGGACCCCTGCCTGATGAGACCTCATGACCAATTCACCCAAAGTCAGCAGTTCATCCAGTTGCCCCCAGTCCGTCCCATCCACCAGGGCTCCGGGGCGGAGGCCATCCCCCAGAGATAAAGTCACGTCGTATGCTCTGGCAATTTCCAGGATCTGATCGAAGTATTCGTAGAACGGGTTTTCCGCTTGGTTGTGCAGCATCCATCCGGTAGTCAAGGAACCGCCACGGGAAACAATCCCGGCCACGCGTTTCTGCCGGATGATTTTGTCGACAGCCCGCCGGGTCAGACCGCAGTGAATCGTCATGTAATCAACGCCGTCTTCGGCCTGCATGCGGATGGTGTCCAGCATGGCCTGCGGCGTCATCTCGACAAAAGTCGATCCCTGCCGGACCTGATCCTTGACCATCTGGTATACCGGAACATTGCCGAACGGTATGGAACTGGCCGCCAGGAGCTGACGACGTATTTCGTTGATGTCACCGCCGGTACTGAGGTCCATGACGGTATCGGCCTTGAACTCGATCACCATGGCCAGCTTTTTAAGTTCATCCTGGAGACTCGAGAAATCCGATGATGTCCCGATATTGGCGTTGATCTTGGTTCTGAGCCCCGTGCCGATGCCAATCGGAATATTTTGCCGGTGGTTTGGATTGGCCGGGATGACGATGCGACCTTCGGCGAGTCCTGAACGGATCAGTTCGGCTTGTACATTCTCAGTTTTTGCAACGTGAAGCATCTGGGGAGTCAGCTCCCCATTTCTGGCGAATTCCAGCTGGGTCATCATAACCTCATGCCGCACATACTATCCTAATTGTCGCTTCAAATCAAGGGTACAACCCCGATCAGACAGCAAAATAACGGCTTGCCATACCGTCTGATTCTGCAGACATGTCGCCTCGTCATCCTTGAAAGCCGATTACGGCTGTGTTAATATCAGCACGTTGCCGGGGTGGCGGAATTGGCAGACGCAAGAGACTTAAAATCTCTCGCCCCTCGCGGGCGTACGGGTTCGATTCCCGTCCCCGGCATTTCAGTACGCCCCATGTTTTAACAGTATATCGGGGTACCGTTAATCGGCTACCCGAGCGGAGTGCACGCTTTTGTTCAAATCATTCATGTATATTCACCCGATGATCTATGAAATCGGAATCCAGTTTCTGTACTGGGGCGGCTTGAAGAATCTGCGGACGATGGTCGACGAAAAACGAACCGTTTTTGAGCCTGCCTGCGGCTACGGCCGCATCCGCAAGTACCTGCCCGCCAGCTGCGCTTACCGGGGTGTGGACCTGAACGAAAAGTTCGTCGCCTACGCACAGAAGAAAGACCTCGACATCAAAATTGGCGATATCTTCGATGAATCGCTGTACCGTGACAATGACATTGTCCTCCTCTGCGACATTTTGCATCATCTCGACGATGCCAAGATGAAAAAACTGCTCGATCTGGCGCTGCGCCACAGTCGTGAAAAGGTTCTGATCGTCGAACCGGCTTTCGTCAGTATGGCCTCAGCCAACCGTCCGTTTTCCCGCCTGCTGGCAAGATTGTTCTCGGCGGCGGATGCAGACGGAATCAACGACATCGGCAAATGGCTTTCCCAGGAAGAATACCAACAGCTCTTTTCATATATACGCAACAACCCGGCCGTTCGTAAATTGACCGTTCACAAACACCATTTTCATTATTTCGTGGAAGTGTTGTGCCAATGAGACGGATCGACCTCATCAAGACCCTGATACCCGGTTTTTTGCCCATATTGATCTACATATTCGCCGACGCCTTTTTCGGAGAAAAAACGGGTTTGCTGATCGCGGTGCTGTTCGGTATGTCCGAACTGCTCTTCGGCTACATCAAAGACAAACGCGTCGATTCCTTTGTCGTCGTCGATATTGCCCTGATCGTTGGCATGGGGCTGTTATCCATCCTGCTCGACACGCCTCTCTTTTTCAAGCTGAAACCGGCCGTCATCGAATCCCTTCTGATCGCCTTTCTTGGCTACGCCATGTTTTCATCCAAGGACGTTTTGACTCAGATGCTGAGCCGCTACAGCGGAAACGCAATGACTTTGCCAGGCAGACAGCAGCTGCGCAAACTCGTCATGCCCCTGATCGTCATCCTGTCCATTCATGTAGTCCTGACGATCGTTGCCGCTGTCTGGTTCAGCAAGGAAATTTGGGCCTTCGTGAGCGGCGGTCTGTTTTACATTTTTTTGGTTGCGTACATGCTGGTCCGGATCGTCATGCAAAAAAAACTCTTTTCCTTCTGGAAAAAGAAATACGCCGACGATGAATGGTTCGATGTGCTGGACGAAAACGGCCGCATCCTGTACCAGGCTCCGCGGACTGTTTGCCACCAGGACAAGGATCGACTCCATGCGGTGGTTCACCTGCATGTCTTCGATCTTGGCAACCGTCTGTATCTGCAGAAAAGACGGGCCGATAAACTGATCCAGCCCGACAAATGGGACAGCGCAGTCGGTGGGCACGTTCACAGCGGAGAAACCATCAGTGCCGCTTTGCTGCGGGAAAGTCTGGAAGAAATCTGTCTCGATCTGCAAGAGCTGAAAGTGTTTCCACTGGCACGGTACATCTGGCGCAGCGAACGGGAATCCGAATTGGTCTTCACCTTCTACTGCCAGACCCAGACCAAACCGAATCCCAACCTGCAGGAAATTCAGGAAGGACGTTTCTGGAGCGCCAAGCAGATCCGGGAGAAAATGAAACAGGCTTTATTCAGCGAGAACTTCGAATACGAATTCAATCAGTTTCTGCAACCCTTATTTGACCGGGCTACTCCACATCGATCACGCACTCAGTGAGAAAGTCGTCAGACAAACTGATTCCCAAAGCGGACATGCTGATCTTGTTCACATGCTTTTCCAGTGCGCTGTCGTTGAGTGAAATGGTCAGCAGGATTCCCTGCAGGGTATCCTTGGCTCGGTTGCTGATCACCGGAATCCCCTGAGATGCCAATTTCTGAGCAATAAATTTGACCGTGCTCTCGGTCAGAATCAATTCATCGGTAATGATCAGGGTGACGGAATTGTCAAGATTTTTAATGTTGGAGATTTTGGTGGCGATTTCACTCTTGTTGGAAACGGTATTCACCGAATATTTTACCTTGGTTATCAATTGAGCGCTTTGCGCTTCCTTGATCAGTCGCTCTTTCTGCATCTGATGAACCAGAATTGCAATCACACCGGTCTCCGGCAAGGCCTTTTTGATGATAAATCCCATTTGCGTGACGGTTTGTGCGCCGAGAGTGGATGAAAACGCCAACAGCAAACCAGTGAATGTAGCGACTATCCAAGTTTTTTTTGCCATCAGTTAACCTCCATTTCCTTTATTAACAAAAGAGCAATCCCATGTCAACACAATTCAGCCAACATAAATAATTTGTTGGCATTTTACAAACGGATGAAGGTTTTAATGGATAAAACCAGGAAATAGAGACTGAACGAAAGCAGTAGAAAACCCAAGGTTCTGATCAGAACCTTGGTACGCTGATGATCGAAGAAATGTTTCATGCGATGAGTGATGAAGATGATGGATAGAAAATAGGAAAAAGCGCCAAGCATGACTACGGTGAAAAACAGGGTTTTATGGGCCGGCGTCGGCTGGATGAAAAAATCGGCTTTGCGCAAGAAGGACAAGGCCACCATCCAGGAGACGATTCCCAGCGGATTGAGCAGCACCATGGACAGGCCTTTCAGGAGCGAGATGCGCTTTCGTCTGACCTTGACCAGCATGTGACTCTCTTTTTCTTCGATATACTTGGCGTCCTTGAGCGCCACCAGGCCGAGACCGAATGTGATCAGAGCCGTTCCGAGTAAAAAAGCGGCTTCCAACTTCGGTGATTCCAAAAATGGCGAAATGCCCAGCAAGGCCAGCGTCGCCCAGACGGCATCTCCTATCGCCGCGCCGACGGCCATGCTCAGGGCCTGCGGGATGTGCTTGCGCAAGGCGTTGTTGAATATCTCCAGGTTAACCGGTCCAACAGGTATGCAGTACAATCCGGAAATGAAGAAGACAGATATGTAAAAGATGATTTGCGGCATGATTGTCATTGTAGCAGTAAAAAAAAAAGAAAGTCAAACCGGGAAGCGGAGCAACTCCATAGCGGGGCATGATTTGGATGGCGATCCGGTGTGATGATCAGTGGTACCGGTCGGCCCAATCCGGGTATTCCCGTCTCAACCATTGCCAATGGCTCTGCCACTGGGCGTTGTTGTGCCGCCAAGCGGCAGAAATGACTCCGCCGCCTTCCAGTTTCTCCAGCACTTTTTTCTTTTTGTCGTCGATTTCAGCCGGTCTTTTCCATTGCCAGCGACTGTTGCCCAAGGGAAAGAAACGATGAAACTGCAGTTTGACTTGAAATGATTTCCGAAGAAACAAGGCGAAATCGACGGATTCCCGGAATTCTTCATAATTCTCTCCCGGAAAGCCGACGATCATGTCGATATTGAGTCCGAACCCTCCAGCCCGAATCGTCTCGACAGCCGTCATCAGCACCGGATCGTCAATCGTGCGGTTGATCGATTTCAAACGAATTTTCGCCCCGCTCTGAACGCCTAAAGTCAATCTGGTGTTGGCAACATATCGCTTGAGCACAGCCACTTTATCGGGTGTCACCGTCTCCGGTCTGATTTCGGACGGGAATATCCCGTATTCGATCAAAGACACGGATCTTCTGGTACATTGTTCAAACAGGATCTGTAAAGAATCCGTAACGCTGCAGCCTTCCAGAAAAAAATCCAGGGCGCTGGGTACGATGAAGTTCACACGGTGGGCATTCTGTTGCTGGACGATATCCAGATAGGCGAGAATGTCGGGTAAATCCCTGATCATTTTGTTTCGGCCCGCAGTGGCACAGAAAGAGCAGCAATAACCACATCCGCGCATCAGTTCCAGCGGAGGCAGAGTTGGTAACTGCGCGCTGTACGGAAGAAAGGCAGCCCAATCTTCGGCCGCTAAAGACTCGGCTTGCCAAAACGGATGCTCCGGCAGGTTCCCGGAAATTGCCGCCGCAACGATGGCCGGCAATCCGGTTTCAGCCGGTGCGGCGCTGGCCGAGACAGCACCCATGCGCAGAAGCAACGGGTAATTGTCGGCAGCGACGTGCGGGCCGCCAACGACTACCTGGACACCCCGATCAGCCAGAAAACGTATTTCCGAAGCCATTTCGTGTAGAAAAGGCGTCATCAGAGAATAAATGACCAGATCGTTGCGGGACAGTGACGAGATTTCATCAGAAACGATCAAATCCAGTTCGTTCCGCCAGACCGATTTTTCCAAAATATTGAGAAGCAATGGGATAGTCAACGCATTGGAGTAGTGACGCCGGAACAGGATTTTTTTCTTGGCCATGGAAATCCATTATACCCGATTCGGCGCCCACCTCACGGTTAACAGTTCAATATATCCTACCCATCGATATTTTCGCTACAATATCCCTCTTGACAGGCACTGATAAAGGTGAGAAAATCTCCGCAAGAAATCAGGATGTTTATAAATCATACGTCAAAACAGGTAAATGCCAAAATCGTATACTACGGACCTGGTTTGAGCGGTAAAACCAGCAACCTGCAGTACATATTTTCGATCACCAACCCCAAAAGCCGTGGTGAACTGGTCAGTATCGAAACCGAAATCGAACGTACCCTCTTTTTCGATCTGCTGCCCATCAACGTCGGCCTGATCAACGGCTACCAAACCAAATTCCAACTGTATACCGTTCCCGGACAGATTTTTTACGATTCCACTCGCAAACTCGTACTGAAAGGTGCCGATGGTATTGTCTTTGTCGTCGATTCCCAGGAATTGATGGAACAAGCCAACCTGGACAGCTTCAACAACCTCGAAAAGAATCTCGCCGACCAGAAGCAGGACATCAAGGACATTCCGCTGGTTTTCCAGTACAACAAGCGAGACCTGAAAAGCATCCTCCCGGTCGATCATCTGAACAGCAACATCAACCGTCTTTCCGCCCCCTTCTTCGAAGCCGTGGCCACCAAAGGCAACGGAGTCATCGAAACGCTGCGGGAAATTTCCAGTTTGACCCTGATCCGGATCCGGGAAGTCATCGAAAGCAGCAAGACGCCAAGAGCAATAACCCGTCCGACCATCAATTTCGACACCGATCCCCACCATCGCATATTATCCAAAGAGGAGCTGCCCCTACGCAAGATCAACGTCGAGACGCCTGGAAAAGAAACGCTCGAAGCCCAAATCAAGCATGAATTCGTTAGTCCGAAAGCTCCACCTGCCCCTGCCCGAGAACCGATCGTGTCGATCGCCCCGGCTTCCGAATCTCCGAAACCGCTGCCCAAACCTGTGCCGGAACCGGTTGCTCCACCGTCGATCGCCACCCCACCGACTACACCGGCGTTGAATGTGCTGGACCAATTCTGCGACCCGACCCGGGTCACCCTGATCCGCAAGCTGGAAAAACCGGGTGAAAAGCTGGAACTTATTATCAAAACTGCCGACGGCAAGACTCTGGACCATGTCGACATCCGTTTGGAATCCGCCACCAAAAAAGTCAACATCATCTTCGATATTCAGAAATAATCCAGCCGCTTGATTCTTTTCGTTATAATAATTATCATATAAATATTATTTTACGTAATCGTCCTTCTGGGGGGAAGCGAAATGGTCACAAG
>CAYXHZ010000005.1:0-101251 GCA_964465065.1 uncultured Clostridia bacterium
CAGCCGTTTCGATTACCTGGGGGTGCTGGTGACCCTGGAGGTCGAACCCGGAGGGCAGAGCCTGGAATTGGGCGAAGGGAACGTGCTCGGCGCCCAGTTTCACATCGACGGACTGTGCCGGCGTATCGAGGCGCTGCTCGAGAATCAGCGAACGCGCAGACAGGTCCGCTTCGATGGGCCGGTCGACCTGGTGCTGGCGCCTGGGGACGGTGCCATTCTCTTTCACGAAATTGCCGGTCACGCTCTGGAAGCCGATCATGTCGCCGATCGCAGTTCGCCGTTGTGGCAGGCCCAAATCGGTGAAGCGGTGGCTTCAGACCGCCTCAGCCTGGGCAGCGCCGACAGCCGGGACGCGTTTTTTGCCGGAATTCGCTGCGATGACGAAGGCGAGACGCATCAACCGGTCGAGCTGATACGCGAGGGCAGACTGTCGGCCTGGATGGGGGACAGCTTCCATGAAATGGAGATGAAGGGCTGCCGGCGCGGTTTCGCCCGTTGCAGCGATTATACCCAGGTGCCTCAGCCGCGCATGTACGGCTTGTTCGTCCGGCCGCATCAGGGCAGCTCGGCGGAAATCGTATCCGGAATCCGTCGTGGCATATACGCCTCCGAATTCGGCCAGGGAACGGCACTGCTGGAGCGCGACCGCTTCCAGTTCCGGATCCAGGCGGCCGACCTGATCGAGGACGGCAGGATTACGGTGCATCTGGGGCCGGTCGACGTCCATGGCTCGATCCGCGAGACCCTGCTGGGCGTCAGGGCGGTGGGCGACGATTTCCGTTTCGACCGCGGTGTCAGTTACTGTGTCAAGAATCACCAGACCATCCATGTCCGGGTCGGTCAACCGACTGTCCATATCGCAGGAGTGGGGGTAAGACCCTTGACGCCGTCATGATCGACTGGGTGATCGACGAGGCATTGAAAGGCGGATTCAGCGCCGCCGACGTTCTGCGGCAGAAGGAACGCAGCCGCGAATTCTGGTGGAGTCCCTCCGGGCAGCAATACCATTACCGTACCCAGGACTTGCTGTACATCCGTGGCTTTTGGGACAACGGTCTGCCGGTCGGCTGCTGCCTGACCGCGCCGTCGCGCAACCTGGTCCGTCAGGGGCTGCGCGACCTGTTTGGCGCCGGAATGCCCGATAAGTCCAGGTCCTTCTCGTACGCCTTGCCCAAATCTTTGGAAAAGGTCCGCCTGCAGATCTACGACGAGCAGGCGGTCAGCCTCGGCGCCCCCGATTTCGCCCGCTTTGTGGACCGTTTGTTCGAGAGCGCGCTGTATTACCCGAAATGCGAGATCCGATCCGTCCGTCTGCTGCAATCGGAAAAAAAAGTGTACCTGGGCAATTCCTTCGGCCTGGATGGAAAATACCGCAAGACGGCATTGACTCTGTCCATGGTCATCGGTTTCGAGGGCGAGTGGGCCGGTCTGACCGAAAGCCGGGTGTTCTGGCAGGATTTCGACCCCTTGCGTCTGGTCACCCGCGGCGTGAACCTGCTGCGTTCCTTCAAGGGGCAAGTCTGGTCCAAGCAGGGGCCGGTGCCACTGGTTTTTTCTCCGGAGGCCTCGGCCACGATGCTGCGCCTGTTCGCCCCGCGCTTTCGGGTACCGGATCGGCCGACGGCCGGAAAATGGCGAGAAGAGGACAACGCGGCCATCTTCCCCCAGTTGTTCCGGCTCGAGGATGAGGCGCAGCTGGACAGGCAACCCGGGTCGGTGCCCTTTGACGATGAAGGCGTCCAGCATCGTCGGACCAGGCTGGTGGACCGCGGCCGGATCGTGCGCCGGATTTCGGATGTCCGGCGCGGCCAGTACTGGAAACTGCCCAGCAGCGGAAACGGGTTTCGGATCGGCAATTCCGTTTTGCCATCGGTTCATTTCAGCAACCTGTCCATTCCAGCCGGGGTCTATCCCTTCCACCGTCTGATGGTCGACGCCGAGGGAGGCGCGCTGGTGACCATGCTCTGGCCGTTGACGACCCAGGCCGGGCAGATGGTTTGCCAGGCCTTCGGCTTTGCCATCGAGGGCGGCGACATGGCCGGGCCGCTGCGTTTTTTCATCAGAACCCGTTTCCCCGATTTTTACCAACGTCTGCTGAAAACATCCAAGGAAAGACGTTTCTTTCACCACGGTGTCAACATCGGCTCGCCGTTTCTGCTTTCGGAGGGGCTGGCCGGTGTCGACGGCATCACGATATAGTCGTCGCCGTCCGATCTTTCCGGCCCACTTTGCCTTGCCGATTGATTTTTCCGTTCATTACGATCATTCTAGATAGTACACGAGTCACGGACAAATTCCGGTAATCCAGCCGCTCCGGCTGGGGAGGTGATCATGGAAGACTGCAAAGCGGTTCTGCGCCAGTGTGAAATATTTCGCGACTTGGAAGAGTCGGATCTGGAGCTGGTGGCCGCGACGGCCAGTTGCCGGGACGTTCCGGCAGGGACTTTTCTGTTCCGCCAGGGTGAGGCCCGCAGAGCCTGTTTCGTTATCGTCTCCGGCCGTATCGAAGTGTCCCGCGACAGCGGCTCCGGTCTGGAACGGCTCATCATCCTGTCGACCGGCGATGTGGTGGGCGAACAGGCCTTCCTGACCGCATCGGCGCACACCGCCAGTGCCGAGACCCTGGGCGAGGCCCGTTTGCTGGAGCTGCCCCGGGAAGCCGTTCTGGCCAAACTGGAGCAGGATGGCGGCGCCGCCATCCACATTCTGACCAAGGTCGCCAACGTGTTGCACCGCCGCCTGCTGTACACCGCCAGCGGTCGTACCGGCCGCGAACAGGCTTACGCCAGCGGCCGTACCCGCAGCGAATCCGACCTGATCGGTCAGTTGGAAGTTCCCAGTGATGCCCTGTTCGGCATTCAGACCCTGCGCGGTATGCACAACTTTCCGATCACCGGCGTACCCGTCAGCCACTTCCCGGGCATCGTGCGCAGCCTGGCCATGGTCAAACAGGCGGCCGCCCGGGCCAACGGCCGGCTCGGTCTGCTGAATGCCGACATCGCCGCCGCCATCGACAGAGCCTGTCGGGAAATCATCGACGGTCACTGGCACGGCCACTTTCCGGTGGACATGATCCAGGGCGGCGCCGGCACTTCCACCAACATGAACGCCAACGAGGTGATCGCCAACCGCGCCCTGGAGATTCTTGGCCATGAACGGGGGCAATATCAGTACTGTCACCCCAACGATCATGTCAACCTCGGTCAGAGCACCAACGACGTCTACCCGACGGCGATGCGCCTGGCGGCCTACGACCAGTGTCAGACTCTGCTGACGGCACTGGAAAAAATGAAGCAGGCCCTGCACGCCAAGGGGAGCGAGTTCAAGGATGTCATCAAGATGGGGCGCACTCAGCTGCAGGACGCCGTGCCCATGACCCTGGGCCAGGAGTTCGAGGCCTACGCCATCACCACCGGCGAGGACATCAAGCGCCTGCGTGAGATCTCCCGGCTGTTTCTGGAGGTCAACATGGGCGCCACGGCCATCGGCACCGGCATATGCGCCGAACCGGGCTACAGCCTGCTGGTGGTCGATGAATTGCGGCGCATCAGCGGACTGGAGATCAGTCTGGCCGCCAACCTGATCGAGGCCACTCCCGACACCGGTGCGTTCGTGCTGTTCAGCGGCGTTCTCAAACGTGTCGCCGTCAAGATCAGCAAGATGTGCAACGACTTCCGGCTGCTCAGCAGCGGACCGCGTTGCGGACTGCACGAGATCAACCTGCCGCCCATGCAGCCCGGCAGCAGCATCATGCCCGGCAAGGTCAACCCGGTCATCCCCGAGGTGGTCAATCAGGTCGCCTTTCAGGTCATCGGCAACGATTTGACCATCACCCTGGCCGCCGAGGCCGGCCAATTGCAGCTCAACGTAATGGAACCGGTGCTGACCTTCGCCCTGGCCAACAGCCTGCGCATGCTGACCGCCGCCGTCCACGTGCTGACCGACAAGTGCATCACCGGTATCAGCGCCAATCCCGAACACTGCCGTCAGCTGGTCGAACACAGTATCGGCATCGTCACCGCCCTGCTGCCGGCCATCGGTTACAAACACTGCAGCGAGGTGGCCAAAATCGCCTTGGCCAGCGGCCGGCCGGTACGGGAAATCGTTCTGGAAAAGGGCTACCTCAGCGCCGCCCAGTTGGACGAGGCGCTCAGTATCGACGCCATGACCGCCCCGCGCAGCCGCAAGTAAACCTAAATCAGGTTGCGGGCCTGATAATCGGCGTATATGCGTTTGCCCAGACGGGTCTGCTCGGCCAGGATCTCCCGGAGAATCGACGGATCGGTCAACGGGTTTATGGTCACCGCCCGCAAGCTCAGTATTTCCTGGCCATGGTACGGAGTCGATTCCAGAACGGTGCGGGAAACGAAACTGTTGTCAGCGCGGCGCAGTTCCCGGTGCAGATCCTTGTTGATGTCGTTGAGCAGGTGGTTGATCGCGACGATGGCCGCATCGCCGTAGTCGCCCCGGGTCTCGTTGAGGATGCGCTCGATGCGCTGTCTCTGCTCCTTTGGAGTGAAGCGGTAATTGATGATGAACAGTTCGGGGATGTTGAGGAGTTCGAAATCCTCATGGGCGGCGATCATGTCCTGAAAGGCTCTTGTCAGGACGAAGGCGTTCTCGAAGAGCAGGCGGAAGCCTTCGGAACCGAAGACCTTCATGGCCACCCAGGGGCGCAGGGCCGAGAACGGGCGCGAACCTTCGACGGTGAAGCGTCCCAGGTCGTAGGAATCCCGGCGCAGGATGTAGGCCGCGTTGTGCTTGATGTGGTCCAGATCGTGCTGATTGCGGAACAGGATCATGCCCATGGACAGGGGCAGGTATAACAGTTTGTGGGAATCGAAGGTCACCGAATCGGCTCGCTCCATGCCCTTGAAGAGATGACGGTACTGGTTGACGAACAGGACCGGTCCACCCCAGGCGGCGTCGACGTGAAAGTGGGCGCCGCAGCTTCTGGCCAGCCGGCCGAGGCTTTCCAGATCGTCGATATTTCCGGTCTCGGTGGTGCCGGCGATGCCGACGATGGCCAGTATCCTGGTCTGGCTGACACTGTTGCGGTTATGGGCCTGGATGGCGGCGATTTCCCGTGCCAGCGCGTCGATGTCGATCTTGTTGCGACGGTCGACCGGAATCTTGATGATGTTGCTGCGGCCGATGCCCAGGATGGCGTTGACCTTGTCGATCGAGTAATGGCCGCGCTGCGAGACGAACACGACGCTGCGGTCCACTCCGTAATGACGGTATGCCTGGTACAGCCCCTCTTCGCCGATGCCGCCAAACTCGCCGTCGGCGGGAAACATCTTGTTGCGGGCGATCAGCAGGGCGGTCAGGTTGGCCAGAGTGCCGTCCAGGGTGATGTTGCCCAGGGCCACGTTGCGGTCCTGGATGCAGGATGTGTAGAAGCTCTCGTCGAACTGGTAGATCAAACGGTGGATCCAGGCCAGCAGCTCCCGTTCGACGAAGGTGGAGGCCTTGGCGGTTTCGATTTTGACCTGATTCTGGTTCAGGGCGGCAATGATCATCTCGATGAAGATCGAATAGTAGGGAATGGCGCTGGTCATGTGACCGATGTAGTAGGGACTGGACACCTTGACCGAATGGTTGATGATCTTTTCGCGGATTTCGGGGAAGAGATCCCGCAGCAGGGTCGATTCGCGGGGAATGTGCACATCGGAGAACATCAACTCCAGCTCCGGCAGGGTGATGGAGCTGTGAATGCCGCCGCGTTCGCGGAAATAGCCGTGAATCATCTCCAGGATCATTTCACCGAATTCGATGAATTTGTCGTCGCTTTCGGGGATGATGAACAGTTTCTTGAGGTGTTCGAAATCGGATCGCATGTTCGGGGCGTCGGCGCCGGGCCGCCGGTCAATCGGGCAGGGCCGTCAGGTGGAGCCGGATGTCCAGGCGGTCGCCGTCCAGACGTATGCAGCCGTACTCGTTCCGATAATCCAGAAAGACGATCTGCGTCTTGTCCTGGCGCTGGATTTTCAGGTAGGAATCGAGTCGACCGTCCAGGCCGGTGAAGACCGCAGCGGCCTGGGCCGGATCGGGATAGGGGATGATCATCCGGGTGAAGCGCCGGCCCTGGGCGTCCGCATAATCGGCGCCGATGGCGAAGTGCCTGCCGTTCAGCTTCAGGATGTCGCCTTCGGCGAAGGTGTATACCGGCTGCATGCCGTAGTAGCCGCGTACCAGGAACTCCGAACCGGCGATGCGCCGATCCGCGGGCAGGATGCTGAACAGCCGGACCGGTTCGGCGGCGATCTGGTCGGTGATGGCGGCGGCGAAGGCGGCCATGTCCTTTTCCAGACCGGTCGAGTCGGCCGGGGCGTTGAGCTGGATGAACCAGCCGCCCTTCTGCAGGGTCCACTGGTATGGACTGCGGGCCGTGTGCAGCGGGTCGTCGGCTGCGCCCTGATTCTGTCCGCCCTGCCGGAAAAACATGCCCAGGGCGGCCGGGCTGCCGTCCATACGGTACAGCTCGACGGTGATTTCCTGCCCGTTTTTACGGTAATTCTGCACCGTGAGCTGCTGGAAACCGAATTCGTTGAAGATTTCGGCACCGCCGTCGATGTAGTCGAACAGATTTCCCGGGGAAAACTGCTTCTGCGGTCCGTTTTTCTGCCAGCCCGGGAGCGAGGATTCCGCGGGCAGGGGAGGCAGCTCGGCGCTGCCGGCGGCAAGCGCGCAGGCGATGAGCAGACAACAGGGCAACAGACCGCGACATATCAGCTTGAACATCAGCGTATTATACCCGAATATGGTTTATTTTGGTCGTGTCGGCGATCCCCAGGCCCAGCTTCTGGGCGTAATGCAGGTATTCGGTGAAGCGCGGATGCTCGTTGGTCATGACTTTCATGGCCTTGCGCTTTTCGGTGATCAGGTTGTGGCAGATCATGTCCAGGGCGATGGGGTCGCTGGCGAAGAACAGGCGGTTGTAATCCCAGGTGAACTGGGCGGCGGGTCCGGGACCGCCATCGTACTGGGCGCGCAAGGCATCGGTGACGTTGAGCACCATCTTGTTGCGGATCCAGGGCGAAGCGGTGACTTCGGTGCAGACGTTGAAGAACAAGGGTCTGTGCAGACGGCTGGTGTTGCAGATCGCCCCGTAGCCGATATTCTTGGTGGCCATGGAGATGCCGTTGCCGGTATTCTTGAAGGCGGGCAGGTTGATGATCTTGCTGAGTTTCTGCGTCACCAGTTTGCCGAAATAGGATTCCTTGCCGTTGAAAACGTGCTGGTTGAGGTAGATGTTGTCCTGGGGGGCATCCACGTCGGCCCAGTAGAAGGCCTTCATGTCGAACAGGTCGCGGCTGACGTGCAGGCCGTTGCGGATGGCGTTCAGGTCCGTTTTGTTGGGGTCTTCGCTGGGATCCATGGTCTGCAGACCCTCGATGCCGACGCCGGGGAAACGTTCGGCTGTGAATCCGGCTTCGGCCAGCATGTAGTCGAAACGGTCCCAGATGATGATCCGGTTTTTCGGCAGGCCGCTCTGGACCAGCCAGTCGATGACCGCGTCCACCAGTTCCAGGCGGGTGCTGATCAGTCCGGCGCCGACCGGATTCACTTTCAGGCCGACGATGTCGTCCTTGTCGAAGAAGAGTTTGAAGCTGTCGGCCAGGGACTTTCCGGTCAGGTTCTCAATTCCTTTGCGGAACATGGCGGCCACTACGGGGGCGTTGATCCGACCTTCCTGGCTGGCCAGCGGATCGTGGACCTCCACCACCCTGCCCGGGAACGGTGCCGGCAGGGCGTGGGCGGTCGAAGGAACTTTCATGAATTCGTCGATGTTGGTTTTGGGTATGGCCGGAGCTGCGGGTTGGCTCTGCTGTTCCTTCTTGTCCTGCTCCTGGGACCAGAGCGTCGGCGTGCCCAGGATCAAGCCGCCGGCCAGGGCCGATGTTTTCAGAAAGGAGCGGCGGTTCAGCTGCGATTCCGGTTTTCCGGACGAATAGCGGTTTCGTTTCATGAAATACCTCCAGGATATTGTTCGCTAACCATGATATAGTACGGCACGGGCACTTGCAAGGTTTCTGATAATCAAGAGGCTGTCCGTTCTAGGAGACTCTTCTTTTTGGTATACTTTCAGTCATCAGGAGCATCATGAACCCGGAAATCGTCGTCAGTCATCATCAAGCCATGGAATTGCTGCAGGCCAGGACCGACCGTCAGCAGACTCTGACCACCTCCCTGGATCTGGGCTGCAGCCGGATTGAATTGAGCCTGTACGACGACGGTCTGCTGACCGCCAGCGGCGAGCGCATCCCCTGGACGGAGATCGAGCGGGTGGCCGGCCAGACCAAGGGCTGTTTTCTCTGGCGTGGCGATAGCTTCGAAGAGCTGTACGGACTCTCGGAGACGACGGGCTGGACCTGGCGGCTGGTACCGACCCGGGAGGCGCCGGCCCTGCATCTGGCCGGCTTCACCATGCACCGCATGGAGGGTATATCGCCGAGACAGGGGGCGCAGGAGATGGTGCACGCCCTGGGCTCGCCCAAAGGCGACGTGCTGGATACGGCTACCGGACTGGGTTACGCGGCCATCGGCCTGTCCAGGCAGGCCCGTCAGGTGCTCAGCATCGAACGCGATCCGGCCGTGCGCGAGATCTGCCGGCACAACCCCTGGTCGGCGGAACTGTTCTCCAGGCCGAACATCGAGCTGCTGCTGGGGGACAGTACGGAACTGATCGCCACCATGGCCGACGATTCCTTCGCGGCGGTGCTTCACGACCCGCCCAGCATGAGCCTGGCCGGGGACCTGTACGGCGGGGCCTTCTACCGGCAGCTGTACCGGGTCGTCAAATCCGGCGGCCGCCTCTTTCACTACATCGGCGATCCCAAGAGTTCCCTGGGCAGCAGCGTCACCCGGGGCGTGATCCGCCGCCTGGGCGAAGCCGGTTTCGTCAAGGTCGAGACCAAACCCCGGGCCTTCGGCCTGATCGCCCACAAGGAGGGCCGTTTCCAGCGGGGAGGGCGAAGGTAGTCGCGGCTTTTTAAGCGCGCCAGCATGTATTGCTCCGCTGGCGCTTCTGGAGTATCATGCCCAGCATGATGGTCCGTGAACACGATTGGCAAACACTGCGTCAGCGGATGGTCCGGGAGCAGCTGGTCAGCCGGGGTATCCAGGATCAGGCCGTTCTGGACGCCATGCTGGCCGTGCCGCGGGAGAACTTCGTCGATCGTCAGTACCGCGACGGCAGTTACGACGACGGCCCCTTGCCCATCGGCCAGGGGCAGACGATATCCCAGCCGTTCATCGTGGCCTACATGTGTCAGCTCTTGGCGGTGGACCGGAGTCATCGGGTTCTGGAGGTCGGCTTCGGATCGGGCTATCTGGCCGCCGTGTTGGCGCAGCTGGCCGGTACGGTCGTGGCCATCGAACGGATCCAGGCCCTGTACGAAAAGGCGCAGGCCGCTCTGCGCCCGGAGATCGACTGCGGCCGGATCCGCCTGTTTCTCGGCGATGGAGCGCGCGGGGTGGCCGAATTGGCGCCTTTCGACCGCATCGTCGTGTCCGCCTCGATCCCGGCCGAGATACCGCCGCCGGCTTTGCTGGAGCAGCTGAAAGTCGGCGGCATTCTGGTCGCGCCGATGGGTTCGGCCATGCAGACCATACAGATATTTCACAAACAGGAGGTCGGAGTGAAGAGACATCAGGGCATCTCCGTCTCGTTCGTTCCGTTTATCAGCGATGAATATTGACAATTTTCTCCGCATAGCCGTGGCGCTGGGGCTGCTGGCCGTCTGTCTGCCGTCGACCATGTGCGCCTCCGATGTTTCGTTCACCCAGGTGTTTTTCGACAAACAGCAGATCACCGTGGAGGTCGTCGGCAGCGAATATAAACGGGCGCTCGGCCTGATGCATCGCCGCCATCTGGGACAGGGCATGGGTATGTTGTTCCTGTTCTCCGACAGCGACTACCGTTCCTTCTGGATGAAAAACACCCTGATCGAGCTGGATATCATCTACCTGGGCGCCGACAAGCGTATCGTCGACATCCACCGCCGCGTTCCACCCTGTCAGGCCGATCCCTGCCCTTCCTATCCGTCGGCGCTTCCGGCGCAGTACGTGCTGGAACTCGACGGCGGCGAAGCCGATCGCCTGAAGATGCGCAACGGCGACCGGCTCGATTTCGTCATTCCGTCCGGAACGGTTGTGGAGTGATCTCTCCTGGCAGGACCATCTTCTCGGGACGGGGACCGAGCAGCCTGTAGACGGGGATGGCTTGCGGCCGATTGCTCCACTGGGCGATCAGTTCGCGGTTGAATGTTCCCCAGGCGACCAGGCTGTCGACCTGGTCCGGTTCGAGCAGCACCGGAATCAGGTGGCGCAGCCTCTGGTTGAGCGGGATGTAGAGAGAACCTTTCGGCAGGACCTGATTTTCGATCGTTTCATAGCGACCGCTGACGGTGACCGGAGTGATTCCCTGGTACAAGCTGTCGGCCAGTTGAACCTTTTCCATGCGGAATTCCTCGACCCGGGCGGTCGTTTCTTCGGTCAGGATGAAGTAGCGGATGCCGTGCAGGCGCAGTCGCCGCAAGGCCTCGGTCCGGTTGGGCAGAACGATATAGCCCTGGGGCAGCGATCGTTCCCGTTTGCTGACGGCCCTGGCCATGTAGGGGATCGTGTACTCTCTGGCAGTATCCGTTTTCTTGACGATGAAATCCTTGACCCAGGGCGGGTATTTGTCCCGGTCCTCCGCTTTGATGGCTTCCTTGACGAATTCGTAACTCTGGATGGTGAGGTCGAACATCTTACTGATTGCGAATTCCAGGATGAACGGTTCGTTGCTGGCCGAAGAAATGGTGCGCAGGTCCGCTTCGCGGGTCAAGCGCGCCATTTCTTCGATGTGAACCGCCGTGTAATCCAGAACGCAACGCAGCAGACCGTAGGCGCCGTCGATCCGGGTTTTGAAATCGGCGTGGGCATAGTTTTCGTCCAGAAGGGTGAAACGGTTGCAGAGCCCGAAGTAATTGGTTCCGTAGCGGGCCTCGAAGGTGTCGTTGACCCAGTCGCCCTCGGCGGGCTTTTCCCGGTTGCCGAAATTGCCGTAGGGAATGGCCTGATGGCCGTAGCGGCCCTGCAGCTGGCGGTTGACTGCCGGCAGCATCTTTTCCCACATGTAGCGGTTCAGGGACGGATCGCCGTTGGGGTTGGAGGCCGTCGACCAGGTGACGGCATGCCGGTGGTAGGATCCGTTGGTGGTGTGCATGTCCATGAACAAAATGGGATCCCAGGCGTGGAACAGGGAAATCAGGCCGGCCACCTCCGCTGAATCGATCTTGATATAATCGCGGTTGAGGTCCAGAAACTGGCCGTTGTAGCGGGTACCGGCCTGGTCCGGCCCGTTGTCGCCGCGGTTGTCGGGGCTCATCTTTTCGTTGCCGTCGGGGTTGAAAATCGGGATCATCAGAATGATCTGGTTCTGGATCCAGGCCGGGGGCATCTGTTTGACCATGTCGCGCAGAACCATCAGACAGGCTTCCTTGCCCTCGACCTCGCCGGCGTGGATGTTGGCCATGACCAGCACGCTGTGCAGCCCGCGCAATCTCATCGACGCCGGGTCGCAGACATCCTCCGGACCGATGATCAGCAGGGGGATGGGACGACCCTCGCTGCTGCAGGTCAGGGTACCCAGACGGATTTTGGGCGAAGAGGCCGCGCTGTGTTCCAGCCATTGGCAGACCTCGCTGTAGGTGCTGGTTTCCCGGTAAGCGGTTTTTTCCGGACGGGTGAGCCAGTCGAATCCCGGGCAGGGAGCGGAGCAGAACAGGCTGAGCAGTAAAAAAGACAGCATCATGCCATGGTTTTGTTTTGTCATGTCGACCTCCCCGTTGATCATACCCAAGTTTCCACAAAAAAGGTATTGCCCGGTGGCCATCGCCTCCATATTGTTCGGTCAACAGCCGAAAATGTCGCCCGGGACGTCAAAACAGGTGGCGGGCAAAGCTTTGCGGTTCAATTGTTAAAAAACTGTGAATTGCAGAGCGCCGATAATCCTTTATCGGCGCAAAAATGATTTGTTATAGGGTGTTTTGTGTTAATAAATGTGTGCAAACCGTTAAGGTCTGCATCCTTCACCGGTTCCGGCGGTTTTCTCGGTCAGTTTTCCACAGGAATATCGATTTTTGGTTGAAAACTAGAAAAACGGCTGTTTGATGAAAAGTTCTGGATATTTTTTTAAAAACTGTTCGGTCAGGTATTCCTCGATCATGGACGCGCTCGGGAAGCGGCGGATCGAACGAACGACATGGGCGGCGTAAGAGGCATGTACATGGGTGAGCAGGCGTTTGATCTCCATCAGGGCCAGCGGATTCATCGAGAAACGGCGAAAGCCCATGCCCAGCAGCATCAGGGCGCTGACGCTTTTCCCGGCCATTTCGCCGCAGACGGTTACCGGTTTGCCGATCTTGCGGCATTGAGCGGCGATTTCGAAAAGGGCCTCCACCATCGCCGGGTGAAACGGCGTGTACAAAGAGGACACTTCGCTGTTGTTGCGGTCGACAGCCAGCAGGTACTGGGTCAGATCGTTGCTGCCTACGGAGAAAAAATCGATATGGTCCTGCAAAAACGGGATCAGTTTGATGGCGGCAGGCACTTCGACCATGATGCCGACAGGGGGCATTTTGGGGACGTTGGTCTGTTCTTTTTTGACCTGGTCGTAACAATCCTTGACCATGGCCTTGAGGGAGAAGATTTCCTCGATGGTCGTGATCATGGGAAAGAGCAGGGATATGTTGCCGCTCTCGTTGGCCTTGATAACGGCCTTGATCTGTTTGATCAACAGCGGCGGATCTTTGAGAAAGACACGCACCGCCATGGCGCCCAGGGCCGGGTTGCTGCAGTCTTCGGGCTTGGGCTGGCTGACGGTTTTATCGCGGCCGACATCGAAGGTGCGGATGACGACCGGGTTGGGGTAGAAGGATTTGGCGACATTCTTGTACACCAGCGTCTGTTTGCCGCCGTGATGGGCGATATCGCCTTCCATGAACAAAAATTCGGTACGGAACAGACCGATGCCTCCGGCACCGTGATTCTGGGCCATAGCCGTTTCGAACTCCAGTTCGATATTGCCCAACAGCAAGAATGGCTGCTGGTCGATGGTCTGCGCAGGCAGGGGGATGATTTCCTTGAGCTGGTTTTTATAGAGGGTGTACTTTTCTTTCTTCTCGCTGAGTTTGAATATCTCTTCTTTGCCGGGGTTGACGTAGGCGATGCCCAGCAGGGCGTCCAGGTACAACAGGTCGTTTTCGTTGATGGTCTGCTGGGCGTTGGCGACGTTGATGATGGTGGGGATGCCCATGGTTCTGGCCAGAATCGAGGTGTGGGAGTTCTCGCCGCCTTCTTCCAGGATGAGTCCGGCGATCAGGCCGGAGGACATGATCTGGGCGGCCTTGGATGGGGGCAGGTCCTGGGCCACCAGAATGTAGGCGCTGTCGCTTTTGCCGCCGTGCAGGTGCCGGGAGCGCAAATTGATGGTGATGCGCTGCAGGATGTCGGACAGATCGTTCTTCCTTTCCTGGAAGGTAAGGTCGGGGATTTTCGAGAAAATTTCGATGTATTTCTGTTCGACCTGGCGGATGGCCACTTCGCAGCGCAACTGTTCGTTGCTGATTCGCTCGGTGATCTCTCCGACCAGGGACTCATCGTCGAGAAGCTGCCTCTGGATGCCGATGATCAGCGCCGAACTGCTGCCCATCTTCTTCTCGACGGTCAGATAGATTTTCTTCAGCTGGGCCCGACTCTTCTTGACGGCGTTCTGTAAGCGGTTGAGCTCCTTTTCGACGCTGGTGAAAGTCAGGGGTTTGTCGCTGTCCAGCTGCTGGGCCGGTCGATCATAGATGTGCGCAGGCGCTGAAACGATGCCAGAGGAAACCGGTTTACCCCGCAGAATGGGCATCAACTCTCTTCGTCGAATTTCCGGGCAAACAGGTCGGACAACTCTTCGATCGCTTTCTTTTCATCGTCCCCGCTGGCCTCCAGGGTGATCTCGTTGCCGACGCTGGCGGCCAGGGTCAGGATGCCGAGCAGGCTCTTGGCGTTGATGCGGTCGTTATTGTAAATCAGAAAAACGTCTGAATTGAAGTTGTTGGCCAAATGGGACAGTTTCGCGGCGGCCCGGGCATGGAGACCGAGCTTATTAACAATTTCAACGGTTTTTTGAATCATTTTTTCTTCTCCCGATATATTCGCTCAATAAACTGATGCCGTCAATAGATCCTTTTTTTAATAGTTTGCAAAGTTCTGCGAAACTGAGCTCGCGGTTCTTATAGCTCAGGTATTTCAGAATGGTGGGCAGGTTGACGCCGGTCAGGACATCGACCTGTTCGCCGATGAAGCGCATGGCGATGTTGGCGGGCGAGCCGCCGAACATGTCCGTGAAGACGATGATCGGGCTGTCCTGGTAACTGCGGATATATTTCTCGATCTTCTTGATCGTTTCGTTACCGTCCTGCTCGTCCCAGTCGAAGCGGATGAAGTCGATGTCGACGGGTGACTTGACGATGATCTGTGCGGTTTCGATCATCTCCTTGCCCAGGTTGCCATGGGTGATCAACAACGCTTTAACCATGCTCGTCCTCGCCGTATATGTGCTCGATGAATGTTTTACTGCCGTTCTTTCTGGAAATGTAATACTTGACGGTGACCTCGATCAGGGTGGCCAGGTTTCTGCCCAGGGCGACCGGCAAACGGTACATCGGGATCTCTTTGCCCAGAATCTTGAAGTACAGGTTGTCTTCGCCGAGCCGGTCGTATTTCTTCTTGCGGTCCCAGCGTTCCAGGTTGATGACAAGATCCAGCTTGATCTCTTCGAGCAGTGCGCCCACGCCGAACAGGTCGATGATGTTGATGATCCCCAGTCCACGGACCTCCAGCCACTGTTTGATCCGTTCCAGCGACCGGCCCACCGGTTCGTCGTTGGGGTCCAGGTAGAATTCGATCAGATCGTCGGAAACCAGCTGGTGCCCCTGATTGATCAGTTCCAGTGCGGTTTCGCTTTTGCCGATCCCCGATTCACCGGTGATCAGGGTGCCGATACCCATGATGTTCATCAGCACCCCGTTGATTTTGATTTTTCGGGAAAAATGACGGTACAGGGCGGCCGAGATCCTTGAGATCAGCAGCGAAGTGCGCAATTGGGAGATCAGCAGCGGGATTTTGTTCTTGGCGCTCAGCGACAGCAGCTCTTCCGGGCAGTTCTGTTTCTGGGAGATCAGGATGGCCGGCGGTTTGAGGGCCAGAAAGTTTTTCAGCCGGTTATCCCGCTTGTCCTTGTCGAGCTGGTTGAGGTAACCGATTTCGGTGTTGCCGAAAATCTGGATGCGGTCCTTCTCCATCGATTTCAGATAACCGGCCAACGACAAGCCCGATTTCTGCGGTCGGGGGTGCAGAATCATGTTGTCCAGGGATTTGTCGTTGTAGATCTGACAAATCTCCAGATCGTCCTGCTCCAGCAGGGTTTGTACCGGAACCCCTTTCTTGGGCTTAATGATCATCCTGGTTTTCCGTGCTGCGTACCAACTGGATCAGATCCTGGGCGGTGTTGATCTCACCGAGGTTGACCGCAATATTGTCGACATGCTTGATGAAGGATGCCGCTGCCGCCAATATCTGCAGGTGCAGGATGGGGGACTCGGCCGGAGACAGGATCAGGATGACGATGTGTACCTTGTCCTTGTCGGAAATGTGGTAATAGAAGCCCGCTTTCGAAATGCCGATGGCGATGATCGGCCTGCTGATCTCCTTGATCTTGGTGTGGGGAACGGCGGCGTGTTTTCCGATCGATGTGGTGCCCAGGCTTTCCCGTTCCAGCAATTTCTTGAGGATGGGTTTGGGATTCGTAATAATATCGAGCTTGTGAAGGTGGTCCAGCAATTCGTTCAGGATCGCTTCGGTATTGTCGGACCGGCAGTCGGTCAACACGGCGTTGGCATGTAGTAAGGTGTATAGTTTCACGTTGCTTTCAGCGGCGTATCAGCGGGCTTCGATGATGGAAACTTTTTTCTTGCGGTTGAAGTAGATGACCGAGATTTTCTTGTTGTCCTGATTGAGGAACATGTATGCGTTGTCGCCGCTCTCCTGGAGATAGAACAAAGCCTCCTCGACCGAAATCGGTTTGGGATGGAAATTGTCGGATATGGTGATCTGGCTCAGTACGTCTTTTTCCTTGTCGCCTTTGTCGACGACTTCCGTGTCCGCAGACAGCAGTCCTTTGAGC
The DNA here is from genome assembly GCA_964465065.1 of uncultured Clostridia bacterium. Classification (GTDB taxonomy): domain Bacteria; phylum Acidobacteriota; class Aminicenantia; order UBA2199; family UBA2199; genus CAYMND01. The sequence continues at coordinate 16,223 of CAYXHZ010000005.1, forward strand.
AGCCCCTTTTTGGCCGGTCTCTTCTTGTCGTCATGCAGCTTTTCCTTCTGTTTTTTGGCCTGGATTTTCAAGGTGTTGAAGGCCTCGCGCAGGGCCTGCTTCATGATGGGATCCTGTTCGCTGATCTGAAAGGAGTTGTTCTTGGTTTTGATCAGCAGTTCGATTTTATAGTCCAGCTTTTCTTCGGAAATGATCACCTCGGCCTCGATCACATCGCCGGCGATTTTGGTGATGCCTTCCAGTTGCTTTTCACAAAAACCTTTTTGAGCACCGGTCAATTTCACATTCTTCGCTGTGTAGACAATGTTCATGGTGTTCTCCTTTTTATTTCGATCCGCTCAATAGATAATGCTCTTTTCTCTTGGATGAGCTGGGGATGTTCAGCTCGTCGCGATAATTGCGTATGGTCCGTCTGGAGATGTGGATGCCCAGGTTTTCCAGCTGTTCGGCGATCTGCTGGTCGGACAGCGGTTTGCTTTTGGGCTCCTCGTCGATCATGCGTTTGATCTTGTCGACGATGGTCGACACCGAATGGGTGAAGCCGTAATCGCCTTTGATGCCGTGGGAGAAGAAATTCTTGAGCAGCATGATGCCCGAATCGGTGGCCATGTACTTGTTGCTGACGGCTCGGGAAACCGTCGACTCGCTCAAAGACAGCTCGTCGGCGATCTCGCGCATGATCAGCGGCTTTTTCCATTTTTCGCCGAAATCGAGAAAATCTTTCTGCTTGTCGACCAGCAGCTGGGCGATTTTGACCACCATCTGCTTGCGCAGGTCGATGCCCTCGATGAACAGTTTGGCGTTGCGGTATTTGTCCCTCAGGTAGGATTGGGTGTCTCGATCGGATTTATCGGCCATCATGGCGTCGTAATGGTTGGACAGGGTCAGCTTGGGCATGCCCTCGTCGATGTAGTGGACGACGTAATTGTTGTCCTCTTTGACCAGCAGCAGGTCGACTTCGGCGTAATCGATGCTGCCGGCGTCGAAACGGGCGGCCGGTCTGGGGTTGAGATGCTTCAACCTGCGGATCAGGGAGTTCAGCCGTTCCGAGTCGATGGCCATGGCCTTCTGGATGTCCTGGTACTTCGATCTGGCCAGATCTTCGAGGTGGTTGCGGATCAGACTGGACATGTGTTCGTTGCTTTCGTCCGGCTCCAGCTGGGCCAGCAGACATTCTTCGAGGCTGCATGCGGCCACGCCCTGCGGGTCGAAGGACATGATCTTGTGGCGGATGGCGTCGATTTCCTCGGCGCTGGACGACAAGGATTCGGCGATGGTGGTGATCTCGACGTCCAGGTAGCCATCGCGGTTGAGGTTGTAGATGACGTTCTTGGCCAGTTCGAGTTCCCGGTCGGTGAATTCGGCCCGTGCCTGCTCCATCAGATGATCGGACAGGCTGACCTGAGAGGAGGCGAACAGTTCGATGACCCGGTTTTTGTCCAGTTTGTCGTCGTTCTGCTTGAGAAAGCGTTCGTCCTCGTAATTGTTGAGGTAGGATTCATCGGCGCGTTCCAGGCGCTGCTCGATCTCGTTGAACTCCTTCTCCTGCTTTTGCCCGCTGTCCGGCTCGCTGATCTCGACTTCCAACCAGGGGTTGGACTCGACCTCGTTGTGGATTTTCTGGGAAAACTCCAGGCGGCTGAGGGGCAAAAACTCCAGGAATGAGTGGACGACCGGATTGATGACCAGCTGTTGACTATGTCTGAGGTGCAGTTTGGTCGACATGTCAGTGCCAGCGGAACTCCGCGCCCAGGTATTCCTGTTTGACTCGATCGTTTTGCATCAGCTGCTGCGACGCTCCATTGAAGATCACTTCTCCTTTGTTGATGATGTATGATCTGTTCGTTATTTTCAACAAGTCTCTGACATTATGATCCGTGATGACAATCCCGATGCCCTTCTGGCTGAACGTGGTGATGGCGGTCTGGATTTCATGGATCTGGATGGGATCGATACCGGCGAATGGTTCGTCGAGCAGCAGAAAGGCCGGCTTGAATAGCAAGGCCCGGGCGATCTCGAGACGGCGTCGCTCGCCGCCGGACAAGAGGGCGCCACGGGTGTCGGCGACCCGGTCCAGTCCCATCTCGGACAGCAGCTGTTCGATGTCCTGACCCGAAGAATTCCGGTTCATCTGGGCAACGGAGCGCAGGTTGTCCCGGGCCGACAGCTTTCCGAATATGGAGGGTTCCTGGGGCAGGAAACTGATGCCCATGCGGGCACGGCGGTACACCGGCATGGTGGTGATGTCCAGGCCGTCCAGCAGGATGCGGCCGGAGTTGGGGCTGACCAAACCCAGCAGAATCGAAAAAGTGGTGCTTTTCCCTGCGCCGTTGGGTCCAAGCAGACCGACGATTTCGCCGGAGCAGACTTTCAGGCTGACCTGATTGACCACGGTTCTGTTGCCGAAGCGTTTACTGATATCGATTCCTTCTAATATCACCGTTTGTCCGTTTTATGGGCTGGCAGCCGATTTTCAAGGCCTATTTTATCACTAGCTAAAAGATGGTGTCAATCAAAGCGGATCCGCAGGTTCAGACTGGAACGGAAGCGGCCGCCGCGGAGTGTGCTCTTTTTTTCAGACGCTGGCATCTTTCGAACAATTCGTCGGGGCTCAGTGTGGCGGCACCGATGCGTTCGATGACGATCGAGGCGGCGGCGTTGGCCAGCCACAGGGTCTGCCGGATCGGCAATCCGGCGACCATGCCCAGGATCAGCAGCGCGGCGAAGGTGTCGCCGGCGCCGGTCACATCGTAGACCTCATGGGAAAACGATGGCAGATGGAAGGGCTGGTGTGAGCGTTGCCGGATGGTGACGCCCTGGGCGCCGCGGGTGATGATGGCTGAATCGGTCTGCAGCTTCTTCATCAACAGCGAGGCGGCTCTGGCGGCTTTGGCGTCGTTGTCGATGACCATACCCAGAACGGATTCCGCTTCGCTGCGATTGGGGGTGATCGTGCTGGCCTGCCGGAAAAAATGGATGTTGGCCGGTTTGGGGTCCGCGATGACCGGAACCTGCCTGTCCCGGGCCAGGCGGATGACATGCTGGGCGAGCTCGGCGTTAAGGCAGCCTTTGGCGTAGTCCGACAACAGGTAGGCGTCGGCCGGACAGGTCGAGATTATCTGCCGGAGTTCGTGGCCGCTGGCCGAAGAGATGGGCTCGGCGGTCTCGTGATCGATCCGCAATATCTGCTGCCGGTTGGCGATCAGTCTCGTCTTGACGGGGGTTACCCGGCCGGGTTCCATAAGGCCGAGGTATCTGGCCGGGCTGATCTCGCGGATGGTTCTGCCGGCCTGATCGTCGCCGGTGACTCCGGTCAGCGAGACCTGGGCGCCCAGGGCTGTCAGGTTGAGGAAGACGTTGCCGGCGCCGCCCAGCCGGTATTCTTCCCGCTCGCTGAGCAGGATGGGTACCGGCGCCTCGGGGGAAATCCGGTTGACCTGTCCGTAAAGGTAATGGTCCAGTATGATGTCGCCGACGATCAGTATCCTCATGGCGGGGATCGAGGCCAGAAATTTCTGAAGCGCTGAGTTGGAAATCATGGTTGGTCGGTCTGCGGCGCGGGTGCGGACTGGTAAGGGGGCAGGAAGGGCAGGGTGATATAGAAAAGCAGCAGGAAAAACAGCTCGGTGTCGCCGAAGTTGTATTCAAACAGACCGGCCACCAGGAAGGCGATGAAGGTATAGAATGAGGACTTGGCGATGATGGAGGCCGGGTAGGACGGATCGAGTCGGGACAGGATGAACAGGTCCCGGGCGACGATGAAGAACAGGGCGAGCAGGGCCAGCAGGCCGATGATGCCGCGCTCCGCCAGCATCTGCAGGAAATTGTTGTGCAGATGCATGTTGTCCTGTATGGCATCGGGGTGACGGTACTGGGGGTAGGCCGAGGCCACATTGTTGGCGCCCACGCCCGTTACGGGGAAATCCTTGAAGATCTCCCAGCCGGTGTAGACCATGTGAATCCGGTCCCGGTTGCTGGGACTGTTGATGTCGACGATCGATTTGATCCGCTCCTGTATGCTCTGGGGCGACAGACCGTACACGATCAGGACCAGGGGAATGAGGACCAGGATCCGTTTCCAGTTGAAACTGAGCAGGAACAGGCTGACGCTGACGATGATACCGACCCATACGGAACGGGTTTGCGCCAGGACGATCGGCACGGCCATGACCGCCAGACCGGCGATGATCAATTTTTTTACGGTCGGATTGCGTTCGTAATGCTGGTAGACCACAAAGAAAACGAAACTGAGCATCAACAGGCCAGAATAGGTCATCCAGTGGGAAGTGAAGCCCTTGAGACGCTGGCTCAGCGATATCGCCTCCTGACCGTTCAGGATCCGTTGCAGGGTGATGAACAGGCCGACGATGCTGACCAGGATCGTGGAGGAGAAGAGTGTCGCCAGCGCCCAGTTGACCCTCTTTACGCTGAACAGGATCAGGGTCAGCAGGGGAATGAGCAGAAAATTGAGCAGGCTGCGGTTGTCTCTGAGGCTGGTCATCGGGTCGGTCGAGAAAGCGGTGCTGATCAGGGTGGCGGCGGTGAAAACCAGGGCGTACCAGAAAAAAAGCGGCTGATCCGGTATGGTTTGCCGCTGGGTGGCGACCCGGTAGATGAACGCCGGCAGCAGAAGGAACAATGCGATATAGGCGCCGGCGATGGATACGTTGATGGCAAAAAGAAATATCAGCAGAAAAAGAAAGCTGCTATGGGACGATATATCCAAGAATGCTTTGCAGGACTGTTTTTGCATCGATCACTTCCATACAGTTGATTGTATCATATCGGCATTCCCTTTGCGAACAGGGGCGGCAGGGCAGGTCGGCTTCCAAAATGGTCACTTGGGCCGTGCGCCAGGGACCGCTGATGGCGGGAATGTTGGGTCCGTAAATGGCCACGATCGGAGTCTGGGTCAGCGAGGCCAGGTGCAAGGGGCCGGAGTCGGGTCCGAAGTAGCAGGAACTCCGGTGAATCAGTGCCAGAGTTTCCAATATGGTCAGCTTGCCCACCCAGTCCAGCGTCCAGTCCGGGGAAAGCGAATGCCAATGCTGTGAACGCCGGGCCTCCTCGGGGTTGTTGCCGATCAGATGGCAGTGCACTCTTTCTGCAGCGAGCGCCTGAATCAGCCACTGGTAGCGGTCGTCCCCCCAGTAGCGGAAGCGGTTTCCTGCACCGACGTGGATGACGACTTGAGGCCTGGCTGGGTCGACGGCCTTGTCGAGGGCTTTCGGCAGAGGAAGCGACTGCAGCGGCGTCTTAAGCTGATAAACTGGAGCCTGGTCGCAGGACAGGCCGATCTCCCGCAGCATGGACAGCTGGTTGTGCACCGAATGCATGACCGGCTGGCCGGCGCAACGGTTGTAGTTGAAACGGTTATAGGCCCAGTTGCGGTTCCTGGTGCGATAGCCGATCCGGGTCGGGCAGTTGCTGATGCGGGTCAGCAGGGCGCTTTTGGGGCCGGAATGCAGGTCGATGACGGTCTTAACTTTTTTGTCGGCAACCCAGCTGCGCCATTGACGGTAATCCTTCCACTTCATCTTGACGGGCAGGACGTACACTTCGTCGACTCCGGGCAACAATTCCGCCAGTTGGGCGAAGGGCTCTTCCAGGACGTAATGGATCGGCGTGTCCGGGTGGGCCTGCCGGCACAGGCTCAGGGCGGGAAAGCTCATGATGATGTCGCCCAGCAGTCTGAGCCGGATGAATACGATGGATTCGGGGGCGGAACGGTTCATTCAACTGCAATGGCCTTGTCGAGCAGCATGATGGGAATACCGTCCCGGACGGGATAGGCCAGTCTGCATGGCCGGCAGACCAGGGTCTGTTCCGTGCCGCGATCCGTCAGCTGCAGATCGCCTTTACAGGCCGGGCAGACCAGAAGCTCCATCAGCAGATCGGAAACCGGTTGCGCTTGCGATGCTTCTTTATGGACCATTGGATTACCTCGTGTATTGTCAAAACGGGTAGGGTCTGGTCTGCCGACAGTCAGTTCTGGTTCAGCATCTGCAAGGCTTCGCTGACGATCGATTGTCTGGAACGACGTTTTTTGCCCTGTTTGGGGCACAGCTTGGCGTCCTGGAGACGGATCTCGTTGATCATTTTGCTCAGGCTCTGGTAGGAGATGTTGAACTCTCTGGCCCATTCACTCATCGTCTTGGTTTCCCACTCGTTTACCAGTCTTACAACATCTTGTGGTTTGAGATAGGTTCTTTTCTTGGTCTGTTTCTTCATCATATTCTCCTTATCAACTTTCGTTATGATGTGTTCCTTATATATCATTTTTTTAAAAATGTTTCTACCCTGTAACTAAAATGTCTGTAAATTTGGAATGATATTGATAATTAACCTGATCAGAAATTGTTTTTCCAAGTATTGATATTTGCGATTTAACCCCCGCCCCATCTTCGTTAGCCTATACTGAATTCCGGTCTTGTCGGTTGCCGACGGAAAGGGTCGGCAGGTCGGCTCTGTACTACAGGTAACGGGGTATCGACAGGCTGTTGAACAGGTTCAATGCGTAACGATCGGTCATACCGGCGACGAAATCGATGATACGCCGATCGACGGAATCCTGTTCGGGATAGGGAGCGATGTATTCCAGCGGGTTGCGGTGCAGATGATCCAGAATCCGGCCCAGGACTCCTTTGACCTTGTCACGTTCCTGCTGGAGGGGATCGGTGCTGTAGACCCGCGCGAACAGGAAATCGCGGATGTTTTCCAATTCCTGGTAAATCTCTGCCGAGAGGATGATGAATTCAAGCTGGTGGCGCAGAGTCTCGCGGACCACGTCCATGACAATGGTGTCGATGCGTTTGGCGAAACGTGTTCCCAGAATGGTCTGCGTGCTTTGCGGAATCTCGGTCTGTTTGATGATGCCGGCCCGGATGGCGTCGTCGAGGTCGTGGTTGACGTAGGCGATGATGTCCGATACCCGGACGATTTGCCCTTCCAGACTCAGCGGCAGCGCCGAACGGTCTTCGGGAATGATCGGTCCGGCTCCTTTGGAATGCTTGACGATGCCGTCGCGAACCAAGTCGCAGAGGTTGAGACCTTTGCCGTGGTATTCGAGCTGCTCGACCAGGCGCAGGCTCTGCTGGTAATGTTTGTACGGGAATTGGGTCAGTTCGCGGATGACCCGTTCGCCGGTGTGTCCGAACGGGGTGTGACCCAGGTCGTGTCCCAGGGCGATGGCTTCGGTGAGATCCTCGTTGAGGTTGAGCGCCCGGGCGATGGTTCTCGAGATCTGGCTGACTTCGAGTGTATGGGTCAGCCGGGTGCGGAAGTGATCCCCTTCCGGGGAGATGAAGACCTGCGTTTTATGCTTGAGGCGGCGGAAGGATTTGCAATGCAGAATCCGGTCTCGGTCGCGCTGGAACTCGCTGCGGATCGCGGAAGGGGTCTCCGGGCGGACGCGGCAGGAGTTCACGCTTCTGGCGGCCCTGGGATGGAGAAGCTCTTCCCGTTGCAGCAGTTGTTGGTGGATGCTTTCGAATTGCGAATCATCGTGCAGGGGATTGTCGCGATCATTTGCTGAATTGTGCATAGCAGTATTGTAGCAGAGTTTTAAAGCAGTGAACATGCAATCATGCCGTTGCAGACACAATTATGCTATATTATTTCTTTAATATATGAAAAAAAAGCAGAACAATCCGCCAAAGGCACCGCTCAGCGACGAAAAGGATCTGGCCTGGATCAAAGACCTGGTCGCAGGCCTGATCCGGCGTCACGGGCCGCGTTTGGCCGGAAGCCGTGGCTGTCTGGCGACCGCCCGGGAACTGAAGGAACAATTCCTGACGGTATGCGACCGCAGCTGGCTGCAGTCTTTTGTGCAACACCCGGACAGCTTCTGGCTGATACCGGCTCTGTGCGCCGGCGCGTACAGCCTGGCGGCTTTGCTGTGGTTTTCGGGTCTGCACTTCGTTTACCCATTGGCCGTCCTGTCTGCCGGCCTGGTTTTCGGAATGACGCAGTTCTTTTTTCTGGGTGGCTTTTTCGATTTTATGTTTCCGCGCCGGCAGGGCACCAATGTCGTGGGCCTGATCGAGCCCGCTCGCCCGGCCGAACGGCAGCTCCTGGTCTGCGCCCACCACGACAGCGCCAAACGGATCCGCTTTCTGGAAGGTCCACAGATTCTGTACCCGCTGCAAATGATCGGCGCTATGGTTTTTTTTCTGCTGACGAGCTTGGCCCTGCTCCTGGAAGCGCTGTTTGCGCAGCTTGGCCGGTCGGCTCTGTCCGTTGCGCCGAGCTGGCTGTTCGCCGGCGGCGCCGTGTTCATCATCCCTTTCTTTTTCTTTTACCGCAGGCAGGGAAGTCCGGGGGCGGGAGACAATCTGCTGGCCTGCGTCCTGCTGGTCAGGCTGGCCCAAAAGATCCGGGCTGCGGGCGGCCTGACCCGGACCCGCCTGATTCTGGTCAGCCATGACGGCGAAGAAATCGGCATGCGCGGCGCCCACGCCTTTGTCCGGGAGTACGCGGAACTTCTCCGGGAGTACCCGCTCACGGTCATCAATCTGGACAGCCTGCACCGGATGGCGGACCTGACCCTGCTGAGCTCGGACCGCAACGGGACGGTCCGGCTTTCTCGAAAGCTGCAGGCGTACCTGCAGAAACTCTGGGGCGGGATGGGATACGATGTCAAATGCAAACGCTTGCCGGCGGGCGGGGGCGGAACCGATGCCGCAGTGTATGCGGCCGCCGGTTGGGAAACGGCTTCCTTGATCGCCATCTCCACCGCCATGATCCGCAGCGGCCTGGTGTACCATACCGAACGGGACGACGTGACCCGGCTCGACGACCGGGTCGTCGTCGCCGGCCTGGACCTGATGCTGCGAACGCTCCAGAGCCTTGATCGGGAAGAGATTCCGCGGGGTTGAGCCTACGGCTCGACCATTCCACATTCCAATTGTATTTTCCCGGCACAGCCTATTGACATGTATTCGTTATAAGATTATAAGATTAAAGAAATAAAAATATAGAGTAATATGAAAATAGTACACGACAGGAGTGGTACTCATGATCAAGTTCATGCTCGATCCCAAGAGCGGCATCCCGTTTTACCGCCAGATCATCGATCAGATCCGCTACGGCATCGCCACCGGTCGTCTGGCCATCGGTGAACAGCTGCCCACGGCCCGCTCTCTGGCCGTCGAATTGAAGATCAACCTCAACACCGTCATCAAGGCATACAAAGAACTGGAAATACAGAATATCCTGGAAACGCAACAGGGGACTGGCACCTTCATCGGCAACGCCCGCCTCGATATTCCGCACAAGGAGCAGCAGGGGAAATTGAAGCAGATCTGCGACGAATTCGTGACCATGTCGGCCCATTACGGATTCAGCATCCAGGAGATGATCGGCGAACTGCAAAACCGTTCGCCTGGAGGTAAGAAAGTTTGAAATACCTGTTCCGTATCCTGGACGACCAGAAGCCGTTCAACCGGATGTCGATCCTGGTTCTCATCGTCGGCGGCGGCATCGCGGCGGCGCTGGAGCTCATGGGCGCGGCCGACGCCTGGCTGCTGGGAGCGATCGGTCTGTTCACCCTGTCCCTGGCCACTTCAGTCCGTCTGGCCGAACAGTGGGAACGGGCGGTGGTGTTGCGTCTGGGGCGCTTCAAAGCTCTCAAGGGACCCGGGATTTTTTTCATCGTTCCGTTCATCGATACCATCTACAAGTACATCGACCAGCGGGTTCGGGTCACCGATTTCCAGGCCGAGCAGACCCTGACCGCCGACACCGTGCCGGTCAACGTGGACGCCGTCGTCTACTGGATGGTCTGGGACGCCGAGAAAGCCGCGCTGGAAGTCCAGAATTACAAGGAGGCGGTGGCCTACATCGCCCAGACCGGACTGCGCGACACCATCGGCAAGCACCATCTGGCCGATCTGCTGCAGAATCGCCACAAGATCGCCGCCACCCTGCAGGAGACGCTCGATGAACTGACCAACCCCTGGGGCATCACCTGCCAGTACGTGGGCATCAAGGACATCGTGATCCCCGACAGTCTGGCCAACGCCATGAGCAAGCAGGCTCAGGCCGAGCGGGAGCGGCAGGCCCGGGTCATCCTCGGGACGGCGGAGACCGAAATCGCCCGGAACTTCTCCGATGCCAGCCGGGAATACCTGGACAATCCGGTGGCCCTGCAGTTGCGCGGCATGAATATGCTGTTCGAGGGTCTCAAGGAGAAAGGATCGCTGGTCATCGTGCCCAGTTCGGCGCTCGACGCCATGAACATGGGCGCATTGAGCGGTCTGGTGGCCCTCGGCCGGCAGGGAGCCGACAATATGGCGACTCCGGATTCGTGCAAATCCAACGTGCAGACGGGGAAAATGCCTTGACAGAGTGATGGCAATTTTGTAAATTTAACTGACGGTAAAAATATTTAACTCGGAGTAATCTTGAAGCGTGAGCTGATGCGCAAGCATATCCTGCAGACGAGCCTGCAACTGTTTTCCGCACTGCAGTCGGAACGGCTGAGCATGGAGGAGATCGCCCGCCGCTGCTCCATCACCAAGCCGACCCTGTATTCCTATTTCCGGAACAGGCAGGCCATACTCTTCGCCCTTTTCGACGAGGTGTACGGTCAGTTGCTGCTGCGCCTGCAGGAGATAAGCCTGGAGTACGGCGGCGACAAGCGCGGCTGGCCCTACTTCGAGCTGCTTTTCAATGAAATCACCTCTTTTTTCAAAGCCTACGGCGGCGTGATCCTGATCATCATCCGCGAGACGCACAAAGGCGGTAGCGAGGCGGAGGTGAACGAACATTTTTCGTATTGGCTGAACAAACGCCAGGAGACCATCGATCTGTTCGAACAGATCATCACTCCGCTCATCCGTCAGGATGTTCAGGAGCGTTTCGGCGCCAAGTTGGCGGTCAAGGCCACCTATCAGGTCATGTCCGGGGTGTTGTCGAGCATCGTCAGCGATTTCTTCTTTTCGGAACGGGTCGATGTCGACCAGTACAGGCTGCTGTTCAAGGAATTGTTTCAAAACGGTTTTTTTTACAAGGAGGAATGATGAGAAGAGCGATCATCTTTTCATTGCTGTTTTTCAGTGGCTTGGCTTTGGCCGGCCAGGAGCTCGATCTCAGTCTGGAAAAGGCCATAGAACTGGCGTTGCAGAACGATTTCAGCTACCGGATCAGTCAGAAGCAGGTGGATGTATACCGGCAACGTTTGAAAAATATCGGTCTGTTGCCGCAGGTCAGCCTGGAAGGTGCCAAAAATCTGGACGAGAAGCTCCAGGTTCTGGAGATTCCTTCCTTCACCGGCGGCGAGCCGCAGCGGGTCAGCCTGGATTTCACCAAGAACTACGAATTCGCCCTGCAGGTGTTGCAGCCGATTTTTACCGGCGGCAAAGCCTATTTCGGTTTCAAAAACTCGCTGATAGACCTCAAGAATTCCAAAGAGCAGCTGGCCAACAGCCGGGAAGAAACGATTCTCAAGGTCAAAAAAAGTTTTTACAACATCCTCATCATGCAGGAATACCTCAAGGCGCAGCAGCAGGCGCTGGAGCTGATGGAAAAGAATCTGCAGAACGTCAAGCAGAGTTACGAGCTGGGTCTGGTCTCGCAGTACGACCTGCTTCGGGCCGAATTGGCCGTTTCGTCGCATAAACCTGAGCTCAGCCGTGCCCGCAATCTCTATGAGATCTCGATTCTGAACCTGAAGAACATCCTGCAGATCGCCGATGAGGTCGAGCCGCGCATCGTCGGCGAATTGACCGTTCCCGAGTTCAAAAGCTCGCTGGCCGATCTGCTCGGGACGGGCATGACCGGCCGTTCGGAAATCAAACAGCTCGATTTCGAGAAGGAGAAACTGGCCAACCTGCTCAAGATCGCCTACGGCCAGTACCTGCCATCGTTCTCGATTGTCGCCAATTACAGTTACCGTTCCGATTTCTTCAATTTTCGCAAGGGCAACTGGGAAAACAATTATACCATCAACCTGGCCGTCAGCTTCCCGATTTTTCCGGGCTTGAGCCGCAACGCCCAGGTCGGTGAATTGCGGGTATCGCAGAAAATCATGGATCTCAACCGCCAGATGCTGCTGTCGGCCACCAAGCTGGAAATCGAGAACCGCTTCAAGACGATCCAGCAGGAATACGAAAATATCACCCAGGCGCAGAAGAATCTGGAAATGGCCGGCGAAGGGGTACGCATCGCCGAATTGAATTATAAGGAAGGCCTGATCTCGATTCTGGAACTGAACACCTCGTTCAACGAGCTCACCAATGCCCGGGTGGCTCTGCTGCAGGCTATGTTCAACTGCAATATCAATATCGCCGAACTGGAGAAACTGGTAGGAATCAAATATCAAGGAGGAGTGCAATGAAAAAAATACTCATACTGCTGGTCGCCGTGTTGATCGCCTTCACGGCCTGTAAGAAAGAAGAGCAGAAGAAAAGCGCCGACGGGCAGGAATTCAAGTTCCAGGTGAAGGTGGTCAACGCCCAGGCCAGGTCCTTCCAGAAATTCATCAATTACAAAGGCACCATTCAGGCCTGGCAGACAGCCAATATCATTCCCGAAGTCTCCGGCCGGATCGCCCGGATCTACAAAAAAGTGGGCGAAGAGGTCAAACGTGGCGATTTGCTGGCGGAATTGGACCTGACTTCCCTCAAGCTGCAGCTCAGACAGGCCGAGGCGGCCTGTAACGTGGCCGACAAGGGCTTTCAGGACGCCAAGCTCAACTATGACCGCATGGCCAGCCTGTTCGAAAAAAAGGCGGTCTCGTCGTATCAGTACGAAAAGGCCCAGCTGGCGTACGCCTCGGCCCAGACGCAGCTGGAGAGTGCTCAAGCCACACTGGAGATCGTCAAATACAGTATCGCCAAGAGTTACATGCGGGCGCCGTTCGCCGGTGTCGTCAGCGCCAAGATCATGGAGGAGGGGGATATGATCAACCCCTCTATGGGCTCGGGGCAGGCGGTGCTGGAACTTCTCGATCTGGCCAAGGTCAAGGTCGTTGTGGACCTGAACGCCGAGGATGTGGAACGGGTGCTGGTCGGCCAGGAGTGCCGGGTAAGACCCGTTGGCATGGAGCAGGAACTCCGGGGGCAGATCTACAGCAAGAGTCTGGCCGCCGATCCCAGCTCCAAGACCTTCCGGGTAGAAATTGCCGTGGAAAACGAAGCCCGAAACATACGGGCCAATATTTTCGCCGACGTCTGGATCGAGACCGAAAAGGTAGACAATGCGCTGGTTTTGCCTCTGCCGGCTCTGCTGCAGGACAAATTCGTGATGGTGGTCGAGAACGGCAAGGCCAAGAAGATCGAGATCGTCAAAGGAAAGGCCAACGACAGCGAATTCGTCGTCAACGGCGGCCTGAACCCCGGTCAGGTCGTCATCGTCGAGGGCAATTACGATCTGCAGGACGGCCAGGATGTAATTTACTAAGGGGACAGTCATGAAAATCGTCGATTTTTCCTTGAAAAAACGGGTGACGATGTCCATGGTCGTCCTGGTCATCGTCATCCTGGGCATGATTTCGTTCACCAAACTGGGCCTGGACATGCTGCCCGATATGGATTACCCCTACATCTCCGTCATCACCACCTACAGCGGGGTTTCCTCCGAGGACATCGAGCAGAATATCACCCGGCCGGTGGAGCAGTGGGTGTCCACCGTTTCCAACATCAAGAAATTGAATTCCATTTCGCTGGAAGGCCAGTCGGTGATCATGATCGAGTTCGAGTGGGGCGTCAACCTGGATTTCGCCGCCCAGGACGTGCGCGATACCATCGGCATGTACTCCCAATTCCTTCCCGATGGAGCCGACGACCCGTTCGTCATGAAATTCAATTTTTCACAGATGCCGATCCTGGCCTACGGAATCACCGGCGGTGACATGAGCCTGAGCAGGTTGCGCGATTACATCGACAACGAGGTGGCCACCCGCCTGGAACGTATCGAAGGCGTGGCTTCGGCCTCGGTTTTCTCCCCCGAGGTCAACGAGGTCCTGGTCAGCGTCGACAAGGGCAAGCTCGAAGCCCGCGGCTTGAACATCGCTCAGGTCGAGGGGGCCATTCAGGCCGCCAACATCAACCTGCCTGCCGGTTACATGACCGAGAACCACCGCGAATTCCTGCTGCGCAGCATGGGCGAGTTCAAGACCGTCGCCGAAATCAACGATATTCTGGTGGGCACGAGTTCTACGGGGGCTTCCATATTTCTCAAGGATATCGGTTCGGTGCGTGAAGCGCCCAAGGAGGAGCGTCTGGCGCTGCGCCTGAACGGCACCCAGGGCGTGATGATGATGGTCACCAAGAGCTCGGGGGCCAACTCGGTGCTGGTCGCCCGCCAGGTCAAGCAGATTCTGGCCGACATCGAACCGACCCTGAAAGAGGGCGTCAAATTTCATGTCTGGCTGGACATGTCGCGGATCATCGAGATGATGTCCAACAAGGCGACCATCAACATCTTCGAGGGCGGTCTGCTGGCCATGCTGATCATTTTCATCTTCCTGCGCAACCTCAAACCGACGATCGCCATCGGCATCACCATTCCCTTGTCCATCGTCGTGACCTTCATCGCCTTCTACCTGATGGGCTACACCCTGAACCTGATCACCCTGGGAGGCCTGGCCCTGGGGGTGGGCATGCTGGTCGACAACGCCGTCGTGGTCATCGAAAACATCTTCCGCCACCTGCAGGAGGGGATGAGTCCCACCGAGGCGGCCCGCAAGGGAACCTCGGAGGTGGGCATGGCCATCGCTGGCTCGACCTTGACCACGGTGGCCGTCTTCTTCCCGATGATGTTCGCTACAGGCATCGCCGGACGTATGGCCATGAGCCTGGCCGTGTCGGTGATCATCGCCTTGCTGGCCTCGCTGTTCGTGGCCCTGACCATCGTGCCCATGCTGGCCGCCTGGATGTTCCGCGCCCACATGAAAAAGGGCCAGATGTCGTCCGGTATCGTCGCCCTGGGCGAGGACCGCTTCACCCCGTTGCGTAACCGTTACGAGGGCTGGCTGCGCAAGGCCATCGCCAACCGTAAAAAGGTGTTGATCGGTATCGTCGCCGTTTTCGTTCTGTCCCTGGTCGCCGCTGCATTTCTGGGCACCGAGTTCATGCCGGCGACCGACAACTCCATGCTCTACCTGAAGCTGACCATGCCCATCGGCACCAACATCGCCGAAACCGACCGCATCGCCCGCTATCTCGAGGCGCAATCTCTCAAAGATCCAAATGTCATCACCACCTTCATTCAGGTGGGCAGCAGCGAAATGAACGCCCAGGATACGGCCAGCGGCACCGGTGCCGCCGGTTCGTACGAGGCGATCGTCTACGCCTATCTCAAACCCAGCGACGAACGCAAGGAGTCCGACAAACAGATTCTGGAGCGCTGGCGCCGTTCTTTTCCCAAGCTGGAGAAGGGCTACATCACAGCCATCGATATCGCCGGCGCCTCAATGATGGGCTCGTCGACCAACCCTATCGAAATCAACTGTTTCGGCAGCGACATGAACCGCCTGGAGATCGTCGCCAACAGTATTTACAATACCGTCAAGGACATTGACGGCATTCGCGATCTCAAGATCTCCCTGGAGAAGAGTAAGCCCGAGCTGCAGCTGCACATCAAAAAGGAAGAAGCCGCCAAACTGGGGCTGACGCCTCTGGCCATATCCAGCCAGGTGCAGACCTACACCATCGGTACGGTGGTGTCGCGCATGTTTCTGGAAGGGGAAGACCGCGATATCAGGGTACGTCTCAACGAGGCCGACCGGGCCTCGGTCGAGGACCTCAAGAAACTTCCCATCCGTACAGCGGCCGGCTCCAAGGTGTACCTGTCCGAACTGGCCGAGTTCAAGAGTCTGTTCGGACCGGTGCGCATCGACCGCGAGAACATGGTCCGCAAGGTGACCGTGGGCGCCAACTTCATCGGCCGCGACCTGGGCTCGATCGTCGAGGAAATCAAAGCAAAAACAGCGACCATCAGCTCGCATCTGCCCGAGGGCTATTTCATCGAGATGGCCGGTCAGTACGAAAACATGACCGAGACCTTCACCACTCTGGGGTTTGCCCTGCTGATCGCCCTGGTTCTGGTGTTCGCGGTCATGGCCTCTCTTTACGAGAGTCTTAAGTTTCCCTTCATCAACATGTTCACCATTCCGCTGGGCTTCATCGGCGTGATCGTCCTGCTGCTGCTCACCCACACGACCATCAACATGGGGTCGATCATGGGTTTCATCATCCTGACCGGAATCGCCGTCAACAACGGTATCGTCCTGGTCGACTACATCAACCAGCTCATCGCCGGAGGCATGGACCGGCTGGAGGCCGTCGTCATTGGGGCGGCCACCCGTTTGCGTCCGGTCCTGATCACCTCGATCACCACCATCGTCGGTATGGTTCCCATGGCCATGACCACCAAGCAGGGCGGTGAAATGAGTGCGCCCATGGCGGTGGCCGTGATCGGTGGCTTGATGGCCACCACCTTTTTGACCATGTTCTTCATACCTTGCCTGTACACTGTATTCGCCAGGATCAAAAACAAACCCGATTAGCAAGGAGCATTCGAAAGCGGAAAAAATCACGGTGACAACTTGTCAGTTCTATCTGCGGTACTGCGCCGTTCCCGGCCCCTTGGTCATCAGGAGGGCCGGGAACGATCCTCTCGGCCGCGTTCGAATACCAGTTCGATCAATTTTTCCTTCAGAGCCCTGGGGTAGTTTTCTCGGATCAGTTTCATGTTCTCCGGGGTCATGAGATCGGGGTTCATGCGGATGCCGACGGCACAGCCCCGACCGGAATGTTTCGCCTTGTACAAGGCCTGATCGGCCAAATTTACGGCGGCCTCCCAGTTGAAGGCATCGGGGATTCTGGACAATACGGGGAAGGGACAGAATCCGATCGATATGCTGCCTTTGACCGGGGGAGAGTCGTCGATGGAAAACGGCTGGTCGTTGATGGCTGCAAGCAGTCTCTGGCTGAGTTGCCGGGCTCCTTCGAAATCGTTGTCTTTGGATAGGATCAGAAATTCCTCGCCGCCCCATCTGACGAGCAGGTCGCCGGCACGCAGGCTGCCCAGGAAACGTTGGCTGATCGTCTGCAGGAAACGGTCGCCGAACAGGTGTCCGTGCTGGTCGTTGATGCGCTTGAAATGGTCGATGTCGATCATCAGAAAGCCCATGGCAAAGGAAACGGCTCCACAGTCCGGGCCGCTGTGGGTGCGGACCGCCTGACTGATTTCGCGGTCGATGATGTTATGGAAATAGCGGCGGTTGAAGAGGGAAGTCAGGGTGTCGGTCAACGACAGGTGCTCCATCTTGTCGTAGGCTTCCTTGAGTTCGCTGGTCCGCTCGTTGACGGCCTGTTCCAGTTCCCTCTGTCTGGTTTTCAGACCTTGGGTATGACGGTTCAGAAAGAAAAAGAGCAGGCCGATGATGATCAGGATGACCAGTATCTTGAAAGACAAGGTTTCGTAGAAGAAAGGCTGGAATTTGATCTGCAGGTGGCCGATTTCTCCGTTCCAGATGCCGAAACGGTTGGAACATCTCAATTCGAACCGATAATCGCCGGCCGGTATATTGGTGTAATGTGCCAGACGGACGTCCTGGCGCTCCTGCCAGTCCTCCTCGAAGGGCAGCAGCCGGTATTGAAAACGGATTTTCTCGGGAGCCGCAAAGGATGGAGCGGTGAATTCGATGTCGAGGTTCCGTTTGCCGGGTTTGATGGACAGAATGGTAGCGATGGGGATCGCTCTGCCGTTGACGGCGATCTTTTCGAAAATCACGGCCGGTGCCGGTTCGTCGGCTTCGAATTTGTTGGTGTCGAGCAAGGCCAGGCCGTTGGTTGTGGCAAAGCAGGCCTGGCCGGAACGGGTCAGCCAGATGCAGGGCTGACGGCCGCCGTTGCATTCCAGGGCCTTGAGACCGTCGCCGATACCCAGCGGGTAACTGCTGAGCTGACTGATTTTACGGTCGACTATGTCCAGCAGCTCCGTTTTACGGACGGCGAACACTCCGCGGTTGGAGCTCATCCACATCCAGCCCTTGCTGTCTTCGACTATGCCGTAGACGACGTTGTGATGCAGGCCGTTGCGGCTGTCGATCGTGGTGAAACGGCCGGCTTTGAAGTGAATCAGGCCGCCGCCGTAGGTGCAGATCCACAGATTGCCTTCGCGATCACGGTACAGGCCGTTCAAGGCCTCCTCGCTCAGACCGTCGGCTGCCCTCCAGCAGGAAATCACCCGGCCGGCACGGATCAGGTTGAGGCCGATATCGGTGGAGACCCAGAATTCGCCAGGGTTGTCGCCCGGGACGAATTCACGGACCGAGTTGTTGGTCAGCCCTTCACGGGTCGTCAGCCGCGCCAGGGTTCTGCCTTCTTTCCAGTAGGTGATGCCGGCGGCGCTGCCGATGAGCAGAACCCCGTCCGTTTGTTCGGCGATGGCGTAGATCGTGTTTTCCGCCAGGGTGGTCCCGAGATGGTACCGGTTTATCGTCTCGCCCTGGATACGTATGAAGCCGTTGTCCTCGGTGCCGACCCAAAGGGTTTGATCGCGAGGCGATTCGTGAATGGCCGTGACCTGCAGCGATGACAGGCCTTCCCGGCTGGCGTAACGACGGATCTCTCCGTCATGCAAGCGGTTCAGACCGCCGCCGTGGGTGCCGATCCACAGGCTGCCGTCCATCGATTCCCGTACAGTCCAGACCTCCTTGGCCGACAGGCCGTTTTCGCGGCTGACAACCCGGATCTTGTTGCGGACGAGTTGTATCGCGCCGCTGCCGTTGCTGCCCGCCCAGATGTTCTGCTCGCGGTCCTCGAAGACGGATTGAATCAGATCGCTGTACAGTCCGTCACGTTCCGTGACCGAACTGAACGTACCGTTTTCATACCGCCAGAGGCCTTCGTTCAAGGTACCCAGCCAGACACTGCCGTCGGCACTCTTGCTGATACCGGTGATCAGGTTGGGCATTCTGGCGACCGGAACCGTCAGGACCTCGAAACGCCGTCCGTCGTAGTGGGTCAACCTGTGACCGCTGCCGATCCATAATCCCCGGCCGTCGTCTTCGCACAGGGCCCAGATCCGGTTGTCGCACAGGTCCTCCGGCGCCTGGTAGTGACGGAATGCGCCCTGGTCCATGGCCCACAATCCCTGATCTTCGCTGCCGATCCACAAGACCTCGCGTCGGTCGATGAGCAGGCTGCGAACCGTTCTGACCTGGATTCCGTCTCGGGGCCCAAAATGCCGGATCGAGCCGTCACGGATGGAGAACAGCCCGTCCGAAGTGCCGGCCCAGACCGTGTTGTCGGCGCTGACCGCCAGGGCATAGACGATCGCCTGGAACAGGGCGGAGGCGCGCCGGTCAAGCAGGGGAATGAACTGTTGGTCGTGGTATTCGTAAATGCCGCCCCGCCAGGTGCCGATGAGCAGGTGCCGGTCGTTGTCGAGCGCCAGGCTTTGAATCCAGCTGCTTTTCAGGACGGGGTTGTTTTGGGAATCGAAATTGAAGAAACGTACTCCGTCGAAACGGCTCAACGACTCTTGGGTGGCCATCCAGATGTAACCGTCGGCAGTTTGCACGATGCTGGGTATGGTGCCTTGCGAAAGACCGTTTTCGATTCCCCAGATGCGGAAATAGAAATCGGACTGAATCGTTTGCCCGTCAGCGAAAACGGGGCAGAGCAGTAACGCCAGCATGACGGCCGTGCCAGAAAACAACGATAGCTTGTTCATGTCCCAAATCTCATTATGCATGTATTGGTCGCGCTTTTCATCGTTATTGCCTGTCGGCAGCCACAATACATCAAAAATTGCCAAACAACAAGTTACTTATAGTCAATCCGTTCGTTTTTATCAATATTATTACTTGTGCGAGGTGAACGATGAAATTCGCTACCAGGACGATGGTCGCGGTTTGGCTGACCGTACTGGGCGCGCTGCTGTCGGCGCAGACAGTCGGTCCATTGCTGAAAGTGCAAGACAAAGGACGGAGTTGCGAGATGATCCTCGAGGAACTCCGGGTGGAGTGCGAGATTTTAGGGGTTCTGTCCGAAACCCGCATGACCATGGTTTTTTACAATCCCAACAATCGGGTCATGGAGGGCGAGCTGACCTTTCCACTGCCGCTGGGCGCGACGGTCAGCGGTTACGCACTGGATGTCGACGGCCGGATGGTTGACGGGGTGGCGGTCGACAAGGACAAAGCCCGCCGGGTCTTCGAGACCGAAGTGCGTCGGGGTGTCGATCCCGGGATCGTGGAACAGCTGGCCGGCAACCATTTCCGGACCCGGGTGTACCCGCTGCCGGCTCTGGGACGGCGCACGGTGATGGTCCGCTATATCGGTGAACTCGATCGCCGGGGCCAGTCCGCTTTTTACCGTCTGCCTCTGTCGCTACCCTATATTCTGAAGAAAATCAGCATCCGCATCCAGTCGCTCGGCGAAAGGATACAGCCGGAAATGGATCAATCCCCCTTGGCCGATCTGCATTTCATCAATTGGCACCAGGCTTACATCGCTCAGGGCAACGCCGAAAACATCCGTCTGCAGGGGGACATGGTCATTGAATTGCCGGATGTCGGTCGTCAGCGATTCTATGTACAGACAACGACCCGTGGCCAGACATACTTCTATGCCTGGGATCAACCGGAGCGGGCGGAACCGGTAGCCGGAGCGGTTCCGGTCCGGCGCCTCACCCTGTTCTGGGACGCCTCGGGTTCCCGTGCCGACAGCGATCATCGCAGGGAATTCGAATTCCTGCGGGCCTGGTTCCGACTGCAGGCTCAGCCGGTCACCGTCCGGCTGGTACTGCTGCGCAACGGCCTGGATCGGCCGGACATCATGCCCGAGGTACGGGATGCCGAAGAACTGATCCGTCGGCTCCAAGCCGTCGATTACGATGGCGCTACCAACCTGGACGCTTTGGCCCAGGACAAGGAGCCCAGCGATATTTCTTTTTTGTTCAGCGACGGCCTGGGGAGTTTCGACCATGGTAGCGGCCGATATCGGCAAGCTCGGCTTTACACGGTCTGCGCGACCGACGGCGCCGATTATGAGCGCTTGCGCTGGCTGGCCGAGCAGAGCGGGGCTGAATCGATCAACCTGAAGGCTGAGGATCCGCAGACTGCCGCCCGACGTGTCGGCCGTCCGGTCTTCCAATACCTGGGACTGACGCCGGAAACAACCGGAGTCGATCAGGTGTACCCGTCGCTGCCTCGATCCGTAGCCGATGATCTGATCGTCTGCGGCCGGATGCGGCAGACCGGCTGCCGGATCGGGCTGAGTTACGGACGTCGGGGAAAAAGTGAACAGGTCAGCGAATTGAATACCGCTGTCGAGCCGGTCATGCCGGGAAACCTGCTGGAAACCTTCTGGGCATACAAAAAGGTGGCCGAGCTGGCGCAGCAGGCGGAGCGGAACGAGGCAGAAATTCGCCGCACCGCCAGCCAATACGGTCTGGTTACGGCGCTGACTTCCCTGATTGTTCTGGAACGGTTGGATCAGTACATCGAGCATGGCATCATGCCGCCGGAATCGCTGCCGCAGCTGCGGCAACAGTACCGCCGCCATATCGACGATCTGGAAACGCAGCGCAAAGGGCGCGAGAAATCCAAAATGGAACGGGTGCTGGCCATGTGGCGGGAAAGGCTGGACTGGTATGGAACCGATTTCAGCAAACTGCCCGCTCCGAAAGATGATAAGCGAAAAATGTCGCGCAGTCAGGAGGCGACAGCGGAACTTCCCGCCGCGCTGGCGGGCGGTGTCAGCGCCGATGAGGCGCCGGCACCGGTCCGGGAAATGGCCCGGGATCAAGCGGTCAGTGCCAAGAGTATGACTTCGGATAAGGGCCGTAATGGAACCAGAACGGTGACGGTCACGCTTAAGGCTTTTGATCCTCAGACCCCCTACCTGCATGCTCTGCAAGCCGCCGCTCCGGATGAATGGCTCCGGGTGTACATGACCCAGCGCCGCCAGTTCTCCGACTCGCCGTCCTTCTTTGTCGATTGCGCCGATTTCTTCTACCAGAAAAAAATGGCCGATCTGGCCTTGCGGGTCCTGTCGAATCTGGCTGAACTCAAGCTGGAGGATCCACAGCTGTTGAGGGTCCTGGCCGGACGCCTGACCCTGCACAAGCAGCCGGTCCTGGCCGGTGCTTTTTATGAAAAAATCCTCAAACTGCGCCCCGAAGAACCGCAGTCGTACCGGGATCTGGCCCTGCAACTGGCCGATCTCGGTCAATACCGGCGGGCGGTGGAACTGCTCAATCAGGTCATTTTTCAGGACTGGGACCGTTTCAACGGCATCGAAATCGTCGCCCTGATGGAGCTCAATGAAATCATTCGCCGGGCCAAACAGGCCGGGATCGACGATCTGCCGGTATCGCCTGCCTTCGTGCAGGCGGTCAACACCGATTTGCGTCTGGTGCTCAGCTGGGACGCCGACGCCACCGATATCGATCTGCACGTAGTCGAACCCACCGGGGAAGAGGTCTGCTACAGCCATAAATTATCGAGTTCCGGAGGACTTGTCTCCAACGATTTTACCCAGGGTTACGGGCCGGAGGAGTACGTTGTGCGCCGGGCCATTTCCGGATCGTATCGGATCCGGGTCCGCTACTATGGCTCGCAGTCGCAGCGCCTGCTGGGACCGGTGACGGTCAGAGTCGACATCTTCACCCATTTCAATCGGCCCGGGCAGCAGAAACGGACGGTGTTGCTGCGTCTGGAGGACAAAAAGGAAATGGCCGATGTGGCCGAGGTGAAATGGTAGGATGAAATCTGCAGAAAATGCTAATATAACAGTACAGCCTGGATTCAAGGCCTGAGACGCCGGTTGGCCGTCGTCGACAAGAGGTGTTCATGCGCCGTGTTGTGCAGATTCGTACGTTTTTGATCGTTGCCGCCATCGTTTTCGGATGCGGATCATTGCTGCTGCCCCAGGCCGCTCCGGCGGAGCGGACGCCGGACCAACGGCTGGCTGCGGCCAGGGACTTGCTGGAAAAGCAGCCGGATCAGGCCATAAGCGAAATCGACCGACTGCTCTCCACCAGCGAAGGTTTGAGCCCGATTCAGCACATGGAAGCCTGGATCATTCTGGCCAATGCCCATAACAACAGCGCCAGGCACGAGACTGCGCTGGCCTGGGCGCAAAAAGCCCTGGACCTGGCCCGGCAGAACCATGCGGTCGAAAAGGAAGTGCTGGCCCGCTACGCCATGATCAACGTGTACCGGAACCAGGGAAAGCTCGACGAGGAGATCCGTCTCGGCCAAGAGACGCTCAACCAGGCTGAACGAAGCGCCGATCCGCGCCTGATCATGACCCTGGCCAATTCGCTCGGGGCCAGCTATACCCGCAAGGGCCAATACGATCTGGCGATCGAATGCTTTCAAAAGGCGCTCGATCATGCCGTGGCCGGCGGCGATACCGATGCCCAGACCAAGATGATCAACAATCTCTCCTCCCTGCTGATTGCCGTCAAGGATTTCGATCGGGCTCTGCCGGTGATGAAGCAGGGTATTGATCTGGCGGAGAAAACCGGTAATAAAGCCAATATGGCGACTCTGCTTTCCAACCAGTCCGCCATTCTGGATGAGTTGGGCCGCAAGGACGAACAACTTTCCAGCCTGAACCGGGCGCTGATTCTGGCCCGGGAAAGCGGTTCGCAGAAAGTGGAAGGCACGGTACTGACCAACCTGGCCGATCTGTACCTGGAGGAAGGCGATTATCCCCGGGCCGCCGAGCTGGCCCAGCAGGGTCTGAAAATAGCCGAAAACAGCGGGGATCTGTATCAAAGCTATGTCAGCAAGGTGACCTACGCTCAGGCCATCAGCCATCTGGGGCGGTCGGCACAGGCCATCGCCATTTTTCAGGAGGCGCTGACCGGATTCCAGCAAGCCGGGATGGAAGCGGAAGTCATCGAGGTCACCGGCATCATGTCCGCGGCCTATGAACAGGCGGGGCAAACGGCCAAGGCGCTGGCGCTTTTCAAGCTTTTCAAGGAGAAGAGCGACGCCTTGTTTCAGAGTGAGAAAATCAAAACGGTGGCCGAGTTGCAGGAGAAGTACGAATCGGAACAGAAGCAGCGCGAGATCGAACTGCTGAGCAAGGAGAACCTGCTGCAGGCGGTGCAGTTGCAACGCAGGCAGGATCAGCGCAACATCATCCTGCTCGTCGCCGTTTCTCTGGTTCTGATCTGTCTGCTGGTGTTCCAACGCTATCGGATGATCCGCAAAACCAACAAGAAATTGCAGCTGATGAATGTCCGTCTGAACGAACTGTCACTGCGGGATTCGTTGACCGGCCTGTACAACCGGCGTTTTTTCTTCAGTCATATCGACAGTCATGCCGCCTACAGCAAGCGCAACATCGACCGGCTTGGCGGCGTGCCCGCGCAACTGGCATTTCTGATCATCGACATCGACAATTTCAAGACGATCAATGACCGTTACGGTCATCATGTCGGCGATTTGGTACTCAAAGAATTTGCCGCGCGGCTCGCGCCGGTTCTCCGCGAGAGCGATATCCTGGTGCGCTGGGGCGGCGAGGAATTTTTGCTGCTGGGTCGGGATGTGCACTTCGAGGGCGCCGGGCAGCTGGCGCAGCGGGTGTTGAGTAGCATCGACCGACAGATGCTGACCGTCGAAAGGGATGAGCGCAACATCACCTGCTCGGTCGGTTATTGCTGCTATCCGTTCGCCGGGGAGGACACGCAGGTCATCAACTGGGAAAAGGCTGTTCAGATCGCCGACCACTGCCTCTATAAAGCCAAAGCGGCCGGCCGCAACCGGGCCATCGGCGCCCAGGCCGCTTCCAGCCCCATGTCCGTTGAGGATCAGCAGCGGATCGTCGACGATTTCGAGCGGGCATGCGAGCAGGGATTGATCCGGCTGGTCTGAGGACTGAGCGATCGATCGTTCATTGCATGGCCGGCATGCCGAATTGGGCCCATTCCTCCTGGCTGGGACCGTAGATGCCCGGAACTTTCATGTCCAGAACGCGCATCAGGGCGATCATTTCGCCACGGTGGTGGATTTCATGGGCGCTCAGAACGAACAGGGTATAACCGTTGGCCCATTTCTCCCCGTACATCTCGACTTCGGTGTCCAGATCGCTGTCCCGCCACTTGTTTTTTACGGCCTGGGCAAGGATACGGCTGTGCTGCTCGTAGAGAGCGATGATTTCGGCGAAAGTGCCCGGAATGGGCTGATCTTTCAATGTGTCTTCGCTCAGGAGTCCGACCTGGTGCGGCATCTCCGTGACCGACTGGGTGATGTGCCAGGCCATGCGTTCCAGGGAACGCAGCTTGTCGTTGACCCGGGTTGCCTTCTTGGTCTCGTCGACCGCCTTGAAAATGGACAGGGTCTTGCCGCGCTCCGATTCCAGGATGGCTAAAAAGTCGCTGATCTTGCGTATCATGTTCTGCTCCTTTTTTGTATGGCGAATTATACAATGAAACCGGATCGGCCGTCATGACCTGTTCGGCGGCAGGCCGAGGGTCCGGACCTCAACGGGCGGCGATGGCGACGATCAGGACATTGCGGTACGGAAGGCTTTCGGTGGGGTACAGCACGTGAAGGCCGAGACTTTTCAAGCCTTTCCGGGTGATGCTTTCCAGAATGTCGTGCGGGATCGAATCGATATCTGCGGTTTCGTAAGCCAGTATGGTTTTGAATTCGCCTTTAATGGTTCGATTCTTGATACGGTTCAGGAAGGAAATGGCTGTGTTTTTGGCGTATGCGGCCAGGGAGTTGAGCCAGACGGTCTGGGGCAGGCCGGCGTCTCTTCTGAGACGGTTCAGGTGTGAGAACAGCCTGCTTTGCGCGTTTCCGTCCAGCATAAGATCGGGAAATTTCACCAGGGTGACGGCGTAGCAGCCGCCGGGATTGACATCGCTGCGTTGGAAAGCGGCACCCAGGATCCAGGCTGAAGGGCGGCTGGCCAACTCCCGGGCCAATTTACCGCTGACCTGCCCGAATTCGCTGAAACTGTGGGTGACCAACTCCGCCCTGCCCCATGTCCAGGTTTCGGGCAGCTTGGGGTCGGTGTCTCCGTATAGGAATTCACCGGCACGCTGACGGCAGAGAGCCTGCAACTCGGGGCTTTTGCCCAGCGGTTCGCGCCAACCGGGAATGGAGAGGTTTTTCAGCATGGCAACCAGTTCCTGCTCGACTTCCTGCGCGGGAATCGGTGTGAAGGTGCGGGCGAATACCTGGGTCGTGTAGTATTGCTGGCCGTCGAAAGCGATACCGATTCCCAGCTGGCCGAACTGGGTTGACAGAATGTTGTTCCGGTGTCCGGGGCTGTCCATCAGGGCCTGGTGGACGATGCGCATGATGAAGGTGTCGCTGCAGGCGACATTTTCCCCGACCTGGAAAAAGTAGACGCCGGCATCGGCCAGGCGGACGGTCAACGGGTCATAATCGGGGAATGTATGGGACAGCTTCTTCTCCTGCATCATCTTGCGGCTGTGGGCGCGGGCGACCTCCCGTAAGCTGGCGTCAGCGTCAAGTTCGGGCAAACCCCGGGCGCTGCGTTCCTGGTTGACCCATTCGAGCAACCTTTCCTCCAGCTGATCCAGGTCGAGGCCGAAATCCTCCACCTGTTGAGCCGGGAGGGCACGGCCGATCAGACACAGCCCGAACAGCAGAAAAATGATGTAGATGCGCATTTATTTTCCGACAACGGCAACGATCAGGTGGTTTTGCGGAGCTTGCGGCTTGTCGTCCCGGACGATGCGGATGTAAATGTCCTGGCTGGCAGTCGACAGGACGGCGACGACCAGATCGTTGGGGATGAATGAAATGTCGGCGGTCTCGTAGACGTAGTACAGAGGGAAGCGCGGATCGGACGCCGGCTTGCGGGCCGCAAGCGTCGCCGGTCTGGTCTTGGCGAACAGCAGGGATTTGGCCAGCGATACAGCCTGGTTGGCGAAAGTGTGATTCCAGTTGAACTGGGGTTGATCGCAGACTGTCCGGTACTGGTTGAGGCGCTCCCAGAGATCTCTGGACAGCTTGCCCGATTTTTCCGACCCGCCGATGCGGGGCGGTGGCGCAGCCAATTGTCCGGCGGCCCGGGTGGCGCTTGACGGCATGATCAGATCGGCGAACAGCTGGGTGACCAGGAAGGATTCACCGTCGAAGACGATGCCCACCCCGATTTGCCGGAAAGCTGGAGACAGGATGTTGACCCGGTGTCTGGGGCTGTCGAGCAGGGCCTGATGGATGACGGCCGGAATGGAGGTCGGGGCGCGGGCTACGTTTTCGGCTACGGTATGGAAGTAGAGGCGGGCATCGGCCATGCGGATGTCCAGCTGGGGATAACCCGGGAAATCGTGGGCCAGGGTTCTTTCCTGGATCATCTTGCGGCTGTGGGCTCTGGCCAGTTCGCTCAGGGCGGTTTCAGACTGCAATTCCGGCAATCCGCAGCCTGTTCGTTCGCAATTGACCAAAGCGATCAGCTGTTTTTCCAGTTCAGCCGGGCTGGGGTCGAATCCGTCGTTCGTCTGCGCCGGCAGACAGGAACACAGGCATTTGAGGATCAGTATGGCGGACCAAGCCGCTCGTTTGCACATCAAGGTCATGGTATGGTCAACAGCTGTGTTTTTCAAGATGTGTTGGGATCAAATCCTGTTCCGGCGGGATGATTTCTCTCTTCTGGTTTCGATAATCCCGCTTCCAGCGGGTGAAGCCGGCGCGGAACAGACCGCCGAACAGGCGTACCGCCGCGTAATAGATCCAGCGCAGTGCGAAATGGTCGCGTTGCAGGAAGAACAGGAACAAGCGGTCGGCCCCGGCCCGGTCGAGCGGGAGACCGCAATCCAGGAACTGGTAGAGGGCGTCGTGAACCAGTGATGCGTAATAGCATTTGGGCTTTTGGGTCCGGGTATGGGTGACGCCGTCCGGCGTACCCAACAGAAGGTCCAGAAACTGGAATTTAGGGGTGCAACCGTCCCAGGCGTAACCCCGGTGGATCACGGCCCGGCCGTCACCGTGAACGGTAAGCCGTCTTTGCCCGCGGCTGTCTCGGAAGCAGTAGCTCGGCTGGTCGTCATGACTATGACCGGCGCTGACAGCGAATTCGAAATCCTCATCCAGGACAAATACCCATCTGGCGGCGAATGCAGACATCGCTCCCCCCCTGTACGATCGGATTGTAAACGGGCGGGCGGCATTAAGCAAGGCGGCTTGTCATTTCACCGTGAAATAGATGTGACCCCAGTAGTAGAAATCGATTCTGGACCCCGGCGCCGTATCTGTGCTCAGCTTGAACTGACCCATCGCTCCGACGACTTCCAGATCGAAGCGGTACTTGTTGCCGGCCGTGAGCAGGCCTGCCGGTATATCGACCTCCTCGGCGCAAACGGTGGCGGTGTACAGCACGGTGTTGCTGGTGAAATTCTTCAGGGTCACCAGGGTGTTGAGAACCGTCTTGGTGTAATCCCAGCGGAATTTGACCGTACGCCCGATCAGACTCCTGCGGGGGATGACGGCCTCGGGCAAGGGGTAGACCCAGCGGATGTAATTGTCGAGAAGGTATGTGCCGAGGGTGATTTCCCGGGCGACTTTCAGGCCGGGAGACGGCAGTAATTTCGGGATCATTTTGATGACGACCGTTTTGTTGCCGCTCGGGTCGTATGCGTACGGAGTGCCTCCGCTGTACTGTCCGTTGCCCTGGTCGTTGAGCAGCAGGCTGTCCAGGTAAACCCTCTGCCCGGGCAGGGGCGAACCGTTTCTGGACAGGTGCAGACCGGCGTTGATGTACGTCAGGTATTGAGAACTTCCGGTAACCAGAATTTTATCCGACGCGATAGATGAAAAAGTGCCTCTGGTCTGCCCGGTGACGGCAGAGGCAATGGCCAGAACGATCGCGATCATGGTCAGAAAATGTTTCTGCATGGTTCCTCCTGAATCGTCGCTTGTGTCATGCATGAACATTGCCATGGGTAGGGCTGTCATGTGGATTTATATAATACCGATATGACAGGACTATTTTTTTATGACCGGGTCGGTGCGGACTGGGACCTTAAACCGTTGTTTCATTTTGAGACGGCATGCCGGTGCCCGGGAGCCGCTTGATTGCGGCTGAAAAAACGGATATTCTGAGCGGGTAAACGGGAATGTGGGTTGTACTGATGAAAAAAAGGCGTATCGTGCTGTCGGTCTTGTCGGCGATTGTCGTCGTTCCGCTTGGTTGGTGTCTGCCCGGTTGGTTGTGGGGGCCGGCACTGGAGGCCATCCGGATTCAGCCCAGGGATTTGTCGCTGACCCTGGTGGTCAACGGCCGGGTTTTAGCCCCAAGTCGGGTACAGATCGGGGTGCAGATCACCGGCGTAGTCTCGCGGCGCTGCGTCGAGGAAGGGGACCGTGTCCGGACGGGACAATTGCTGCTCGAACTCGACAGTGCCCAGGCTCAGGCCGGGCTGGACAAGGCCCAGGCCGTACTGGACAGGCTGCGCGAGGCGGCTGCGCCGGCGGACAGAGCTTCGCTGGCCCAGGCTGAGAGCGCTCTGCGTCTGAGTGAACGCCAGCACGAACGCAATCGACATCTGTACCAGGAGGGGGTCATTCCCCTGAGTCAGCTGGAAGAGTCCGCCAAGAATCTGGAGAGTGCCCGGGCTCTCCAGGCATCGGCTCAGGCCTGGTCCCAAAGTACGAATGCCGGCAGCGACCTGCGTGTGGCCCGGGCCGAGTTGGATTTGGCCAGGGTGGCCTTGGCCCAGACCCGGGTTCTGTCTCCGGCCGACGCGGTCGTTTTGAGTCGTTCGGTCGAGGCCGGCGATCAGGTTCAACCCGGCAGGACATTGCTGGTGCTGGCCCTCGATGAGCCGCTGCAGCTGTTCGTCCAACCCGACGAGCGCCATCTGGCCCAGCTGAGCATCGGCCAGGAGGCCCTGGCCAGCGCCGACGCCTTCCCCGATCGCCGTTTTTCGACCCGTATCAGTCGAATCGCCCCCGGAATCGACGCTACCCGGGGTACGGTGGATGTGCGCCTGACCCTCAGCGAACCGGCCGACTTTCTGCGTCCGGATATGACCGTATCGGTGGAAATTCTGTGCCGGAAAACGCCGAAGGCCCTGGTCGTACCCCTGCAGGCGCTGCGCGGCGGACAAAACGACCATGTACTGGTTCTGCGTTCGGGACGGGCCGTGAAGGCGATGGTCCGACTCGGTCAGCGCGGCGAAAGCGAGGCCGAAGTGCAGGAAGGCTTGCAGGCCGGCGATATTGTGCTGCTGGCACCGGCCGCCCGGGAAGGCGAACGCTGCCGAGCCCGGCTGGACAGTGAGCCATGAGCTTCGAACTGGCGGTGGCGTTGCGCTTTCTCCGGGAGGGACGTGTCCAGACGGCCCTGATTCTGGCCGGTATCGCCACCGGAGTCGGGGTGATCATCTTTCTGTCGGCTCTCATCAACGGCCTGCAGCAAAACATCATCGAACGAACCCTGGGCAACCAGGCGCACATCGTTCTGCAGGCTGACGAAGAACGGGCCCGGCCGCAGTTGAGCGGGGAAGGGGGGCCGGTCCTGGCCCATATCCAACGTCCGGCCCAGCGTCTGCGCAGCATCCTGGGCTGGCAGAAACTGCTGCAATCCTTGCGTGAACGAGCGCAGGTGGTCGCCGCTTCGCCCATGGTGTCGGGCAGCGCCTTTGCGCTCCGGGGCATGGCCAGCCGCAGCGTGACACTGAAGGGAATCGAAATGGAAAGCTATAACGGCATTCTCGACCTGAACAAGAAAATAGTCGAGGGCAAGTTCGATGTCAGTGGCAGCAACACCGTGATCGGTACGGAACTGGCTCGGGATCTGGGACTGGTCGTCGGCGACACAGTCCGCCTGATGGCTCCCGACGAGCGGACCGGACTGTTCGTCGTAACCGGCCTGTTCGATGTAGGCAACAAGGAACTCAACCAACGCTGGGCCTTTGTCAGCCTGCGTTCCGGTCAGACGCTGATGAATCTGGCCGGCGGCGTGAGCGGTATCGAACTGAAGGTGCGGGAGATCTTTCTTGCCGAAGAGGAGGCGCAGGCCATCTTCGCCCAGACGGGACTCAAGTCCGACAGCTGGATGAAGCTGAACGCCCAGCTGCTGGTGGGACTGCGCAGCCAGACCAGCTCCAGCGTCATGATCCAGTTCTTCGTCATCGTGGCCGTCATTCTGGGAATCGCGTCGGTGCTGGTGGTCAGCGTCATCCAGAAAGGACGTCAGATCGGCATTCTTCGGGCTTTCGGCACCCGGCGCAGGCAGATCCGCTGGATTTTTCTGCTGCAGGGCGGTCTGCTCGGGCTGGCGGGCAGTCTGGGCGGCATCGTACTGGGAAGTCTTCTGGCTATCGCCTTCCAGGGTTTGGCCAGCAACCCCGACGGCAGCCCGATCTTTCCGGTCGCCCCGACCTGGAGCCTGTACACCCGTTCGGTTCTGGTCGCCCTGGGTACCGGGTTGATCGGTTCCTGGCTGCCTGCCCGTCGTGCCGCCGGTCTCGATCCGGCTGTGGCCATACGCTATGAGTGAAATCCGTACCGTACTCCAGTTACGCCAGGTCCGCAAATCCTATCCCGGTTCCGTCGACACCGAAGTCCTGCACGGCATCGACATGCAGATCGCTGCCGGCGAGTTTGTGGCCTTGATCGGTCCCAGCGGATCGGGCAAAAGCACCCTGCTCAACATCCTGGGGCTTCTCGACCGGCCCAGCAGCGGCAGCGTGACCATCATGGACCGGGAATGCACGGCTCTCAGCGATGCCGAACTGACCGAACTGCGCGGGCGGAGCCTGGGCTTCGTTTTCCAGTTTCATCACCTGCTGCCGGCCTTCAGCGCCGAGGAAAATGTCTATCTGCCCATGCTGGCCGATAGCGGACGATTCGAACCGCACATGCGCCAGCGCGCCCGCGAATTGCTGACCAAAATCGGTTTACAGGGACTGGAAGGCAGGCCGGCCTGGAAACTGAGCGGGGGACAGCAACAGCGGGTGGCCATCGCCCGGTCGCTGGTCATGAATCCGGCGCTGGTTTTGGCCGACGAGCCGACCGGCAACCTGGATCAGGCCTCCGGACAACAGGTCTTTGAGCTCATGCGCCAGTTCAACCGGGAGATGGGCACCGCTTTTCTGATCGTCACCCACGAGGTCCGGCTGGCGGAACGTTGCGAGCGCCGTCTGAACCTGGTGGACGGCCTACTGCAATAAAGAACAGCGCGGGCCGGGCGATTTGCTGGAAAAAAGTCGCAAACCAGTCGGTGACGAATCGGATATAATGGGTATGCAGATGCTCGACGAGATCAACGCTCCTGCCCCGGACGAAGCCACGCAGGTCTTCTGGGCGCTGTTTTCTCCCTGCCGGCGGGGCCTTTACGCCTTCATCAAGAAAAGCCTGAACTATTCCGAGGACGCCGATGATCTCTACCAGGAGACCGTGCTGCGGGCGGTTCGTTATTTCCCAGGGTACCGCAGCGATCATCCGTTCCGTACCTGGATCTATTCGATCGCCCACAACGAGCTGAAAAAACTGTACAGACACCGCAGTCGGCAGGCCGAAAAACTACCGGACGATTTCGCCGCCGAATGCCCCGCAGAGATGGATCCGCTGGCTGTCGAAGAGCTCAGGCGTCTGCATGAGCTGGCCATGGAACTCAAACCGGCCTGGCGGGAAGTGTTCTTTCTGTATTATCAGGACGGTTTCAAGGTCGACGAGGTGGCCGGAATCACCGGCCGTTCCGGCGGTCACGTCAAATTCATCCTTCATCGCTGCCGGAAAGCGGTGCGGGACCGGCTGGGAGGTTGAACATGCGGCAAGATAACCGCTGGCTCGATGAACGGATCCGGCGCGGCGTCACGGCCTGGACGCCGGAGATTCCACATGAAGTCGATAAAAAAACCGCGGCATACCGGCTTGCCGACCTGGACAGTCCAGACAAGAGGCCTGTAAAGTTTTCCTGGATGAAGGCGGCGGCTGTGGCCGCGGTGCTGATTCCGAGCGTTCTGATACTTCGGCCGCTGTGGCATCGGAATCCGCAGCGGCTTGTATGCCAGGCGCCGTTACCGGCCGCTCCCATTGTCTATCCGGCCCCGCCGGCGCTGGATATCGTGGTGAACGAAGCGCCGGCGCGGCGGAAAGCGGCCCGGCGCAGAGTGCAGACGGCTGCAGCAGAAAGCGCGAACAAACCTCGTCAAATCGATCTGCTGCTGACCATCGCCGACAAGAACATCACCATCGTCTGGTGCCAGCGGGAAGATTTTAATTTGTTGACTGAATAAACGGAGGAGAATATGAAAAAAAGAATTTTGGGGATTGCGTTTCTGTTATGTGTCGCGCTGATGCTCCCGGCTGCCGCTCAGAAGGCAGAGCAGCCGAAAGAGGAAAGAGGCGACAAGATGATTACCCGGACCTATGAATTGAAGCATGTGGCTTCAAAATCCATAGAAAGACTGGCACGTCCCTATATACTCGAATATGGTTTCCTAGAGGGAAATCCGTTGATTACCGTAACCATGCTCCGGGAAAACGTCAAGGCTTTCGAGGATCTGCTGGCCAGACTGGATCGGCCGAAAACGAATATCCATTTCCGGATTTTCACGGTCAGGGCGACAAGCGGCGGCGAATCTTCCCAGGAGGATATGCTGGCGGATCTGCAAGGAGTGGTGAACGAGCTCAAGAAGGTCTTGGGCTACAAGAGCTTTACTCTGGATGGCGTGTCGAGCGTTCTGCTGGCTGACGGCTCCAGGTACAACGAACTGGAACTCAATTCTCATGTCGACGATCTGTTCCTTTCCCTGATGAACGTGAATCTCGTTCGCTCCGAGGACGGAAAGTTCGCTGTCAACCTGGGGGTCGAACTTAGGGAGAAATTCAATAATATCGTTGTTGAACAGGATCGCAAGGTCATCGACCGCAAACTGATCGGGGTGGAACAAATGAAGATCCAGGAAGGGGGATATCTGGTGGTGGGTGTGTCCAAAATGGACACGGCCCGCGATTCGAATGTGAATAAAATGGGCGACGCCCTGGTGCTGGTCATCAACGCCACCGTGCAGTGACCGGCATCGAGGACCGGTTGCAGCCTGAAAGAAGTCTCAGCAGCGTTCTTGACGCTGAAACCGGTCCTTGATGAATGCGGCGATTTCATTCATGGCAATGACAGCTTCGGGAAACAGGGGCGAACAGACCGGGTAACAGTGGAATAAGCCCTCTCCGACTTTCAGCGTGACATCGACCCCGGCCGCCCTGGCCTTTTCGGCGAAGCGCAGCGAATCGTCTCGCAGAATTTCGTCGCTGCCGACAGATATGTAAAGTGGCGGCAAGCCGTGCAGATCACCGTACAGCGGCGATATCCAGGCTGTCCGGGGATCGGTTTCCGCACAGTAATGGCGGCTGAAGGCCTGCCAGCAGCCTGTCGGCGACAGGCATTTTTCTGCATTGGTCCGGTAGGACGAACCACTGCAGGCCAGGTCGGTCCAGGGGGATAGCGCCACCGCCGCTCCGGGTAGCGGGATGTCGGCATCCCGCAGGGCCAGCAACAGAGCCAGACAGAGCCCGCCACCGGCCGAGTCACCCGCCAGGATAATATTATGGCCATGATATCCCTGGTCCAGCAGCCATCTGTAAGCGCTGAGCGAATCCTCCAGGGCAGCCGGATAGGGATGTTCCGGAGCCAGCCGGTATGGATACAGCAGCGCCCGGATTCCGGTTCCTCGTACGAATTTGCTGACGTGAACGCGATGGTCCGAGCAGGAACCCGAGACATAGCCTCCGCCATGGACAAACAGGATGACCCGATCGCTTGCTGCCCCGGCGGGGATTATCCATTCACAGGTCATGTCGGCGATCTGTTCTGCAACGGCTTGGATGCCGACTTGCAGCCGACCGAACCGTACGGCTCCCTTTTCACAGTCATGACGAAACTTTTGAATGGACTCCACCCGGGTCCAGTCCACCGCTTTTTTTGTCGGTTTGAACCTCAGCAGTTGACGGTTTCGAAAGGTCCACAACACCAAACGGGCACGCAAACTGGGCATATTACACTCCTGAAAGATCGCTTTCCTATAGAATGAATCATACCTTATCGATACGGTCCGGTATTGTAAAAATGCGACAACAATCAAGGGCGATATCGGAAATGAATACGGGTACGGACCTTCCCCGGCAGGGGTGTCGGTTCGAAAAGGGTTTTGTCGCCGGGGAGACGGCCGGTCAGTGCCTTGAAATCCCGGATCATATGGGATTGATCGCTGAAGCCGCAGCCGGCAGCCAAATCCGACAAACTGCGGTAGCGGCGGCTGTGCAGGATGGACAGCAGCTTGCGCAGACGGATCATCCGGCTCAGTCTCTTGGGGGACAAGCCGATTTCACTGATGAAACGGCGCTCCAGAAGGCGTCGCCGGGCTCCGCTGAGACGGGCGATTTCGCCAATGCGACTTTTCCCGTAGCGCCGCGTGATCAATTCAAGTGCCGATTCGACGTAAGAGTCGCCATGGAGGAGCGGCAGACCGCGTACCGTCGATTCCATGATCCGTTGCCGTTCCTCATGGCTCGAAGCGGCCGCCATTTCCCGGCCCAGGTCCTCTATATCTCGACCGTTGATTTCCGTAATCTCCACATGGGAATCGGTCAGCTCTGCCATACCGGTTTGCATCAGCTTCGGCAGGCGGCCGGGATGGAAACGGATTCCGTAATAATCGGCGGATTCATCGATTTCGACAGTGGTTCTTTCACTGAGAGGTCCAATAAGGACCATGCGGTTTTTGCGGCTGCTTGAATAGCGGAAGATCAGCTTGGCACTGCAGTCGGGAAAAATCTCATGCCGTGAAACCCGATCGTTTCCCGAAGCCGGGATCGACCAGCAGATATCGATAACATCTTGCAGCGGTCGGGAGGGAAAGCCGACGATGATTCGGAGTCCGGATTGTCTGTTCATGGAAAAACTGAAAGATTCTATCACTGCCGAGCCGGTTTGCCAATCTTCATCGACATGCGTTTGCTCTGACCGCTGCGGTCTGCTTCCATTTTTATATTTTAATGAGTAATATGACACGGACAGAGGAGGTCGCATGAAATGGTTGTGGATCGGATTGGGCGCCGTCGGTCTGGCCGCTTTCTTCGTTTTTTACCTGCGCAGCCGCAGCGGGGAGATGACCATGGCCGTCGACCTGGACCGGCGTATCGTCCAGCCTTACATCAAAGCGGTGGCCGACGGGGATTACCCAAGCGCCTACGAGCTGTTGAGCCAAGGCTACCGCCGCGAGGTTCCGTTTGAAAAATTCCGGGCGGCTCATGAAAAACGGCGCAGCGAAAGGGGCACCGTCAGTTCGACCAGACTGGTCAGCGATCAGGTCCTGCGAACCTTGTTTTCGAGCCGGCGTACGGTTCGTCTTCTCTATCAGCTGGATTACTCCGGAACTTTCGATACGGGCTGGGTGCAACTCGAAGAGGAAGACAAGGACCGTTTCGCCATCGAAGGCACCTATCGGGAGAACGCCGCCGAAACTCTCGATTTCATCGTCTGGTGAGGGGGCGGCCGGCGCTGAATTCCGGGAAGGTGTTGACACCGACGCCGATCTATACCATATTGCTATAGCTTGGTGCTAAAGTTTGAGAAAAGTAATTGGGAGATGGGGGTATGCTGTTTGCGCGCTTCAGGGTACCCAACGTCGAAAAGCTGATGAAGCGGCGCGACCTCTACGGTTTGATCAAAGCCTTACGTCATCCTTCCTCGATCGAAACCCGGATTGCGGCCGTTTATGCCCTGAAAAAAGATGAACGGGCGGTTTTGCCCCTGACGTCCGCCGCCCTGGGCGATCCCCACGAATCGGTCAGGCTGGCCGCCCTGGAAGTCCTACGCGGTTTGACCTGGCCGCTGCACAGGCACCTGGAGACGGGGCAGGATCCGCCCAAAATCGTCTCCGTTCTGCGGGTGGTCCAGCGCTTGGAGGATCAAAGCGCCGTTCCCCTGGTAATGAAACGCCTGGCCGGGCAGGACGAACAGATCAGGAAGGCGGCGGCCGACGCCCTGTCGGCGATTGGCGACAGCCGCAACCTCACTCAGCTGGAGTCGCTCTACAAACGGGAGGAGTCGGCGCTGGTCAAAGAGGCTATCGAAACTTGCCTGAGCGCTCTGCGTCAGCGTATTTACCGCACTCCGTCCTCATCCTCTTCCGGATCCTCGTCCTGATCGTCCTGGGCATCTGCGTCCTCATCGGATCGGGGATCGAGAAAGCGGGACATATCGCGCCGTTCTTTTTTGCTGGGGCGGCCGCTGCCGGGTTCCCGGACGGCGAACAGGACGGACAAAGGGTCGCGGCGGATGAGTTCGAGCCGTTCCAGGTCGGCCGGATCCGTCTCTTCCCGGACGGCGCCGGCGGCCAGCTTGGCGCCGACTCTCTTTTCGATCGTCGCCACAACCCGGTAAATCCGGTCGATACCTGGAAAGGAAACGGTGACCAGATCGTCGGTCTTGACTGTTTTGGACGATCTGACCTGAACACCGTTCAGGCGCACGGCGCCTTTCCTGCAGGCCGTGTTCGCCAGGCTGCGCGTTTTGAATATGCGCACCGCCCAGAGCCATTTATCGATTCGTACGTCCATGCTTGCCATTCTATGCCACCGAGCGGGGAACTGGCAAGGGGGAGCTTACCCGGCGGAGTCGAGCTTTTTAGCGTAATTTTTTTTTATGGGGGGTTGGCCCGTGCGCAATCGCAGCCGCGATGAAACGGACGTTTATCAAGGCTTCCAGTTTTTTTGACGCTGTACGTTTTTTCGACATCGCCCGCTAGATATGGGGAAATTTTTTTTAAAAAGCTCTATATCTTGTGTTTTCACCCTTGACTTTTACAGATTCAAAAGTCTATACTTCTGGTGCAGACAGTATGGAGAGGATGGATGGATAATCAGTTTCAGATTCAGAAAAGAGACGGCCGTTATGTACCATTTGAATTGAATAAAATTGAAATGGCCATCGCCAAGGCCTTCCGGGCCACCGGCCAGAAAGACCCGGAACGGGTCCGGCTCATGGGGCAGGCCGTTTTCGCCGAATTGAAGATCCGTTACTTCGATCATCAGCTGGTTCCGGGGGTTGAAGAGGTTCAGGATCTGGTCGAAGGGCAGCTCATCCGCGAGAATCTGGCCGCCACCGCCAAAGCCTACATTCTCTACCGGGAAAAGCGGGCCGAGATGCGCGATATCCGCCAGAATTTTCTCGACGGCGTCAAAGTCGTCGACGATTACCTGCAGATGAACGACTGGCGGGTAAAAGAGAATTCCAACATGTCCTATTCCCTGCAGGGGCTCAATCACCACATCTCTTCCAAACTGGTGGCCAAATACTGGCTGCGCAAGCTGTTCCCACTGGACGTGCGCCTGGCTCACGAGGAGGGGGATGTTCATATTCATGATCTCGGCGTTCTGGGGCCGTACTGCGTCGGTTGGGATCTGGAGGACCTGCTGCGGGTTGGTTTCACCGGGGCCAAAGGCAAGGTCGAATCCAAGCCGGCGCGGCATTTCCGTACCGCCCTGGGCCAGATTGTCAACTTTTTCTATACTCTCCAGGGCGAAGCCGCCGGCGCCCAGGCTTTCTCCAATTTCGACACCCTGTTGGCGCCGCTGGTGCACTATGACGAACTGGATTACCAGGAAGTCAAGCAATGCATGCAGGAATTCGTTTTCAACCTGAACGTGCCGACCCGGGTCGGATTCCAGACTCCGTTCACCAACATCACCATGGACCTGGTACCGCCGTCGACTCTGGCCGACAAGCCGGTCATCGTCGCCGGTCAGGAACAGGAGCGGACCTACAAGGATTTCATCGCCGAAATGGACATGATCAACCGCGCCTTTGCCGAGGTGATGATGGCCGGGGACGCCAAAGGCCGCATTTTCACCTTTCCGATACCGACCTACAATATCGGCAACGATTTCGACTGGGACAGCGATCAGCTCAAACCGATCTGGGAGATGACCGCCAAGTACGGCATTCCGTATTTCGCCAATTTCGTCAATTCGGATATGAAGCCGGAGGACGCCCGGTCGATGTGCTGTCGGTTGCGCCTGGACAACCGGGAACTGTGGAAACGGGGCGGCGGGCTGTTCGGCGCCAATCCGCTGACCGGATCGATCGGCGTGGTCACCATCAACCTGCCGCGCATCGGCTATCGGGCCAAGACCCGGGAGCAGTTCTACAACATTCTGGACCGTCTGATCGATATCGGCGTCGACGCTTTGGAAATCAAGCGCAAGAACATCGAGCGTTTTACTCACCTGCAACTGTATCCGTTCACCAAATTCTACCTGCGGTCCATAAAGGAAACCCACGGTTGTTACTGGAAATTCCATTTTTCGACCATCGGCATCGTCGGCATGAACGAGGCCCTGCTCAACTTCATGGGCAAACCGATCACCGACTCCGAGGGCAAGGCTTTCGCGCTCGAGGTTCTCGATCATATGCGCCAGCGTCTGGCCGATATTCAGGAAGAAACGGGCAACATGTACAATCTGGAGGCGACGCCTGCCGAAGGGGCCGCCTACCGCCTGGCGCGCATCGACCGGGAAAAAATGCCGGACATCGTCAGCTCGGGGGTCAAGGAACCGTATTACACGAATTCGGTACACGCCCCGGTGGAGAGCTACGACGATCTGTTCGAGCTGTTGGCCCACCAGGATGAACTTCAGGTCAAATTCACCGGTGGTACGGTGGTGCACCTGTTTTTCGGCGAAAACATCCAGGACTGGCGTACGGTCAGGTCGCTGACCCGAAAAATAACCAACCGTTTCCGGCTGCCCTATTTTTCGTTCACACCCACTTTCTCCATATCTCCGGCCTCCGGTTATATCCCGGGCATCCACACCTTCGACCCGATGGTGCAGGATCCGGCCGATTTCGAACGGTACGGGGTGTTGATGGAGATGGACGAGGACGAACTGGAAAACATGCCGTCCGGGTCCTACCTCGTGATCCATGACGACGACGAGAAGATGCCGATTCAGTGAACAAGTCCGTGTAACGATATGACGACGATGACGATGAGGAGGAGACGATGATCAATCCGCGTGAGGAACTGCTCAAGGACAAGAAGAAAGTACTGGTAAAAGTCATCCCGACTGAAGTCTACTCTCGGGTTGTCGGTTATTACCGCCCCATTCAGAACTGGAATAAAGGCAAGGTGGAGGAGTTCAGCCACCGGCAGATGATCGATCCCAAACGGATCGACCTGGACGACTGAGTCCGGCGCGGGCGCGGCGAGTTGGGCTGGATCAAAGGATTTGTCGGCCTTTCCCTGATAGACTACCCCGATAAAATCGCGGCGGCAGTCTTTTGCGGGGGCTGCCCGTTTCGTTGCCCTTTCTGTCACAACGTCAAACTGGTGCTGGATCCGGCCGGGTTGCCGGATTATCGTGAAGACGATATCCTGGCGCGTCTGGAATCGCGATGCGGTTTCTGCGACGGGGTGGTGATCAGTGGCGGGGAGCCGCTGATGCATCCCGGTCTGGAACTTTTCGTCCGCAAACTGAAAAGCCTGGGCTTTTCGGTCAAACTGGATACCAACGGTTATTATCCGGAACCGCTGGCCCGTTTGCTGGACAGCGGACTCCTCGATTTCGTATCCATGGACCTCAAGTCCACAGTTAAAAAATACGCTCAGGCCGCCGGGGTTCAGATCGACTGGTGGCGTATCGAACGCGCCATCACCCTGCTCAACCGCAGCCAGGTAAAGCACGAGTTCCGCACCACCCTGGTACCGGGTCTGGTGAACCGGGCGGACCTGGTCGAGATGGCTTTGATTCTGGGGCAAAGCGCTCCCTGGGTGTTGCAGCCGTTCCGGCCGTTGAGCACACTGGAACCCGGTTATACGCGGCTGGCTCCTTACAGCGAGGCCGAGACTGGCGAACTGTTGCGCCAGGCGCAGACGCTCAAGGCCAATGTCAGCGTCCGGCTCGATTTCGATCCAGCCGACCGGCACTTCAACCAGAAGGCCGTGTCGATCACCGCCTGAAATTCAAACGATGGTAAAAAGAGGCAAGCATGTCCGTGTTTGACCAAACCCCTGTCTTCACTACTGTGGAATTGCTACCGATCCTGCAGGCGAATTACGGCCTGGAAGGGGACTTGACGAGCCTGCCTTCCGAGCGGGACCAGAACTTTCGGCTGAGCTGCCGGGATGGACGGCGGTATGTCGTGAAAATCGCCAATGCCGCAGAGGATCTGGCCGCGCTGGATTTCCAGAACCGGGTGCTGAACCGGCTCGCTACCGTTCTGGAGCTGACGCCGCGACTCCTGTCGACTCTCGATGGCCGGCAGATCTGCGAGGTCCCGGGATCGGATGGCCGAGGTCGGCACCTGCTGAGGGTGCTGAGTTTTCTGCCCGGAGAGCCGCTGGCCCGCTGCCCGATCCATTCGCCGGCGCTGCTGGGAGATTTGGGACGGACTCTGGCCGAAGTGGACCGGGCGCTGGCGGAATTGGGTGAAAACCCGTTTCACGAGGATTTCCCCTGGCATCCGGACCAGGCTTTCGCCGTCATCGCCGAACATGCCGGTAAAATCAGCGAGCCTGGGTTGCGGCGAAAAATCCGTGTTTTCGCCGGGGAAGCCCGCGAACGTCTGCAAACCGTATGGTCCGAATTGCCGCGCAGTCTGATCTACAACGACGCCAACGACTACAACGTACTGGTCCAGCGGCAGCGGGTCAGCGGCCTGATCGATTTCGGCGATCTGGTCTACGGCAGCACCGTAGCCGACCCTGCGGTGGCCTGCGCCTACGCCGTTCTGGGCAAGTCCGATCCGCTGGCGGCCATTCTGCCGATCGTAAGCGCCTACCATCGGGTCCGGCCGCTCGCTGGCAACGAGATCGCCGCCCTGATCGACCTGTTGCGCCTGCGCTTGTGCGTCAGTGTCTGCCTGGCCGCCTGGCAGAGGCGGCGACGGCCACAGGATGAGTATCTGTTCATCAGTCAGCAGCCGATCATGGCCGCGCTGCCCGGTCTGCTGAGCCTGAACTACGGCCTGACCCTGGCCCGTTTGCGTCAGGCCTGTGATGCAGACCCTCTGGAGAATGCCCGGGGCGTTTTGGACTGGCTGCAGCGGGAGAGAGACCGGAACGGGTTTGCGCCGGTCGTTGAAGCTGATTGGTCCGGTCATAAGCTGAAGGTGCTGGACCTGAGTATCGCCAGTCCGCTGTATCAGGGGGATCCGCAGCGAAACGGCGAGGCGGAACTGACAGCCCGCATCCAGGCCGAAACGGACGGCGCACAGCCAGGAGTCGGCCGTTACGACGAGGCCAGGTT
Organism: uncultured Clostridia bacterium; assembly: GCA_964465065.1. GTDB lineage: Bacteria > Acidobacteriota > Aminicenantia > UBA2199 > UBA2199 > CAYMND01. Next base: position 58,431 of record CAYXHZ010000005.1, read on the forward strand.
GCTCTACGTTTCCCCCCTGTTTCAGACCGGCCCGACCGGTACCGAAGCGCGGACGGTGCACCTGGGTGTCGACCTGTTCATGCCTCCGGGTACAGCGGTATTCGCCCCGCTGGACGGTGTGGTGCACGCTTTCGCCCGCAACCGCGCCCGGCTCGATTATGGTCCGGTGATCATTCTGAAGCATCGCGATCCGCATGGCCGGACTTTTTATACGCTGTACGGCCATCTCAGCCCGGCTTCGCTGCGCGGGCTTCACATCGGTAAAGTCATTCCCAAAGGCGAGCGCTTTGCCCGGCTCGGTACGGCCGAAGTGAACGGCGGCTGGACGCCGCACCTGCATTTCCAGATCATATTGGACCTGTTCGGACTGGGAACCGATTTTCCGGGAGTGGCCAGGCCAAGCGAAAGGGAATTCTGGTGCACCGTGTCGCCGGACCCCAACCTGATTCTGGGCATACCCCACGATGCTTTTCCGGCGCCCGACCCCGACCGCAGCCAGACACTGGCGGCGCGCAAGCGCTACATCGGCCCCAGCCTGTCCATCGGCTACCAGGAACCGGTCAAGCTTGTCCGAGGCTGGATGCAGTACCTCTACGACGAAAACGGCCGCCGATATCTGGACTGCTACAACAACGTGCCCCATGTCGGCCACTGCCACCCGAAAGTGGTGGAGGCAATACGTCGCCAGACAGGCCTTCTCAACACCAACACCCGCTATCTTCACGACCATATCAATGCATTTGCCGAAAAGCTGACGGCCACCCTGCCCGAAAAGCTGCAGGTATGCTACTTTCTCAACTCGGCCAGCGAGGCCAACGAACTGGCTCTGCGTCTGGCCCGGACTGTCACCGGCCGCCGCGACATGATCGTTCTGGAAGCCGCTTATCACGGCCATACTTCGTCGTTGATCGACATCAGCCCCTACAAGCACGACGGTCCCGGAGGCCTGGGGGCACCGGACTGGGTGCATGCGGCTCCGTTGGCCGATGTCTACCGCGGCCGCTACAAGGCCGACGATCCCCGGGCCGGGGCAAAGTACGCCGCCGCTGTGGCTGAGATATTGGCAGGCATGCGCCGCAACGGCCGGGCACCGGCCGGCTTCATCGCCGAGAGCTGTCCCAGCGTCGGCGGGCAGATATTTTTTCCTGCAGGCTATCTCGCGGAGGTGTACCGGCTGGTCCGCGCCGCCGGAGGCGTATGCATCGCCGACGAGGTGCAGACCGGTTACGGCCGCATCGGCAACGGATTTTACGCCTTCGAAACTCAGGGCGTCGAGCCGGATATGGTCGTACTGGGCAAGCCCATCGGCAACGGTCACCCCCTGGCTGCCCTGGTCACCACCCGGGAGATCGCCGACGCTTTCCACAACGGCATGGAATTTTTCAGCACCTTCGGCGGCAATCCGGTGTCCTGCCTGGTCGGCGCCACCGTTCTCGACGTGGTCCTGGAAGAACGTTTGCAGGCGCACGCCCTGGAAACGGGAAACCACCTGCTTGCCGGATTGCGACCGCTGAAGGAGAAACACGTCGTTGTCGGCGACGTCCGCGGCAGCGGCCTGTTTCTCGGAGTCGAGCTGGTGCGCGACCGCAGGACCCTGGAACCGGCCGACAGCGAGGCGGCCTACGTGGTGAACCGGCTGCGGCAGGAGGGCATCCTGCTGGGCAGCGACGGTCCCTTTCACAACGTGATCAAGATCCGCCCGCCCATGCCCTTCGATACCTCAGACGCCGATTTCCTGGTCTCGGTTCTCGACCAGGTTCTCGGCGAACTGTAGAGGCCAGGTACTGATTAGAATCATTGGCAGGCGCTGACGATGGCAATCGGCCGGGAATCGATCGGATTCGAATTTAGCTTCCAAATAAAAATATTTCATACAAGTAACCTTCGGACGGCTTTTGAGCGTATTCTAGGCCTACGGCTTTATACATCCCAAGCATAGGAGATGACAATGGCTTCACATGCGGCGGCTTGTATTATTTGTGTTGTCACGATCGGTATGATGGGAATTTTTCCAATATCCGCTTCACAAAATGTGAGACAGGACAGTATCTGCCTTGTGTTTGACTCCAGCGAGGCCGAGCGGGTACTGTCTCTGCTGCAGCTGCGCCGATCCGGACGGGATATCCCGGAGTCGGAGTGGCAAAAGCTCTTTACCTGCAGGCCGTACCTGCGGTTGAAGAAGCGTGAAGCGTTCATCGGCGAGATGTTTCGAAACCCGAAAAACGTATTTGATGATGAAGACTTCAAGAAATTTATCTTGAGTGAATCACTACTGCTGCGATACCAGGAACTTCGGAAAGCCCTGGAGCGATGGGGAAAGGTGGATCTGGAGCGCACTGCATACCGGGTTCTGCAATACCTGCCGAAAGGTGCGGTGATACACAGTTCTGTGTATCCGATGATCAAGCCCAGAGAGAATTCGTTTGTCTGGGAGATGGACACCGATCCGGCCATATTTCTATATCTGGCTCCCGAAATTAGCGGAGAGAAATTTGAAAACACGGTTGCTCATGAGATGCACCACATTGGTTTGTCCAGTTTGGAAGATGAATATAATAAAAAGATCGAGTCTCTGGATGATAAGGCAAAAAGTGCAGCCCGATGGATGGGGGCTTTCGGAGAAGGATTCGCCATGCTGGCCGCCGCCGGTGGACCTGACTGCCATCCGCATTCGGTCAGCTCCATCGAGGAACGGAATCGCTGGAACGGCGACATGGCCAATTTCGCCCATGACCTGCGCGAAGTGGAGGCCTTTTTTCTGTCTATTGTCAACGGAGATTTTGCCGATGATGAAGCCGTAACTGCAAAAGGATCGAGTTATTTCGGTGTTCAGGGCGCCTGGTACACTGTGGGATATAAAATGGCTGTGACCGTGGAAAAATGCTACGGCCGCAAACTGCTGCTGGAAACGATGCTCGATCCTCGTTTGCTATTGATCCATTACAATCGGGCGGTACAAGAGTTGAACTCCAAATGCGAATCTCCTTTGCCGCTTTGGTCTCAGGAAATTTTATATAAGACTTTTCCACAGTGGGAAAAAGGGGACATCACTCGGTAATCCGTCCAGTAAAAATCTGAAACTCTACGCACCGTTGCGGTGGCGCCGGTAGGATCTTTGCGCCTTCACCCGGTTCCCGCAGACCTTCATGTCGCACCAGCGGCGGCTGTGGTTCTTGCTGCGGTCCAGAAACAACCAGCGGCAATCCGCGCAATCGCATTCCCGCACATGGTGCAGATCCTCCGAAGTCAGCAATCCGGCCGCCGATTTGACGATGGGCCAGAGCGGGGAGTCGAGCCGAATGGTCGGGGCAGGCCAGCCCAGGCGAAACCCGCCCGGTTCCGTCTGCAGCTGCAGCCGGGAATGGCTCTCGCTCAGAAAACGACTGAAGAGTGCCAGGTCATCAGCGGAGCTTGACTCTTGTCTCAGGTGATTGCTCACGATGCGGAACAGGCACTCGCGCAGTTCGATGGCCTTGCTCAGAGCTGCGACCGCCGCATCGGGATCAGATGCCGCCGCTTGCAGCAGCGCGGCCCGTTGCTTGTCTGGGATCGCTCCCGCCTGACAGGCCCAGTCTGTCAGGTCCTGATAGGAGGTCAACAGTTCTTTCTGCTTTCCGGCCAGAGGCCGGTTGTCCAGGGTGTTGATGAAATCGAGCGAGATTTCTCCGGCGACGATTTGATACTTCATACAGTTTTCCTCGAGTTTTACACCGCTATTATAACCGAAAAACCGTTTTCCGACTCTTGACAATCCGTTCACAATGAAATAAACTAACCACCATGGGCGATATTAGATGGTTATAGAGGTGATCATGAACTCATCGTCGCTAACCTATTCAGGTTCGATGGCAAGGCCTTCGCGCTTGTCCGTGATCCTGGCTTTCCTGGCCATCTACCTGATCTGGGGGACCACATATCTGGCGATCCGCTATGTCGTGGAGACGATTCCGCCTTTGATCAGCGCCGCTGTGCGGCACAGTGTCGCGGGATTGATTCTTCTGGGGCTCGCCTGGTGGCGTGGATTCCGGTCGCGTTGGGAGCACTGGCGGTCCGGACTGATCCTCGGCGGACTCTTCTTTCTGATCGGGCACGGTTGTCTGCACTGGTCGGAACAGTACGTTTCGTCGGGTTTGGCCTCGCTTTTGATTGCCAGCGAGCCGCTGTGGATCCTGCTCATGGGCGCCGCCATGGGGCAGCAGAAGATCAACTGGAAAAACGGATCCGGACTCCTGCTCGGCCTTGCCGGAGTGGCGGTGCTGTCGGTCGGCGAAATATCGACGTCGGTCTCGCAGGCCTGGGGGGCGGTCGCAGTCCTGGCGGGGGCCGCTTCCTGGGCTTTGGGCGTTTGCATCTCGCCCCGTTTGCGTTTGCCGGGCGATGCGCTGGGACGGTCCGCGCTGCCCTTGACCTGCGGGGCGGTCCTGCTGTTCATGGCATCCTTCATCAGCGGCGAATTTTCCAGGGTCAGCTGGAATGCAGTATCATCCCGATCATTGCTGGGACTGGCCTTTTTGATCGTTTTCGGTTCGGTGCTGGCTTTTTCGGCGTATACCTGGCTGCTGCAGCACTGTTCGTCGACCCTGGTGGCCACCCACAGCTTCGTCAATCCCCTGGTTGCGGTGTTGATCGGCTGGCTGCTGGCCGACGAAGCGCTGAGTGTGCGCCTCGTACTGGCCACGGCGGTGATCCTGGCGGCCATCGTCTTGATCCAGCGAGCTGATCGGCATGCGGACCGACGACTTGGCAAAGACCGATCAGCGTAAGCGGTTCAGGTAGCTCTTCTGTCGGACCAGACCTTCGATGTCGGCGCGTTTCTTGGGGATTCCGGCAGAAAGAACCTCGTTGCCGCTTGCGCTGATCAGGACATCGTCCTCGATGCGCACGCCGTTGCCCTGATACTTTTTATAGATCGGAGCCACTTTTTCCCTGAAGGCGACGAACTCCTCTTCGCTCACTTTGCCGGCCAGCCGCTGCGGAATGTTTTCGATCATGTCGGCCGGGAAGTAGAGACCGGGCTCCATGGTCACGACCATGCCCGGTTGGTAGACTTTGCCGGCGAGGTCCCGGCCGTACCAGGTCCAGACGTCGTGGACGTCCAGGCCGATGAAATGGTAGAAGCCGTGCTGGATGTAGAAGGCCTTCTGCCATGGCGAACCGGAGTCGGTCATCAGTCCCAGACGGGTCAGTCCACGGATCAGTGCATCTTCAGCCGCTGTCTGGGCGTCCGCCATCCTGGCGCCCGGTTTCATCGCGGCGATGGCCGCTTCCTGGGACGAGAGTACCAGATCGTAGATCTCCGCCTGAGCCGGACTGAAGCGACCCGAGACGGGGATGGTGCGGGTGATATCCGATGTGTACTTGTCGTACCAGGCGCCGACATCGAAGAGAATCAGGTCTCCGGCAAGCGCCTGCCGCTGTGAAGTCCCGAAATGGACGTTGACACTGTTGGGACCCGAGGCCACCTGGGAGAAGGAGAGGCCCTCCGCGCAGCCTCGGCGGACGGTTTCGCAGCTGAGCATGGAATTGATGGCGATTTCGCTCATGCAGGGTTCCACGGCCCGGATGGTTTCGGCCAGGGCCAGTGCGGTGACGTCGATGGCCGCTCGGAGCCTGCGGATCTCGTCTTCGCTCTTGATCACCCGCATGGGGTGGATCAGTTCGTCGAGGTTGCGGATGGACGATACCGTGGACAAGGGAGAGCGTTCTTTGGTGAATCGCTCCATAAGCCGATTGTCGGAAAAAGACAGGGCCAGGCAACGGCGTCCGGAATAGAGCAGGCGGAAGAGATCGGGCATGAGACTCTCCTCTGGAAAGACCGCCGAAAAAGCGGCTTTGTCCCGGTCGTCGATCCGGCCGTAAAAGCGGAACGGTTGATCGTCGTTCGGCAGGATCATCATCACGCCGCCGTCGAGGTCCAGGCCGGTCAGGAAGTGGAAGTCCTTGTTCATGGCGTCCTTGCCCCAGGTCGGGGTGCGGGCGGAAACCAGGGCGATGGTCCGGTTGTCCAGCGATTCAAGCAGTCTGGCTCTCCTTAGCGAATATTCGTCTTGCGCGGCTTGAAGCGATGAAGCAATGAGAAAAATCAGAATTACAGCTAAAGTTCTGGACATGATCCACCTCCATGATTTTTCATCGTAGTGCATTGAAGATTGAAAGACAATGTGATTCGTAAAACCAGAATGACGAACCGTCAGCTGGACAGCGGCAAGCGGTGCCTTTTTGTTGTACAATACTGGCGGAACGACGAGCAGGGAGAAACGGATGAACCACGTAAAGCCGGTCGTAAGAACAGAAACCGTCATCGTCGAGCAGTGCGACTGCGGCGGAGGCCGTTTCGGCTACATTCTGGCCGACGGTCCCGGCGGTTCGGCCTATCTCATCGATCCCGGCCCCGATCCCGGGGAGGTTCTGACCCGGCTGCAGGACGGGCAATACCTGCTCAAGGGCGTCATCCTGACCCACAACCAACCGGACTGTAATCCAGGACTGGACGAACTGCTGAGCGAATACCGTGTACCGGTGCTGGGGCATCTGGCCAACCAGCGGGCGGACATGCATGTCTCCGACGGCGAGCGGTGTCTGCTCGGCCGACAGTACCTGCACTTTCTGCACACCCCCGGCCACAGCGCCGATTCGATGTGCGTCCGCTTCGGCGGCCATCTTTTTTGCGGCGATACCTTGCTGGTCGGCACCGTGGGCGCCACGCCCAGCCCGGAGATGGCCCTGGCCCAGTTCGAATCGCTGCAGCGCCTGATGGAACTCGATGGCGAGCTGCTGGTCTGGCCTGGCCTGGACTGCGGTCCCGAGCCGCATTCCAGCATCGCCGCCGAGCGGAAAAACAACCCGTTCATCGCCTGTTTGGGAGATTTCGGCGCATTTATGCGACTCAAGGAAAATCGGGATGTCCGGTGAGAAGGAAGCAGGAATTGGCTGAACAAAAAGAGAATAATTCGCCGAATCGACAGCCCGTCGTCACCGGCCAGCAGATCGGTCTGCTGGGCGGTCCGTTCTACACACCGTACAAGGTTCTGGGAGCGGTCGCCACGGCGGCCCGTGAAGGGCGGCCGGCCATCTACTGGCTGGAGACCAACGACGCCGATTTTCAGGAAATTTCAGCCATCGATTACATCGACCGCGACGGCGGGCTCAAGCAACTGCGCTGGCGAAAGGAAACTGGTGGTCTTTCCTGTGGCCGGGTCCGGGTCGACGATCAGCTGATCGAACTGATCCGGCAGTTTTTCCAGGATCTGACCCCAACCGAGTTCACCCCGGCCCTGCGCGAAATGGTCCTGGACGCCTACCGCCTGGACCGGGAGCTGGGAGAGGCATCCCTGGCCCTGGCCCGCAGCCTGTTCCCCTTCGAAAACCTGAGTTTTTTCGATCCCCGCGACGGTGAATTCCGCTCTTTCTGCCGCCCGATCCTGCTTGAGTTGTTCGAAAACACGGCTGCAGGCGAGCAATGCCCCGGTTTTATCGACGACGGCGGCGTGCGCCGGGCCGTTTTCCGCCGCCCTGGCGGCTACGCTTTGCGGGACGGCCGTTCCGTCGATCCGGGCTCTTTCCCGCTCTTGCCCAACGTGTACAGCCGGCCGCTGTGCCAGGACGCCTGGTTTGGCAGCTCGGCCTACATCGCCGGTCCGGGCGAAATGGCCTATCTGGCTCCGCTGGCCGATCTCTACCGTCGCTGCGGGGTTGAGCAGCCGCGCTTGATCCGGCGCATGTCGCTGTGCCTGATCGAACCCTGGAGCAGGCGGCAGCTGGACAAGCTCGCTTTTTCCGCCGATTCCCTGCTGGAACTGGGACCGGACAAGGCCCGGGCGGAACTGATCCGGCGCCGGACCGGACTCGATATGCCGAATCTGGAACAGCTCAGCCGGCAGCAATGCCGAAGCTTTATCGAAGGCTTGAGCGCGCTCCATCCCTATTTTTCACGGATTGAAACCACATTGGATCAGGAAATCAAACAAGTGCTCGGCAATATCCGTAAACAGAACCGGGAGCAGAATGCGGCCGATCTGGACCGCTTGCAGAAGCTGTTCGCGCGGCTGCAGCCGTACGCCAAGCCGCAGGAACGGGTGATCTGCCCTTTTTATTACATGAATCTGTACGGCGGAACGGACCTGCTCAAACGGATCTATGAGCGTTACGATCCGCAGTTGCGTTACCTGGAGGTGAGCTGATGCCGGTCGATATTCTGGCTGTCGGTGCCCATCCCGACGATAGTGAGATTTTCATGGGCGGCACCTTGATCAAGATGGTTCAGGCCGGTTACCAGACGGCCGTCTGCGACCTGACCCGCGGAGAGCTGGGCACTTACGGCGACGCGAAAACCCGGCAGCAGGAAATCGAACATTCCAACCGGATTCTGGGCCTGACACGACGGGTCACCCTGGACCTGGGCGACGGCCGTCTCGAAGACAATCAAGCCAACCGTCTGGCCCTGGTCGATGTCATCCGCGAGCTCAGACCCCGACTGGTATTCACCTTTGACGAACGCTTCACCCGTCATCCCGATCACCAGGTCTGCGCCCGGATCGTCTCGCGCTGCCTGTTTCTGTCCGGGCTGGAGAAACTGGAACGGCCGGGCGAAATCCATAGGGCCCGCTCCCTGATCCGTTTCCCGGAGATGCTGATTTCCTGCAAGCCCGATTTCGTCGTCGACGTGTCGGCGCAATGGAAGGAAAGGATCGCTGCCGTACGCTGCTACCAGACCCAGGTCGGCCGGCCCGGCGAAAAGGCGAAAAGCAAGACTTTCCTGCACTCCCACCATTTCTGGGAACTGTTGACCTCCCGTTCGGTCCAGGCCGGCGGCTGGGGAGGCTGTGAAATGGCCGAACCTTTCTATTCCGAGCACGTGCCGGTGCTGGCCGACCCGCTGGTTTCTTTCGACCGGAGTTTCGTATGAAAATAGCCATCCTGTGCTACCACCGCGTCGGCGGTTCCGGAATCGTGGCCTACGAGATCGGCCGGGCCATGGCCGAGGAACGGGGACACCAGGTGCACTTCATTGGCCTGCAACCGCCGTTCCGGCTGCGGGACGAGGCCAGCGAGTCCATCCGTTTCCACCGCGTCAACGTCAAGGAATACCCGGTTTTCGATTACCAGCCCTACGATCTGGCCCTGGCTTCGCAGCTTTCCGAAATCATCACCCGGTACGGGATCGATGTCGTTCACAGCCATTACGTGCTGCCCCACGCCATTTCGGCCATCCTGGCCCGCGACATCGCCCGGCGACCCGTCCGGTTGGTGACCACTCTGCACGGCACCGACATCACAGTCGTCGGTCAGCACCCCTCGATGATGCATATCACCCGCTACGGGATCGAGGAAAGCGACCGGGTGACGGCGGTTTCACAAAGTCTCAAGGAGGAAACGGAACGGATCTTCACACCCCGGCGGCAGATCGAGTGTATTTACAACTTCATCAACCCGGCCGTCTTCAATGTCAGGTCGGACAAATGCCAGACCAGACCCTGTGAGAAGCAACCGGTTTTTCTGCACGTGTCCAACCTGCGCGAGGTCAAAGGACCGGTCGATGTCGTCCGTATTTTCGCCCGGGCCCGTACCCTGCTCAATCAAAAGGGCAGGCTCAAGGTAGTCGGCGAGGGTCCGCTGGAGCCGGCCATGATTCAAGAAGCCGAGAAGCTGGGCGTGGCGGAATTCGTCGACTTTCTGGGCGTTAGATCCGATCTGGTCTGTCTGTTCAATTGCGCCGACATCTGCATCATGCCCAGCCGCAAGGAAGCGTTCGGTCTGGCCGCCCTGGAAGCCATGGCCTGTGGCACTCCCGTCCTGGCCGCCGCCGTGGGCGGATTGCCGGAACTGATCGACGACGGCCGCAACGGTCTGCTTTTCTCGCTGGACGGGCTGGACGAGGCCGCCGAAAAAGCGGTCGCTCTGCTCGGTGATCCGGCGCGTTATCAGGCGCTCAGCCGGGCCGCCGTCGAAACCGCCCATGTTGACTTCAACATGGAGGCTATTCTGGACCAGTACGAAGCGGTCTACAGCCGATGAAGACCAATTCCCGCCCCGGCATCGGGCAACTGGCCCCCTTGCTGCCCTACCTCAAGCAGCATCGGGGCAAACTGGCGGCCGGCTTTGCCTTCATGCTGCTGCAGAATTATTTCTACATGCTCATCCCCGGTCAGGTGCAGCGCATTCTGGACGAGGTGGTCGGTGCGAACCGCTCCGAGCGGATCGTCGGCGACATGCTCCTCCTGGGACTGTTCACGGTCGTCATGGCCTTGTCCCTGTTCGCCATGAGGGCGCTGATCATCGGCGTGTCCCGAGAGATCGAGTACTCGCTGCGCGAACGGATCTATACCGGACTGCTGGGCAAGCCGCTGTCCTTTTATTCCGACTACGCCGGCGGCGACCTGATGTCCCGCAGCTCCAGCGACCTGGCTGACGTGCGCCTGCTGCTCGGCCCGGGCATGATGTACATCCCAAATTCTTTGAGTCGGCTGCTCTTTTTCTTTCCGGTCCTGCTCGGCCTGTCGGCGAGGCTGCTCCTGTGGGTGGGGCTGTTGCTGGTCCTGCTGATTTCGCTGATCAGCTATTTTTTGCCAAAATTGCGCCGTTTCTATCTCGGCACCCAGGAGGCGGCCGGGCGTTTGAACGAGCAGCTGTGGCAGACCTTGCGCGCCGTGACCACCATCGCCCTGTTCCAGAGCGAAAAAACGGTTCAGGAGCGTTTCGACCACAGTCTTCTGGACTATTACCACACCCAGATGCGGCTGGTCTGGCGCAAGGAGATTTTATGGCCGCTGTTCACCTTCGTGTTCTCGCTCAGCGAAGCCTTGACCCTGTGGATCGGCGGTCGTCAGGTGATGGCCGGACAGCTGAGCCTGGGGGAACTGTTGCAATTCAATCTGATGATCGGCTTTCTGGCCTTTCCGGTCTTTTCGATCGGTTGGGTCATGTCGTCCCTGCAGCAGGGGATCACCGCCATGAGCCGTATCAATGTCATTTTGACAGATGAAGGAAGGGAAGGCCAGTCAAGCCCTGTTCCGACCGAAGATTTGACGAACATCCGCCTGCAGGCGCTGCAATTTTCCTACCCGGCCAGCCGGGAGCCGGTTCTGAGCAGAATCGATCTGCGCCTGGGTTCCGGGGAGATTCTGGGCCTGACCGGAACGGTGGCCAGCGGCAAAACGACGCTGCTGCGCATTCTGGGCGGTCTGGAACGACCGCCGGACGCAACGCTGTTCTTCGATGACCGGGACGTTTGCGAACTGGGCAGCCGCCGGCAGATGCAATCCGTTTCCTACGTCACCGAATCGCCGTTTCTGTTCTCGCGCAGCATCGCCGAAAACATAGCCCTGGGGCGGACGGAGATCGATCGGGCGCGGGTGATGGAGGCTGCCGAAATGGCGGGGCTGCAACCGGACCTGCAGCGTTTCCCTGATGGCTTGGACCAGATGATCGGTGAACGGGGACTGACCCTGTCCGGCGGCCAGCGTCAGCGGGTGGGGCTGGCCCGGGCCCTGTACCGCCGCGCACCGCTGCTGCTGCTCGACGATCCGCTCTCCCATGTCGACGCCGAAACGGAAACCCGCATCCTGGGACAATTACGCCGTATCCCCTGGGTCAAGATGATGGTCATCGTCTCCCATCGGGTTTCCACTCTGAAGCTGGCGGACCGGATCGCCGTTCTCGAGGCCGGTCGACTGCGTGAAATCGGCAGTCACCGTGAACTGCTGGCTCACAAGGGGCTGTACGCCCGCCTGGCCGAGTTGCAGCAACTCAAGGGGGCCTGAGCATGGACCGGCAGTTGTTGAAGCGCTTCTGGCCTTTCCTGCGCCGTCACCGACTGTGGCTGGCCTGGCTGATCCTGATGCTGCTGCTGATCGATTGCGCAGCGGTGCTGCAGCCTTACCTGGTCAAACTGGGTATCGACCGGGCCGTGGTGACCGGCGATGACGCCGCATTGAACCGGCTCGTCGGCCTGTTGGTGGCCATCATGCTGCTGTCTTTGGCCGTTTCGGCCGTTTTCCAGATCTCGATCATGGCCCTGGGGCAACAACTGCTCAAGGAGATACGCTCCCGTATGCACGCCCAGTTGCTGCGACTGCCGGCCGCATACCTGGACAAGACGCCGGCCGGCCGGATCCTGACCTATCTGACCAGCGATGTCGAAGCCGTTCGTCAGTTCATATCCGAAGGCCTGGTCTCGGTGATCGGCGACCTGTTGAAGGTGGTCATCATCCTGGGGGCCATGGTCCTGATCAATTGGCGGCTGGCCCTGCTGGTTTTTTTGACCATCCCCCTGTTTCTGACTGTCACCGCCCTGTTCCGTCGCTCCATCCGCAGCGGGTACCGTGGCGTGCGTCAGGCCAACGCCCAGCTCAACACGCAGGTCGAAGAGACGATCTCCGGGATCACCGAGATCCATCAGTTCGACTGCGCCGCGCACAGCCGCCGCCAGTTCGATCAGGTCAACCGGACTTACCTGCAGTCGTTCATGCGGGTGGTGGTGGCCTACGCGGTCTATTTCCCGATGATCGAACTGGTTTCGACTCTGGCCCTGTGCATCACCCTGTTTGCCGGTCACCACGGCATGAACCGCTTCGTTCAGGTCGGCGAAATGTTCGCCTTCTTTACGTATATCCACATGTTTTTCCGCCCTCTGCGCCAGCTGGCCGAAAATTTCAACACCTTTCAGAGCGCAATGGCCGCCGCCGAACGGATATTTTCCTTTCTCGACGAGCCGCTGGCCGCCGATGACGGCAATGAACTGCCCGGATGGACGGAGGAGAACCTGATCGAATTGCGCCGACTCTCCTTTGCCTACAGGGCGGATGAACCGGTGCTGCACGATATCAGCCTGACCGTGCGCCGCGGCGAGACCGTGGCCCTGGTCGGCGTGACCGGCAGCGGCAAAACCACCCTGGTCAAACTGCTGGTCCGTCTGTACGAGAGCGCACCCGGGCAGATTCGGCTGGCCGGCCGGGATATCCAGACACTGGACATCCGTGCCCTGCGCAGCATGATGGCCATCGTCACTCAGGAGTCCATACTGTTTTCCGGCACGGTCGCCGAGAACATCACCCTCTTCGACAGCCGGTACAGCCCGCAGCAGGTCGCCGCCGTCGCCGACCAGGTCGGGCTCGCCGCGCTTCTGAGCAAACGGGAACTGGGACTGGACACGATGATTGAAAATGGTGGCGAAAACCTGTCTTTCGGCGAGATGCAACTGATCGCCTACGCCCGGGCGCTGCTGCGCAATCCGGCCATCCTGATCCTGGACGAGGCCACCTCGCGCGTGGATGCCGAAACCGAGAAACTGATAGAAGCGGCGACACGCCAGGCGATCAGCGGCCGTACCACCATCCTGATCGCCCACCGCCTGTCGACCATTCATATGGCCGACCGAATCCTTTTCCTGCATCAGGGACGTCTTCACGAGCAGGGAAACCATGAGCAGCTAATGAGTCAGAACGGACTGTACGCCCGACTGTACCGCCTGCAACGGGACATGCTGGGTTGAGGAGAGCACGATGAAGGAAAACGGAGATTCCTGCCGTCGAATCCGCTACATCTTCCGCCTGGAGGATGGCAAAGAGGAGAAATTCGATCTGTACTTCGACAATTTTACGCTCAAGCACAGCAAGGCTTCGTCCCGACCCGTTCCGAACTGGGCCGATTTGCAGTACTTTCAGTGCGCGCACTGCCCTCTCCAACCCAAAAAATCGCCGCACTGTCCGGCGGCGCTGGCCCTGGTCGGCGTTGTCAGTTCCTTTGACGGCATCCTGTCCTATGACCCGGTGCACCTGACCGTGGAAACCGAAGAGCGGATCATGACGCAGAGTACCAGCGCCCAACGGGCGATCGGTTCGCTGATGGGCCTGCTGCTGGCTCTCAGCGGCTGCCCGCACACCGCGTTTCTGCGCCCCATGGCCCGGTTTCACCTGCCCTTGTCCGACACCGTGGAAACCCTGTACCGGGTGACGTCCATGTATCTGCTGGGCCAGTATTTCGTGGTCGGTGCCGGTGGCAGGCCCGATCTCGAGCTGACCGGTCTGGTGCAGAACTATGAACAGCTGCAGCGGGTCAACTTCGGTCTGGCCGACCGTTTACGCGAAGCGACGCGCACCGATTCCTCGATCAACGCCATCGTCTGCCTGGACGTGTTCACTCGTACGGTGCCGCTGGCCATCGCCGAGTTTCTCGAGGAAATCAGACCGCTGTTCAGCGATTACCTAAAAAAATGACGCCAGTGAAAAACTGGTTGTCGAGCGCCGCTTTCCATACTACTATGTCCTGATTTGCGAGGCATGGGCGGTGCGAATCCATGCAATCGAGGAGGTAATTGAAATGGAACTGTATAAAGTGATCGATAAACGGATGAGTTTCCGCAGCTTTTCCCCCGAACCCGTGCCGGTCGACGATCTGGCCGAACTGGTGCGCTGTGCCAGCCTGGCGCCCAGCATCAGCAACGCCCAGCCCTGGCGCTTCATCGCCGTCACCAACCCGGAACTGCTGCAGAAAATGTCGCAGGCGGTGCAGAAAAAAATAAACGAAATGTGGGGCATGGCGGCTGGCGAGCCCCGCCAGGCCGTTGAGCGTTTTTCGACCTTTTTCGCCGAGGCGCCGGCCCTGATCGCCGTAGTCGAACTGCCATACCGCTCGGTGGCTGACAAACTGGGCGCGGAGTCGGGCATCGCTCACGAGGAACTCAACCGCATGCGTGGCTACCCGGCCGTTCAGAGTATCGGTGCGGCCGTGCAGAACATGCTGCTGCGGGCAACCGACATGGAGTACGGCAGCTGCTGGCTGTCGGGGATGATGGTCGCCCGGGAGGATCTGGAAAAGCTGCTCGGTATCGCGGAACCGGAACGCCTGGTGACGGCGGTGGTCATCGGCCGGCCCGGCCCCGATTACCCCGAACCCAAACCGCGCAAGCGAGTCGAGGAGATGCTTACCCTGATCGAGTAGAGCCTGTCGTTGCGAATCCGCCTGACGGGGAGTGGACTTTAGCGGATTTTTGACTCCTGCCGGCCCAGGGGCTAGAATGTTGCCATAGCTCAGGGAGGGACAATGGCCCGACAGGTGGTCAAGTTCGCGGCGGTTTGCGCTGCGGCGGTATCGGTATGGCTGCTGGTCACCGCCTATATGGCCGGCTGGAAAAGCCCCGAGGCCGCGGTGAGTCTTCGTATCCTGCAGGAAAAATTCGCAGACATGAGTATCGGGCAGAAGCGTATGCTGCGGACCGTAGTGAAAAAATATCCTCTGCAGTCGCTGCTGGCGGCCCACAGATCCGGCTGGCAGGGTCTGCAGGAACTGCTGCGGAAGGGTCCGGACTATACCCTCGAGGTCCCGGCCCTGGCTTTCCAGGCCGCTTCAGCTCAGCTGGACAAGGTCGCGGCCATGTCGTTTATCGAGAACGGTACCAGCCTTTTGCAAGCCGTGGACCGGCTGGATCCGCAATACGGCGAGAAACTGCTGCAGGATCTCAGGGAGTTGACTGCGGACGAATACGCCAACATGGCCTTCGATCCGTCCTATATCCTGATCGCGCCGCGGCTTTCACCCCGGCAACGCCATCAGTTCCGCCGCAATCAGAAGCTGCTGACTCCGTTGCTGACCCTGATCGAGCCACGGGAATGGGACCGCTTCATGGAGATGTTTGAACGGTCTCAACCACGGATCGGCGAGATTGTCCTTGATCCGGCTCTGGATGAGGAATACGCCTGGTCTTATATCCTCAACCGGGACCTGGTGCTGCAGGCGACCGGACGGGGTATTTCGGAACGGGACGCCGTCCATTTTCTGAAACTGAATGCGCAGACGGTTCGGGAAGCTGACAACGGGAAACCGGTCTGGATCGACGACCTGTCCGCGATGCAGACCTATGCGGCCGCGGCCGCTTCAGACGGGGAGCCGATGAGTCTGTTCGACTGGGCCTGTGCCGATCCATCCCTTTATTGGGCCATCACTCAGGACAACAACCCGGACAAGTCGGCTTCTTTTTTTCTCATGACCCGCTACGCCGGCAGTGAACTGCCCAATATCCTGCGCTTGCACTATGCAGCCGAGCCCAGGCTGCTGCAGTCGGCCCTGCAGGCCCTGCACCGCTTCGACAATTCCAGCGATCCCAGTCCGGAGCGCCGCAACCTCGCCTCCCGCTTCTTGAACCGCTACCAGAACGACGACCTGTTCAAAGATCTGCTGGCTCGGCACGGCGCCCTGCTGATTCCGGCCCTGGCTGTCGGCGGGGAGAAAGAACTGGCCCAAATCGCCGCCAACCCCAACGACATTTTCAAACACATCGACGAACAGGGCAAACCGCGCAGCACCTGGTGGCAGTACATCCCCGGGGGCAGCATAGTGGCCGTCGTCCGCGACTTGTCGGCCGGCCGGAGCGTGTCGACCGGCGAATGGGCCTGGGCCGCCTTCGACGCCGTGACCATCGTGGCCGTCACGGCCACTTCCGTCAAGGCCTTGTCCAGTGCCAAGGCCATCAGGGCCGCCCAACCGGTCGGCCGGGCGCTGACGCTTGGCGCCGCGGCCGCCCGGCAGGGGGCCTGGTCCCAACTCAAAATGCGGGCCCTGCCTTTGCTGGCGGCGTCCGGGAAAATAGCCCAGAAATCAGCGCTGGCGGTGTTGAATGTCGTGAAAAACCATCCGGTCAAGGCTCTGGCCGGGGCCCTGGCGGTTTATTACTTCATCAACCCGGAGGCCCTGAACCGGCATTCCCGGCAGATCGGCCACATGGCCGCCGCCATTCCGATGGCCGCGGTCTCCGGCCTCTGGGACCAGGTCGCGAGTCAGCTGAACCGGAGTCCGATCCTGTCCTTTTTCTATTACCCGATCCTGATTCTTTTCTCCCTGCTGGTATTGGGTGTCATCCTGGCCGCACTCAAACACTATCTCAAACCGGTCTGGGCCATGTGGCTGCTGCTGTTCAAACCGTTCCGCATGATCATCCGGAAAGTGAAAGCCCGCTGATTTTCCGAGTCTTGCCGCTTATGGCCAGAAAAGTCTGATAGTCGTGGTGGCGGTTCTCCAGGCTGGTCAGCTCGTTTTTAAGGGAGCCGCGCAGGGCCTGGGCCGAGTCGAGCTCATGGTGCAGTGCCGGACGGCGATCGTCCAGGACATGGTTCAGTTTACCCATGGCCAGCAGCTCCTTTTCACGCTTGTCGATGCGGTCGATGGCCAGTTCGAGTTCGCGGATGCGGGCGTTCTGGTCGGCGATCTGCCGCAGGCATTGACTGCGCTTGATGAACTGATCCGTTTCGTAGAGCTTGCGCAGCTCGTCGATGCGGATTTCACGGTCGCATTCCTCTGGCTTCCAGGCGCCGCCGACCACTTTTCGCACCGTATCGTCCACTTTGGCGAGCAGGTGCTGGCGCAATTGCCGGGATTCCCGTTCCAATCGGGGGTGGGGAGCCATTTCCAGCCCGAGTTTTTCCGCTCTGGCCAGCTGCTCCTGGTAGCGAATGGCCCGTTCGTAGGTCGGGGCGCGGGGAGGGGAGAGATCGGGGTAGAGGGTTTTAAACCTCATTCTGTTATTAATTATTTCGTTCTTATAAAAAAATATCTTCTTTGAAAGCTCGTTTAAACGATCAATGCAATTCTTGGCATGTGCAGGCACAGTGATTTGCGCTTGTAAACGTTGCAAATCTTGAACTTGAGAAAGGTAGGCATGATAGTTACGGGTAAGTGTATATATTTTTCGATGTAAATCAAAAGCCTCACCAGATTTCGAATCAAGGCGATTATGGGTAAGCCTAAGCTCATTGGATTTCATTATACCCAGGGTGTAATCTTTTTGGTGGCAGCCGGCAATATAGCCTGCAATGTGAATCTGTTCTGAGCCCCCTAGACCATATTGAGGGTTCATTTTAACTTGTCCGTATGCTACACGGACCTCTCGAGTAGTGATAAAAAGAGTAGCTTTGATTCTATAATCGTATTCTGTTGCTGCCTGCTTGGATTCTTTTGTGATTCTGGGGGCTATCTGGTATAGGCCAGACAGTTGGCTTGCATCCCTTCTGCAACGTAGGTATTCCAGCCAAGGGATGAAATATCCAGAACTGGAAGGTTCCAGCTTGACCAATCTAGTTCCAGGCGGAAGGATTTTAATTTTGTATTTATCAATACCTGGAAAAGCATCACCACCTTGTTCGGCTTTAGCAATCTTTATCAATTCCTGATCGGTCATGGTATCGCAAATTCATCATTATCATCATCGTCGTCATCGTTATCAGGAGTGCTTGAGTTTCTGTAGTAATCATCATCTTCTTCATCTTCATCTTCATCATCAGTGATTTCAGAAATATTTGCATAAGAATCGTTAAGTGAATCTATTGATTCATATAATGGGCGGTTATCAGGAGTGAAAGTAGGATCGAATTGCCATGTTGCAATACTCAGTATGATCTGAGCATCCGGATTGTGGACGAAAGAGCAGGTCGAGGAAATTGTGCCCCAATCGAACTCGAAACCGAGCTCTCGGCCTCCTTCCAGACGGTTCTGAAGCTGTGTGGCCAGGAAACGGTCATTTTTTTCTTTGATCGTCAGCAGATAATCGTTTTGGCTGACATCGGCCGGCCACTCGGGCCAGTCGTAGAATTCCGCCTGGCTCATGACGATGTCGCACAGGAAGTCGTGGTGATCGAACCTGAGCAGCATCGCCATCGGAAAGCCGTCGATATCCTGCACCTTGAGGTTGCAGAGCTGATTGTGTCGGTCCGCCTTGTAGGCTTCGTTGAGCAGTTCGTTCTGATACAGAACCGACCGCTCGAAATCGGCGTGGGTCATGCCCGGCCACAACGCTTTGCCTTCACCCCATGACAATCTTCCGGTCTTGACGTCCAGCATCCTGCCCTCCCCTTTTCATGTAAATTATAATAACTATAGCTCTCGAAAAATGAAAAATCAAGCCGATTCTGATAAAAAAACAACTTCGATTGGAGAATCAGCGTCGTATGCCGGGTTTACCGTATGACCGCCATATTTCATATTTTTTTGGTGTAGGCGCCAGATCATCGGTCGGAGAGTTACATCGCCAACCATGTCATGAATTTGACCGTTCACCGTTGACATTGGCCGCCCATGGGCTTACCATCCCTTTCAGAGGGACAAACCGCCATCGAAGAGAGAGGTACGACGTGCTGGCCGAACTGAAGGAAAAAATCTGGGGAATCCTGCGCGATCAGGATGTGTCCCTGGTGATGATCGTCGACTGTGACGGACAGATCCTGTGGCGGCGCGGCCGGTCGATTCCGGGCAACACGGTTTCCGGGGGCGAGGGCTTCTCCAAGTCGGCCCTGCAGCGGATCGCCGACATCGACAGCCACTACCTGGAAGAGAACGCCGTCATCCAGCTCTGCGGGGACAGTCTGTCGCAATCGGCCCGAGTGCTGCGGATCAGATCGGTGCTGGTCATCCCCCTCGCGGACGGTTTTTCCCTGTACGTCGATTCCGGAACCCGGGAACGTTTCGCCGATCAGGACATCACACTGTTCCGGGCTCTGGGCGACCTGCTGTCCACCCATCTGGACCGCATCCACCAGTCCCAGCAAATGCCCGGGGGTATCGTCGGCGACAGCCAGGCCATGGCCAAGGTGAAGAAGCTGGTTCTGCAATACGCCATAGAGGAAGATCCGGTTCTGCTCTGCGGCGAGACCGGTGTCGGCAAGAACCACCTGGCCGAACTGATCCACCAGTACTCCGGACGCAAGGGCCGCCTGGTGACCATCAACACGCCATCCATTCCTGAAACTCTTCTTGAATCGGAGCTTTTCGGCTGCCGTAAGGGAGCCTATTCCGGTGCACTGGAAAACCGGAAGGGCCTGGTGGCCGAGGCCGAGGGCGGGACGCTGTTTCTGGACGAGATCTCCGAGATTCCTCTGGCTGTCCAGGCCAGACTGCTGGCCTTCATCGAACGCAAGAGGTACCGGCCGGTGGGCGAAAGCCGCGAGCTGCAGGCGGATGTGCGCATTATCGCCGCCAGCAACCGGGTCCTGGTCGACGAGGTCAACGGCGGCCGTTTCCGCCGCGACCTGTTTTACCGTCTGAACGCCCTGCCGATCACCGTTCCGCCTCTGCGACGGCGCCGCGAGGACATCGACGCCCTGGTCGTCGCCTACGGCAGTTTGCTGCGCGGTGCCGTTCTGGATGAGGACTGCCGGACCCTGCTCCGCAACCATGATTGGCCGGGCAATGTGCGGGAACTGATACAGGTGCTCAAACGCTGCGGCCTGATGTGTGCGGATTTACCAGCGTTGACGGCCTTGCGCGAGATTTTGGGTGAAGGTGTCGCCGCGCCCGACAACCCGACCGATTCCGACGGCTGGATGGCCGGCTACGAGGATGACATGACCCGCGGTCTCTCCTTCTGGCAGGGGCCGTGGCGGGATTTTCTCGATCGGCGGCTCAATCAGGTCCAGTTGCGCAGATTTTTGCAGAAACGTTTTCAGGAGCACGATTCGCTCAAGACCCTGGCCGACAGCCTGAACATCACGGCCGACGAATATCCGCGTTTCGTGTCGGCCCTGCACAAGTACGAGATTCATCCGCTGCGGAAAGGCAGAACAACATGACTGAAAGGGAGGGGAAAATTCGCAACAAACTGGCGATCGTGTTTTGCTTATGTATGTATTGTCTGCCTGGTTACGGCGGTGAACCACCCGTTCGGCAAACGGTCGGGGAAATCGAGCACAGGCTGAAGACCGCTCCGGAACCGGACAAGGCCGCTTTGCTCAACCAGCTGGCCGCCATGATGGTCAGACAGGATGCTGCCAGGGCACTGCAGTATTCCGCTTTGGCTCTGGATCAGGCAAAAAAAAGCGATCAAAAAAAGGAGGCGGCTCAGGCCATCAAGGGCCAGGGCGTCGCTTTGATGGTGATGGAACGGTTCCAGGAGAGCTTGGCGGAATTTGAAAGAGCGGAAGCTTTGTTTTCGGAAATCGGTGAATCCGGAGAGAGAGCCCGTTGCCTGGGGTACTCGGCGATGGTCCTGTCGGGCTCGGGAAGACTCCGTGAGGCGGTACTGCGTGCTGAACAGGCCTTGCGCATATTTCGCGATGCGGATGACCAAAAGGGAATCGCCGCCGCCACCAACAACCTGGGCAGCTATCTGACCGAACTGGGAGAATACCAGGCGGCATTGAAGTATCACCTGGAATCTTTGCATATCGAGCAGGTCATCGACCGTAAAATCGGTATCGCCAACAACCTCAACAGTCTAGGGAATCTATACAGTAAACTGGGTGAACATCTCAAGGCACGTGATCATTATCAACGTTCCTTGCCTCTGTTTATGGAACTTGGCGACAAGGTCAGCGCTTCGTTGGTCATCAACAATATCGGCATCACTCTGGAAAGGACCGGTGACGACGAACAAGCCTTGAAACAGTACCGACAGGCTTTGGAAATGGCCAGGGAAACCGAAATCCTCAGTACTCAGTCGAATCCTCTGAACAATATAGGGGTTATTTTGGTCAAACGGGGAAAATACGAGGAGGCCCTGCAGAAATTCAAACAGGCGCTGGGAATCAGGCAAAAACTCGGGCAGAAAGCCGATCTGATTTTGGCGTATCACAATATTGCGGAAGTGTACCTCAAAATGGGACGCTCCGCCCAGGCCTTGGAGTATTTGCAGGACGCATTGGCAATCGCCCGGGAGGTCAAGTCCAATTCCTCTTTGGCCATGGTGTACCGCTTGATGGCTACGGCCTTTCACGATATGGGCCGGGAGCGGGAAGCCTATGAACATCAGGTTCTGTACAGCGACATGAGCGCAACCGTTCTGGATGAGCAGAAAAACAAGGCCATCGCCGAGATGGAGGCCGGTTACAGCCTGGATCAGAAGGAAAAGGAACTGGTTCTGCTCAAGAGGGACCGGGAACTGCAGCGGCTGCAGCTGGTCGGAACCCGGCAGCGGTTTTACATCGCCGCTCTGGCCGCACTGCTGGCCGTCATCGGCCTTTTCTGGCTGGGCAAACGCTACCGGCGCCTGTTCGTCTTTTGGAAAAAACGGAGTTATATCAGCCATTATCAGATGGGGGAGAGGCTGGGCGGCGGTGGCATCGGCGATGTCTACAAAGCCTACTCGGTCCGCGACGCCGGCCTACCGGTGGCCCTCAAACTGTTGCGCGAGGAGTCTTCCCGCGATCCGCTGCTGCGCAAACGTTTTCTCAACGAGGCCAAGGTGATCGACAGTCTGGATCATCCCAACATCGTCCGGGTGCTGGAACGCGGCGAGACCAACGACCGGCTGTTTTTGGCCATGGAATTCATCGACGGCCGGACCCTGACCGATATCATCCGCGACAACCCGCGTCTGCCGGTCGGGTTCTGCGTCGAGGTGATGCGCCAGCTGCTGGACGCCGTCGAGACCCTGCACCTTCAAGGCATTCTGCACCGTGACCTCAAGCCCGACAACGTCATGGTTCTGGGCGGGCGGATCGATATGCCGCAGGTGAAGTTGATGGATTTCGACCTGGCCCGCGACCTGCGCCTGACCCCGCTGACCCAGACCGGCGAGCTGCTCGGGACTCTGCCCTACATGCCGCCGGAGCGAATCAGCGGACAGATCTGCAACGAAGCCGGCGACCTCTACTCCCTGGGTGTACTCTTCTACGAGATGCTGACCGGCGAAAAGCCCTTTCCGGCCGATACGCCGGTGCAGGTCATGCAGCAGGTACTGGATTTACCTCCCGTCCCCGCCCGGCGTCTGCGCGGCGATATCTCCGAGCGGCTCGACGTTTTGGTGTCGTCACTTCTCGATAAAGACATGGCTTTGAGGCCTGACATACCCAGCATCCGCGCTTTGCTGACAGTCTGACGGGCATACCTGACCGGGTATACGGATAGTCTCCGGGGTAGCCGCGTTACGGATTCAGTCGCTTCCATCCAGTGAAAATGACCGATAGATAAGCATAAATATTTTTCATGCACTTTGGTATCTGATTTGCAGAGCAAGCGCATGATAAAACCCGGCAGCGTTGACCGTGTCGCCCATTTGCCTCTCCTGTCTCTGCTCTTGGGGACGATGCCGGAATGCGTCCGCCTGCTGCAGCGGCAGCGGTTCGCTTATTGCCGGGCCAACCTGGAATTCGCCGCTTGGATGAATCTGACCGGCTGGGCAGATGTGCAGCGGAGCTTGTGGAAGAGGGGACTTACCTGCTGGGTCCAAGAAGGGCAGGCCTGTCTGTGGTGCTACGGCGCAGGCCAGATCGAGGAAGACGAGCTGTTCGCTTTTTGCCGGCTGCTGTGGGAGTCCGGCGAGTACGGTCAGAAGCTGCGTCTGCTCCTGCATCGCCGGGATCGTCCCCATCAGCTGCTGGTCATATCCAAGCGTGATTTTTTTCATACAGAGGAAAGGAGGATGGCACAATGAAAAAATGCACCGTGATCTTATGGTTTGCGGTTTTCGGCATCGGCATTTTGCCCGGTTTCGGGCGCGTCTTGCAAGCGGCGGATGAATCGCCGAGCCTGTTGACCCTGTCGGCCGGATACGGAATTCCCTTCGGCCATATCGGGTTGAACGTCGAAGTCAATCCGCTTCTGCCGGAGAACTTGCATCATTTCAACAACTATCTCAGTTTCGATCTGGGCATCGGTGTCAAGCGCCAGGGTTTGCTGCTCAGCATGGGCGGCAATGTCTACCCCCTGGGCCGTGCGGGGCGATTCGTGCCGCGTTTTTCCTTTCATTACGCCAAAGTCGACCGCATCCTGGATGAGTGGTCCGGGCTCGATGAGGAGTACGACACCATCGAAGCCTTATGCCTGGGCGGCGGTTTGAGCGTCCGACTCGGCGACCGGCTGGCTGTGCGTGCCGACCTGTTCTACCTGTTCCACATCTACGATGATGTCGATGCCGAGGAAATCGGCGGCCGTTTCAAACTGGCCGTCGGCCTTCAATACAATTTTTCCACCGCTGCGGCCAGTCGACCCGACTCCGGACTGAGCGAACACGATCCGGCCTTTTTACAGGTCGGTCTTGGACTGGGGATTCCGTACGGCGGTATCGGCGTCAATCTGGAATTTTCTCCTCACCTGCCTGGAAGCGTCGGTCAGAGTCTGCACCGTTACGGCAGCCTCCTGATCGGCAGCGGTTTCACCGGCGCAGGCAGCGCCTATTCCATCGGTTTGCGCATATACCCGTTCGGCAAGGACAGGCGCTACCGACCCCGCATCGGCTTCCATTACGGCACAGTTGCCGTGCTCGAATGGTGGGGCGGCGATTCCAGCAACCTGGAAGGGGCAGCCCTGTCGGCCGGATTGCTCTGGAAAATCAGCCAGTGTTGGGCGATCGACGCCGACCTTCTCTACATCGCCAAGGTGTCGGGCTGGGATCAGGATGACCTCGACTCGCTGCTCAAAATGTCGGTCGGTATCCGGCTTTTGTTGTAAAGGAGCTTGAAATGACCATGCGTAAAATGTTGGGATTGGCCTTGATCGTTGTCTATACCGCCCCGTTTCTGCTCTTGGCGATCGGTTCCCGGGAAAGTGCAATGCCATGGCTTATGGCGGGCATATTTCTTGTTCTGCCGGTTTTTTCCTGCCGTTACGCGGTAGGGCAGTTGCAGAGGCAGAGTTACATCAGCTGGTTCTTTCTCGGAATGCTGCCCCATGTACCGTTTCTGCTGTTGCTGGAGAAGCCGGTTGCGCCAAAGGTGTTTCGCACGGACATGAAAATCGCCGGTCAGGAGCCCTCCAGCCATGGCCTGGGTGAATTGACCGCCTTTTACACGGTGGCAGCTCATAGTCATCTGGCCTGGAAGATCGCCTCGGTCTTTCTGGCGTTTCTGCTGTCTCCGATTCTGG
Source organism: uncultured Clostridia bacterium (assembly GCA_964465065.1). Lineage (GTDB taxonomy): Bacteria > Acidobacteriota > Aminicenantia > UBA2199 > UBA2199 > CAYMND01. Next base: position 83,211 of record CAYXHZ010000005.1, read on the forward strand.
TGCTGCCCTTCCTGAGTCCGGGCAAGCCTGCCAGTCCGGCGGCCACCCTGATGCCTTTCGTCTTGATACTGGTACTGGCGCTTCTGTTCGTCTGGTTGGTCAACCGCCAGGAGAAGAAAACCGGTCGACGCTGGGTGGCGCTCTTCAGCGAAGGTCTGGTCTGTGCCTGGCCGGACGAGCAGATCCGTCAGGTCCGCTGGAGCGATGTCCAGGAGGTCTGGCAGGAGTTCCGGGATCAGTATGTCAACGGCATCCGTACCGTCCATCACCGTCGCTGCCGTCTGCAGGCCGCACAGCTGAAATCCGGCCTGGAGTTCACCGAAAGGCTGCAGGGCGTGGAAGAGTTGACCGCCCGGATCCATGAACGGGTCAGTCCGTTCCAAATCCAGCGGATGGGCGACGCCCTGGCCGCCGGGCAGACCGTGACTTTTGGGAAAAAATTGTCTGTGTCCGAACAGGGGATTGCGCTCAAACGGGACCTGCTGCCCTGGTCGGAACTGGCCGGAGTCTACCTGAACAGCGGCTTTGTGGTCATCGCCCGCCATGCCCGCTCGGGCGCCGAGGCCCGGGTCAGGAAAACGACCCAGGGTTTGTCGGCCTTCGCCACCCGTATCGTCGGCACGGCCCAGCCGTACGCGCCGGGCGGAGACGCCGTCATCTGGAAAAAGACACCTGTCGATCAGACCGCCAACCCGGTCGCCCTGACGATTCTGGTCGGCGGCATCCTGAAGGAACTTTCCCCTCAGGCGCTGGCCGAATGAGTCGAGGAGGAAAACATGAAACCATTTCACCTTGTCTTGTCCTGCGCCTGGTTCGTTCTTTGGGCAATGTCTTGGGGCTGCGGCAAGCAAGCCGCGCCGGTGCTGAGCGAAACGGAGTACAAAGCCGCCTGCGTGCCGCTGAACATCGCCGAACTGACCCGGGACGCGGCCCGTTTCAAAGGTCGAAAAGTCTGCTGTAGCGGACAGATCCTGGTGATGGATTTTCCCAAGGAAAGCGCACGGGGGAAAACCCCGTACGGCATCATTCTCTCGGTCCCGGATGAGGGCAAGACTCTGGAAAGCGGAGTTCTTCCGTTGTATATTTCTTTCGATGGACGAACCGACAGTTTCATCTACGACCAGGTGACCATCTACGGCGAGGTGTACGGGGATTTCGTCTATCAGTCGGCCGCGATTCGAGAAAAAAAACTGCCGCGGATCGATGTCAGATACCTGGTCAAGTCGAAATAGTTTTTTCCAGGTTGCTGAGGCGTCATGGCGGCCGTCCCCGGTATCTTGCGGGGCATGGTCCGGAAAAACGGCGCCTCTTATTGACAGAGAACTCGTTTTGCGGTATTTTCTAGTCGTCAATCGAACGGGAACGGGGACGTAGCTCAGTTGGGAGAGCGTGGCGTTCGCAATGCCAAGGCCGTGGGTTCGAGCCCCATCGTCTCCACTTTTCCTTCGAAACGCCGGGGGCGATGCAGCAAAATCCAGCAAATCGACGGTAAACTCTTGACGTAAATCTCCATAAAAGGGAAAATTACAGTTTAACAAACTGGAGACTACAGATGATACCGATTATCGACCGTGTACTCGACTCAAAGACTTTGGACAAAACCATCGCTCATTTCCGGGAACGGGGCATCATCCTGCCGACTTTCGCCCAGCAGCGTGACCCGAACCTGATACCCGATACAATCAAGGACAAGCTCAAAGGCATCGGCTTGTGGGACCTGCATCCGCTCAACCTGTTCCGCATCACCTGGAAGAACGAACCCAAAAAGACGGGCGGTCTGTTCGGACCCGTCAACTACCTCGAACTGCCGTCGCAGCTGACCGGTGTTGCGGCGCGTATCGTGCTGCTCATCGGCAAATGGTTTCCCACCGGCGCCCACAAGGTCGGCGCCGCCTACGGCTGCCTGGTGCCGCGCCTGGTCAGCGGTCAGTTCGATCCCACCTATCACAAGGCTGTCTGGCCGTCCACTGGAAACTATTGCCGCGGCGGCGCCTTCGACTCCTACCTCATGGGCTGTACGGCGGTGGCCATCCTGCCCGAGATGATGAGCCGCGAACGCTTCGATTGGCTCAAGGGCGTCGGCGCCGAAGTGATCGCCACTCCGGGTTGCGAGTCCAACGTCAAGGAAATTTACGACAAGTGCTGGGAAATCCGCAAAACCCGGCCGGATTGCGTCATTTTTAACCAGTTCGACGAGTTCGGAAACTCCTGCTGGCATTATCACAACACCGGCGCCGCCATCGAGGAACTGTTTCAGCGCATCGCCGGCTCCGATTCGACCCTGGCCGCTTACGTATCGTCGACCGGCTCTGCAGGCACCATCGCCGCCGGCGACTACCTGCGTACGAAATTTCCGTTCCTGAAAGTAGTGGCCGCCGAAGCGCGTCAGTGTCCGACCCTGCTGCAGAACGGTTTTGGCGGACACCGTATCGAGGGCATCGGCGACAAGCACGTTCCCTGGGTTCACAACGTCCGCAACACCGATGCCGTCGCAGCCATCGACGATGAGGACTGCATGCGCATTTTCCGCCTGTTCAACGAACCGGCCGGTCTGGCGCGTCTGGCGGCTGCGGGTTTGAGCGAAGAGCTGATCGGACAATTGAATCTTCTGGGTATTTCGGGCATCGCCAACGTGCTGTCGGCCATCAAGGCCGCCAGGCACTTCGAGATGAGCTCGGACGACATCATCATCACTCTGGCTACGGATTCGGCCGACCTGTACGGTTCGCGCCTGCAGGAATTGACGGCTGAACGAGGCGGATACAGCGATATTATGGCTGGTTGCGACCTGGAACGCTGCCTTTGGGGTCAGGGTCAGGATTTCTTCAAGGAGTTGAGTTATACCGACCGCAAGGCCATCCACAACCTGAAATACTTCACCTGGGTCGAACAGCAGGGCAAGGAGATCGAGGATCTCAATCAACTCTGGCAGGATCGGAGATTGTGGTCCAAGCTGTTCGGGCAGGTGGCGCGCTGGGATGAAATGATCGACTCCTTCAACGAAAGGACCGGGCTCAGCAAATAGACTTGCCGACATGTCCAGGACACTGATTCGTTCCGGCTTGATTGTCAGCGACGGGCGCAGTTTTTTCGGCGATATCCTGATCGTCGACGAGAAAATCATGGCCATCGCTCCGGAACTCGATGCCGGACATGACTGCGATCGGGTCATCGACGCGTCGGGCTGCCAGGTCTTTCCCGGCGGTGTGGATGCCCACGTCCACCTCGAACTTCAAGCCGCCAGCGGGACCAGTTGCGATGATTTCGCCAGCGGCAGCCGGGCGGCCCTGGCCGGCGGTACGACCACCATTATGGATTTCGTCACACCCGGCCGCGCTGAATCCCTCTCAGAGGCGCTGCAGGCGCGCAAGGCGGCCGCACAGAAATCCCTGTGCGATTACGGTCTGCACATGAGCGTCACCTCCTGGCGCGACACGATTTCGGCCGAGCTGGAATTCTGCCGTGACCAGGGCGTTTTTTCAGTCAAGACTTACCTGGCTTACAAAGAGACCGTCGGCCTGGACGACGACGAGTTTCTGGCCGTCCTGGACGCCGCTCGCCGCCTGAACCTGCTGGTCATGGTGCATGCCGAGGCCGGCGATATGGTTGCCTACCTGCAGAAACAGCTGCTGGCGCAGGGCCGGAAAGCGGCGCGCTATCACCCGCTTTCCCGTCCGGCCGATGTGGAAGGCGATGCCGTGCGCAGGGCTCTTTTGATGGCCAGACTGGCCGGTGTGCCCCTGTACATTGTCCATGTTTCCAGTCGTCAGGGCGTCCAGGCCATCGCCGAGGCACGTCAGCAGGGACAGACGGCGATCGGGGAAAGCTGCCCGCAGTACCTGCTGCTCGACGAAAGCCGTTACCAAGGGGAGGATGCCGCCGACTTCGTTCTCAGCCCGCCGCTGCGGGATCCGGAGCATCAGGAGGCGTTGTGGCAGGCTCTGGTGCAGGGTGTCATCCAGACGGTGGCCACCGATCACTGCCCGTTCACCAGGGCCGACAAGGCGAAGCACTCGACCAGCGATTTCAGCCGCATTCCCAACGGCGGCGACGGTATCGAATACCGTTTGCCGCTGCTGTACACCTACGGGGTCGGGAGCGGGAAAATACCCTTGACCCGCTTCGTCGATCTGGTATCCACCCGGCCGGCCAAGATATTCGGTCTGTACCCGCGCAAGGGGACCATCCGGGCCGGCAGCGACGCCGACCTGGTGATCTGGGATCCCGGGATACGCCGGGTGATTTCGGCGCAGCGGCAGTGGCAGCGATGCGATCATACCGTGTTCGAGGGGCTGGAGACGCATGGCGGCCCCCGGTTTGTTTTCAGCCGGGGTGAACCTGTCTTCTCCGAAGGGAAAATTTTGTGTCAGGCGGGTCGGGGTAAATTTCTGGCCCGGAATCGGGGCATCGATGAGCAAAAGTAAATTCAATCGGGTTTTTCTGATTGTTCTGGATTCCGTCGGCGCCGGCTACCTGCCGGACGCCGCCGCGTACGGTGACGAAGGCGCCAATACCCTGGGTCACATCGCAGACAGCCTGGGCGGCTTGAAACTGCCCCACCTGGGCAAACTCGGTCTGGGCAACATCCTGCGTATCCGCGGAGTCTCGCCCGAACCGGCCCCCTTGGCCTGCTGGGGCTTGATGGCCGAAAAATCCAAGGGCAAGGATACCATTGCCGGTCATTGGGAAATGATGGGCATCATCCTGCAGCAGCCGTTCGCTCTGTTTCCACAGGGCTTTCCCGCCGATCTGCTGGATGAATTCAAGAGCCGGACCGGCGTCGTCTCCGTGCTGGGCAACAAGACCGCCTCGGGCACGGAAATCATCGCCGAGCTCGGCGCCGAGCATATTTCCACCGCTTTCCCCATCGTCTACACCTCCGCCGACAGTGTCATGCAGATCGCCGCTCACGAAGAGGTCATCCCGCTGCCCGAGTTGTACGAGATGTGCCAGCGGGCCCGGAAACTGTGCGATGAATGGCGGATCGGCCGCGTCATCGCCCGGCCGTTCGTCGGCGTCCCCGGCAGCTTCAACCGTACGACCAACCGTCACGACTACCCCATGCTGCCGCCCGGGGACACGGTTCTGGACGTTCTGCACCGTAACGGTCTGGAAGTGACTGCCATCGGCAAGATCGAGAATATATTCGCCGGCCAGGGCATCGACCGTTCCCGTCCCACCCGCAGCAATTCCGAAGGCATGGCTATGTTGCAGGAAGAACTGACGACGGCCCGTAACGGTTTGATCTTCGCCAACCTGGTCGATTTCGACATGCTGTACGGTCACCGCAACGATGTGGCCGGTTACGGGGCGGCGCTGGAGCTTTTCGATAAGGAATTGGGACAGCTGCTGCACGGACTCGGCTCCGGAGATTTGCTTTTGATAAGCGCCGATCACGGCTGCGACCCGACCTTTCCGGGGACCGATCATACCCGGGAGCACGTACCCCTGCTGGCCTACAGCCCGTATCTGAAGGCGCGCCCGCTCGGTCTGCGTGACAGTTTCGCCGATATCGGCGTGACCATTCTGGATATTTTCGGTCTGGCCCACGAGTATACCGGGCGCAGTATCCTGGACGAAAGCGACGGCAGATGAAAACCTGTCGGTTGAGATGAGGAGGCCCTATGGAACAGTATGAACGAATCATGGAAGCGGTCGCGTACATTCAGCGGCAATATCCGCTGACCCCGCAGGTGGGCGTGGTTCTGGGTTCTGGACTCGGCGAGTTCGCCGACTCCGTCGCCGTTTCGCGGGCTTTGGCCTATACCGACATTCCGCATTTCCAGAAAGTGAGCGTGGCCGGTCACGCCGGCCGCCTGGTTCTGGGCCGGATCGGATCGGTGAATGTCGCCGTCCTGCAGGGACGTTACCATTACTACGAAGGCCATGACATCGGCGATGTGGTTTTCCCGGTGCGGGTTTTGGCCGGCCTGGGGATCGGCAGTCTGCTGCTGACCAACGCGGCCGGTGGTATCGGCCGGACACTGCAGCCCGGTGATCTGATGATCATCTCCGATCACATCAACCTGATGGGTGTCAATCCGCTGCGCGGTGCCAACGACGAACGCATCGGCGTGCGTTTTCCCGACATGAGCACGCTTTACGATCCAGATCTTCAGGATATCATCGCTGCCGCGCAACAGGAGATCGGTCTGCCCGGTAGAAAGGGAGTCTATGCAGGACTGAGCGGTCCTTCATACGAAACTCCGGCCGAAATCCGCATGCTGGCGGCGCTCGGTGCCGACGCCGTGGGCATGTCCACCGTTCCGGAGGCCATCTGCGCCCGGCACATGGGCGTGCGCGTTTCCGGCATTTCCTGCATCACCAACCTGGCGGCCGGCATCTCCAAACAGGCGCTGAGCCATCGTGAGGTGACCGAGACGGCCGAGCGCGTAAAGAAAGATTTCATGCGCCTGCTGAATCTGGTCATTCCCCGTCTGGGGTGATTTCGATCTCGTCAACGAATCTGAATTGAACTGGCGCAGAATTGCCGCCGGTTCTCCTCGTCATCCTGGCCGCTCTTTACCTCACCCGCCTCTCTAATTATTAACGCTCGAAAGATAACGATCATCGAGCGCGACTGAGATTGGTGTGACAAGATATCGCGGTCATCGAGCGCAGTCGAGATTAGAACTGCAAGATATCGCGGTCATCGAGCGCAGCCGAGATGACCGAAAAAAAAACCCCCCGGCCAAAGCCGGGGGGCTCTTTGCAAAATCCCGCCATCCCCAGTCGGGGACGCGTATTCTGTTTAATTGAACGAGTAGCGGATACCGAGCTGCGCCTGCCAGCGGGAAGCCAGGTTGCTGACGGAGAAGCGGTACAGCTTGTCGCCGGTGGGGGCGGAAAAGTAGATCTTTTCCTTGCCGGTAGCGGAGTCGATGCCCTTGTAGGTCCAGGGGGTCATGTTCTGGTTGCTGACGTAGTACAGTTTGCCCCAGTCCTTGTCGAGCAGGTTGAGTAGGTTGACCACATCCAGGGTGATCTGCAGACGGTTGTCCTTGAGACCGGGGATGGGGATGTCCTGGGCGATGCGCAGGTCCAGACCATGGTTCCACGGCTCGCGGCTGGCGTTGCGGCCGATGATGGTGCCGCGGGCGTCCTGCAGGGCCGGGTCGCCGGCGAGGAAGGCTTCCATGGCGGCCCAGGCGGCGGCCTGATCGGCCAGCGCCACACCGGAGGAGTTGGTGAAGATGACATCGCCGGCGCCGCTCGGCACGTAGACCAGGTCGTTGCCGCTCTGATAGTCGCCGTTGGCGTCGCTGTAGTTGTAGGTGGTCGAGTAGGGGCGACCTGAACGGCCGCTGTAGAACAGGCCGACGGTGGTCGGGGCCTTCTTGATGAAATCGAAGGTGAGGGACAGGGCGGCGCCGATGCGGTGCCGGACATCGTAGTTGGACCAGGTGAGTTCGGGGTCGTTGGGGTTGTTGGCGATCGGGTTGTAGCCGAAGTTGGAGGCGGCCTGCGAGGAGGTGCCGGAGTTGATGTCCTTGGCCTGGCCGTAGGAATAGGTCAGGTTGGCCCAGGAGCTCTTGCCGAAGTTCTTCTGCAGCTGGGCGGAGACGCTGTACTGGTAGCCCTTGGTGGTGTTGGTCAGGTAGATGACGTCGTTGAACGAAGTCGACACGTTGCGGGAGTACAGGACGCGGCCGCCGTAACCGGTCTTGCCGGTGGCCTGCAGGTTCAGGTTTTGGTAGTGGATTTCGTTGAGGTTCTTGGAGTAGATGAATTCCACGGTGCCGATGATGCCCAGGGGCAGCTCGTGATCGACGGCGATGTTGGTGCGCAACACCTGCGGGTAGACGAAGTTCTCGTCGATGATGTCGACTTCGCTGATGCCGGATTTCAGGCCGGGGCCGGAAATGGGCTGATTGTAGGGGTCGGGGACGAACGCGAAGGTCGGCGATTTCAGGTCGTAACGGGTGAATTCCATACCGGTGTTGGAAAACTGGTTGGAGATCCAGACATAGGGGGTGCGGCCGGAGAAGATGCCGATGCCGCCGCGGACCTGGGTGGTCTTGTCGTTGTTGACGTCCCAGTTGAAGCCGATGCGGGGTGAGAACATGATGTTGCCGGAGGCGGTCTGGTCGGTCTTGATGCCGTAAATCTCTTCAACGAGAGGGTTGGCGGTGGGGGTGTCGCCGATCAGCGGCATATCGGCGCGCACGCCGATGGTCAGGGTCAGGTTGGGCAGTACGGCCCAGTTGTCGCCGACGTAGGCGCCCAGCTGGACGACGCCGAACTCGGCCCACCACTTCTCGCTGGGATTGGCGGTGATGAAGTCGTGGTAGTAACGGGAAGCGATGCCTTGTTCGAAGAGGTCCAGACTGTTGAATTCCCAGTAACCGTAGTAGTTGCGGATGTAGAGGTTTTTAAACTTGAAGATTTCGTTGTGGGTACCGATGGTGAAGGTGTGCTTGCCCTTGTACCAGGTCAGGTTGTCGGTGATCTCGATGATGTCCTGGTTCAGGCCGTTGGCGCCGGAATACTGTTCGGTACCGGCCGTCAGCCGGTAGCCGCCGGAAATGGACACGTTCACCTGCGGGAAAATGATGTCTTCGGTGGAGCGCTTGTCGCGGATGGTGGTGTAGTTGAGGGTCAGCTCGTTGAACAGGTTCTTGCCCAGGTCGCTGCTGAGCTGCAGGACCGTGGAGTTGGTGGTGTTGTCCAGGGTGTAGAACACGTCGGCGAAGGGGAAGACGGTGCTGGAGGCCTTGGACGGATTGTTGATCTGCGAACCGGTGACGAAGTTGTGACGCAGGGTCAGGCGGTGTTTGTCGCTGATATTGTAGTCCATACGGGCGAAGATCTTCTGGTTGTCGGAATCGAAGGCCTGGTAGCCTTCGCTGTAACCGCCGGGATCGTAGCCGTACTTGTTTTTCAGGATGCTGATGAAGCGGTCGGCGTCCGCCTTGTTGACGTTGTTGCCACCGAAGTCGTTGGCGTTGCCGCTGTCGTCGATGACGTAGGTGGTCGGACTGGTCCGGTCACCCATTTCGGCGCTGACGAAGAAGAACAGCTTGTCCTTGACGACGGGACCGCCCAGGCGGAAGCCGAACTGCTTTTCGCTGAATTCGCCGTAGGGGGTGTCCTCGGAACCATCGCCGACCAGGCTGTCGTTGCGGCCGAAGTAGTAGGCCGAGCCGGAAAAGGTGTTGGTGCCGCTGCGGGTGATGGCGTTCAGGCTGCTGCCGGTGAAGCCGCCCTGACGGACGTCGTAGGGGGCGATAACCAGCTGGAATTCCTGCACGGCATCCAGGGAGATGGGGGTGGACAGGCCGGGGGTGCCGCTGCCGGACAGACCGAACAAGTCGTTGTTGACGGCGCCGTCGATCTGGATGTTGTTGTAGCGGTTGCTTTTGCCGGCGGCCGAGAAGGCGCCGCTGCCGCGGGAATCGACCTGGGGGGCCAGACGGGCGAAATCATCGAAGGAGCGGCCGATCGAGGGCATGCTTTCGATGATGCTGGTGGAAACGTTCTGAGCCGCGCCGGTGCGTCCTTCCGATATGATCGGATTGGCGCCGGTGACGGTAACCTCTTCGACGATGGTCTCCATCGACAGGACAAACTTCAGGTTGCGGTCTTCACCCAGTTTCAGGGTGAGACCGGTCATTTCCTGGGGTTTGTAGGGATCCAGGGTGATCTTGACCGTGTAGGGACCGCCTACTCGGACGGAAGGAATGTTGTAACGGCCATCGACGCGGGTGAAAGCCGTATAAACGGTTCCGGTAGGGGTGTGCAGGGCGGTGACGGTGGCGCCGCCGATCGGGTTGCCCTCGCTGTCGACAACGAGGCCGTTGAAGGCGGCACTGGTGTTACCCTGAGCCATAATCAGCCCGGGTAGGATGAAGCTGAACAGAATGACTGTTAAAAACATTCTTTTCATGAACATACCACTCCTTTTGTGAATTTGATTCTGATTCCAGCAATATTATAGCAAATATGAAAAGATAAAAAATCAGCCGGTAAAAAAAAATTTTTTTTATGGTATTGATAAGCAAACTGCGAAAAAAGCGTTTTTTTTGACTAGTAAATCGAACATATCTTGTGTTACGATAATACAATGAAAAGAAAGCCGCTGATCATCGGCGTCGCCGGGGGAACCGCTTCCGGAAAGACTACCATCGCCAACGCCATCATGGAGAGCATCAATCATCCACAGATGGTCATGATCCAACATGACGCATACTATAAAGACGCCAGCGATCTGCCGCTGGCCGAACGGGCCAAGATCAATTTCGATCATCCGGATTCTTTGGAAACCGATCTGATGGTCCACCACCTGCGCGAGCTGATTGCCGGAAGGTCCATCGAGATGCCGGTCTACGATTTTTCCACCCATTCGCGGCTCAAAAAAGGTATCCTGAAAAAGCCGGCCAAGGTGATCATCATCGAAGGCATTCTGATCTTTTGCGAAAAGGCGTTGCGCGATCTCATGGACGTCAAGATCTTCGTCGACACCGACAGCGATCTGCGCTTCATCCGCCGGCTAAAACGCGACATCCAGCAGCGGCAACGCAGCATGGAATCGGTCATCGACCAGTACCTGGGCACGGTCCGTCCCATGCACATCAGTTTCGTCGAACCCAGCCGCAAGTATGCCGATATCATCATCCCGGAGGGTCACAATCCGGTGTCCACGGCCATGGTCGTGACCATGATCCGGCATCGTCTGCGCGGCGACCAGCATGAAGACAGCAAAAACATACAGGGCGTGAACCATGGCTGAAAAGCAGTACATCAAGTCTCAGGAATTGCTGGACGACTCGTTTCGGCTCGGTCTGCAGGTCATCCGGAGCGGATTCCGACCCGATTTCATCGTCGGTGTCTGGCGCGGCGGCACGCCGGTGGGCATCGCCGTGCAGGAATTGCTGGAATACAATGGTATCGCCAGCGATCACATCGCCATTCGCACTTCTTCCTACGAGGGGATCGAAAAGCGCGGCAAGCACATCCAGGTCCACGGCTTGAATTACATCATCAAGAACGCCGACGCCCCGCATTGCCTGCTGATCGTCGACGACGTGTACGACACCGGGCTGAGCATCAAGGCCATCATCGATTCCATCGTCGAACATTCGCGCCGCAACACCCCACACGATATCCGCGTGGCCACCGTATACTTCAAGCCGGGCAACAACCGCACCGAGCGCCGCCCGGATTATTTCATCCATGAAACCGATAAATGGCTGGTTTTTCCTCATGAGCTCAAAGGTCTCAGCCCGGAGGAAATCGCCGGCAACAAACCGGAAATTTTCAAGATCATTCAAGAGAGCAAACCAAGATGAATATAAGTAAAGAATTTGTCGAAAAGATACCCAAGACCGATCTCCATCTGCACCTGGACGGTTCGCTGCGCCTGCCGACCCTGATCGAGCTGGCCAAAGAGCACGGCGTCCAGCTGCCGGCCTACGACGAGGAAGGTCTGCACCGTCTGGTCTTCAAGAGCAAGTACGCCAGCCTGCCCGACTACCTGAAAGGCTTTCTGTACACCGGGGCGGTCATGCAGACCCCGCAGGCCCTGGAACGGGTGGGTTACGAGCTGGCCCAGGACAATCAGAACGAAGGCGTGCGCTACATCGAGGTACGTTTCGCCCCGCAGCTGCACCAGAACGAAACCATGAACTGCATCGATGTCATGGCCGCCCTTAACCGCGGCCTGGCCCGGGCCAAGGACGAATTCAACGCCCGTGACCCGGTGCAGAAAGGGGAAGAACCTCCTTTCGAATACGGTATCATCGCCTGCGCCATGCGCATGTTCGATTACGGCTTTTCCCGCTATTTCGACACCCTGCTCGACGTTCACGCCAATTCCGAGCGCAAGTGGATCTTTTCACTGGCCTCGCAGGAGCTGGTCCGGGCGGCGGTGGAAGCCAGAACCAGGTTGAATCTGCCCATCGTCGGCTTCGATCTGGCCGGCGCCGAGGCCGGGTATCCGGCCGAAGACCATGCCCAGGCCTACGCTCTGGCCCACAAGAATTTCTTGAAGAAAACCGTACACGCCGGTGAAGCGTATGGCCCGGAGAGCATCTTCCAGGCCATCACCGATCTGCACGCCGACCGCCTGGGCCATGCTTTCTACCTCTTCGACGCGGACATGATCAAAAACCAGGAGATCAAGGACAAACAGGCTTACATCGACAACCTGGTGCAATTCATCGCCGACCGGCGTATCACCATCGAGGTTTGTCTGACCTCCAACATGCAGACCAATCCGGCCCTGCGGGAACTGTCCCAGCATTCGTTCCGGCTCATGCGTCAGGCCAAGCTGTCGGCTACATTCTGCACCGACAACCGCACCGTGTCGCAGACCACCGTGGTCGACGAGATCCTCAAAGCGGTTCAGACTTTCGGCATCACGCCGCACGAACTGCGGAATTTCGTCATCTACGGTTTCAAACGGAGCTTTTTCCCCGGCACCTACATCCGCAAACGGGAATACGTCCACCAGATCATCGATTACTACGAGAAGATCGAAAAACAATATTCTTGATTGAGACCGACAGTAAAAATTAGGGTAGGTGCACGATGAACATGATGTCGCTGCTTCGTGGTGTATTGGGCATATGCCTGATTCTGGGTATCGCCGTTCTGTTTTCCAACAACCGCCGTCGCATCAGCTGGCGTCTGGTCGGCATGGGAGTACTCATCCAGCTGGTTTTCGCCGTGTTCATCATCTACAGCGAGACCCTGAGTTCCTGGTTTTCTCCCCTCGGCTGGCCCAAGGCCGTCATATCCTGGCTGGGCGGGGCGGTAGTCAGTCTGCTCAATTTCACCAACGAGGGCGCTTCGTTCGTTTTCGGCCGCCTGGCCAGCAATTCCGGCAGCGACAGCCTGGGGGTTTTCTTCGCCTTTCAGGTACTGCCGACCATCGTATTCGTAGCCACACTGACCTCGGTCCTGTACTACCTGGGCATCCTGCAGAAAGTGGTTAAAGGCATGGCCTGGCTGATGGCCAAACTGCTGGGTACCAGCGGCGCCGAATCCCTGTCCAACACGGCCAACATCTTCGTCGGCCAGACCGAAGCTCCGCTGCTGATCAAACCGTACATCGGTTCGATGACCAATTCCGAGATTCTGACCATCATGATCGGCGGCATGGCCACCATCGCCGGCGGAGTCATGGCCGCCTACATCCAGATGCTCGGTCAGGCCATGGCCGAGGTCAACAACATCCCGCTCAACGAGGCGCAACTGAAATTCGCCGTGCAACTCCTGGCCGCCAGCGTCATGGCCGCACCGGCTTCGCTGGTCATCGCCAAGGTTCTCTACCCGGAAACCGGCGAGCCCGTCACCAGGGGGACGGTAAGCCTAAAAGTCGAGAAGAACGCCTCCAACGTCATCGAGGCGGCGGCCACCGGTGCCGGGGACGGCATGCAGCTGGCCCTCAACGTCGGCGCCATGCTGATCGCCTTCATCGCCGGCATCGCCCTGATCAACTACCTGTTCACCGGTCTGGGCGATCTGCTCGGCGTCAACGCCTACCTCAAAGCCAACTTCGGTCAGCCTTTGTCTCTGCAGCTCATCTTCGGGGTGATTCTGCGCTATCTGGCCATCGGCATCGGGGTTCCGGCCAGCGACGCATTCCACTTCGGCAGCCTGATCGGGACCAAGGTGGTGCTCAACGAATTCGTGGCCTACATCGATATGGTCGGTCTGATCAAGCAGGGCCTGCTCAGTTCCAAGGGCATCACCATGGCCACCTACGCCCTGTGCGGTTTCGCCAACTTTTCTTCGATCGCCATCCAGATCGGCGGCATATCGCCCATGGCTCCGCACCGCAAGAAGGACATATCCGCCCTGGGTCTCAAGGCGGTACTGGGCGGAGTTCTGGCCACGCTGATGACGGCCACCTTGGCGGGAATTCTGCTGGGGTAACGGGTCTGCCGGCCTGATCCTTCAATAAGACCAGGGCTTCACGCCATCCTTGTCGACCCGGTGCAGGACCAGTTCCGGACGGACGACAGTCTGGGGAACGATGGCGATCGCCTGCTGCAGTCGTGCCAGTACCGAGGCTGTCTGCTGGCTGCGGTCGCTGTGGATGGTGACGATTTTCTGGCCTTTTTCAACCCGATCGCCGACATTGGCGTGAAAGATGAAGCCGGCCCCGTAGTCGACGGCATCCTCTTTCCTGCGTCGGCCGGCGCCGGTGTCGATGGCCGCCATACCGACCGTGAAGGAATCGATGGCCGAGATGTATCCGGAAACCGGAGCGAGCCAGTCCGTTTGCTGCCGACAGCTAGGGAAGAGGCGATAATCGTCGCAGACCCGGGCGTCGCCGTTCTGGGCGGTGATGAAACGGGAGAAGACATCCAGGACCCGGCCGGAGGCGATGGCCTCGTCGAACATCCTGACGGCCAGAGGGTACGGTATGTCGATACCGGCAGCCTGCAGCATGCACCAGCCCAGGGCGTAGCTGACCGCCATGATGTCCCGGGGTCCCCGGCCCTTGAGGCATTCGATGGATTCGATCATTTCCAGGCTGTTGCCCACCGCCCGACCCAGGGGCTGGTCCATGTTGCTGATGATGCCGATGGTCCGGCGGCCGGTCTTTTCACCGATGGCCACCATGGTTTGACACAGGCGCAGGGCATCCGCCTCGTCCTTCATGAAGGCGCCGCTGCCGGTCTTGACGTCCAGAACGATGCCGTCCGAACCCAGGGCCAGCTTCTTGCTCATGATCGACGAGGCGATCAGCGGGATGCAGCTGACCGTGGCCGTGGCGTCGCGCAGGGCGTAGATTTTCTTGTCGGCCGGGACGATGTTGTCGGTCTGACCGCAGATGACCATGCCGGTTTCGGTCAGCACGGAACGGAATTGTTCCAGTCCGAGGAAGACGTTCATGCCTGGAATGGCTTCCAGTTTGTCCAGGGTGCCGCCGGTATGCCCCAGGCCGCGGCCGGACAGCATGGGCACGCGGACACCGCAGGCGGCCAGCAGGGGGGCGACGATGAAACTGATCTTGTCGCCGACACCGCCGGTGCTGTGTTTGTCGATTTTTTTGCCAGGTACGGTATCGAGGGGTATGCTGTCGCCGGAGGC
This sequence comes from uncultured Clostridia bacterium, assembly GCA_964465065.1. GTDB lineage: Bacteria > Acidobacteriota > Aminicenantia > UBA2199 > UBA2199 > CAYMND01. Next base: position 98,253 of record CAYXHZ010000005.1, read on the forward strand.
CAGCATGATTTCGGTCAGATCGGCCAGTTCCCGTTCGCTGAGACCGCGGATGAAGATGGCCATCAGCCAGGCCGATACCTGGTAGTCGGGGATTTCTCCGCTGACGTAGCCGCCGATCACCTGGGCGATTTCCGAGCGTTCCAACTCCAATCCATCGCGTTTTTTGGAAATGATTTCATACATGTTGGTCATGGTGTTTCCTCGATCCCGGCTTTCGTTTCACTCTTTGAGGTGGAAAATGAACGGGACCAGCTCGGCGACGGTAGTGTCGCGGCTGTCCCCGTGGCGGTTGCACATGTGGACCGGCGTCGACGGCGCGGCGAATTCGGCGATGACCTGCCGGCAGGCGCCGCAGGGGGGCAGGAATTCTTCGCTTTCGCCGATGATCAGGATCTCGCTGATCTCCCGATCGCCGGCGCCGATCATGGCGAAAATGGCGTTGCGTTCCGCGCAGCTGGTCAGTCCGAAAGATGCGTTCTCCACATTGCAGCCGGTGAATATCCTGCCGGTGGAACTGATCAGGGCGGCGCCGACATGGAATTTCGAGTACGGTGCGTACGCCAGCTCGCGTGCCCGTCGGGCAGCCGTCAGCAATTCTTGTTTTCGGTCCGTCATGTTCCTCCCGATACCTTCCGGATTGACCGGCTTGAGTTTCTTGGGAATTGTAGATCAGCTACAAGGATAATGCAAATGACTGCAATACTCTGCTGGTCCGGTTAATCGGCAGGGACGGCCAATCCCTGGACCTTAAGCACATCAGCACCCTGGTGAGCGATTATATCGCTCAGGCGGGTATCAACAGGAAGGGTTCCTGTCACCTCTTCCGCCACACCATGGCCACCCTGATGCTCGAAGGCGGAGCCGATATCCGCTTCATCCAGCAGATGCTGGGCCACTCCCGCCTCGAATCCACCCAGATATACACCCAGGTGTCCATCAAGGCCCTGCAGGAAGTCCACGCCCGAACCCATCCGGGGGTGAGGATATCGGGAAAACCGACTAGATCTTGAAAAAATAAGCCTGATAGCAGACAATGGGATTGAACATAAAAGGGCCTGTGGCTCTATAGCTCGATGATTATCAAGATGGTTGGAATATGAACTCACTGGCTTTACCTTTGCCTGTATCAGCCCTTTTAAATGGACAGTCCGTGGAATGGGAACGGCTGGAATTCAAAGCAGGATGGAATCCTGAAGCGTTTCTGCATACCCTGTGTGCCTTCGCCAACGATTTTCACAATTTGGGAGGCAGATATATTCTGATTGGGGTTGATGAAAAAAATGGTCGTCCTGTGTTGCCACCGAAAGGCATCGATCCTGATCGAATCGATTTCATACAGAAAGAGATTCTCAGGCTCGGCAGCAATGCCATTCAACCCGCTTTTCACCCGATAACCGCACCTGTCACCCTTGAGGGGCAGACCGTCCTGGTGATCTGGGTTCCCGGTGGTGAAACACGGCCCTACAAGGCTAAAATCAGCCTTTCCGAGAAATCATCGGATTGGGCTTGGTACATCCGCAAGCAGTCCAGTACGGTGCGAGCCCGGAACGCCGATGAACGGGAACTGATTGGAATGGCGGCCACGGTGCCTTTTGATGATCGACTGAATATGAATGCTTCGATCAAAGAGCTGTCGCTGCGTTTGATTGAGGATTATCTTCAAGAAGTCGGCAGTGATTTAGCCGGGAAAACGACGGATCTGCCACTGGAATTTCTGGGCCGGCAGATGAACATCATCGGCGGACCGGCTGAAGCTCCATTACCCAAGAACATCGGACTGATGTTCTTCAATGACAACCCGGAGCGGTTTTTTCCGGTGACTCAAATCGATGTGGTCTATTTCCCGGAAGGCCCGGGTGGCGATCGCTTCGAAGAGAAGATTTTCAAAGGTCCTTTGGCCCGGATGACCCGGGATGCCTTGAGTTATATCCAGCGGAATTACCTCAAGGAAACGGTGATCAAACATCCAGAACGCGCCGAGGCGGAACGGCTGTGGAACTATCCCTATTCGGCCATAGAAGAAGCCGTCGTCAATGCGGTTTATCACCGCTCCTATGAGATCCGCGAACCGGTGGAAATTCGCATTACACCGCAGGAAATTGTCGTTCTGAGTTTTCCGGGGCCAGACCGCTCCATCCGAATGGAAGATTTAAGGTCCGGCAAAGCGGTCAGTCGTCGATACCGCAACCGAAGAATCGGTGAATTCATGAAAGAACTGGAGTTGACCGAGGGCCGTTCAACGGGTATTCCCAAGATCATCAGGGCCATCCAGAACAACGGTTCACCCCAGCCTATTTTTGAGACGGATGATGATCACAGCTATTTTCTGGTCCGTTTTCCGATTCATCCCAGGGCGATGAAAGCCCTCATGAATGATCAACCACCCCAAGTCACCCCCCAAGTCACCCCCCAAGTCACCCCCCAAGTCATGAAACTGATTTTGTCAATTCAGGATGAAATGGATCGGGATACACTCCAGACTGTTGTGGGACTTGTGAATAGAAAATACTTCAGAGAGCAGTATCTGTTGCCGGCTATCCAGATGGGTTTTATAGAAATGACCATCCCTGACAAACCAAACAGCCGCTTTCAAAAGTATCGCTTGACGCCAGCAGGGATGCAGTATCGAGAACAAGCCACAAAATGAACGATTATCGGAGGCCATCGTTTCAATTCAGCTGGGTCATCAAGTGGCTGTTTCTCTATCAGACGCTCGTTTCGTTTGGTCATAGACTCACGGCACTGGGTCAGACTGACGAAGAATACGATGCGGAATCATTTCAGTACGACCCAAGCTGGGTATTTCATATCATCTTCTTATTGTCCCGATTCGATGGCGGTACGGTTGCCGCAATTCTCAAAACTGCGTTAGAGGGCTATGACCCGGCTGTCGTAACCGGCGCTTTGCCAGTGTGCCCGGAAAGCCCGATAGCACCAGAAAAAACCGAACCTGGGTGTACGTACGATCAAGAGGGCAGACATTACCACTTCCGTGCCCG